>CAZPIC010000014.1:0-56450 GCA_964586835.1 uncultured Oscillospiraceae bacterium
GACCCCCTTATTTCCCCTGCCCTATCAACGCTTCCGGAACATCGCAATTGCCTCTGTCACGGTTCTTCGCATATCTCTAATACTATCCTGCCACCGATCTACATAGAACCCTTGCCTCCGTGCAAATTCAGTTTGAAATCTGTCCTCTGCGCGAACCGGACAGATGACCACCCAAAGGGTGATCAGGGAGTCCTGCCTTATAAACTGTTGGCTACAAGAAAGCCATTACGCTGCGTTTTTTGCAGAGATCAAGGTGCCAGATCAGCGTCTGGCCCAGCGGAAAATTATGCGAATCTGTCTGTTGAAGTGAAACAATAGGCCTTCTCCGGAGAGGCGTTGCGTATTCATTGGAATTACGATGCTTGATAAGCTTAAATAGCTCTAATAGGCGGAGGATGGGTTGAGTTCGGCAGGAATCATCCTCCCATGCCGAGGGATGTGCAAACCTCTATAGGGGAGCTTGAAAAATGATCAGAAAAGCACTCGCGGGGTTCGCAGGACGCGTGAAAAACTCACAGCCACATCGAGAAAGAGGGGGCGTCTGCTGCGTGAAGAGTCTATGTGGAAATGCGCTGTGTGGAGTTAAGGCAGTCAGGAAACACTGGGGGCCAAGAGCATGTGCGGGTTTTTCTGGATGTTGTACAGGATGAGGAGGATTGGATCGCCCGAAGGGAGTGCGGTCCAAAGAATGAAGCTGTCTTGATGAGGATGGCGGCCATGCATAAGCCTTAGGCCGGGGCTGTGGGCTCGTTGACAGGGGTCAGCGCTGGGCATATACTGCGACCGTCTTCTTTTCGCGTCCGATCAATAAGGAGGACCCGATGTCCGTGATAAATTTTATCCTGTGGTTGGCCTTCGGAGGCCTTGCTGGATGGATCGCCAGGCAGCTTATGCGCGAAAAAGGCAGTCTCGTGTGGAACATTGTCTTGGGCGCTGCAGGGAGCCTGATAGGGGGGTTCGTTGCGAGATTGCTGGGCATCAGCACGTCGAGGTTTAGCATTGGCGCCTTGGCCATTGCCGTCGGCGGCGCTTGCTTAACGCTCTTTATCGTAAGAAAACTCAAAAAATAGCCACTGCTCCCTTTACCTCAGGCTCGTGGAGTATGGAGCGCTTTGGGCCTGTGGCGGAGGAGTCCTTATGGGGAAGGCCGCTGCTCGTCCAGCAAAAGTCTGCGTGCTTTTTCTGCGACGATGAGCTCTTCGTTTGTGGCTACGACATAGACGCGCACGCTCGATCCATCGGTGGAGATCAGGCTGCCAGGCTTAGAGAGGACGTTGCGTTTTTCATCAAGGTGGAGGCCAAGGAAACCCAGGCCCTCGAGCGCGTGGGCACGCACCCTTGGGCTGTTCTCGCCGATGCCGCCCGCGAAGGCCACTGCATCCAGGCCCCCCATGGCGGCTGCATAGGCGCCGATGCCCTTTTTGACGGCGTAACAGAAGGACGATAGGGTGAGCCGGGCATCGTTGTTGCCCTTGTCTGCCGCGGCTTCGATGTCCCTCAGATCGTTGGAGAGCCCCCCAGACATCCCCAGAAAACCTCCGTTTTTGCAATAGAGGTCTTTGACTTCATCTGAGGACATTTTCAGCGACTCCATCAGGTAGAAGGAAAGAAAGGGATCCAGATCCCCCACGCGATTGTTGTGCATGAGGCCCGACTGTAGGGACAGGCCGATGGTGGTGTCGATGCTGCGCCCGTTTTTAACTGCACAGAGCGATGAGCTGCCCCCCAGGTGGCAGACGACCAAGCGGGTAATCGGGGTTTTTTCCTGCGTGGATACCCACCGGGATACATACTCATGGGAGGCGCCGTGAGCACCATTGCGCCGTACGCCCATGGCAGCAAACTGGGGCGGCAGCGAGTAGAGGAAGGCTTCTGGCGGCATGGAGACATGGAAGCCTGTCTCGAAGGAAGCAATCATGGGAGTGCCGGGCAGGCGTTGCATAAACAGGCGGATAGCCATGAGGTAGGGCGGGTTGTGGGCGGGCATGAGAGGGCTGTATTCCTCCATCGCGTGCAGGACTCGTTCGGTCAGCCGCTGGGTGCCTGTGATTCCCTTTGCTGCTACTGCTTTGAAGGCTACGCAAGAGATATCCGAAACCACTCGGAGGGCACCGCGGGCTGATAGAGAATGGAGCACTGCGGCGACTGCGGAGTGGTAGTCAAGGCAGGGGGCAGTTTCCTTTCCTGAGGATCCATCGGGCAGCGACCACCGATTGACACATCCGGGCGAGCCGATTCCCTCAAAACAGCCGGAAGCCATCTCTGAAAGGTCAAGGCCGGGCCCGTAAAGCCTGTACTTGAGTGAAGTGCTCCCCACATTGCATACCAGGATGGACACTGTCTAGCTCCCTCCCCTGCGATCCACGGTTGTCCTTGCGCATGCGGTTTCTTTGCGAGTCATTATGAAGGCCGGACACGAAAAAAGTCAAGGAGAGAGCGCTGAGGCTATTGCGCTGCGAATGTTCACAGACATCAAGTCCCCGATTCAGCTGCAATTGATAGAATCACTGCGATGTTTTGTCTATTGAAGTAAGTGAACATAATTTCTTTGAAAGAAGTAGAATTGAAATGCAATATGAATTACGTGTTTTGAAATTCTAAATCTTCTAATACGGGTTAGGCTTGTAACTTTTGCTAGCTTATCCACGGATGACGCACTCTGGATCGGATTTCGCATCCACTCAGGCTTCTTTTTCCGAATCCTTCTACAGGCCATCCTCAGCGGGATGCTCAGCCCAAGCCTTGTTCTCACGTATACGGCTTCCTTTTTCATTCTCTGAGCATACTCGATTCGTGCTCGTTCTTAATGAGGCACGACTCAGTCTTGACAGAAGGTAAGCTGTTCACTATGATAGGCACAGAGGAACAGAAACAGGGATGCTGCGGTTTCCGCGTGTACATTTGGTTGTTGACGCAATGAAAGGGGACCCTACAGACCTTCATCCGTGGCAGGAAGCGGGAACGCCCGCTTTGGCAATACATGAAAGGGGACGGAAAATGAAAAGGATACTGGCTTGCCTGTTGTCATTGGCACTGATGCTCGGACTAGCCCCCGCATTTGCGGCAGAGGGCGCATTCACGATTGTTGTGAACTTAAAGACGCTATCAAGCGAATACTGGCAGACGGTCAAAGGAGGGATTGACGAGGCAGCGGAAGAACTCGGTCTCTTCATCGATGTTCAAGGCCCCGCAGCTGAAACGGAGATCGCTGAACAAGTCCAGCAGCTGGAGACGCAGATGGCCGCCGGGCCGGACGCCATCATCATCGCCCCGCTGGATGGTGACGCCGTGATCGGGGCGATCTCGTCCACTGGCTACAAAGGGATTGTCGTTTTCTGTGATACGGACTGCGCCTATGAGGATAAAACCTCTTTTGTGGGAACCTCAAACCAGATTGCTGCCCATTCCGGTGGTGTGTACGGCATTGAGCTTGTAGGGAAAGACAAGGCTCAAGCCCTCATCATCTACGGCCAGGAAGGGGACAATACCTCCAACCTGCGCAAAGCCGGCTATGTTCAGGCACTTGAGGAGGCGGGGCTCCAGCCGGTGGCCCAGCTATCGGGAAACAACACGACCGATGGTGCGACCCGCGTCATGGAAGATCAGATTGTCGCCCATCCGGAGATCAACCTTGTACTGTGCCACAACGACGATACGGCCATCGGCGTCCTGAATGCCGTCAAGGCTGCGGGCGTTGAGGGCGTCACCATCCTTGGCTTTGACGGAAACCAGTCTGCCATCGAGCTGATCGCTACAGGAGATCTGGCCGGAACAGTCGCGCAGCAGCCCAGGCTCATGGGCTACCTGTCGGTTATGACTGCGTTTGCGGCTCTGAATGGAGAATCTGTAGACGAGAACGTCGTTGTCGACACGGTAATCATCGATGCGGCCAATTACGAAGACTATCTTAAGTAGACCTTCGGAGCCTGGCCGGCGAGATAAGCGGGATCCTATCTGACGGGGCAACGACCCTGAGGTGGTCCGGAGAGGCATCCCCGGACCACCGTTTGCTGCGACGCGCAGGCTGCGAAAACTCAGGCACTGCTGCGGGGAAACGAGGTGTGGCGTCATGCCTGGATACGTTGTAGAAACGAAGAATCTGACCAAGAAGTTTCCAGGTGTGGTAGCCCTGCGCAACATGCATCTTGAGGTTCTGCCGGGAGAAATCCACGGGCTCGTCGGAGAAAACGGCGCTGGGAAATCAACGTTAATCAAGGTTTTAACGGGCGTGTACATGCCGGAAGAAGGCCAGATCCTGGTGGAGGGCAAAGAGGTTTCCTTCAAAGACCCTGTGCAGGCGCAAAACGCCGGTATTTCTTGCGTATACCAAGAACTCAATATTGTGAAGATGCTTCCGATTGTCGACAATGTGTTCATGGGCAGAAAAGTGAAAAACAGGCTGGGCTTGCTGGACTATCCGCGTATGCATGCTGAAGCTCATGAGGCACTGGGTGCACTCGGGCATCCGGAGATCGACACGAGGACCGAGTGTGGGAAGCTGGGGATTGGGTTGCAGCAGATGGTTGAGATCGCCAAAGCGCTCTCAGCAAAAGCGAAACTGATCATCATGGACGAGCCGACCTCCTCCCTGGGGGAGCAGGAAGTGCGTCAACTGATGGAGACTGTCAGAAAACTCAAGGCCAGGGGTATCGCCATCCTCTTTGTATCACACAAGCTGGAGGAACTCTTTGAGCTCTGCGATCGTGTGACGGTCATGAGAGACGGGGAACACATCTTGACGGATGACGTGGCGAACCTCACGCAGGACACGCTGATTCGTGCGATGGTGGGCAGAGCGGTCGACAACCACTTTCCCAAGGAAGCCGGTGTGCGGGGAGAATGCTTTTTGAAGGTGGAAAACCTGAGCGCTGCGGGTGTGCTCCGGAGTATAAGCTTTGAGGCTTATGGCGGCGAGATCCTTGCCTTCGCGGGCTTAGTGGGCGCCGGGCGCACGGAAACCATGCGCGCGATCTTCGCGGCGGACAAGGCGGATAGCGGGGATATCTACATCAGGGGGAAGAAGGTCTCTATTCGAAACCCCGGCCAGGCGATCCGCCACGGGATCGCCTTCCTGACGGAAGATCGAAAAGGCCAGGGCTTGGTGCTGTCGGAACATGTCAAGACCAACCTGATCCTTGCCAGCATCCGAAACTTTCGGCGCAGGGTGCTTCTAAACCATCACAGGATCCGTGCGGTGAGCGAAGAGAACGTCCGGGCTCTGCGTATCAGGACGCCCTCCGTGGATGAGGTTGTGATGCAACTCTCCGGTGGCAACCAGCAGAAGGTCGTCATTGGCAAGTGGATCAACTGCGATGCGGATATCTACTTATTTGACGAGCCCACGCGTGGTATCGATGTAGGCGCCAAGGTTGAGGTATACAACGTGATGAACAGGCTGGTCAAACAGGGGAAGTGCATTATCATGGTCTCATCCGAGCTGCCGGAAGTGCTTGGCATGGCCGATCGCGTGGTCGTGATGCGCAGAGGGCGCATCATGGCCCGGATTGATCGCGAAAGCAGTCATTTCAATCAGGATGACATCATGAAAGCCGCGTGGGGAGGCCAGATCGCATGACACAAAGTGGAGTAAAAAAGAAGACGGCCGTCGGAGATATCCTGATGAAGCTGGGGCCTCTGCTTGTACTGGCCATCCTGTACACTGTATTTACTCTATCCCGGCAGGGCAGGTTTCTGACGATGTCCAACCAGATGAACATCCTGAAGCAGACCGCGGTCAACTGCCTTATCGGAAGCGGAATGCTCCTGGCGCTGATCACTGCGGGCATCGACCTGTCTGTAGGCTACAACGCCATCCTGGCTACCTGCGTCATTGGTGTTTTGATGCAGGACTTTGGCATTACCAGCGCCTTCATCCTGATCCCCGCCGCTGTGCTTGTCTCCACAGCGGCAGGCTTTCTCAACGGGACGCTGCTAACGCGGCTGGATCTTCCCCACCCCTTTGTCTCCACCCTGGGCATGAAGAATGTTCTTTGGGGGATCGCACTGCTCATCACATCGTCAAAAACCATAGGTTTTACGAACAAAGGGATAGATGGCGTGTTGTGGATCGGCAGGCAGACCTTTGACATCCAGCTTTTTGGCGTGAAGCTGCTGACTGGGTTTCCCATGAGCTTCATCCTGGTGATCATTGTCTATCTTGTGTTCGGCGTCTTTTTAAACCATACGGCGCTTGGCCGCCAGATCTACTGCGTGGGGGGCAATCCGGAGGCCGCGAGGTTATCCGGGATCCGCTCTAAGGATGTGCTCACGGTTGTCTATACGATTTCCGGATTCATGTGCGGCATTGCGGGGGTTGTTATTGCCGGGAGGCTCAATACCGCCAACACAGCCTCTGCGGCCACCTACGACACGGACGCCATCGCAGCATGCATCATCGGTGGCGCCTCCTTCCGGGGAGGCAAGGGCACGATCTGGGGTACACTTTTAGGCGCACTCCTGATATCCACCATCCGAAACGGCCTGAACCTGTTCAGTGCCGGCAACGACATACAGTACATTGTCATCGGCTCGGTGATCATCACTGCCGTCACAATTGACGTGACGCGCGGAAAACTGGAGGCCCGGGCACGCCGCTTAGCAGCGGTGTGACACTGCGCGGGTCCTCGGCATTGTAAAGGAGGAAACTGCGTGTTTGACAGGCAAAAAGTCTTTCTGGGGATCGCACCCATCGGCTGGTGCAACGACGACATGCCGGAACTTGGAGCAGAAAACACCTTTCGCCAGATTGTCAGTGAAATGGCCTTGGCCGGTTTTACGGGCTGTGAGATTGGCAACAAATATCCCTCGGATCCGGCCGTGCTCAAACGCGAGCTGGACTTGCGGGGACTCAGGGTGGCATCCAGATGGTTTTCAAGCTTTCTCCTGACGCAGCCCCTTGCACGGGTGAGGGAGGCCTTCGTTGGGGAGCTTGAATTTCTTGCGGCGTTGGGGGCTGATCGTATCAACGTCTCGGAACAGAGCTACTCTATTCAAGGAAAACCCGACGTGCCTGTCCTTGAGGATACCCGGTACGTGATGGACGATGGGGAATGGGATCTTCTTCTCGGCGGGCTTGACAGCCTGGGCAGGGTGGCAACAGAGCGGGGCTTCAAGCTCTGCTACCACCATCATATGGGCACTGTCGTGCAGACCGCGAGGGAAACTTCCAGGATGCTCTCGGAAACGGACCCCGCCCACGTCTTTTTGTGCTACGATACGGGTCACTTTACCTTTGCTGGAGACGACCCCCTTGAGGTGCTCAGGCAGCATGCGGGCAGGGTGGGACACGTGCATCTGAAGGACATGCGCCGGGAGATTGTCGACCGTGTTCGGGCTGAGCGCTGGAGTTTTCTGAAGGCGGTCCGTGAAGGGGCTTTCACAGTGCCTGGTGACGGGTGTGTGGACTTTGATCCCATCCTGACGCTGCTCGCTGACGCGGGGTATGAGGGATGGCTCCTGGTCGAGGCGGAACAGGATCCAGCCAAGGCTGATCCGCTTGAATACGCCATGAAGGCGCGCGCCTTCATCCGGGAACACGCGGGACTGTAGAAAGGAGATCTGATGGCATACCTGCAACCGACGATAGGACCGGGCTACAACCCCTATCTGACCGTGGAGGGGCATCCGGCGACGGGCATGGATGTGGGCCTACTTGTTTTAGAGGAAGGGGAGACCTTCCACGGTGGGGAAGCTGGCAAGGAAACCGTTTGTCTGCTCCTTGAGGGGGAAGTCCTCTTCGCCTGGGACGGAGAATCACAGCAAGCCTCGCGCCGAAACCCCTTTCTGGATGAAGCGACCTGCCTGCACACAGGACCCGGGTGTAGTTTCAAGCTCCGGGGCCTCAGCCATTGCGAGCTGTATCTTCAGGCAGTGCCACAGGACAAGCCCTTTGAAAGCAGGCTCTATACCCCGTCTGATGTGGTGGTCCAGCATGCTGGAAACCGGGGAGAACTGCATGGCGCGATGCGGCGGGAGATCAAGACAATGTTTGACCATGAATCGGCGCCTTGGTCGGGCATGGTACTGGGAGAGGTGCTCAACTTCCCGGGCAAGTGGTCCAGCTACCCACCCCACCACCACCCCCAGCCGGAGGTATACTTCCATCGCTTTGACCGCCCCCAGGGCTTTGGCGCGAGCTTCGCCGACGGTGAGGTGCATGTGTCGCGAAGCAACGGCCTGACCGTCATCACTCATGGCTTTCATTCCCAGGTCGCCGCGCCGGGCTACGCGATGTGCTACGTCTGGGGGATCCGCCATCTGGAGGGCAACCCATGGCGAAAGACGCGGATCGACGATCCTGAGCACGCGTGGCTCTGGCAGGACGACGCCAACGATCGAATTTTAAGCTTGGAGGAGAACGAATGCACAGTGTAAGGCTTACTACGGCGCAGGCGCTGGTTCGTTTCCTTCGCAACCAGGCCGTATCGCTGGACGGGAAGGAACAAGCCTTTGTGCGGGGGGTCTTCATGCTCCCCGGACATGGCAATGTTCTGGGTCTGGGCCAGGCACTGCCCTCGGAAGGAGCGCGCCTTAAGGTATTCCAGGGGAAAAACGAGCAGGGGATGGCGCATGCAGCCATTGCCTTCGCCAAGCAGATGAAGCGAAAGGCCATTTTTGCCGTGACCTCGTCCATCGGCCCGGGAGCGGCCAACATGATCACAGCCTGTGGCACCGCCACGGCGAATAACATCCCGCTGCTTGTACTGCCGGGCGACACTTATGCGTGTCGGCAGCCCGATCCTGTGTTGCAGCAGCTGGAACACCCTCACTCCGCTGGCATTTCGACCAATGACGCCTTCCGCGCGGTCTGCCGGTATTTCGACCGCATCGATCGGCCGGAACAGCTCATGAGCGCGCTGCTCAACGCCTTCCGGGTGCTGACGGACCCGGCGGACACCGGTGCGGTCTGCCTGGCCCTTCCCCAGGATGTTGCTGGAGAGGCTTGTGAGTATCCTCTTTCCTTCTTTGAAAGACGCGTTCACGTTATTGAGCGGCGTCCTCCCACCAAGCAGGCGGTCGATCAAGCGGCTCAGGCCGTCAGAGCCTCAAAAAAACCCCTTCTGATCTGCGGGGGCGGCGTGAAGTACTCTGAAGCGCATGAGGCCTTTCTCGCGTTCGCGGAACGCTTCCATATCCCCTTTGGAGAAACCCAGGCGGGCAAGTCCGCGGTCGTGTGGGATCATCCTCTCAACCTGGGCGGCATAGGCGTCACGGGCTGTCAGGCGGCCAACGAGATTGCGGCGGAGGCAGACCTTGTCATCGGTGTGGGTACGCGGTATATGGACTTCACGACTGCGTCCAAGTCACTCTTTCGACAGGACGTCCGCTTTGTAAACATCAGTATGTCGCCCATGCAGGCGGTGAAGATGGACGGCTTTCCTGTCATTGCCGACGCCCGGGAAGCGCTTCATGCCCTCGCGGATACGCTGGAGGGCTATCGTTCTGCCTACAAAAACGAGATCGAAGCCGCCAGGGGACGCTGGAAGATCGAGCTGGATCGTTTGGACGGGCTTGAGTACAAGATCGGGAGCCCTGCCAACATCGCCGACGCCAACGCTGCGTCGGCAGACCTGTTTGCGCGGGATCTTGACAGCACGCTCACGCAGACAGCGGTGCTGGGCGCTATCAACCGCCTGATCCCAGAGGATGCTGTCGTCATAGGCTCTTCGGGGAGCCTGCCGGGGGACATGCAGCGCATGTGGCGGGCAAAGACGGCCGACAGCTATCACATGGAGTACGGATATTCGTGCATGGGCTACGAGGTCAGCGGAGCCATCGGGCAGAAGCTGGCCGTCGGCGAGGACACAGAGGTATACGCCATGGTCGGGGATGGCAGCTTCTGCATGCTGCATTCTGAACTGCTGACCGCCGTCCAGGAGGGCATGAAGGTCAACATCTGTCTGTTTGACAATGCAAGTTATGGCTGCATCAACAATCTGCAGGTTGCCCAAGGCAATGCATCGCTGTGCACGGAACTGCGCTTTCGCACGCAAACCGGCAGGCATGACGGACCCTTCCTCACCGTCGACTACGCCAAAATCGCAGAGGGCTACGGCGCGAAGGCCTATACGGTTCGCAGCCTTGATGAACTGTCCGACGCGCTTAGGGACTCGCTGACCGTCAGGGATCGGCCGGTCCTCTTTGACATCAAGGTGCTGCCCAAGTCGATGACAGACGGATACGGTGCTTGGTGGCGCGTGGGGACAGCGGAGGTGCCCGCCGGCGAGGAAGGCCGCCGTGCCCTGGCAGAGCATCTTGACAAGCTCGGGATCGCTAAAAAATACTGAGGAGAGAAGGCTGAAGAGACATGGCAGACAAGCTTAGAATTGGAATCATCGGGGCGGGTCGCATTGGAAAGCTTCATGCGCACAATCTGGCCAACCAGGTTGAAAAAGCGCAGCTGATCTCCGTGTCGGATGTAGATCTGGACGCGGCCCGGGACCTGGGTGCTGCGCTGGGCATTGCCGACATATACAAGGACTACCGAGACATCCTGAAGGACCCACGGGTCGACGCGGTCTTCATCTGCGCGCCGACGGACATGCATTCGCCCATATCCGTCGATGCTGCCCATGCCGGGAAGCATATCTTTTGCGAGAAACCCATCGACCATGACCTTGATAAGATTGCCAAGGTCCTGGAAGCGGTTGAAAAGGCAGGAGTTCGGTACCAGGTGGGGTTCAACCGCAGGTTCGACCGCAATTTCAGGCGTGTTCGCGATATCGTCAGCGAGGGGGGCGTAGGTGAGGTTCATATCGTCAAAGTGACCTCCAGGGACCCCGAGCCTCCCCCTGCCAGCTATGTCATACAGTCCGGAGGCATTTTCGTGGACATGTCGATCCATGACTTTGACATGGTCCGCTATCTGACAGGCAGCGAAGTGACAGAGGTCTCCGTGTTTGGCGCCTGCCTCGTGGACCCCGCCATCGGGGAGGCGGGTGATGCGGACACCTGCGTCATCAGCCTACGCCTGGCGAACGGTGCCCTGGGTGTGATTGACAACTCAAGGAAGGCTGTCTACGGTTACGACCAGAGGGTCGAGGTTTTCGGCTCCAGGGGTTGCGTCACTGCGGACAACGAAAGAGCGAACAACACCGTTTTGTATACGCAGGAGGCGGTCACGATGGAGAAGCCACTGTGGTTTTTCCTCGAGCGCTACAACGATGCCTTCATTGAGGAGGCCCGCTGTTTCGTGAAAGCCTGCCTGGAGGACAGAGAAACGCCGGTGAACGCCTTCGACGGGCTGCAGCCGGTCAAAATCGCCATTGCTGCAAAGAAGAGCTGGGAGCAGGGCGGCCTCCCGGTTCGGGTAGAAGGGTGAGGAAGCCCTTTGGGCTGTGAAGGGCTTTTCGCGAAATGCACAGGAGGAAACATGAAAAGAATCAGGGTAGGCGTAGCAGGCTACGGAACCATCGGGCAGCGGCTGGCGGACGGCGTAGCGCTGCAGGAAGATATGGAACTGGTGGGAGTCGCGGACGTGGCTCCGACACTTTCCATTCGGGCGCTGGCTGAAAAAGGCATGCTTGGCGAAAATGGCGTCCGGTATGGGCTTTACCTTGTGGAGGGGGCGGACCTAAGCCGTTTTGACGCGCTGGGGATCCCGGTGGCTGGCCGCTTTGAGGACCTGATCAAAAGCGTGGACATCATGCTGGACTCGGCGCCCGGAGGTGTCGGCGCGAAAAACAAGCTGCTCTACGAGAAGTACAAAAAGAAAGCCGTGTTTCAGGGTGGCGAACAAAACGCGATCGCCGACGTGTTTTTTCATGGATACGCCAACTATGAGAAGGGCCTTGGCGCAGACTATCTAAAGCTCACGTCCTGCAACACAACCGGGCTCATCCGGGCAGTGGACGTGCTGGACAGAGAATTCGGTCTGAAAAGGGTCGCTATCACCATCATCCGGCGCGTGGCTGATCCCGGAGACTATCACCGCGGCCTGACCAATGCACTGCAGATGGACAAGGCGCCCAGTCACCAGGCTGTGGACCTGATGACCATCATGCCCCATGTGGAGGCTACCGGCATCCTTGTGCATACGCCGGTTACCCACGGGCATATCATCACTGTTGTAGCCGGCCGAAGGCAGGGGCGGATACCCAAGGAGGAGGCGCTGGCCTGCTTCCAGCAGCATCCTCGCATCCGCGTCGTCTCCATTGATGACGGCTTCAGCGGCAATGCGAGCTTTTTCAAATACGCGCGCGACCTGGGCAACCGACGCGGAGATATGTACGAGATAGGTCTTTGGAGCGATAGCGTGGTGGAAACAGGGGATGACATCATGTTTGCGATCAACATCCCTCAGGAAGCCGTGACGATTCCCGAAACCATGGATGCCGTCAGGGCGGCGATGCGTATGCAGATGACGCGTGAGGAAGCGACGGACAAGACCAACGAATACCTGGGCATGGGCAAGGTCGGGAGGTAATATGCGCTTTGGAATCCGTACGCTGGACGAGTATAACGTGAAGGGAAAAACAGTGCTGTGCCGGGTGGACATCAACCAGCCTGTGGACCGCGAGACGGGTGCCTTGAAGTCCGTTGCCCGCATCAGGGCGTGTGTACCCACGCTCAGGGAGCTGTCTGACCGCGGTGCAAAGCTGGTGGTTCTGGCCCACCAGGGCTCTGACATTGAGTACAACAACTTCTACACCACAAAACCTCATGCGGAGGCGCTTGTGTCCCTGCTTGGCCAGGAGGTGAGGTTCGTGGAGGATGTCTGCGGGCCGACGGCCAGAGAGGCAGTCGGGGCCTTGGGCGAGGGGGAGATCCTTCTGCTCGACAATGTTCGCTTCTGTTCCGAGGAGCAGACGCTCTTTGAGCAGGCGCTCAGACTCAGCCATGAGCAGCAGGCCAAAACGCAGGTGGTCATGAAGCTCGCGCCGCTTCTTGATCTCTATGTCTGCGACGCTTTCGCAGCGGCGCATCGCGACCAGCCCTCTCTGTGCGGGTTTGAACAGCTTCTCCCTTCCGCGATGGGCCGACTGTTTGAAAAGGAATACTGTGTTCTCTCCGAAATCCTCGAAAACCCGGACCGTCCCTGCGTGTTCGTGCTGGGAGGATCTAAGATAGCAGACGCATTTCTCATGATGGGCAGATTGCTTGGAAGCGCCGTCGCCGACAGCGTGCTGTGCGGAGGGCTTGTGGCCCAGATCCTGCTTGCCGCCAGGGGTGACGGCATCGGCCAGGGCAGCCTGGACTTTATCAGGCGCTCAAACCTTGAAGGGCATATCGCACAGGCTGAAGACATCCTGGCCAAGCATGCGAACCGCATCATGCTGCCGGAAACGCTTGCTTGGGTCGAAGCGGGCGAGCGTCGGGAAGGTCGGTCCGGTGAAATTCCTGCCGAGGCCTGTGTGCTCGACATCGGGGCCTCAGCAGCTGCAGTGTACGCGGATGTCATCCGGAAGGCGAAAACCGTGTTTGTAAACGGTCCTATGGGTGTGTTTGAGCAGCCTCTCACAGAGGCCGGAACGCGCATCGTCTGGGACGCTCTGGGAGACACGCAGGCGTATACCGTTGTTGGCGGTGGGGACAGCATCGTCGCGACGGCCAAGTATGGCAAGACGGAAAAGATCAACTATCTGTGCACCGGAGGAGGCTCGCTGATTCGCTTTCTTGCAGGGGAGGAGCTGCCTGTGGTCCGGGCGCTCCGTTACGCAGCGGAGGTCTTTCCCTATGACGCTTGAGTTTGGATTTGGACGGGAATCGCAGACCGTTGAAGTGCCGGACGCTAACCTCCTTGGTGTGCTGACGGCCAATCAGGTAGATCTTTTACAGACAGGCGAGGAAGAGGTGGCCCGTGCGCTTGCGCAGCCCATCGGCTCCCCGAGGCTTTCTGACCTGGTGAAACCTGGCGAAAGCGTGGCGATCGTGACAAGCGACCTTACGCGTCCGATGCCTACGCACCAAGTGATGCCTGCCCTGCTGCGAGAACTCTACGCAGCCGGCGCAGCGCCCGAAGACATCAGCCTGGTGTTTGGCCTGGGCATTCACAGGCCGCACACCGTGGAGGAACGCCGGCGCCTGGCGGGCGAGCAGGCTTGGGCTGAGATACGCTGCCTGGACTCTGACCCCGGGGACTGTATCCGACTTGGGACGACAAAGGCTGGCACGCCTGTGGATGTGACCAGAGTGGTGGCTCAGGCAAAGAGGCGCATCTGTCTGGGAAACATCGAATATCATTATTTTGCAGGCTATTCCGGCGGGGGAAAGGCCATCATGCCCGGGGTGTCCACGGGCGAGGCCATCCAGGCAAACCACCGCATGATGGTGGACGAGCGGGCTTGCGCGGGCTGCCTCCAGGGAAACCCCATCAGGGAAGACATCGAAGAGGCGGCAGCCCTCTGCGGCATCGACTTCATCCTCAATGTCGTGCTCGACGAGAAAAAACGCATTGTCCGGGCGGTGGCGGGCGACCCGGTGCTGGCGCACCGGGAGGGCTGTCGCTTTCTTGACTCCTTTTACCTGAAGGAGATCCCGCGGCGGGCAGATATTGTCCTGGTGTCCCAGGGAGGGGCACCCAAGGACCTGAACCTCTACCAGACCCAAAAGGCACTGGACAACGCCAAGCACGCAGTGAAAGAGGGCGGTATTATCATCCTCATAGGCTCCTGTGAGGAGGGGCTCGGAGAGGCTGTGTTTGAAGAATGGATGACGCAGAGCCCTTCGCCAGAGGCCATGATTGAGCGCATTGGACAGGAATTCAGGCTGGGAGGCCATAAGGCAGCAGCTATCGCTATGGTACTGAAGTCCTCAGACATCTTCCTGGTGTCGAAAATGGAAGAAACCTTTGTCAGAAGCATCTTCCTGACGCCTTTTTCCAGCGCGCAGGAAGCGCTTGAACGGGCGTTTGAAAGGCTTGGAAGGGAAGCCACGGTGTTGGCTATGCCCTATGGCGGAGCCACATTGCCTCGGCTCGCTGCGAGTGGGCGGGTGCTGGAACACACAAAGATAGGCCAAGGAGGCAAAGATGTCGGCTGAGATCATGCAGATACGCAGGCTTGCAGCGGAAATCCGCCTCGGGATTCTCGAGGGGATCAAGGCGCGTGGGTTTGGACACGTGGGAGGGTCTCTGAGCGTTGCGGATGTGCTGGCCGTGCTCTATGGCGCCGTCATGCGCTATGACCCGCTTCGTCCGTCCTGGGAGGAAAGGGACAAGCTGGTCTGTTCCAAGGGGCATGCCGGGCCTGCGGTGTATGCGGCGCTTGCGCTGAAGGGGTTTTTCTCATGGGAGCTGCTGAAAACCCTCAACCAGCCTGGCACGAACCTTCCCAGCCACTGTGACCACAGGAAGACGCCGGGGGTGGACATGACGACCGGATCGCTTGGGCAGGGTTGTTCCCTTGCTGCAGGCTTAGCGCTGGGAAACAGGCTCAAGGGCCGACCGGGGCGTGTCTTCCTCATCGCAGGGGATGGCGAGCTCAATGAGGGACAAGCATGGGAATCCTTTATGTTTGCAGCATCCCAAAGGCTGGACAACCTGACCGTATTCATAGACTGGAACAAAAAACAGCTGGATGGCTATGTCGAAGAGATCATCGACCCAATAGACTTCCTGCGGAAGTTCGAGGCCTTTGGGTTCCACGCCCAGCAGGTGGACGGCAACAACCCCGAGGAAATTCTCCGGGCTGTGAACGCCTGTGCTCAAGCCTCCGGCAGACCGCATGCCATCGTGCTGGATACCGTGAAGGGCGCCGGGGTCAGGCAGGTTGAGGAGACATTCAGCAACCACTCGATGAGCCCCGCTCCCGAGGCCTGTGACGAGTGGATCAGCGAGCTGCGGGCCTCAATCGCTGAGATGGAAGGGGGCTGCTGAGATGCTTCGCATCGTCTACAACGGGACGGAGGACACAAGAACCTTCAAGGAGGTCATCGGCGGAACCATCATCAGCCTTCTTGAAAGCGATCCGGATGTCATCTACCTGGATGCTGATTTGATGAGCACTGTCGGTACTTATGAATACCACCGGGCTCATCCCGATCGGGCCATTAACTGTGGGATCGCTGAAGCAAATATGATCGGTGTGGCGGGAGGGCTTGCGGCAAGCGGATTCAGGCCCATTGCGCATACCTTTGGTCCCTTCGCTTCACGACGCTGTTTCGACCAGCTCTTCCTGTCGGCGGGCTACGCGGGCAATGACATTACGGTGATCGGAACGGATCCAGGCGTCTGTGCCGCCTTCAACGGAGGGACGCACATGCCCTTTGAGGACGTGGCCCTCTATCGGAGCATCCCGACTGCCACCGTCTTTGACGTCACGGACACAGTCATGTTTGAAGGCCTGTTGAGGACTGCCGTCAGGCTGCCTGGCGTCAAATACCTGCGCGTCGGGCGCAAAAACTGCGTGAAGGTCTATGGAGAGGGCAGTGAATTTGCGGTGGGGAAGGCCTCCTGCCTCAGGCAAGGCGGGGATATCACCCTGGTTGCCTGCGGCATCATGGTTCATGAGGCGCTTGTAGCCGCGAAAAGGCTCGCTGCGGAGGGGATCGAGGCGGAGGTCTTGGACATGTTTACCATCAAGCCTCTGGACAGGGACGCCCTATTTAAGTCTGCGTCAAGGACAGGCGCGGTTCTCGTGGCGGAAAACCACAACCGGATCGGAGGCCTCTACGCTGCGGTCTGCGAGGCGCTTGCTTCGGGACTTCCCACCCCTGCAGCCTGTGTCGCTGTCGAAGATGAATACGGTGAGGTGGGTCCGCAGGACTATCTCATGAGGCGCTACGGCCTGACGGCAGCGCACATCGTGGAGGAGGCTGGAGCGCTTATCGAGAGAAAGCAAAAGAGGCCCGCCCAAGCCTAGCTCGCCCCGGGGAGGGGGGAACCCTGTCGTAAAGAGAGGCGGTCTATCGGCCGCCTTTTCTTTTTTCTTGCTGTAGGCGCAGGAGCCCACACCCGGACTCTGTGGAGATTCTACTTAGTGCAAGGAGCGGGCCGCCTTAGGATGTCTTCCGTGTTAGGGATCACGCAGGTGGCGAGGGGCGCGACGCCTGATTGGCTCCTATCGGGCAGAGGACAACGATTGTGAAGGCAGAGGGGGAGGACCTCCTGTGCCTGAGGTTTTGGGACATAACGGTTATTCTTCAACCCCTGGTTTCACACAGAAAACGCTGTCCTGGGCGATCCCATAAAAGGGTCTTGCGTGGCAGCTATTCGCTGACGTTCCAGCTGGGAGGACATCCGCAGCATCGAGCGGTACCGCTGTGACCTTCGTGCTGTTGGGAAACCAGGGCAGTAGAAAGGCGACGCTGTTTGGACAGAGGACGGGGTCCAAGCGGCAGGCAGGAGCCTGTCCATCGCTGCTTTGGCGATAGGGTTTCTGAGGTCCTTTGACACGGGGTTCCCTCTTGCGGGGCTAGGCGGACGTCTGCCGGATTCCCTTGGTCGCTTCATCGCATCCGTCCTTGCGCCTCCAGTTTCGTGAACGAGTGGGGGCAGTGTGACACTGCGCCTGCGATGGGGATCAGAGCCAAGGAGGCTACAGAGCGCTCGCTAAATGCCCTGTCGGGGGCCAACCGGGCGCGCTGAGAAAGAGATTCCTCCATGTCAGCGACCGGCTGTCTGCGCTTTGAGCTGCGCAACATCCCCTGTGTAGCTGCGACAGCGATGACGAGACGCACGCTCAACCTTCGCATATTGACCACAGTCAGAGCTGCTTTTTAGACTGCGCTGGCCTGTCTTTTGTCTACAGGCTAGGCGGTCCTGTGATGCGAGGGAGTGGATGAATGCTTGTGACTGGATGCCGGAAGCCCTGCTGTTTTGTGGCCAGCCTCCGCGCTTCTCTGCGGACGAGACAGTCTCTCGAGGGGCTGCAGCGGAAGTTGTGCTGCCTGCCCCGCCCTCAGCGGATTTGTATAGGACGGCGGCTTACAGGGCCCACCTTGAGGGGCAAGGAGAACGAAAGTCTGGAGGATGAGCGGGAGAGAATCCTTATACTGATGGCTTGAGCTGCTCCGGCGCAAGGCGTAGCTGCTGTCGGGGTGCTATTCTTCCCGCAGCCTTCCCAAAGCCTCACTATGAAAAGATCGAGAGGGTGGGACGGATCGCCGTTGGAGTTTGGATGTCTTTGCCTGATCGCCAGGCCGATATGCGAGGAAACCTTGTGTCCTCACCCTCTTTGAGGGATCAGGGCGTCAGTAAGGAAGCCGCCAATGCTGCTGCTTACAGGGGCGGAGAGAGCTGCAGGGCGGCCAAAGTCCAGCCAAAAAACGAAAGGCTTTTCGGAAACCAACAGAGCGGAGAGCCTATTCAGGGCAGCCTGAAAGGGAACGCGTCAAACAGCAGAGCTTCCGATGGCTCATGGGTGACCAGCAGGAGGGTCTTTC
The DNA here is from genome assembly GCA_964586835.1 of uncultured Oscillospiraceae bacterium. Lineage (GTDB taxonomy): Bacteria > Bacillota > Clostridia > Christensenellales > Aristaeellaceae > CAZLYF01. The sequence goes on from CAZPIC010000014.1 coordinate 18,322, forward strand.
CCTGAGCATGGCGCAGGATCACCTTTGCCACGCGCTGTTTAAGCCCTGCATCCAACCCCTTAAAGGGCTCATCCAGGAGCAGGATATCATGCTCTGCCAGCAGTGCCCGTCCGATTGCCACGCGGCGCTTCATGCCACCGCTGAACAGACGGACGGGGATCCCCGTCGTATCTCCTATTTCCAGCTCTTCAAGAAAAGTAGCTATGAGTTCTTCCCGTCCTTTGCCCACCACGAAGCGCAGGTTTTCCCGCGCTGTAAGCGCTTCCAGAAGCCTGTCCTCTTGAAAGACAGCGCTGACGCGCCCTTGGCAGATCACCTGACCCGCATCTGGCGATTCAAGCCCCATCAATAGCCTGAGCAAGGTGGTCTTACCACAGCCGGAAGGGCCCATGACACAGCTGGCCTGGCCTGTGGGAAACGCGAGGTTCAGGTTTTCAAACAAGCGCTTTGTGCCATAACGCTTGCAGACGCTGATGAACGCCATGGGCGTGTCCGCTATGCTCAGCATCCCTTTAGCCTCTTCTCCAGGACATTGAGCATCTTTCGCAGCAGGGAAGCGAAGAGGAGATTGATCAGCACGATGATCAGCGTCCAGGCGAACAAATCTGCCGTTAGGAAGTTTACCTTCACACTGTAGAGCTGCTCGCCGATGCTCCCGCGGGGGATGCCGATCACCTCTGCAGCAACGCCGCTTTTGATGGAAAGCCCCAGGGCTGTGGCTGTGTCCGCGCGCAGGGTGGGTAAGAGCTGAGGAAGCGTAAGCCTGGAAAGCCTTCGCCCTGCCGGCACACGAAAGACCCTGGCCATCTCATCAAGGGCATGGTCGCGGTGCTGCAGGCTTTCCAGCATGCCGGTGTAAAGGACTGGAAACGCAGTGAGGAAGGCGATGAGCGTGGACAGCCAGGCGAGAGGGACCAAAATGACGGCCAGAAGGACGAAGTTGGCTACCGGCACAGCGCGCAGCGCGTATATCGGCGGCAGGAGAAGACGGCGCACGGGCGCGTGCCGAAAGGACAGGAAGGCCAGCGCAGCTCCAAAGAAGAGGCTCAGGAAAAACCCAGCCAGGATGCGGAACGAACTCAGCAGCAGGGTGAGCCAGGTGCCCGGGAGGGCGAGCAATAAAAAAAGGCGCCGGAGGACTGCAAACGGCGAAGCCAGGAGGAACTCCTGACCCACTGCCAGGGCTGCAATCTCCCAGGCGAAAAGCCAGAACAGGACGGACAAAAGGAGGTTTAAACGCCGGCTGCGTTCAGCGGACATAGTAGAAGGCATCATCCGGGAGCCTTCCGCCAGTGGTGGCGGGGTCTCTGCTGAACAAAACCTGGTAAAAGGGGATCAGCAGCGCCTGCATGTCCTTTCCGGTCATGTGGACGATGGCACAGAGAGGGAGGGCTTTTTCCGCTGTTTCGCGGTCGAGTATGCCCAACTCCCCGATGAGCACTGCTGCCTCTGAGGTGTGGCTGTTGACCCAAGAAACGGAATCCCCCGCCTCTGAAAGGAAGCGCTGAAGGCGGGCGCTGTCTTTTTCGATGAGCTCTGTACGCGCTACGGTGACCCCTGTGACGGGGGTGGTCCCGACCAGCGTTTCCCATTCTCGATTGAGGTCCACCGCGATGCTGATGTCCGACCCCATCTCAAGGGCTCTGGTCGCAAAGGGCTGCGGCAGCATCACCATACTCCCGGGATCGTGCAGGAAGGCGACCAGGGCTTCGGTGTGCTCGGACTTCCACTGCAGATCGACTTCCCTTAGCCCCTGCAGATCCAGAAGGTGCATCAGAATATGCTCCGGGGTGGAGGCTTTGCCGCTTGCATAGACCGTGTGACCGGCCAGGCTGTCAAGGCTTTCCGGACCCTCCCCGTGTCTGAGGAGATAGAGCGCGCCCAGCGTGTTGACACTGATGACGCGAACGGCGCCTTCTGTATTGGCGTACAGGATGGCTGCAAGACTTACGGGGATAAAAGCCACGTCGATCTCTCCCCGCAAAAGGCCCGGGAGCACGGTGTCCGGGCTGGAAGCAAGGGTGAAAAGGGTGTCCTGTCCGCCCTCGCTGTCGTGCATCAGCTTGACCAGCCCCATGGCAGTAGGGCCCTTAAGCGCAGCGACATGAAGGGGTTTGTCAAGGGCGAATGCTGACGGACATAGGATGCAAAGAGCGAGCAACAATGTGGTCAGGCGTTTCATTCAGGGTTCCTCCCGGGCGTGGAAAGGAGCCTTTACCAGGCCTCCTGTCCACGCCCCTGGTTGACGGCGGGCGGTGTGACTATTCCGGGCGAGATGTCTCGTCGCGCTTCAGCAGTTCGTTGTACTTGCCGCGCTTAGTGTAGTGCGTGTGCAGCAGATCGTGAGACTTCTGGCTCAAAGGCTCCAGAAGGTATTCCGAATAGAGCTTGTTCACCGCCGGATTTGCGTGGGACTTGCGCAGTTTTTTTGCCCTGTCCACATCGTGCAGGCCCTGAGCTCGGCTGTTCCAGGAGTTGCGTACCGACGTTCTGGGCTGACCGCCGCCTGTAATGCACCCGCCCGGGCAACCCATGATCTCTATGAAGTGATAAGCTCCCTCTCCCCGACTGACCTCTTCCATCAGCGTTCTGGCACCGCGAAAACCGCTGGTCACAGCGACCTTTGCGGTGAACCCTTCCAGGAAGCTGTACTGGGGCAGGCAGCCTTCAAAGGCAATCTCAGCCTTCCGGGTTAGCCCTCCAGGACCGTCAGGAAAGGCCTGCAGCATATCCGGAGGCAGTTCGCGCCCTGTGACCAGCTCATAGACTGTGCGCAACGCTGCTTCCATGACGCCGCCAGTGACACCGAAGATATCCGCCGCGCCGGTGGATAGCCCCAAGGGCTGGTCAAAGTCACTGGGATTCAGGTTGGCGAAGTCAATGCCCGCCTCCCTGATCATCCTGGCTAGCTCCCGGGTCGTGATGACGGCGTCGACGTTCCGGAAACCGCTGTTTTCCATTTCTGGGCGCTGGATCTCATATTTCTTGGCAGTGCAAGGCATGACGGACACGACGAAGATTTTGTCAGGATCCATCTTCAACTTGCCCGCGTAATAGGACTTGATGACCGCGCCCATCATCATATGCGGAGATTTGCAGGAGGACAGGTTGTCCGCGCAGTGTGGAAAATGATGCTCCAGATACTTGATCCATCCGGGGCTGCAAGAGGTGATGAGCGGCAACACCCCCTTGCCATGCTTCAACACGTTCTTCGCTCGGTCGAGAAATTCGCTGCCTTCCTCGATGATGGTCAGGTCCGCAGCGAAGTTGGTATCAAAGATGTCATCAAAGAGCATTTCCTTCAGTGCGGTGGCCAGCCTGCCTGTAGCAGCTTCACCAGGCGGAAGCCCAAATTCCTCTCCGATGCCTACGCGCACTGCGGGAGCAACCTGCACCACTACGCGCAGGTCCGGGTTGTTGATCGCATCCCATACCTGCTGGATACTGCTGGTTTCACTCAATGCATTGACAGGACAGGCAACCACGCACTGCCCGCAGTTGGTGCAGTCGATCTCGCTGATGGAAAGGCCGGGAGAGGGGCCGATCACAGTGTTGAAGCCGCGCCCCTGGGGATTGAGCGCACCGATGCCCTGTACCTCGTTGCACACGCTGACACAGCGCCGGCACTGGATGCACTTGGTCGTGTCTCGGGTTATAGACGGGGAAAAGTCAACGCTACCTGTAGAAAGCGCGCCTTTGAAGCGTATCTGTGTGATGCCCAGCGTACTAGCCAGTGCCTGTAGCTCGCAGGATCCTGAGCGCTCGCACGATAGGCAGTCCTGCGGGTGGTCGGAGAGTAAAAGCTCACAGTTGATCTTGCGAGCCTGGCGAACGCGGGCAGTATTGGTCTTGACGACCATACCTTCGCGCGCTTCAACCATGCAGCTTGCAGCCAGGTTTTTCATGCCCTCCACTTCCACGACGCACATGCGACAGCCGCCGAACTGGTGGATGCCCTCCAGGTAGCAGAGGCTTGGGATGTAAATATTCGAATCCTGCGCCGCCTGCAACAGGGTCTGTCCCTTGCGGACAGTGATCACCTTTCCGTTGATTTCCAGGCGCACGGTTTCACCCGACGGCTGGTGATCACAACCCTCCGTTTCTCGGACCTTCGCGGGCGCCTTTCGATTGATGGTCTTTTGCATATCCCTTACCTCCTGTCACATCTGAGACAGCGTGCAGCCTCAGCGACCGCAAACAGCTTGCGGTACCCTTTATTCACTTCGCGGAAGCCCTGGGTACGGGTGTCCACAGGCAGCTCTTCCACGGGGAATCGACCATATTCCGCGCTGTCGTCATCACTTACCGGCAGGGGAATCTCGATCGGTTTTCCTTTGTTGAGGACACCCGTGCCGCCCAGGTAGCGGTCGATGCTGCTGGCGGCGGTCTTCCCGTCGGCGATGGCAGCGATGACGGTGTCAGGGCCACGTACCAGGTCGCCACCTGCAAACACGCCTTCGATGGAGGTCATCAGGCTATCCCTGGACGTGACCAGGGTGCCCCAGGCGGTGGTTTCCACATCCCTGGCGGAGATGAAGGGGAAGTCCGCATGCTGGCTGACGGCCGGGATGACCATATCGCAGGGTAACACAAACTCCGGTTCTTTCATGGCCTGCGGCTTCGGACGCCCCTTTGAGTCGTAGCCCAGCAGCTCCATCTGCTGGCAGCGGATGCCTTTGACGCGACCCTTTTCATCCCCAAGGATGGAGAGGGGGGCGACGAGCGTCAGGATCTTGACCCCTTCTTCCAAGGCTTCCCTGATTTCCAAACGGTCAGCGGGCATATCCTCTCTCTCGCGTCGGTAAATGACGGTCACCTCTTCCGCCCCCAGACGGATGCAGCTGCGCGCAGCGTCCATGGCTGTGGACCCTCCGCCGATGACCACCACCTGCTTGCCGGGCTTGAGGCGGCGTCCGGCATGGATGTCCCTGAGGAAGGAGAGTCCGTGATAGACCCCACGCAGCCCCTCTCCTTCAATGCCCATATCGTTGGGGAACTGGGTGCCTGTAGTCAGGTATACCGCATGGTACTCCTCCCTGAGAAAAGAGAAGGAGATGTTCTTGCCCACCTCCGTGTTCAGGTGGATATTGACACCTTCCTCCTGGATCTGCCGGATCTCGTGCTGGAGGATGTCTGTGGGCAGGCGGTATTCTGGGATGCCAAAGGCCAGGGTGCCGCCGGCCACGGGCTGGCTTTCAAACACATCGACGACGTAGCCGAGCCTAACCAGGTAGTAGGCGCAGGTCAAGCCACTGGGGCCGGCGCCCACCACGGCAACCTTCTTCCCATTCATGGGATACCGGATGTCCTGTACAAAATTTTCCGGGTGGTTGAGCGCGTAGTCAGCAGCGAAGCGCTTGAGAGTGCAGATAGCCAGTGCCTCATCCCGCTGTGAGCGACGGCATTTGTCTTCGCAGGGGTGGGTGCAGACGCGGCCGCAGACGCCAGGGAAAGGATTTTCCTGGCGAATAAGGTTATAGGCGTCCAAGAAGCGGCCGCTGCCTATGAGGGCGATGTATCCGGGAACATTGATCCCGGCCGGACAGGCGTTCTGGCAGGGGGAAATGAACATGGTGCTGCATACCCCGGCATCGCAGCGGTGGGATTTGATATGGTCCTCATACTCGTCCCGGAAGAAACGCAGGGTAGACAGGAGGGGGTTGGGTGCTGTCTGTCCCAGGCCGCAGATCGCCGTCTGGCTGATGCTTTCCGACAGCTCTGTAAGCAGGGCGAGATCCTCTTCTTTCCCTTCCCCATGGGTGATTCGCTCGAGGATCTCCAGCATCCGCTTGGTTCCGATGCGGCAGGGGACACATTTTCCACAGGATTCATCACAGATGAAGTCCATGAAGAAGCGTGCGGTATCCACCATGCAGGTGTCCTCGCTCATGACCACCAGGCCTCCGGAGCCCATGATCGCCCCCAGGGAAGTGAGGGACTCGAAATTTAGCGGCGTGTTAAGGTATTCCTTGGTGATGCAGCCTCCCGAGGGACCGCCGATCTGCGCTGCCTTGAACTGACCATGGCGCAGCATGCCGCCGCCAATTTTGTAGATCAGGTCGCCAAGCTTGTACCCCATGGGGACTTCAGCCAGTCCTGCGTAGCGGATGTCGCCCGCCAGGGCGAAGACCTTGGTCCCCTTAGACTTCTCGGTGCCGAAGGAAGCAAACCATTCTGCTCCTTCTCTGATGATCACAGGGATGTTGGCAAAAGTCTCTACGTTATTGATGATGGTCGGCGCGCCAAAGAGCCCGCGCTCAAACGGGAAGGGGGGCTTCTGCGTGGGCTCACCCCGTTCGCCTTCCACGGAGTGCATCAGCGCTGTTTCTTCGCCACATACGAAGGCGCCGGCACCGATGCGAATCTCCAGCTCGAAACCAAAGCTGCTGCCTAATATGTTTTCTCCCAGCAGCCCTGCTTTCCGGGTCAGATCGATTGCTTGGGACAGGCGCTCCACTGCGATGGGATACTCTGCTCTGATGTACACAAAGCCTTTTTTTGCGCCGATGGCGAAGGCGCCGATCATCATGCCCTCTATAAGACAGAAGGGGTCGCTCTCAATCAGGGACCGATCCATGAACGCGCCGGGATCCCCCTCGTCGGTATTGCAGATGATGTATTTTTCCTGACCTGTCGCTTTGGCCCCCGCCTCCCACTTCAGGCCGGTCGGAAAACCGCCGCCGCCGCGTCCCCGCAAGCCCGAGAGCTTTACACAGTCGATCACGGCTACGGGGCCTGTCTCCAGCGCCTTGTGCAGGGCCAGGAAACCACCTTCGGCGACATAACTTTCCAGAGAACCGTACTCTACTCTGCCGCAATTCTGAAGGGCGATCTTGACCTGTTCGCTGAAGAAAGGAATCTCCGCCATCTTCGGGATATGCTGCCCCGTCTTCTCGTCCTGGAAGGTGTATTCTTCCGGGATCTCCCCGGCGATGAGGTGCCGTTCCAGGATCTCCCGGGCGGTCTCTGGGTTGACCTTGACATACAGCACACCCTCCGGCTCGATGTACATCAGCGGTCCCAGGGAACATAGTCCCATACAGCCGGTCAGCCCGAGATAAACGCTGCCACCCAGGCCTTCCGTCTGAATATAGGTTTCCGCAGCATCGCGGACAGCCATGCAGCCTGAGGATACACAGCCCCCGCCTCCGCATACCGTGACACGGTGTTCATATGCATGAAGCTTTTCGCGGTATGCGTTTGCGATTGCTTCAAGGTCTGCCTGATTGCCGATTCTCATGCGCATGCCTCCCACGCCTCAGTATTTTGCTAGGATCTTTTCAATCTTGTCTGGGTTGACCTGCTGGTGCACATCCTCCCCGATCATCAGGACGGGTGCCATCCCGCAGGCCCCCAGACAGCGGGTGATGATGATAGAAAACTTGCCGTCCGCCGTGGTCTCGCCTACGCTAATGCCCAACTCTTCTTCCAGTCGGTCCACAATGCGCTTGCCTCCACGGACATAACAGGCGGTGCCCATGCATATTTTGATAGGATGCTTCGCTCGAGGGATGGTGGAAAAGTAGGAGTAGAAGCTAAGCACGCTGGAAACATGGCTTAAGGATAACCCCATCCCCTCTGCAATCATCCGCTGCAGTTCCAGTGGCAGATAGCCGTAAATCTCCTGGGCTAAATGCAGCACGGCAATCAGACAGCCCGGCTTGTCCCGGTAGGTCTCAATCACCTTCATGACAGCGTCCCGTTTTTCCCGGTCCTCTTCCTGAAAGTGCTCAAGGACCCTTGCCTCTCCCTTATCGATGCTCATCCTCGTGCCTCCGTTCCTGCAGCGATCATCTCATTTGTGACCAAGGCGTTTCTCCTTCCCGCACAAGCAGCCTCGGGCTGCTTGTGTACTATTTCACAAGCTTAAGGGCTCAACGTACAATTGTCAACAGGGGAGAAGAAAATGTTCTTCCTCTACCTCCGTGATAAAGCCCGGCTAATGATTGACATGGCCCCCTTGCCACGGTGAAAGGTTAGGCTGAGAGCGATCCCATGTACAAAAGGAGCCGGCTTGCCACCAAAGGCCATCAAGGCATCTATTCCATGTAAATCTTTGGCAATGGACTGCCTGCCGCTTCACAGAAGGAAATGAAGGGCTGGGAATAACGGCCATGGCCTTCAAATCTGCGGACGCCAGACAATGTTGAATGTGAAAGCGCGGTTTTAGCTGCTGGGGTGCATTTCTTGTCCATCCGGACTGCGCGATGCTATACTCGGCCCATGGGAGAGATGTGAAGGATGCAGCGCTGCGGTCTACGGACATTTTGGGCGGACAGAGCCGCCCAGCTGTTAGCGCTGGGGGTGGCGGTGCTGCTTTTTATAGCCCTTCATGTCTGTCTTCAGATTCCCCCTCTTCAACCTTCCCCTTACAACAGCTATACCCTGCAGGCCCTGGCCTGGCGCGAGGGCAGGGTTGCGCTTAATCATGACGTCCCCTACCTGGAGCTGGCTGTGTATCAGGGCAAGTACTACGTCAGCTTCCCGCCTGTGCCCGGCATCCCCGTTTTTCTGCTAAGCCTTCTATTTGGAGACCGTGTTCCCGACGGACTCCTGGTCAAACTCTATGCCTTGATTGCCTGCGCTGCACTTTGCCGCCTGTTGCTAAGGCGGGGATGGCGCCCCCTGCGCGCGGCCGCGGCTGCGTTTCTTCTGTGCTTCGCCTCCTCCCTGTTGCCCTTGCTGCTGACAGGCGCGGTCTGGTATCAGGCGCAGGTACTTGGTTTTATGCTGACCGTGCTGGCCATCGAGAGGATGGAAAAGGGGCATCCCCTGCCCGCGCTTGTGTGCTTTGCCCTGGCTGTTGGTTGCCGGCCCCTGAATGTACTGTATGGGCCGGCGCTCTTCGATCTGTACGGGTCCCGCCTGCGCCGAAGGGGGGCGAACCTGAGTGCTGTGCTTCGAGGTCTTGTTCCCGGCATTGCTGCAGGGCTTTGCGTAGCCGCAGTCTTAGGATGGTACAATTTCATCCGCTTTGGGGATCTCTTTGAATTTGGCCATAGTTATCTGCCAGAGTTCTCCACGCAGGGCGGGCTGCAGTTCTCCTTTTCTCACATAGGGCGCAATATTGGGGGCTTCGTGTTTTCCTGGCCCTTTGAGGAGGGCCTGGGAGGATGGACCCTCAAGCGCTTTGGCTTTTCCCTCTTCCTGGCCAATCCGGCGCTTCTGTGGTTGCTGTTTGATTTCTACGCGGCCCTGGTTCTCAAAAAAGCTCGACCGAACGTGTGGGTGATGCTGCTTGCGGCCCTTCACCTCCTTTGGCTGTTAGCACACCGGACTTTCGGAGGCTTTCAATACGGCGCGAGGTACGCCGTGGACCTTCTTCCCTATGCAGCGCTCTATCTGACGAACAGGCAGCCCGGACCACGCAGCCTGATTCTGATGGCCTGCCTTTTAAGCGCAGGCCTGGCCATGGCGATTGCCGGCAGCCTGCTCGTCCTTCTGCCCGGATAGCGGGATGCTCCGTCGAGTCCGGTGGAGGGCCCTGTCGCAGTGACAGAGCGATTGACCCGGCTGACGCCCTGTGCTATTCTGACATGAATCCAATATGCTCGTACAGGGAGGAAATGGGATGAACAGAACAGCCAAAACACTCATTGGCATACTGGCGGTCGCTTTGGTCGTGGCGGTCGTGTTCGCGGTTGCCAATGGCAGCCGGGCCAATAACGTTACTGCACAGCTTAATGAGGAGAAAGCTGCGTCCAGCACTCTGGCGGAACAGCTCAAGGAAGAAGCGGACGGTGCCGCGTTAAAGATCGTGGATTTGGAAACAGCCCTTGAGCAGGCTGGAGAGGCGCTGGCTGCCCGCGAAGCCGAATTTACCTCTGAAAAGGAAGCTGCACTTGCCGGGGCAAAGGAAGCGTCGGATAAAGAGATCGGCGAGCTGAGCGGTCAGCTTGCAGCTCTTAGAGAAGAGTCCGGCAAAGCCAAGGAAGGCCTGGCCGCTGCGCTTGAGGACCTCGAGGCTGTGAAGGCCCAAGCGGAGGAACTCACGCAAGAGCGGGAAACAGCGCAGACAGACCTTGAGTCGGTCTCTAAAGAAAAGGACACCCTCGCAAAGCAGCTTGACGAGGCGAAGGTGGAAATTGACGCCCTGAAAAACGGGAAGGACACACTGACGAAGCAGCTCGACCAGGCGACCAAGGATCTGGACGAGGCGCGCAAAGAACTTGTGGCGCTGTCAGAAAAGATGACCCTGGCGAGTGCCGATGTGGAAAACCCGGAGGCAGAGGCAGGTGCCCTCAGCAGCAAGCTTGTCGAGGCGCAAAGCGCGCTGACAAACGCGCAGGCTACCGCTGAGCAGCTTGCAAAGGAAAAGGAGGAGCTGTCCAGCAGGCTCTCTCAGGCAGAGACGGACCTTGCTGCCGTAAAGGAGCAGCTGTCTCAGCTTGAGCAGGCAAAGGACAAGGCCGACGGCGATCTCACTGCCCTCACCGCCCAAAAGGATGAATTACAGGCGAAGCTGACAGCGGCGGAAGAACAGTTGGCCGCGCTGACTGCCGACAAGGAAAAGTTGACGGACGAGCTCGCCCAGGCGAAGCAGGATCTCGACGCCGCATTGGCTGCGCAGGCGCCTGAAACTGCGGAGTTCACGGTGTCTGTGATGGGTTTTGCGGGGCCCGTAGAGGTGACCGTCACCTTTGACGAAGACGGCCTTATCCAATCGCTCAGCGTGGGCGGGGAAGCCTTCAGCGAAACACCGGGGCTCGGTGCCCTCGCTCAGGAGGAGGACTTCACAGGCCAGTTTGTGGGCAAGCTTCCGCCTGTTGCCCTCGAGGACATTGATGCCATCTCAGGCGCGACTGTGACCACTGAGGCGGTGCTAGAAGCGGTGAACGAGGCTTACGAGCTGTTCAAGGCACAGTAATCCTGCCTGAGTCCAGGCACTCAAAAAGCCGCCCCGGAAGGGGCGGCTTTTCTGTACGGTACAGGGCGTTGACAGACGCAAAGGCCTGCCATACACTCAGGGAAAGAACAGGAATCGCAGCGCTTCGACAGAAAAGAAAGGGTTGCCGGGTGCACCGCTCCGACCGTGAACCCGGTCTGGCTGCCAAAGGAGGGATTCCGATGAAAAGGCATAGACAGTCCCCTGTGATAATCGTCCTCGTGGCTCTGCTGGCTCTGACGACCGTGGGGGCATCCGCTTCCAACTTTTACATCATTCCCGACAGCGACAGGAGGGAACTGAAGGCGAGCGAGCTGTGGGAATGGCAATATGACGCGTTGGGATACATCTTCAACGAGATCTTCGCCAGGCATGGCTATCCCTTTGACCCGGGCGGATCCTATGACCGCTGGTTCAGCAGGCAGACCTGGTACCGGAAAAACCCTGTGTTGACCAAGTCGGAATGCTACAATCGGCTGAGCAACCTGGAATGGCGCAATGAGCAGCTCGTCAAGCAGGTACGCCAGCAGATGCGCGACATGGGCACCCGCAACCCAAAAGGGAAGGCGTTGCCAAACCTGGAGCCAGACCTCTTCAACATTCCTGATCTCTTTGAAGAGTATCTCTTCACGCCAGGGCAGAGACTGGCTGTATACACGGGGCCTGGCACAGGGTACCTGCGCGCCGCCGCAGGGAAGGCGATGACCAGCACCAACGGAACGGTGTATGTAGCTGGCTGGGATCAAGGTTGGCTGATGGTGCTCTACCGCACGAACAACGGGGGCGCGCGCATAGGCTTTGTGGACGGCCCCTCCATCAAGGGCGGGATCTACGCGGACAGGCTCTCGTTTGAGTATCAGGACGCAAGGGTTGTCAGCCCCTGTCCCATCACCGATGACCCCGTCGGCGGCTATGCGCCCCTCGCGACGCTCAGGGCAGGGGACAGGGTGACCTACCTCACAGCCCTCTACAACCGTGAGGCGTGGGCTTACGTTGAAGCCTGGACGTCCGCAGGGCTTCTGCGTGGCTGTATTCCCTTCAGCGCCCTGGATTTCAACTGAACCGGCTGCTTTCACGCGGGCGGAAGCGCCCTCAGGTGTTCTTGATGACGACGCCCTTGATCACGTCGGCCACATCTTCGCAGTCGTCAAAGAAATTTTCAAAGTCCTCAAAGAGATCTTTCCAGATGAGGGTTTCAAAGGGGTCGCCCCTTTCGCTAAACAGCGTCCGGATAGACTCGTAGTGGAGGGTGTCGCCTTGCGTCTCCAGGGCGTTGATCCTGATCAGGCAATCTCTGATGCGACTGGACTTTTTGAAGTGCCTGAACTCAATAGCAAGTTCTTTTAGCGCAGAGGCGCATTCCACCATGTGTGCACAGAAGCCTGAGGTTTCCGGACGAAGGCTTTTCAGCCCAAACATGCCCATCCGCCGCATGATGTCGTCAATGCTGTCGACCACGTCGTCGAGGTCCATGCAAAGCCGTGCAATGTCTTCGCGTTCGATGGGGGGAAGGAACTCCTTGGCGAGCCGGTCGCTGACCTGGTGGTTGAGCTCATCCGCCTCATGCTCAATGCGATGCATGTCGTCCATCCGGGCCGCGAACTCCTCCGGGTCGAAGTGGTCGACCGTGTCTTTCAGAAATTCCGCAGCACGCAGCGCGCAATCCGTGAAGTCTACAAAGCTCTGAAAATAGTCGAAAGGCTTTTTCCTCTTAAACATACCCCTGCCTTCTCCTTTCCGGGTGTCAATGAAGGGACCTTGAAGGGAGACACCGTCAGAACAAAACGGCAAACAACTTGGCCATCAAGTAACCGATGAGACCGCATCCCGGAAAGGTCAAAAACCACGCGAAAGCCATTTCCCGCACGATAGACCAGTTGACGGCTGAAAGACGCCTGGAAGAGCCCACCCCCATGATGGATGCGGTCTTGGTGTGCGTCGTGCTGACGGGGACCCCCGTGACGGACGAGAGGAGAAGACAGAGCGCGCCGGCGAGGTCTGCCGCGAATCCCTGGTGGGGCTTGAGGTTGACCATGTCCATGCCGACAGACTTGATGATGCGGTATCCTCCGATGGAGGTTCCCAAACCCATCACGATTGAACAAAGGACCATCAGCCACAGCGGAATGACGAAGGCAGCTGCGTCAGGCTGCCCCGTGGCAAGGAAGATGCCAAGGAGGAAGACACTCATGAACTTCTGGCCGTCCTGGGCGCCATGCATGAAGGCCATGGCGGCGCCACCAAAGATCTGCGCGTGCCTGAAAAAGCCCAGGGTTCGATGACGGTCTACATGGCGGAAAGCCGCCTCGGTGCCTTTGGCTGCGAGATACCCGGAAAGAAAGCCCAGCAGGGTTGAAAACGCCAGACCGTAGAGGACCTTCACCCACTCTGATAGATTGATGCCGCCGCTGCCACCATGCAGCGCGATGGCAGCGCCCGAAAGTCCGGCGATCAGTGCGTGGCTTTCGCTGGTGGGGATCCCAAACCTCCATGCAGCCGTCGCCCAGATGACGATTCCAAGGAGCGCGGCGCACAGCGCTAGGGAGGCATCATGCGGATTGCCACCGAAGTCCACCATGTGGTAGATGGTCATGGCGACCTTTGCATTGAGCGCCGTCATGACCAACACGCCAAGAAAATTAAAAACGGCGGCCATCAGGATAGCCGCGCGAGGAGAAATGGCTCTCGTTGAAACACAGGTGGCGATCGCGTTAGGCGCGTCTGTCCAGCCGTTGACAAGAATGGCCGCCAGCGTCAGCAGGGCGGTGAAGGCCAGCAGGGGACTTGAGAAGAACAGGTCGATAAAACCCGAAAAACTGATGCTCAAAGTTCACGCTCCACGGTCAGGATCCGCTGATGCACCGGCGTTCTTTCCCTGAGTCACCTGCCGCTGCTTCTGCATTATGGGACATAGCTGCCGGTACAGTCAAGGTTCAGCGACGCCTGCTAAGACGCGCGCGAAAAAGCCGGCAGGAGTGCCGGCTGTAGGGACGTCCAGGGATGCTGGCGGACGCTATTCGCTGAGGGATTGCATGAGCTCTGTTGCCTCGGCGTGCCAGGCACTATAGAGGTTTCCCTCAACCACTTCCCTGATGATGTCGTTGACGGCTTCAATCAGGGCGCTCTCTCCCTTGGGCGCGGCGACAACGTTGCCCTGGTACCCGACGTCAAACTTTTCCTCACACAGCGTCAGATCCGAGTAGTTATCCAGGTATTCGCTTGCCACAACGGTGGCCAGGGCGAGACCGTCCACCTTTTTTGTGAGGACCATCATGACCGCTTCCGGGACTTGGGTGATAAGCTCCAGGCTGGCGTTTGGAAGCTGGTCTGTGACAAGCTCTTCCTGTGTGGTGCCGTTTTGCGCGGCAACTTTCTTGCCAGTGAAGTCCTCGAAGCTTTTCAAAGACGCAGCATTCTCCTTAAGGATGACGATAGCCTGGTCCCCCTCACTGTGGTAGAAGTCGGAGAAGTCCATGGACTCCTTGCGTTCTTCTGCAACAGTCAGGCCGGCAATGGCCAGGTCTGCTTTGCCGGCTGATATGGCTGCGAGCACCCCTGTAAAGTCCAGTTCGAGGATCTCAAGCTGCACGCCCATCCGATCAGCGATATACTGGGCGAAGGAAATGTCAGCGCCGACATAGTTCCCCTCCAAATCTATGAACTCGTAGGGTGGATAGTCGGGAGAGGTGACGACGACCAGCTTTCCGTTTTCCTTGATGGACGTAAGACGGTCACCGCCTTCCGCCCAGGAGAGGCCCGGCGCAAGGGTCAGGAACATCGCCAGCGAAAGCAGGGCGCTGAGTGTCTTTTTCATGGATTCTTCCTCCTTTGATCGTGAATGATTCCATGATAACCGGTATAATTATACGCGTCAAGAGGGGCGGGAAAAGAGTGCCTAAGATGTGCGTCGGGAGCAAGCCGGTTCGAATTTATGGAAGGTAAAGGGTGTTTTGGGCTTCTCTTTCGATTCACTTTGCAGACGGATAAATATGTGCTAAAGTGGAACGGGTCCGCATGATTATGTAGCCTGCAAGGAGCGTTGCCCATGCCAGAGTTAAGCCGTCGGGTCTCCGGTTTCACGGAGTCCGTCATTCGTCGCATGACGCGCCTGAGTGATGCTTTCGGTGCGATCAACCTCTCCCAGGGGTTCCCTGACTTTCCCCCGCCCTCCGCGCTGACTGACCGGCTGAAGGAGGTTGCGGCGCAGGGACCCCACCAGTATTCTGTGACCTACGGGGCAGCTGATTTTCGGGAAGCCCTTGCCCTGAAACAGGGGGCCGCCATCGGGCGTCGCATAGATCCGGAGCGCGAAGTCGTTGTGACCTGCGGAGCGACCGAGGCGATGATGTGTGCGCTGATGGCGGTGTGTAACCCTGGTGATCAGGTCATCGTCTTCTCCCCCTTCTATGAAAACTATGGCGCGGACGCGATCCTCTCGGGAGCGGAGCCTGTTTTTGTGCCCCTGGTCCCACCGGAATACAACTTTGACCCGGACGTCCTTGAGAACGCTTTCAGGCAGAAGCCCAAGGCGATCATCGCATGCAACCCCTCCAATCCCTCCGGAAAGGTGTTTACCCGGGAGGAACTCCTCCTCATCGGGCGGTTTGCGGAAGAATACGATGCTTTCGTTATCACCGACGAGGTGTACGAGCATATCGTGTATGCGCCCTTTGAACACACATACTTTTCTTCCCTTCCCGGTATGTTTGAAAGGAGCCTGACGATCAGCTCGCTGTCTAAAACCTACTCCGTGACGGGCTGGCGCCTGGGCTATCTGATAGGACCCCCGACCGTGGTGGAAGCGGCCAGAAAGGTGCATGATTTCCTGACCGTTGGAGCGCCTTCACCCCTGCAGGCTGCTGCGGTCGTGGGTCTGCGCATGGGAAGGAGCTATTATGAGGACCTGAGGGCGCTTTATACCCGAAAGCGAGCTTTCTTCCTGGAAGGGCTCAACAGGGCTGACATCCCGCATAACCTGCCCCAGGGTGCCTACTTTGTGCTGGCAGATATTTCCGACTTTCTCAGACAAAGCCGCTTTAAAGGCTTCAGCGATCTGGATTTCTGCGAATGGATGGTCAGGGAGGTGGGCGTCGCAGCCGTTCCGGGTTCAAGCTTCTTTAAGGAGCCGGTCCGCCCTTTGATCCGCCTGCACTTCGCCAGAGAGGAGGCCACGCTGGCTGAGGCGATCGCCCGCCTTGAGAGGATGATGAAGGCATGAGGGAACTGTGGAAAGGACGTCTGCCGCTCTGGGCAGGCGCGGCCTTGATCCGCGACGTAGCCAGGGGGACGGGAACATTCATCACAGATGCTTTCCTAAAGGAGGGGTATCAGACTCATGCTTGAAAACCTGGTCCCAAACATCGCCCGGATGCTCAACCGTTATGGCGGTCTATTCGCGCAGGGCATCTTGTATACGCTGGTGCTATCGGCTATCACCGTGGCCGGCGGTGTGATCATCGGATCCCTGCTCGCACTCATGCGCCGCTCCCGATACAGTCTGGTTTCCATCATCGCTACAGGCTATGTGGAGGTCGTTCGGGGAACGCCCCTGTTGGTGCAGCTGTATTTCTTCTACTTCCTCCTGCCGGAAATCGTGCCGATGATCAACCCATCCAAGTTCGCCTGCATCAGTGTGGCGCTGGTGCTCAACTCCGCGGGCTATGTCTGTGAGATCGTCCGCGCGGGCATCGATGCGGTAGACTACGGGCAGACCGAGGCAGCGCGGTCTCTGGGCTTAAGTGCCCGGCAGGCCATGGCGCGCATTGTGTTCCCACAGGCGATCAAGAATATCCTGCCCGCGCTGTGCAATGAGTTTGTCACCGTGATCAAGGAGACTTCTCTGGCGTCTACATTTTTCGTCGGCGACTTGATGACGCAATACAATATTATCAAGGGGAATATGTTCCTGGTGATCGAGCCACTCCTCGTTGTGGGGGTCATCTATTTTGCGCTGACGTTTTCTTTAAGCAAGGCCATCGCGCTCCTCGAGAGGAGGTTGAAGGAAAGTGATTGAGGTAAGGGGGCTCCGCAAGGATTTCGGGGAGCTCAGGGTGCTTCGCGGGATTGATGAGACGGTTAGGAAAGGGGAGATCATCTCCATCATCGGACCTTCAGGATCGGGAAAGTCCACGTTTCTCCGGTGTCTGAACCTGATTGAGAAGCCGACAGACGGCCAGATCATCTTCGAGGGGGTCGACCTGACAGCCAGAGGCGTCGACCTGGACCGGCACAGACAGAAGATGGGCATGGTCTTTCAGCACTTCAATATCTTCCCCCACTTAACGGTCACGGAAAACATCACCCTGGCGCCCGTGCTTACAGGCCTTCGAAAGAAGACGGATATGGACCGCTACGCGCTGGAATTGCTTGCGCGCGTCGGGCTTGAAGACAAGAGGGACGAGTATCCCCGCCGCCTTTCCGGGGGCCAGAAACAGAGGCTTGCCATCGTACGCGCCCTGGCTATGGATCCGGATGTAATGCTCTTTGACGAACCCACCAGTGCCCTGGATCCCGAGATGGTGGGAGAGGTGCTGGCGGTCATCCGTGAGCTGGTTGAAAACGGCATGACTACCCTGATCGTGACGCATGAGGTAGGGTTTGCGCGGGAGGTATCCACCCGTATTCTGTTTATGGACGAGGGGCTGATCGCCGAGCAGGGTCCTCCCGGCGAGCTTCTTGACCGTCCGCGGTATCCGAGGACACAGGAGTTTCTCAGCAAGGTGCTCAGGTAGACGGCACCCGCCGGCGCGTCTCATCTGCTGCGCCAGAGCATGGGGTGAAACAGCGCGAGCATCGGGAAGAATTCCAAGCGTCCAGCCAGCATGAAAAAAGAAAGAAGCACCTTGTTCGGTGGGGAAAAAATGCCAAAGTTGCCTATGGGACCCACCTTTGAGAGCCCCGGCCCGATATTGGATAAAGCGGAGGCGACAGCGGAAAAGCAGGTAGTGAAATCGTACCCGTCCAGCGACACGGCAAGCGTCCCCAAGACGAGGAAGGTGATATAGATAAAGAAGAATACGCCTATTCCCGCGAGCGCCTCCTCTGAAACCGCTTTCCCATCCATTGTGATCACCTTCACCTTGCGCGGCTTGAGCGCGTGACCGATGTCGCGGGCGGACGACTTCATGAGCAGCAGCACGCGTACTGCCTTGATGCCGCCGGCTGTCGATCCGGAACAGGCACCCATCAGCATCAGAAACAGCAAAAGAAGGCGCGGGAATTGAGGCCACAGGTTGAAATCAACCGTGGCGTATCCGGTAGTTGACATGATCGACGCTACCTGAAAGCTGGCGTGGCGCAGGGCTTCGGAAGGGTTGGGGTATCGGGGAAGGATGCCAACTGTAATGGCCAGGATGGACAGAGAACCCAGGACAAGGTAGAGGAGAACCTCATTGTTCCGCAGGGCGCGCAAGCCTTCACCTTTCAGCAGCTTGAAGTATACGACGAAGTTTACGCCAAATAGGAACATGAACACGGTGATGATGATCTCGGCGGCTGGGTTTTGATAGCTTCCCACACTCAGGTTGCGGATGCTGAAGCCGCCGGTACCCGCCGTCCCCATCGCGTGGATGAGGGCGTCGTAAAGGGGCATCCCGGAAAGCAGCAGTGCCCCTGTCAGCACCGCTGTCATCCCAGTGTAGATCATGTACAGCACGCGGGAAGTGCTGGACATCTTCGGCAGGAGCTTGCTGAAGGTGGGGCCTGGACTTTCCGCTTTTGCAAGAAAAGCGCCCCGTCCTCCAAGCCCCGGGAGGACGGCCAGTGTAAGAATCAGCACGCCCATGCCACCAACCCAGTGCGTGAAGGAACGCCAGAAGAGGATCCCCCTGGGCAATGACTCCACTTCGGGAAGGATGGACGCACCTGTGGTCGTAAATCCGCTGGCGGTCTCAAAAAAGGCGTCCCAGTAATATTTTGTCGCCCCTGAGAACATAAAGGGCAGCGCTCCGAAGGCGGTCAGCAACATCCAGGCGAGGCCCACGACGACGAAGCCTTCTTTTGCGCGCAACTCTCCGCTGGAGGACCTGGTCAGCCGATAAGCCGGCAAGCCCAGAGCGGCCATTATCCCCATCGAATAAAGAAAGGCGCCCGCGTCTCCGTCCCCAAAGGCAAGCGAGACGGCCAGCGAGGGGACCATCAGCCCAGCGGCCATAAGCAGGAGCCTGCCCAACAGATTCGTGATCAGCCGGTGGTTCATGGGCTTTTCTCAAGGATATCTTCAAGGCTGTGAATCCCGCTGCCCCTGGCGATGACGATGACGTGGTCGTCCTCTTCCAGGGTATCCCTGCCAAAGGGAATGCGAACTTTGCCGTCACGTACAATAACGGCGATAAGGGCGTTGTCGCGTACTGCAAGGTCCTGTAGGGGCTTATGCAGGTAGTCGCTGCCTTTGCGTACGACAAGCTCAAGCGCTTCTGCCTTGCCATCCATCAGGCGGAACACCCGTTCCACCCCCTGGTCTGCGTGGATGCCGCTGCGCGTGCGAACCGTTCGCAGGATGGAATGACTGGTGACGCGCTTGGTGCTGACGATACTCTCAAGACCAATCGTTCCTAAAAGTTCCGTGTAGCTGTCACGGTTGTTTTTGACGACCACCTTGCGCACGCCGCTGCGTACGGCGAAAAGCCCAGCCATGATGTTCTCTTCGTCGCGCCCGCTCAGGGTGACGAAGGCATCGCTGTCCATCAGGCCTTCGCTTTGGAGCAGTTCCTGGTCCGTGCCGTCGCCTGCGATCACGCTGGCGCCGGGCAGCATCTCACTGAGCGCTCGCGCCTTGTCGGGGTCAATCTCGATGATGGACACCTTCATCTTCATCTCAAGCAGCATGGAAGCCAGGTAAAAGGCGATACGGCTTCCGCCCAGAATCATCACCCGGTGCACACTAAGCGTGTTTTTGCCCAGAGCCCGGAAAAAGGCTGTGATGGTCGCGATGTCTGCTGTGACGTATATGCGGTCCCCCTCACGGATGACGTAGTCTCCTCTGGGAATGAAGGCTTCCTGTTCGCGCTCGACTGCACACAGGAGAACCTGAGGCAAGGAGCGCCGCTGTTGAAACAGGTCCCTAAGCGCGATGCCTGCAAGGCCGTCCTCCTGGGTGACGCGGAAATCCATCATCTCCACCCTGCCCCGTGCAAAAGTTTCGATATTGCCTGTAAAGGGGTAGCGTAGCAGCCGGCTGATCTCAAGCGCCATTTTGCGCTCGGGATTGATGGGATAATCGATTGCAAGCTCTTTTTGAATAAAGGGAAGGCTCTCCAAGTACTCAGGGTCACGGATGCGGGCGATGGTATACCTGGCGCCCAGCTTTTTTGCCGTCAGGCAGGAGAGCATATTGATCTCGTCGCTGACGGTCACGGCAACCACGATGTCGGCATGCTGGGCATCCGCTTCGGTGAGCGTGGGGACGCTGACGCCGCTGCCTTTGACCACTAGAGCGTCCAAGGTGTCCATGCTGCGCTGAAGAGCGACCTCGTCACGGTCGATGATCGTTACGTCATGACCCTCGCCAATCATTTCCGCGGCAAGCGAATGCCCTACCTTCCCATCCCCGATGATCAGAATGCGCATAATCTCTTCCCGCTCCTCCGTCGATGTGTGGCGCGGCGCCATTATAGTCCCGCACCGGGGAAAAGGGAAGCGCAGCCGAGACGCTGTCCCTTGCCCCCCTTCAGGCTTCGGAAGGGCCGGTCCATTCTCTATGGCGCCGACCTTCGCATCCGGACGGCTGGGAACGTGCTCGCCAAGACAAGGGAGGCAAGAAAGGCGCATAGGATAAAGGTAAGGGGAAGGCTTCCCACAAAGGAACCGATCAGCAACGGGAACAGGAAGTTACCGGCCATGGAACTGAGCATCATCACCCCATAGGCAGCACCGGTTCGTTCAGGGAAGACCTCCGCAGCCAGCACGAAGAGCATGGGCCATACGGGACCGCAGCCCAGTCCGTAGAGGAAAACCCCCAGCACCCTCAGCATGTTTGTCTGCGCGCCCAGAAGCAGCGCGACGCCTGCGATGACCATGGCGGTGAAAACACGGATGGATAGCAGTTCCCGGCCTCCGAGGAAGGCGCCTGCCAGGCGGCCGATGATCATGGCAGCCCAGAACAAGGAGATCATGGCGGAGGACAAGGTTTCCGTTGCCTGCGTGCTCAGGAAAAACTGCTTGATATAGGGAGGTGCGACCGACTCGAAGCCCAGATAGAGAAAGACCATCAGTGCGTAGAGGGCAAAGGTCCGGTTTTTTAGCACAGTGAACAGGTTTTTCGGAAAAACAAAGCGTTCCTGAGGCCAGGAGGCAAGGGGACCGCTACTGCGTAAGATGAGGACAAAGGCCAGGAGGATCAGGATGCCGCAGATCAGGAACACCCCTCTAAAGGACCGTCCCGTCTCCAGCCAGGCGACGGCAGCGATAGGAGCGCCAATCGCTCCCAGGCAAAATCCGATCTGAGAGATGTTCATCCAGCGGGCTGCTTCCCGTGGGTTTTCGTCCGTCAGCAGGGCGCTGCTCATTGCTTCGGAAGGGCCAAAGCCCACGCCCATCAAAAAAAGGCCGATGTAGGTGGTCGGCCCAGCCGGGATGGACAGAAGCGCTAAGCCGCACAGCAAAAGCAGCAGCGCTGCGACGATGACCCGCCGTTTCCCGACGACGTCCGCCAGAGCGCTTGACAGAAGGACGCTTGTCAGGCTGCCCATCGCGTAGAAGGCGATGTACAGCCCCGCCCTGGTAGGTGGCTGGCCAAAATCGACCGCGATGCGGTCGACAATGGTGGAAAAGGAGGAGGCAAGAGCCCCTAGTACCGTGATGAGAGCGGAAAACAGGAGGTTCTGCGCGACGCGCCTTTGCATGGTTTCCTCTTTCGCGCCGCGCGGGCCCCTGCGGCGAATTCATTTTCCCCTATATCGGCCTGAATTCCGGGTCCCTCGTGGGACACAGGGACCGTCCATTTGGTTCAGTGCCCGATCATGATGGGCTCACGCCGCCAGGAGGTGAGCTCCTCCACACCGGATTCGGTGACCACCACGCCGTCCTCTATGCGCACGCCATGGACATCGTCTGCGATCCAGATATCCACATTGAGCACCATGCCAGGCACGAAGACCCTGTCCGTGCGGTTGTCCACCCAGGGTTCCTCGCATTCTTGAAGCCCGGTAGAATGGGCCGGTCCGTATAGGCTGAGCCCGTGCATCCCGTGTGCCTCAAGCCGCTTTTGAAAGGCATCGTACACCGAGGCAAACGGGATGCCAGGCTTTATGCCTTCAATGGTTTCATTGACACAGTCGCAGGCGACGCGGACCATGTCCATATGCCGGGGGGGAAGCGCGCCCATCACCAGTGCTCGGCACATATTGCCGCAGTAACCGTTGTATTTCGCGCCCAGGGACAGCTGTACCATGTCCCCGCTTTGGATCTGCCGGTCAGTGGACTTGCACAGGCTCTGATAGGTATGGGGCCCAGAAGTCACCCAGCAGGGGTAGCTTGTGCCCTCCGCCCCCATCCTAAGCGCTTCGCCCGTCCACAGCGCCTCGATCTCCCATTCCCGCATGCCAGGCTTGACGGCTGCTACAGTGCGCCGGAGCGCTTCTTCGGTGATGCGGGAGGCTTCACGAAGCAGGCTGATTTCATCTGCGGTTTTGATGGCTCTCAGGCCCATGATCAACTCTTCAGCGGGAACGATCTCAGCACCAAGTGCCCCAGCTTCCAAATCCCTGTAGAGGACATGGGGGAAGGTATTGACGTTGGCGATCCCGATACGTCGTATCGTAGACTTGGCCCTCAGTTCATCAAGAACCTTGCGAAAGGTGGTCGCATCTGCCTGCTTATCCCATTCCGGTGCGCTGGTTTCAACATACAGCGGATGAATGCGCACGTCGTCGATCTGAGCGAACTGTCTGGCAAAGTCGTAGGATTCCGGGCCTCCTGTGAACAGAATGGGTTTTCCCCATGCCGGGACGAGGACGCCGACGAAGTCAAACACGGCCCAAAAGTTGGTGAGGTATCGGACGGTAGCAGACTCGCAGCCGCAGGCGTGTGTGACCAGAAGGTCAATGCCTTTTTGGCGCAGGGCTTCTTGCACAGCCTGGATGCGAAGTTCGTATTGTGGGCGTGGTATCTGCATAATCGCTTTGCTCACGGGATCCTCCTCCTGCGCGTTTCAAGCTGCTCGGTCGGAGCAGGCAAAAAAGGGGCGGGTGCCCCGAACGCCTGCCGGCGGCCCGCCCCACGGTTGTGTTTATTGGTAATATTTGATGAAGTCCGCGATGTTGCGTGCATCGATCACGGCCAGCTCAATGTTCTGGTACCTAGGTACTTCTTCTCCCTTGAAGTACTTCTGTACGGATTCAAGGGTCAGCTTTACGATGTTTGCTGCGGATACGCCAATGCAGACCTTGTAGTATTTGTGGCCTTCGTTGATTTTAGAGAAGGGCTCAGAACCCCAGGCGCCGGCGCTGACGACGATGGTGCCTTCAGCTGCTGCCAGTTCCAGGGCAGAGGCTGCACCCTGTGCCGCGTTGTCGACAGCGCCCCAAATCACGTCGATGGGCTTTGCGATGTTGTTGGTCACGATGTTCGCTGCGGACTCACGGGTCTCTCCGAAATCCTGGTCGAAGACCCAGGTGATGTTCTCCTTGCCAAGGAGTTCCTCAAGAGTCGCCTTGAAGGTTTCCGAGCGGACAGCCGTATGTGGAGCGTTGAGCATGGCCAGCACACCGACCTTGACCTTGCCGTCCAGGTTTTCCTTGGCGTAGTCAGCGACCCACTCTCCGGTCAGAACGCCTGTCTGGGCGTGATCCCAGGCAACGTGGGTGATGAGCGCCTCATAGGGTGTTCCGCTGTCAAAGGCGAACACGGGGATTCCCGCTGCGCCTGCCTGCTCCAGGGTGGGGATGATCCCCTCGCTGGCGACAGGGTCGATCAGAATAGCGTCGTATTTCTGGGTAATGAAGTCTTCCACCTGTTTCTGCTGCGTTTCAGCGTTGAGGTTGCCATCCTGGATGTTCACTTCACCAAAGCCCATCGCGGGTGCCTGGTCCATGAACTCGTCATATACAGCGGTGCACCATTCATCGTACATGGTGATGTGAGCGATGCCCAGGCGCTTGCCTTCCCAGGGCTCGGCTGCGAAAGCCGTAAGGCTTACAGTCAGTACTAGCGTGAACGTCAGCAACAGGGCTACAAGGTTCCGTTTTCTCATGGGAAATCCTCCTTTATACGTACCATCCGTTTGGGATGGTTGGATACCCGGTTCATACGCACAGCTCAATCACGCGCTCCTGTGTCGCGTCCTGTCGCGAAAGCTCTCCCGCCTTCTTTCCTTCATGGATCACAATGACCCGGTCGCTCATCCCGATGACTTCCGGGAGCTCCGATGAGATCAGAATGACGGATTTGCCCTGCTCCACAAGGCGGACGATCAGGTTGTAGATCTCACTCTTGGCGCCCACGTCAATGCCGCGGGTGGGCTCGTCCAAAACGATGATGTCGCTGTTTTGCAGCAGCCACTTGGCGATGACGACCTTTTGCTGGTTGCCGCCTGAGAGATACTGGACCTCTGTCTCGATGGAGGGGGTGGAAATAGCAAGCTTTTGCACGTACTCCTTGCTGAACTTTCTTTCAAGCTTTCGGTTCATAACGGCGTGTTTGGATACGATGTCCATGTTGACCATGCAAATGTTGTTGCATACCGTCGCGACTTGGACAAGCCCCTGTTTCTTGCGGTCTTCAGGCACTAGGCTCAGACCCAGGCGAATCGCATGGCGAAAATTGCTGATCCGCATAGGCTTGCCGTATAGCAGAACCTCTCCTGCATCCAGCCTGTCTATGCCCAGCACCGCGCGTGCCAACTCCGTGCGGCCGGCACCTACAAGCCCTGCGATCCCAAGGATCTCACCCTTTTTAAGGACAAAGCTAATGTCCTTCAGGACACCTTTTCTGGCGATGTTGCGAGCCTCAAGGATGACCTCGCCCGGTGGATACATGGATACAGGAAAGGTGCTGGTTACCTCGCGGCCGACCATCATGGAGACAAGGCGGTTTCTGTGGACGGTAGATACAGGAACGGTCCCGATGTGGTGGCCGTCCCGGAGCACGGTGACATTGTCCGACAGGTCGAAGATCTCCTCCAGCCGGTGGGAGATATAGATAATGGTGACCCCCCCATCGCGGAGCTTTTTGATGGTTCTGAAGATGACCTGCTGTTCCTTTTCGGTTAGCGTAGCCGAGGGCTCATCCATGATGAGCACTTTGCATTTGCGGTTGAGGGCCTTGCAAATCTCCACCATCTGCTTTTGCGCAACGGATAGATTGGCAACAATTTCGTTAACATCCAGCGTAATCCCCAACTGGGTCAGGAGCTCTGCAGCCTTTTGCCGCATCCCCTTCCAGTCTACCAGCCTTCCCCTGTAGAGGAGACTGCCCAGGAAGATGTTCTCAGCGACGGTCAGCGTTTCGGAGAGCTTGAGCTCCTGGTGCACGACGCTGATCCCTTTTTGCTGCGAGTCAAAGGGCGAGCGGAAGAGGATGGGCTTCTCGTCGAGGAGGATCTCTCCCTCATCCTTCTGGTAGATGCCTGCCAGAATTTTGATCAGCGTGGATTTGCCAGCACCGTTCTCCCCAACGAGCGCATGGACGGTGCCACGTTCGATGGAAAAGGACACCCTGTCGAGGGCTTTGACACCTGGAAAGCTCATGCTGACACAACGGATTTCAAGGATAGGATCTTTCATGCAGCTGTTCTCCCTGCCTAAGTGCGCTTGTTGCGAACAACGTCAAGCGCGACCGCACCGATCATCACGCAGCCCTTGAGGACGTCCTGTACGAAGGGGTTGACGTTCAGCATTGTCATGCCGTTGAAGAACAGCATCAGAAAAATGGTGCCAAACAGCGCCTGGATGACCTTTCCCCGGCCTCCCGCCAGGCTCAGTCCGCCCAGAATGGACGCGATCATGGCGTCAAATTCATACAGGCTCCCGTTGGTGAGGGCCGCGCTGTCAAGCCGCGTCACGAGGATCACGCTGGAAAAGCCGCACAGCGCGCCCGCGACGGTATAGATAAGGGCTCTGTATTTTCTGACGTTGATGCCCGCGAAATAGGCGGCTTCCTCGTTGCCTCCGATGGCGTAGAGGCTTCTGCCAAACTTGGTCCTCTGCGCCAGGAAGGAGAACAGGGTGTAGAGGATGACGAGGAAAACAACGCTGACTGGAATGCCGTATTCCGTTCCGCCGATGAAGCCACGGCCGAAAAACTGGATCTCCTTGGGCATACCTGGAATGGGAGAGGCATTGGTGATGATCTTTGCAAGCCCCTTGCAGATCATCTGGAAGCCTAACGTGACAATAAAACAGGGGATGCGCGCATAGGCGATCAGCACGCCATTGCCTGCTCCGACTGCAGCTCCGGTGGCGATGGCACACAGGATCGCAAGCCAGGGGTTCATTCCGCCGAACTTGATCAGCCAGGCCATGACAGCGGAGGTCAGGCATACGTTCTGTCCGAGGGACAGGTCAAACTGTCCTGTGGTGACGATGAGCGCCTGGCCAATGCAGACAATGGCGAGGGAGACGGTTTGGGAGATGATGTTGCGGATGTTTTTATAGGTGAAAAAGTATTCAGACGCGAACGAGAAAATGACGATCAGAACGAAGATGGCGATGACAATCGCATACTCCTTGGTGAACCTGGAAATACGGGTGCTGACTGTGCGGCGGGTTGCGGTCGATTCGCTCATGGTATGTCACGGTCCTTTCGATGAGGTTGCCTGAAACGGATAGCGCGTTGCTTCAGGAAGGCGCGTCAGCCTTTCAGACCCTCAGGGCAGCAGGCGCTTGGCAGTCATGCGCAGGTAGTTGTGGTTTAAGCGGAAACCTTCAGCATATTGAACGCCGCACTGAAAACCCCGGACCCGCGAACAGCTCCTGACGAAATCCAAAAAATCGATGTGATCGTGGTCCAGCATCCACCTGATTTGGGATTCATGGCAGGCCAGAGCCTCGAGTTTCAGCGTGATGACATCAGAGATATCGACATACTCGGTGGGGATAAAGCCAACTCCGGCGACCGTGTCCATATGATAGATGGGACAAACTCCGCAGACGGGGCCTGCGCCGGGTCCCAGGTCAAAATGCGGGAGACTGGCAGCAAAGGAGGCCCGCAACGCCGCATAGTAGGCCTGCATATGGTCGTTCATGTAGTCCTGCTCGTTGTGCGTGATGATCAGGTCGGGGCTGACCTCACGCACGACCCTGGCCAGGCGAACGATGAGGTCGTCGTTTTCCGCTGTGACGAAGATGTCAGGCACGTCGATGCTGTAATGCGATGCACCGATCACCTTCGCGGCGGCCTCTGCCTCCTTGAAGCGGATTTCGCGCAGCTCGTCAGGGGGGATAACGACGTGGCCCATGTTCCCGTTCGCGATATGGCAGACAGCTACGTCATGCCCCTGTTTAACATATTTGGCCAGTGTCCCGAAGCAGCCGATCTCAAGGTCGTCAGGATGACAGCCAATGGCGAGTACGTTCAAGGATTTATTCACCTCCCATGTTCGTTTGAACAGCGCGCTTAGAACAGAAGGGACGCGGGCCCCGGCCGTGGTCACAAGCCGGCTCGTGGCAGTGCAGCCGGTTGTTTTCCGGAAGGATGCTCCTTTTTGTGACCATCCTCAGGCCTCCCTGTCCCCGCAAATCTTGCTGACCCGAGCCGCTGTATCAGCGGGATCCTCAGGCTATACTGTCCAACTCCTCTGAGTATATCCGACTTAGGAAGCCGGCGCAAGCAAAGGATGTCGCCCATTTTGTGAAAGATCCCACTCCGGGTGGAGAGGGAGCCTTTGTCTCGGGGATCTAAAGCTGGGAACCGCAGAAGACAGAGAGCTTGTAGTCAGGGGCCAACACAGTCCGTTTGGCCTTCCGGTCGTCTCTGCAATGCCTGTGAAAGAAGTCTCCACAAAAAACCTCTTCGGAGCTTGGATGATCCCTCGGCCGCATGGGCTGCAGCGGTGTTTGAGCGGAACCGTCATGTTGAGCGCGGGCGGCTTCTTTTGGGCATGGAATCGATCCTGTATTGCATTTCAGAAACAAGGGACTCCTTTGGCCCTTCATTACCTTCCGTAAAATAGTAGGCAGCACATTGCCTACGGTTTACATGGAAAGGCCACCGTAACAACTTTTTATTGTCAATTCAGCCCATTTTACGCATGGGGAAGCCCTCAGGCCTGTATTCTCACAATGGAAAAGGTTCCATGTCAATCGCTGGCCGGACTTTTTCACAGAGACAATGGAAGACCCTGCAAGTCGATTGTCTTGCATTTTTCAAACTTCCCTCCTACACTGAGAGGCGAGCTGGCGCCCTTAGCTCAGCTGGATAGAGCGTTTGACTTCGAATCAAAAGGCCGCAGGTTCGAGCCCTGCAGGGCGCGCCACTAAAGCAGCCGGAGAAGAAAACCTTCTTCGGCGTTTGCATCTGCTTGCGCTGCTCTGTATAAGCGACAGGCTTGCGCGACAAACGGGTTTCCCCTCGCTGTGTTGGCAGGTCATCCTCTAAGGTTTCAATGCCTGTTGGCCACAAATACTGTCTTGATGGCGGGAGCGTCCCGCTCGTACAATTCCTTCAGCTTCCCGGCCTCGTTCATCCCCAACATATGCGTGACGACACGGCGCACGTCGATAGCGCCCGAGGTGATCAGGCGGATTGCAAGCGGAAACTGAAGTGCCGGCTCCGCGATGGAGCTCAGAAGGGATTTTTTGTTCATTACCATGGCGTTTATGTCTATACACGCGCTGCCACCTTCCGCCAGCGTGATGCCACAGGCAAGAACTTTTCCGCCATAGGCGACCAGGTTCAGCGCCTCTGCACACAGCTCAGGCGGCGCTGCAACAATCGCCGCGTCAAAGGCGCTCCTGCCCGAAAGGGAGGCGGGCCAGCCTGCATCCTCCCGATAATGCGCCTCGTCCGCTCCCAGCGAAAGGGCAATCGCTTCGGCTGTGCGGCTGCGCTCACTGCCTCTCCGGCGCGCGACCATCGTGATACGGCCTGCGCCGAGCCGCCTGGCGTAGGCTGCGCAGAACAGACCGATGGCACCCATGCCATAAATCAGCAAAGACGCCTCAGGCCTGAGGCACAGTTTGTCTACACAGCGAATCGCAACCGCGAGCGGCTCTGTCATACAAGCGGTGACGGGGTCCAGGTCGCCGACCGCGTTGAGCATCCGCACGTTGACAATCAGCTCGTCAGACATTCCCGGCTGCTCCTGCAGGGTGTATCCCTCCCGGCACAGTTCCGTATCGCCCGCCTTGCAAGCATCGCAGCGTCCGCACATGGATACATCCTCAACGGCTACGCGTTGCCCGACGAATGCCTGCCCCAGGCTGGAGCCCGCCTCCGTGACCTCGCCGCAGATCTCGTGCCCCAGCGGTGTGAATTCCACCCCATGCCTAAAATAGTGCAGATCAGTCCCGCAGAGACCACAGGCCAGCACACGCACGCGGACCTCATCTTTCTTCAGGGAACGGTTTTCCCTCTCTCGGAGCTGGACTTCATAGCCCGCTCTTGCGTACAGACCCTTCACGTCATTACCCTCCCTGGAAAAGTTGTTGTTATTATATCTCATACTCTGGTTTTTTCCAGCATGCGCACAGATCCTCGCTTTTTTCCGTGAAACAGAAGGTAGTTTAAGGGTCGTCGGAAAAACGCTCACGAGGTTCACAGGATGCTGGAGCAAAATCACAGCCACATCGAGAAATGGGAGGGCCGATGGGAGAATCCCTTGAAGAGATGGACCGGAAGAAGATTGGCCGATATGGGGTGAGATCGGCATGGTCCGACATACGGTCATCAGAAGTAAGGAAGAAACAGGTGAGACAGGCACCTCCATGACGAGTCGGAAGGATCATGCGGTGCAATGCGCCAAGGCAGTCAGAAATCACGGGGCATCGAGAGCATGCACGGGTCTCTGGATGTCGTGCAGAATGAGGATCATCCGCAAGAGGGCAGCCTCAGGAATCCGGTTGTACTCAGAAGGAGGGTATTCCATAGGCTCCGAATAGACACATCTTTTGAAAACGCAACCGGTCCCTGGAAACAGTTTTGAGCCGACGTGAACCTAAAACATCTGGAAAGCATGATTCGGGGAATGGGATGCTTCGCCTGCAGCTCAAAACGCTGATGGACCTTGACCGTTCATGCGTAAGCCCTGCAAGGCGCGCCGTTTCATTGCCATTTCCTGAAAACTCCCTTACAATAGGGTCTCGATGAGGCCTAAAGCAAAACGCTGGAGACGAATTGATGAAGGGAATCATTCTTGCGGGCGGTGCTGGAACCCGCCTGTATCCACTGACCATGGTCACGTCCAAGCAGCTGCTGCCTGTCTATGACAAGCCGATGATCTATTATCCTTTGTCCACGTTGATGCTCTCAGGGATACGCGACATTCTGATCATCTCTACGCCCGCAGATCTGCCCAACTTTGAGCGCCTGCTGGGATCCGGGGAACAGTTTGGAATCAACCTGACGTACAGGGAGCAGCCTTCTCCCGATGGTCTGGCCCAGGCCTTTCTGATCGGCGAGGCGTTTATCGGTGATGACTGCTGCGCGATGATCCTGGGGGACAACATCTTCTATGGCAGCGGTCTGAAAAGATACCTGAAAGCCGCCGTGGAGGGGACTCAGCAGGGGAGGGCGACGATCTTCGGCTACTATGTTCACGATCCTGAGCGCTTTGGTGTCGTGGAATTTGACGAAAGTGGCCACGTGGTCTCGGTGGAGGAAAAGCCCTCTCAGCCCAAGAGCAACTACTGCATCACCGGCCTGTACTTCTATCCCCAAGGCGTGTCCGGCATGGCAGGGCAGGTGCGCCCTTCCGCCCGTGGTGAGCTTGAGATTACGAGTCTCAACGATCTTTACCTCAAACAGAGCGCTCTGGATGTGCAACTGCTGGGGCGAGGCTTTGCTTGGCTGGACACGGGCACGGTGGACAGCCTGGTGGATGCGGCGGAATTCGTGCGCGTGATAGAGAAGCGCCAGGGGATCAAGATCTCCGCTGTGGAGGAAATTGCCTTCATGAACGGGTGGATAGACAGAAGCCGTCTGGCAGAATCAGCCAGACGATACGGCAAATCGCCCTATGGCGAGCACTTAAACCGCGTTGCAGAAGGCAGAATACAGTATTGAAGATGAGAGCCATTGACACCGAGCTTCCTGATGTCAAGATCATAGAGCCGAAGGTGCACGGAGACCACCGCGGGTGGTTTATGGAATCCTGGTCCGAAAGACTCCTGAACGCACTGGGGATCCGTTGCCTTTTTGTGCAGGACAACCACAGCTTCACCGCGATGAGAGGGACACTGCGCGGGCTTCATTTTCAATGCACGCCCATGGCGCAGGCGAAGCTCGTCCGCGTGACAGCCGGGGCGGTGATGGACGTGGCTGTGGACCTGCGCAGGGGATCGCCTTGCTACCTTAAGTGGGCCGGGGTGGAACTGTCAGCTGAGAATAAGCGGATGCTGTTCATCCCGCGCGGATTTGCCCATGGCTTTTTGACCTTAACCGACCGCGTGGAGTTCATGTACAAGGTAGACAACCCCTACAGCGCAGAGCATGACCGGGGGATCCGCTGGGATGATCCGGCTGTTGGCGTCAGATGGGGAACGGACAATCCCATTCTTTCCAGGAAGGATCGGGACCTGCCATGTCTTTTTGATCTTGATTGCGGCTTTGTGTATGAGGATGGAGGGGGACCATGAACATCATCGTCACGGGAGGCGCCGGCTTCATTGGAAGTAACTTCGTGTATCATCAGCTGAAGCATCATCCGCAGGACCGTGTGGTATGCCTGGACAGTCTGACCTACGCCGGGAACCTGAAAAACCTCGAAGCCGCGCTGAAGAACCCGGGTTTCTGCTTTGTCAGAGGAGATATCGCGGACGCTGACGCAGTCAACCGTCTGTTTGAGGAAGAAAAGCCCGATATCCTCGTTAACTTCGCGGCGGAATCCCACGTGGACCGTTCCATAGAAGACCCGGGGGTCTTCCTGCGTACCAACGTGCTGGGGACACAGGTGCTGATGGACGCTTGCAGAAAGCATGGGATCAGGAGGTTTCACCAGGTGTCCACTGACGAGGTCTATGGGGACCTGCCACTGGACAGGCCGGACCTCTTTTTCACGGAAGAGACCCCCCTGAATACCTCCAGTCCCTACTCCGCGTCCAAAGCCGGTGCCGACCTGCTGGTGCTGGCTTACTACCGCACCTATGGGCTTCCGGTCACTGTCAGCCGCTGCTCCAATAACTACGGCCCCTGGCACTTCCCGGAGAAACTCATTCCACTCATGATCACCCGGGCACTGGAGGATAAAAGCCTGCCTGTCTACGGCAAGGGTGAGAATGTGCGTGACTGGCTGTACGTGGAGGATCACTGCGCAGCTGTCGACCTGATCATGCGCAAGGGCCGTCCCGGTGAGGTATACAATGTGGGGGGACACAACGAGCGCCGCAACCTGGACGTGGTGAAGGCGATCCTGAAGGGGCTCTCAAAGCCGGAATCCCTGATCGCGTTTGTGTCAGACCGCCCGGGCCACGACTTGCGCTATGCCATCAACCCGGACAAAATCCACAGGGAGTTGGGCTGGTTGCCGGCGACCCCCTTCGATGAGGGTATCCAATGGACCATCCGGTGGTACCTTGAGCACAGGGACTGGTGGGAAGGAATCTTAAGCGGGGAATACAGGGAGTATTTCAAGCGGATGTACGCGAGCCGGAAAACAGGAGGAGAAGGCACCTGATGAGAGTGCTGGTGACAGGAGCAAGAGGGCAGCTTGGGCAAGATGTCTGCGGGGAACTGGCCGGACGCAGCCTGGACTGCGTCGGTGTCGATATCGAAGACTTTGACCTAACGAAGGAAGATGAGACTATTCGCAAGATCAGTGTTCTTGCTCCGGACACCATCATCCACTGCGCCGCGTGGACAGCTGTAGACCGTGCGGAGTCGGAGGAAGCCCGCTGCCGCCAGGTCAATGAGGACGGGACCCGGCATGTGGCGCTGGCGTGTCAGCGGCTCGGTATCGGGATGCTGTACGTGTCCACAGACTATGTCTTTGACGGGACAGGCTCGTCCCCCTTTGAGACGGACGCTACCATTGCCCCCCTGAACGTCTACGGAAAGACGAAAGCGGCAGGGGAGTGGGCGGTCAGGGAACGCCTGTCCCGTTTTTTTATCGTGCGTACATCCTGGGTCTACGGTGCAGGCGGCAACAACTTCGTCCAGACGATCCTGCGCTTGGGCAAGGAGAAGGAAAGTTTGCGCGTGGTCCACGACCAGGTGGGTTCCCCCACCTATACGCGGGACCTTGCACGTCTGTTGTGTGACATGGTCGTCACGGACCGCTACGGCGTTTACCATGCCACGAACGAGGGATTTTGTTCCTGGAGTGAATTCGCCGAGGCGATCATCGCGGAGGCAGGGCTTGCCTGCAAGGTCATCCCCGTTACCTCGGACGAGTTTCCCACCCCTGCCAGGCGTCCGATGAATTCGCGCCTCAGCAAGGAAAGCCTGGATCGCGCGGGCTTTGGACGGCTGCCCCACTGGCGAGACGCGCTGACAAGGTATCTTCGGACAACGAGCGAAGGGTCCCTGCTGTCTGTATGAGAGAGGACGCGGTGCTTTCAAGGGGGGATGACGGAGGGATGCATGGCGTGAAAGCAGTGCGGCGAGCGTTCGCGGTCATTTTTTTGTCTTACGTTTTACTTGCCGTGGTTTTTTTCTTTGTTGCAGGGGATCAGCTGCATACGAAAACGGTGTTGACCGATGACATGGTCTCTCCAGAAGGGATTCTGGGTGAAATAATCAAAGACGACATCGTTGATCAGGCTTTCAGGATCGATGCCTCATCCATTGACAGTGTGACCCTGAAGCTGTTCACCTACGACAGGGCGAATACCTCAACGCTGGACGTCAGCATCCGGAAAGGAAACGAGATCCTTGCTCAGGAGAGGGTGCAGGCTGCGGCTGTTCAAAACAACGAGAAACTCACTGTCTTCTTCAGTCAGGCTGCGGTCGCGGTACCTGGTGAAAAATTGCTGCTTCGGCTCGAGTCTCAGGACGCTGTGCCCGGAAATGCTCTGACGGTGTATTACGGAAGCTCCGTGAGCCTCAGGGCGGGGTCCGTGGAGAGAGACCTGTCCGAGACCGGGAGGGCGTATGTAAACGAGGATGAGATTCAGGGCAGTCTCTGCTACCAGGCTTCGGGCACTAAGGAGCTCTGGTTCGGTCCACGATACTGGCAGCTTTTTATTGCAGGTGCTATTCTGATCGCAGCAGCAGGCATCAGCGCAGGTGCCAGGCAGAAGGCCGGGAAATCCCTTTATCTCCTGGCCCTGACAGAGAACCTCAAGCGCTATCGATTCCTTATCAGCCAGCTTGTTTACCGTGATTTCAAGACGAAGTACAAGCGCAGTGTGCTCGGAGTTCTGTGGAGTTTTTTAAACCCGCTGCTCACTATGACAGTCCAGTATATCGTGTTTTCTACACTATTTCGTTCAAATATTGACAACTTTATTCTCTACTTACTTACGGGCGTGGTATGCTTCAGCTTTTTCAGCGAGACCACGAATCTTTCCCTAACGTCTATCGTAGGAAACGCTTCACTGATCACAAAGGTCTATGTGCCAAAATACATCTTTCCGCTGACGCGGGTCCTGTCCAGTTCCATCAACCTGCTTCTTTCCATGATTCCGCTCTTCGCTGTCATGATCGTTACCGGTACCCCGCTGACGATCGCCGTGCTGCTGCTGCCCTTTGGGTTTGTCTGCCTCTTCCTGTTCTGCCTGGGCATGTCTTTTCTGCTGTCTTCCTCTATGGTCTTTTTCAGGGACACCCAGTTTTTGTGGGGAGTCCTCAGCACGCTGTGGATGTATCTCACACCGATCTTTTACCCGGAAACCATCATTCCTGCCAGGTTCATGACGCTGTATAAGCTGAACCCACTGTACCATGTTGTTCGCTTCTTTAGAAGCATTTTAATGTATGGCCTGTCTCCTGAGCCCAAGGCTTATCTTTTGTGTTTTGTCGCATCCGTTGTGCCGCTGGTCCTGGGAGTGCTTGTTTTCAAGCTGACCCAGGACCGCTTTGTGACCAGCCTGTAAGGGACGACTGTGATGGTCAATGTTGTGAATGTTTCCATGCGCTATATGATGATGTACGACCGGATCCAGAGCATCAAGGAGGTTATGGTGCAGCTGCTGAAGCGCAATCTGCGCTATGAGGAATTCTGGGCTCTGAAAAGCGTGAGCTTTCATGTGGACAAGGGCGAGGTGCTTGGCGTCATCGGGCACAATGGGGCGGGGAAGAGTACGTTGCTCAAGATCATCTCTGGCATCATGAAACCCACGGAAGGCAGCGTGGGACTGGGGGGAAACGTCATTCCGATGCTGGAACTGGGCAGCGGGTTTGACATAGAGCTGACAGGACGTGAAAATATCTTTCTCAATGGGGCGATTCTCGGTTACAGAGAAGCCTTTCTTAAGGAGAGGTATGATGAGATTGTTGCGTTTTCCGAACTCGGAAAATTTATAGAAGTTCCCTTGCGCAATTACTCCTCCGGAATGCTGATGAGGCTTGCCTTCTCTATCGCTTCCGTGATTGAGCCCGAAATTCTCATTGTCGACGAAATCCTCGCTGTAGGCGACGCGAGTTTCCAGGAGAAAAGCAAAAACAGAATGCTGGAACTGATGCAGGGTGGGGCTACCGTGCTCTTCGTGTCGCACAGCCTTGAACAAATCAGAGGGCTCAGCAGCCGCGTGCTGTGGATCGAACACGGGGAAGTACAGATGTTGGGGGAGACACAGGAAGTATGTGATGCCTACGCCCTGGCCAGCAGCTAACGCGAGGGAGGCTGTTGCCAGGATAGGGCTTCAGCAATCCCTGCGAACAGCGCAGACCCTCCGTTCTTGCCTTCGCCTTCAGCTTGCCGCCATAATTCATCTATTCCACATGAAAGCATGATGTCAGGAGGCCGAAATGAAAAGAGCGCTGATCACCGGAATCACAGGCCAGGATGGGTCATATCTGGCGGAGCTCCTGCTCTCAAAGGGCTATTCTGTCTATGGCCTGGTTCGCCGAAAGAGCGAGCTGAGTTACGGGAACGCAAACCACCTAAAGGGCAGGGTCATATTCCTCGACGGGGACATGACAGACGCTACGTCCCTGATCCGCGCTGTACAGGACTCGGACGCAGATGAGGTTTATAACCTTGCAGCGCAGAGTTTCGTCACGACAAGCTGGGCGCAGCCCATCTACACCGGGGAATGTGACGCCATTGGGGTGACGAACCTCCTGGAAGCCCTCCGCTTTGTAAAGCCTGCGGCCCGTTTCTACCAAGCCTCCACCAGCGAGATGTTCGGCCTTGTCCAGCAGACTCCCCAGCGCGAGACAACGCCCTTCTATCCCCGCAGTCCCTATGGCGTGGCGAAACTGTATGGTCACTGGATTACGAAAAATTACCGGGAGAGCTTTGGTATGTTCGCGTGCAGCGGGATTCTTTTTAACCACGAATCTGAACGGCGTGGAAGAGAATTTGTGACGCGAAAGATCACCACAGCCGTAGCAAATATCGTCAGGGGCAAACAGAAGCAGGTGGAGCTTGGCAACCTCAATGCGAAGCGCGACTGGGGGCACAGCGCAGACTACGTGCGCGCGATGTGGTTGATGCTTCAGCAACCCGCACCAGAGGACTTTGTGATCGCCTCCGGCGAGACCAGGACGGTCAGGGAATTTGCTCACTGCGCCTTTCTTCATGCCGGAGTCGAGCTCGTCTGGGAGGGCGAAAACCTTGAAGAGGTCGGTATCAACAAGGAAACGGGGAAAACCGTTGTGAAGGTAAATCCTGTTTTTTTCCGGCCGGCAGAGGTGGAGGTTCTGTTGGGCTGTCCCGAAAAAGCTGAAAAGATACTGGGCTGGAGAAGAGAGATCCCCTTTGAAAAGATGGTGGCGCGCATGGTCGATGCCGATCTGAAGCTCGTAACGGCCTGAGGAGGGCTTTCAAGCGTGACCAGGGCGCTGATTACCGGGGTGAACGGTTTTGTCGGCAGACACCTTCATGCGGAACTGCTGCGTGAAGGGTTTGATCTGGTCGGAACGGACGTGCAGGGAGTCTCTTTCATGGACAAGTACCTGCCCTGCGATTTCACGGTTGCGTCTGAGGTTTTGGATCTGTTTCACAGGGTGTTGCCCGACCTTGTCTTTCACCTTGCTGGACAAAGCAACATCAAGAAGGCTTGGGAAAGGCCGGAACAGACCTTCCGGATCAATGTCCTGGGTGCTGTCAACCTCATGGAGGCTGTTCGGAACCAAAGGAGCTCCTGCCGCGTGTTGCTGATCGGCTCCAGTGACCAGTATGGGCCGGTGAAACCCTCGGACTGCCCGGTCAGGGAATCGCACCCGCTGTCGCCCTGCAACCCCTACGCCATCAGCAAGATGTCGCAGGAACAGATCGCTCGGATGTACTTCGACACCTACGGACTGGATACGGTGATGACCCGCTCTTTCAACCACCTGGGCCCCGGACAGGACAAAGGCTTTGTTGCCTCAGATTTTGCCTCGGCTATTGTGGAGACAGAACGCGGACTTCGCGCATTCATTACAGCCGGAAACCTTTCCGCTCTCAGAGATTTCTCTGACGTCCGCGATGTGGTCAGGGCGTACCGCTTGCTGGCGGAGAAGGGCCATTCGGGAGAGGTGTACAACATAGGAAGCGGCGTGGCCGTCGCGGTTGGAGAACTGCTTGAGCGCATGCGCGCGATGGCCAGCGTCTTTGTAGAGGTTCGTGAAGATGCGGAAAAGCTAAGGCCCTCTGACACCCCGGTGATCAGTGCTGATATTGCCAAGATCAGGCGGGACACAGGCTGGAAGCCGGAAATACCGCTGGAGGATACCCTTGCCGACGTGATGGCGTACTGGCGCCAGAAAGATCTGCTCAGGGCATGAGGGGGTAGCTGAGCCATGCTTGTTTTACAAAATCAAGCACTGGTTCATATGAGGTTTACACCACGTTGTACTAATAATACCGTTAGATCCAAGGAATCCTTGAAATAGCTGGGCTCTAACACTCTACACCTCAAGTTCATCTCGACATTCCCGCTGACAAGTTGTTTTTAGAATTTTTAATCGCTCTCTTCAATCGACAGCGCTTGATTCACGCTTATTATCTTCGTAAGCGCCAAATGACCGACCCGGATTGAGGAAGGAGTAGCGAAGGCTCAGAATG
>CAZPIC010000015.1:0-52959 GCA_964586835.1 uncultured Oscillospiraceae bacterium
CTATAGAGAATCGCTATTGATTTTAGCTACAGGAGTGCTATAATCGAATGTGTTTATAATCAAACCAACAAAGAGCCATGTACTGCCAGGTTGAATAGGGTAAGGTCTTCGGACAGGAGATTTAGAAAGGGCACATAGGTGAATCACCATGATCAACTTTAATGTTCCACCGTTTACGGGAAAGGAACCGGAGTATATGCTACAAGCCATGCAGTCTGGAAAAATCTGTGGTGACGGGCCGTTCACCCAGCGCTGCAATACCTGGATAGAGAAAAACGCCGGCATCCACAAGGCGCTACTGACCACAAGCTGCACGCACGCACTGGAGATGGCCGCGCTGCTTGCGGATATCCGTCAAGGCGATGAGGTGATCCTGCCCTCGTTTACATTTGTTTCCACTGCCAATGCATTTGTCTTAAGGGGAGCGGAGATCGTCTTTGTCGATGTGCGGCCGGACACGATGAATTTGGACGAGGGTCAGGTCGCGCTGGCGGTCACGCCAAGGACGAAGGCTGTTGCGGTAGTGCATTACGCGGGTGTGGCCTGTGAGATGGACAGTATCGATGAGGTCGCACGGCAGCATCAACTGATGGTGATCGAGGACGCAGCGCAGGGAGTGATGAGCACCTACAAGGGTCGGGCGCTCGGCGCGCTTGGAGATTTTGGCTGTTACAGCTTCCACGAAACAAAGAACTATTCCATGGGGGAGGGCGGCGCGCTTCTGATCCGTGATGCGCAGTATACTGATCGGGCGGAGATCGTCCGTGAAAAAGGAACGGACCGCAGCCGCTTTCACCGGGGCCAGGTGGACAAGTATACTTGGATGGATATCGGCAGCAGTTATCTGCCCAGCGAGATCAACGCAGCCTACCTATGGGCACAGCTGGAAGCGGCTGACCGGATCAACACAGACAGGCTCACGCTCTGGAACCGATACCTCGCCCTCCTCAGCGGGTTGAGAGACAGCGGGAGGATCGAGCTTCCCTTCATTCCGCCAGAATGTGAGCACAACGCGCACATGTTCTATATTAAGGTAAAAGATCTTCAGGAACGGACGGACCTGATCGCCTATCTCGGCGAACGTGGCGTCATGGCGGTTTTCCACTACATCCCGCTGCACTCTTCTCCAGCTGGAAGGCGTTTTGGACGCTTTTTCGGGAAAGACAGGTATACCACACGGGAGAGTGAGCGACTGCTCAGGTTGCCTTTGTATTATGGCATGCGGGAACAGGACCAGGAGAAGGTGGTGGACCATATCCATGCATTCTACAGCTGAAGGTCTGAAGGCAGCCTGCGGGGACACCGGGTCCTGTTAAGACCGATTGCAGAAACGGACACCGGGGATATCGTCAGGTTTCGCAACCTGCCAGACGTTCGGGAGCATTTTATCTTCTGGAAACTTGTGTCTCCCGAAGACCACCTTGCCTGGATGAGGAACCGGGTAAGGACTGGGGAGGCCGCTCAGTTTATGATCCTTGAACAACCGACAGGCCACCCGGTTGGCCTGTCTATCTCAGGGACATTGACAAAGAGCACGGGAAAGCGGAGTTTGGCGTGTTTATTAGTGAAAAGGATGCGTGGGGATGCGGGTATGGGACGAAGGCTGCGCGGCTGATATTGGATTTTGCCTTCAGCCGCGTGGGACTCAACCGTATGTTCTTGCGTGTCCTTCGCCGCAACCAGGCTGCCATCAGGAGCTATGAAAAGACGGGGTTAAAACAGAGGGTTGTTTTCGCCAGGTCGTAAGGATCGAGGGCAGGGTTCACGACGTCATCTACATGGATTGTCTGCGTGACGACCTGGATCGAAGTGTACAGGCGATGGTAAAGGTATCTGTTGTGATTCCGTGTTTTCGTTCCGAAAACACGCTCTTAAGGTTGTCGATGCGGTCAGGGCCACGCTTGAAGCGCGAGGGACCTGCTTTGAGGTGGTCCTGGTAGATGATTTCTCTCCCGATGAAACATGCGCGTGATCCGAGAACTGACCAGTGCGGATCAGCGGATCATCGGCATCGGGCTTTCCCGGAACTTCGGGCAGTATTCCGCCTTGCTGGCGGGATTGCATGAGGCGTCCGGAGATGTGGTCGTGTGTATGGATGACGACGGACAAACGCCGTTGGAAGAAAAGCCGCTCCTTCTGGATGCGCTCGACGCGGAAACCGATGTCGTGTACGCGAGATACCGCGCCAGAAAACAGGGGTGGTTTCGCAATTTCGCAAGCAGGGTCAACGATCGAATGACCGTGTGATTTCTTGGGAAACCCAAGGGGCTTCATGTGTCGAACTATTTCGCGGCCAAACGCTACGTGATAGACTATGTCCTCATATATACGAGCCCCAACCCCTACGTGATCGGGCTTGTGTTGCGTTCAAGTGGGAGGATACGCAATGTGGATATCAACCACAGGGAACGCCTGTCTGGGCATTCAGGGTACACCTTTCGCATACTGCTGGGGCTGTGGGCAAACGCCTTTACATCTTTTTCTGAAAAACCCCTGCGTGTGGCTACGTATACCGGCATCCTCAGCGCCGTTTTGGGTTTCTGTTATAGGGATTACATCATTGTGCGCAGGCTTCTTGACAGCCATGTGCCCCTTGGGTACAGCTCGCTGATGGCAGCTGTCCTGCTGGTGGGAGAGCTTATTATGCTGATGCTCAGCCTGGTGGGGGAGCACTTAAGTCGGGCTTATATTTCCATCAACCGGTCTCCGCAGTTTGTGGTCAGGGAGCGCTGTACCTTGACAGACCGGGAGAAGGGCACTGTCAATGGAAACGACCCGTAGAATAAAAGAGCGCCTGTCCCTGAACATTCTGGCTCTGTTCTATTCGCTTATTGGGGTCGCGGCAGAACAGGCAGGTCAGAGCCCCTTATTTTCACTCAGGTTCTTCGTGTTTTATGCTCTTATGATATTAGGGCTCCTGGTCTACGCTGTGCTGTGGCAGCAGGTTTTGAAAAAAACACCGCTGACGAAAGCCTTTTTTACAAAAGCCGGTTCCATCGTCTGGGGAATGATCTGGGGATCGGTCATTTTCGGGGAAGCGATCACGCTGAGGATGGTTATGAGAGCAACAGCTGTGCTTGTGGGGGAACCCTTGCAATGACAGAAATAGGGTAGTATGTGGCTGCACATTGCTGTTTTCTTGGGAGGAGTCTGCCTGTCATCGGGGGTTCAGCTGTTGCTGAAGAAGAGCGCGCAAATGGAATACGGGAGCCTTTTGCGCGAGTACCTCAACGCGAAGGTGCTCATCGCTTTTGCTGCTTTCTTTGTCGCGACCGTCTGCACGGTGTTTGCTTATGCCCGTATTCCACTGTCGCTGAGCGGCATGCTCTCGTCCAGCGATTATCTCTTTGTGGTCGCGATGGGTAGGGTGGCGCTTGGGGAAAAAATCAGCAGGACAAGGGTGGTGAACCTGGCGCTGATTGTGGACGGCATGATCCTTTTCTCTGCCTGAGCGCCTTGAAAGCCTGACGGGTGCTCAATAAACAGCGTCGAGCAGACCGGTCTCCCGGTTCACTTTCAGAAGGGTCATGTCCTCTATGCCGCCAAGGTCTGAAAAGGCCTCATAGAAGTTTTCACAGAAATAGAGATTGGTCAGATACAGAATGACATAGTCATATTCCTGCAGAAGCTCCTCCATCCATTCCTCAACCGTTATCTCCCTTGTCCAGAGATCACCCTCGTGGAAGGGCGTCCCTAAACTCCATGTGAAGTTTGCGTTCAGTGTGTGCGGACGAAGCAGATAGCGCATGACCCAGTACTCGTATCCGCTGGATTCCTGGGCCACGAAATAGATCCTTGCATCTGTTTCTGTTCGTGACATGACGAAATCTGCAAAAGCATCGTAGGGCTCCCGCATCCTGACAGAACCCTCTACGGAGGACCTGCTGAGGAAGGAGCGCACGCTTTGAAGCGGAGTAAAGGCAACTGTAAGGCTGAGGATGGCTGCACTGAGCTTTAGGGATAAGCGCTCGTCCGAGGACAGGAGCCTCAGTGTGATCAGAAGGGCCAACAGGGTGAACGCTAGAAAGACAACCCTCAGATAACGGTCAAAAGAGGCGAGCGAGACAGCCTCATGCTCTGAAAACTTATACATGTACGCTGCACAGTGACCCACTGCGTAAAGGACAAGGCCGGCAGCGAGGAGAAGGGAAGAGAAGACAGCGGTCCCCCGTTTCATCATCCCCCGGTTTGCGAGGGCTATGAGCAGCAGGGCCAGCGTGGATGCTGTCAAAACAGCCAGGAGGACATAGTTTAGAAGAACTCCGGTGTTCCCTGGGCTAAGGCCACTGTTTAATAAGCGGTGCATATAGTTGTTGAGAACGGAACTACGGTAGTTTACGGTTTCTCCGTTGAGAATGCGCAGGAATTCCTGGAGGTCGATTTTGCCGTCAAACTGTGTGCTTGCGCCGCTGAAGTAAACGTTCAGCCTCCAGCTTGCCTTAGCCGCGACAAGACAGAGAGGCACTGTTGCCAGCTCCACAACGCGCCACTTGCGAGACCTGGCCACAGGCTTTCCTTGGCTGTGCCCGAAGGAGAGGCGGTCAGCCATGTAGACACCTCCCGCGAGCAGGGCGAAAAACAAGCCTGCTTCTTTCAGGAGGACCAGGGTGGAACAGCATAGGAAGAATCCAGCCCTGTCCAGAGGATTTCGCCCATGAATGCCCAGTGCCATTGCCAGCGCTACGCCAGCGAGCAGGCCCATG
This sequence comes from uncultured Oscillospiraceae bacterium, assembly GCA_964586835.1. Classification (GTDB taxonomy): domain Bacteria; phylum Bacillota; class Clostridia; order Christensenellales; family Aristaeellaceae; genus CAZLYF01. Next base: position 4,704 of record CAZPIC010000015.1, read on the forward strand.
AACGGGTCTACATATACTTCGCTGTACATCCCCGGGAAGTAGATGAGCGGAACCAGAAACACGCCGGTGGCAGCAGCGATCACGCCAAAGGGTTTCCGGAAACTGAGCTGGGAGAAGAAGGGCATGCAGATGGACACATAGAAGATCTGGAAGGCGGCAAACGCTCTCCATTCCTCAAAACCTGGGCCTTGGGAAAGAAGCCTTCCCACCATGAGAAAGAAGTACTGGAACAGCGGCATGGAAGGGGGGTAGGAGGGGAAGGCAGCTTGCGAAAGCGGATCCGTACCTAAGCTGTGGCGCGTATACATGGATTTGACTGCGTCCATCCAGTGGGAAAACTCATCCCATGCTGTCGCGAGCCTGCCCCGGTTTAAAACCATGATCAAAGTGTACAGAAAAAGGAAGACAGCAAACCCGGGTGTCAGCATCTTTGCTGTAAAGAGCCTGAGCTTGCGGCTCCTGAAAAGCTGGAAGACACACAGGGCCCAGGCAGACATAGAGAGCGCAAACAGGGCGTACGCACCGGCTTTAAGAGCGCCGAAGAGGCCGAACACATACAGAACCAGGACGATGGTAAAGCAGGTCAGCGGAAGAGTCTCTTCGTATTTCCTTTCAAGGAAGGCAGCGCCAAGCGCACTGCCGGAAGACAGGACGAGAAAGGTAAGAGCTTCTGGCGCCATCAGCACATCCTTTTCCTATAGATGCGGGTTTACCCGCTGAGCCTTCTGATGATGATGGCAAGGGAGACCTTCACCATGTAGTAAACGGAAGCGGCCATCGAAATGGAACTCCTGCCACCCTGCCGTTCGTGCATGAGGGCTGGCACTTCCATCACCGTCGCTCCAGTCATGAGGGCGGAGATGATTGCCTCGGGTTCCGGGTAGTCTTGGGCATAGCTCTGCGAGTAAAAGCGAATCATCCTGCGGTTAACAGCCCGGAAACCGCTGGTGACGTCTGTTACGCGCTGCCCGGTGAGAAACCTGATCAACTCGCTCAGGAAGCGTATCCCTGCCCGGCGAACTGCGGAGGACTGGAAGCCTTCTCCTCTGAGAAAGCGGGAACCAATCACCACGTCGCAAAGACCCTCCCGAAGGGGTTGGACCAGGGAGGCGATGCAGGAAGCGTCGTGCTGGCCGTCCCCGTCGAATTGGATGGCGATGTCATATCCGTTCTCTAAGGCATAGAGATAACCAGCCTGGACGCCACCACCGATGCCCAGATTGATGGGGAGGGACAGGTGATCCACCCCTTCGGTGAGGAGAAGCTCGCGGGTGCCATCCGTCGAACAGTCATTGATGACCAGAGGGTCTGCGTCTGGCGCTTCCTCCTTAAGCGATGCAAGGACCCTGCAGATGTTCTCAAACTCATTGTAGGCCGGGATGATGATCAGGGTTTTGTGCATAATCTCCTCATCCTGCGACATACTTGGCCCGCCTGAAGCGTCCGACGGGAGTATGCCGGTGAAATGCCCTAAATTCCTTTACATACTACCAGTTGTTGCTTTTTTCATCAACATCGCTGCGCTGAAGGGGTGCATTCGGGATAGCAAGTGTGTTATAACACCTGGGAACGACCAGGATGGACGCCGGTCGCAGACAGCATGGGAGCGCGTCCATCGGTAGCTGTCACTCTGACAGTTAGTATTCATTTGAGGTGGGATGGTAGGCTCTGATGGGGATGAGTGTCGTCTTGCTGGCATACAGCGAAGAAGAGAACTTGCGGGCGCTGCTGCCGCTGATTAGACAGAATGTCGAGCAGACAGGGGAAGAATACGAGATCATCGTCGTGGATACCGAAAAGCCCACCGATCATACCAAAGATGTGTGTCTGCTAAACAAGGCGCGTTATATCAATCAGGAAGAACCTGCCTTTGGCGGGGCGTTTCGCACAGGCATTAAGCATGCGAGGATGGACAAGTTTCTGATCATGGATGGCGACGGATCCCACGATCCCTCCGTGATCCCTGCGATGTATCACAGATTCATGCAGGGGTACGACGTCGTGATTGGCTCACGATATGTGAAAGGAGGGACCACCCATGACGCCATGACTTCAGTGATGATGTCAAGAATCCTCAACGCCGCGTTCAGGATCTGTCTTGGCATCAGAGCCCGGGACATCTCAACCAATTTCCGCCTGTATCATACCGGGCAACTGAAGCGCACGGTGACGACATGTACCAATTATGATGTGCTGCAGGAAATCCTGTTTCGTTTGAAGCGCCTTAAACCGGATCTGGCGATTGCAGAGGTGCCGATCACGTTCAGGAAGCGTGCTCACGGTCAGTCTAAACGCAGGCTTCTGCCCTTTGTGGTCAGCTATGCGCAGACGCTATGTCACCTGGCGCTCCTGAGGCTTGCGAAAACGGACGAGAAACAACGGCTGATGAAAAACATCGTTCTGTACGCGGTCTTTGGCGTAATCGCGGCCGGGCTGGAGTATGCTGTTTTCTCGACTCTGATATCGACCGCTCTATCCCGCCAGCCGGAGTGGGCCAACCTGATCGGATCGCTCAGCGGCTTTGCCTTCGCCTTTGTGGCCAATACTTTCCTGAACTTTAAAAAGCGGGACAAGGTGCTCCGAAGGCTGATTTCCTATGGACTGATCTGTCTGCTGGGGCTGGCGATTTCGACTGGCTGCATTCACCTGCTGAAGGACCGAATGAACCTGTATCTGCTAAAGGCGATCCTGATGGTTGCTGTGTCGGCGCTGCAGTTCGTTCTTAACCGGGCTGTCACATACAGGGAATAGACCGGTGGGCAAGCCAGCCCCTCAGCCTTGTTCTATACGCTTGCCGGAAGCAGTGAACAGGCGGTTAGGCAAATAGAGAATATAGGCCATATACGCGATGGACAGAACAACGAAGATGTAGTTGGAAGGATCCACCGAACCGAAAGTATAGTCATTAAGTCGCTGGACGCTCATGAGGGCAGAGTACAGGTTGACCACGATCGGGATGTGATAATCCCTCGGGTTTCCTTCCACCAGGCAGTACAGGATGGCGAACAGGCAGGCAAGCAGGTCGTATCGGCCCCGCATCCCAGGCAGAAAATAGGTTGTGTACAATATGAAAAGTAGCGCGATTCCCACATAGCCGCTTCTTTTTCCGAGATGTCGCTGATGGGCGTACAGAATGGATACCGCTAGAAAGAGGAAGGTCAGCGCGATTCCATAATAGCGCAGGTATTCGATTTGGATGTCCAGATACAAAAATAGTGCATAAAAATTAAACACATTGGAGATATCAGCTGTCGGCCCGCTGCCGTACATCAGGGAGTAGAAGGTATTGTAAAGGGAACCGCTGACGATCAGGTTCGGGAGGCTGCCCACCAGGAACGTTACCAGCATGATCCCCAGATGCCTGACGCTCAATTTTCGGTCCAGCCAAAGCAGGAAGACAAACGGCAGCAGCATCAGGGCGGGGGATTTGAACAGGACTGCGACCGCGTAACATATGCTTGCCTTTGTTGGTTTTTCCTTTTTCAGGAGATAGCCGGACAAAATAACGAAAAACAGGTAAATGCTGTCGTTTTGCCCATATATCAGCGTGCTCATCACGAGGTTGGGAAGGATTAGCACGCACAGAGATACCAGCTGCCAGTGGTCTTTGACCCCTTTTCTGTTCGCCGGCGCGAAATCCCTGACGAAGCGACCGCAGATATAGGCCAGAAGGATCTCAAAAACCAGATTCATCCCGTAAATCGTATACAGGGGAGACACCGGAAGATAGGACAACAGCGCAAAAAGAAGCTTGTACGCGACCCCATGGCTGACGGTCAGTGAACCCAGCCCCAGGATCCCACCGTTTTGCTTGATGGTGTCAAACCAGTTTTGGATGGCTGCGTAGTCAACGGAAGCATGGCCAAAATCCAGGATATACCGAAGCTTCATCGCCAAAGTCATGAGGAAGAAGAAGGCGATGAGAATCTTTTTATAATGGGTTTCGATTGTCTTTCTCAGACGCTCATCAAGGGTGTGGTTTGGCATGAACATTCACCTCCATTCCTGATTTGGGAGCGTGTGGCAGGCAGGGCTGGAGAGGGTTTTTACCCTGAACAGACCGCTCGGGGCCACGCTACTCATCCTGAAACGCTTCAAAATCGTGTAGACTCACTTGTTTCTCTTTCGGAGGCAGCGTCATGTAATCACCGAAAATGCTCGTCAGCCATTCGTGATAACCAACCGGAGCGAGAAACCTTCTGTTTTCAAACTCTACTTCGACCGTACCGGAAAACACCTGCTTGTGGACGATTTCCCCGAGGCCATGGCCCCATACGATGACGCCACAGTGATCAGTTCCTTTCCCGTTGTGTTTCTGTGAGAGCTGGTTGATCTTTACAGACATCCGGTAAGGGGACACGAAATAGAAGAGTCCTTTGCTCAGGACCAAAACAGCATTTTTAATCAGGGACCTTTTGCCGCTGATGACGGGAGACTTCAGATCGATGACCGCACGCCGCCAGGTCTTGCGTCGGATAAGCCTTTGCTGGCCTGCCGGATCGTCGGGGCAGTCGTCGATGGGAAATACGTCGATGTTCACCCCAATTTCATGCTTTCCGAAGTTCACATTGGTTTCGATCATCCTGGTGTTCTTGCGGCAAAGCTTGGCAAAAGGGAAGGGCCACCACGTACAATGGTTGACCGAATACACCCTGTGAGCTTTGTCCTGTGCGTTGTAGGCTTTCAGGAACCTCTCGTACTCTGGCCTCAACATGGCGACGTCAATGTCGTCGTCCCAGGGGATGTAGCCACGGTGGCGGACCGCGCCGATCAGGGTCCCACCGCCAATAAAGTACCGGATCCCATTGTCCTCGCAGAAGCGGTGCAATTCCACCAGGATTTCTACCTGTATCCGCTTGACCTCGTCCAGCGTAAGCTTTTTCATGTAAAAATACCTCCAGACAAGGTTGCTTGGGGGCGTTGTTATGCGTAATACAGTACCGCTCCTGCGAAGGGCTTGTCAATGGACAGCTCATTCGCTCAGGAATTGTTCATGAAAACAAGGATCAAACCCGATTTAAATCAAAGGAGAACGGAGATTGCATATCGAATCTTCATAAAGGGGTGTTGAAAATGCGATGCACTCCAAAGAAACGGTCTGAAACCGTTGATCCAACGCAAGATCGGAAGCAGGATCAGTCGCTGACAGATATCCTAACGCTGCGTATCCGAGCGAGGAAACGCTGTGCGAATTCGGAAGCTTCATGAAAGCGTGCGAAGCTGTGCAAGCAATACGGTCTCATGGGAGGAGAATCACCAGGCTTCGGCGGTCTATGGATCTGATCATGGTTTGAGCATCCTCTGTAAGGCTGAACAGAGGGAGGGAGAAATCAGGACGAGACCTAAGCTGATGGGGCATTGCGGACCGGATCCCGAAGCTCTCCAGCGCATCTTCTTTCATCAGCCTGCCCTTTCATAAACAAGCCTTGTTCTTTCTCCCCATGCGTGAGCAGCCCGGTGAGGAGGAGGCGCGGCTTTGCCTGGCGCCACACAGCATACGCTGCACTAAGGGACAGCGAAGGCTGTTTACCAGGGCGCAACCTGCCGTGTGGCTACAGGGGTTTGTTTATCCTCCGAAGCAGCATCCTATCCTGCTTCTCCGCCATCGCCCTGACCGAGGGGCCTGTGCCTGCCGAGCGCCTTCATCAAGTGGGCGGCGATCCTGTCCCAGTCCTCCCTGGCAAGGAGCATCAGGAGGCCACAGTAGCAAAGGGCGCTGAGGACGATGGAAAACAGCCGCCATATAACGGATGACGACACCTGGTTCAGCACGAGGGCCGCAGCGAACATGAGCAGGGTGCACAGTGTGGGGTTTTTCAGATTGCGGAGGATCTCTCCCGCCTTGATACCTACCACGCGCTGCATGACCAGGAGACCCGGCAGGACCAGGTCCAGCCGCACGGCGGCCCGGGCGTACACCAAGGGCCAGAATCCGTGTCGGATCCCAAGCAGACAGGCTGGGACGATGAATGCAATGTCCAACAGTTGCAGGATCAAGGAAAGCCTGGGCCTGCCTTTGGCCCTGTACGCCTCGCTGTACAGGCTGACCATCACAACCCGCACCGCAGAGGTCAGGGCCCAGACGCCAACGATGTTGTTGGCCTCGGACCACCCGCTCCCAAAGAGGATCTGTACCGCGAGCTCACGCTGCACAAAGACGCCTGCGCCGATGGGGAAAATCAGGGTGGCGACGAGCTTCTGGGCGGAAAGGAAGAGCTGCCTGAAGCGTCTGTCATCGTTTTGCAGACGGGACAGGGATGAAAACAGCACCGGGGTGACAGAGGAGAGGATGACGAACATCAGCGTGTTGACCATCGTCAGCGACTGGCGGTAGAGGCCAAGGTAATAGCTGTTGAGGGCGCTTGAGATGACAAACGCGTCAATCCAGGACGACAGCCATACGGCAAGCTGCTCGGCGATGGTCCACGAGCAGAAGGAAAACATCTCCTTCACGTAGCGGAAGCGGTAGAAGAGCGCGGGCTTCCAGGAGGAGCGTAGGCTCAAAAAGACCGCTTGAAAGAGCTGGCTGGCCAGGTTGCCAGCGATGATCGACCAGTAGCCTGCCCCCATCAGGGCAAAAGGGACCGTGACCAACATAAAGATCAGGGCAGCGGCACTGCGGCTTTGAAACAGGGGCCTGAAGTCAAGTTTTCTTCTAAAGACAGCTGTCTGTACACTGGAAAAGGGGGTCATGAATAGCTGCAAGCCGGCGCAGGCCATCACTGCCCCCAGGCCTTCGCTACCCACCAGGGCGGCAAGGGGGGTGCGAAAGAAGAAGATACCTCCCCACAGCAGGACGGAGATAAGGAGGTTTGACCAGAAAGCGACGCTGGTCCTGAGGGCAAAGTCATCCTCGCCTGGAGACTGGTGCTGGATGACATATTTCTGGAAGCCGGAGTCGGCAAATATTTCCGCAAAGCTTGTGACCATCGTGACGGTTGCTACCACGCCAAAGGCCTCCTGGCTCAGAAGGCGGGCGAGAACCATGTTGGCAACGGGATAGATGATCTTTGCAAGGATCTCCGTCAGCGTCGACCATTTCGCTGCCGTGACGATCCTCTGCGTGTGAAGCGGAGAAGGGTTGCCATTGGGAGAACTCATGAAATGCGCCCCCTGATGAACGTCTCCCATTCTTTTCCGATATGGAAGTATTCAAGTTTTTCTCTGACTGCAAGGGCCTTCTGCGCCATTCTCAAGGCCCGGGCGGGGTCTTCCAGGATGAAGGAGATCTTTCCGGCAAGCTCAGCTTCGTTGCCTATCTCAAACAGACAGCCGTTTTCCCCGTCGCTGATCAGCTCGGCAGCCACGCCTGAATCGAAGTCCGAACTGATGACAGGGATGCCGGCTGCCATAGCCTCAGCGAGTGCGTTTGGAAAACCCTCGAAGTCTGAAGACAGGACAAACAGTGCGGCGTCCGCATGTTTTACGATGGCGTCCTTTACTTCTCCCTCAAACACGACAGCCTCCTGAAGCTGAAGAGACGTGGCTAGGCGAAGTAACGGGTCTCTTAAGGGGCCAGTGCCGAAGATATGCAGCCGCACCTCAGGGTATACGGGCCTGACCCGGTGAAAGGCTCGGAGGAGTAACGCGTGGTTTTTTTGGTGAGTCAAGCGGCCTACACTGATGATTTTCAGGGGGTCCTTCGAGGTGATAAAGGCGCCGGGACCTCCTGTGGAGGATAAGGGGTTCATCAGGACAGCGGTGTTGGTGAGCCAGCTGAAGTCCGGGCTTTCCATGACGCGCCTGCTCTGAAAGGCGACGCCTGCAATGCGCGGATACATCCATCTACGAAAGAGCCTATGAGACACAGGATACACTTGGGCGCTATTTCGAACGGAGGTAAAAACGGGCACACGCAGCAGCCGACAGCTCAGGATGACGGGTGCCTCGGAGTGAAACAGAAAGACGAGAACTGCATCCGGTTTCAGGCTTTTAATGGCGCTGAACATGCGAATAAATATCTTCAAATGTACGAAGACCCTGCCCGCGAGGCTCATGTCTATTCCGGGATCTGCCTTCAGCTTGAGACGGTGGACCTCGGGAAGCAGCGGATAGAAGTCAGAAGAAATATCCGTGTTGACGTAGTGTACCTCGTGGCCTAATTCCGAAAAGCAATTCGCCAGGGTAACCATGACCCTTTCAGAACCACCGGCGGAATTCGTCGCGATAACGCACATGATCTTCATGTCTGATGAAACCGCCTTAAAAAGAAGCGGCGGGATCAACCCGCTGGCTTAAGACCGCGAGGAGCCGGAGCGACGCTTCCGTCAGACAGGCAACGCGGCGTATCCTGGATGAAAGCCTATCACTGCGGACAAGGGGTGTCAACGCGCACAGCCATACGCCTGTGGACCCGCGCCCGTGCCTGTGATAGATTTCATGTGTGCCCGAAGGGTATAAGGCCATGACCCGCACTTTAAGGGAGGCCGACATGCGCGTCTCGGTTGTGCTGGCTCTCTTCAATGGGGAGCGTTATCTCCGTCCACTGCTGGATTCGCTGCGTTTGCAGACGCAGCCTGCGGAGGAAGTTCTCCTTCTGGATGACGCATCGACGGACGACACGGTGCGCCTTGCGGAGCGATACATCCATGAATACCGCCTTTCACACTGGGTGCTGGAGCGAGGAAGCAGGAATCTTGGCTACATCCGCAATTTCGCTCTTGGAATCGGGAAGTCGCGGGGGGATGTGGTCTTTCTCTGTGATCAGGACGATGTCTGGGATCCTGTAAAGATCGAGACCTGCCTTAACGTGCTTGACCGGCATCCCGACGCAGTGGCTGTGTGTACGAACGTCCAGATCATTGACAGCCAAGGCATGGCATCGAGCGTGCCACCCTCCGCGCTGTCGGCGATGCTTGGCCGTCTGGCGGAGAGGACACCGCAGGGAAGCGTGCGCAGGGTGTCTGGAACGCTTCTCAGGCCGCTGCCGCTGTTGTTGGAAAACGCAGCTCCAGGATGTACGCTGGCTTTCCGCAGGGAAGTTGGAGAGGCCTACTCTGCTTTCAAGCCGCATATCATCGCACATGACTGGGAACTTTGCATGATCGCCTCCGTTCAGGGAGGCCTATACTTCCTGAACAGCCCTCTTGTCAACTACCGGCTCCACGACAGCAATGTTACAGGGCTGTTCAATGTAGCTGCAGCCGGGCATAGCTACAGGGAGCAGCGCCTCTTTCTACATGGGCATATCCAAAGGCAGTTTGAGACGCTGACGAAGTACCATCCCTATGCCAGACGCAAGGCCAAGCGTGTCTCACAGCTTTTTGCCAGCCGTGGCAAAATGCTCTCGGAGAAGCGGTGTTCGGACTGGCTTGCCATGTACAGGCATCCGGTGCTCTATGCCAGGCTATTTCCCACGAGCGCCTGGCTGGGCGATCTTGCAGCACTGCTGTGTCGCGAGCCAGGCACCGGAAAAATTGACCCATGAAAAAACCACGTGCTATACTTGACACCGACAGAGACGCTGTAGGTTTTCTGCGTTTGCGGTGTGAGCATCCTGTCTTCCGGGCGGGAGCCGCCTTTTGGCAGGGATTTCGTGGTCGTAAGTTTTATTGAGGGAGAAGCTGCAATGTGGGCAAAGGGCAGACGCGTGGTTGTCAAAGTGGGTACCTCCACCCTGATTCATACCTCTGGAAGGCCGAACTTCAGGGAGATGGAGGCGTTGGTCCGTGTCCTCGCGGAGCTGATGAACAAGGGGGTGCAGGTGGTCCTTGTCACTTCCGGCGCCATCGGCATGGGCATGGGCAAGCTGGGACTTCGGGAGAAGCCGAGGGACACGCCCGGAAAGCAGGCGGCTGCGACCGTGGGTCAGTGCGAGCTGATGCACATGTATGACAAGATGTTTTCCGAGTATGGCCACAAGGTTGGCCAGCTGCTGATCACCAGAAGCGATGTGGAGGATCCGGAGCGGCATGGTAACCTGGTGGCCACCTTTGAGAAGCTCTTTTCCTTCAATGTCGTTCCTATTGTCAATGAAAACGACGCGGTGGCTGTGGAGGAGATCGTGTATGGGGACAACGACAACCTTTCGGCCATTGTGGCCATCCTGGTGGGAGCAGCCGCGCTGATCATCCTGACGGACACGGATGGCCTTTACAGCGCCAATCCAAAGAAGGACAGGGAGGCGCGCCGCATTCCCGTGGTGGAGGAAGTCACCGAGGATATCCGGCGTCTTGCGGGCCGGGAAGGGGGCAGCCTGGGCACTGGCGGGATGGAGACGAAGGTGCATGCTGCGGAGGTGGCGACCCGAGCGGGCATCGATACCTTCGTCATCAACGGGACGCCGCCACAGAACATCTACCGGCTGATGGACGGAGAGGATTTGGGGACATACTTCAAGGCGGTGAAAAGAGATGCTTGAAGAGATGGGGAAGCGAGCCAGAGAGGCCGCGCAGAGACTTGCACAGGTGGACGGCCAGCGTAGAGACGCTGTGCTTCGTGCGATGGCTGCGTCGCTGCGGGGGCGCGCGGAGGAAATCCTCGGGCACAATGCCCTGGACATGGAGAAGGCCCGTCGCTCAGGGATGTCGGACGCCTTTTTGGATCGGCTGAGCTTGAACCACAAGCGGATCAACGACATGGCCGAAGGCCTGATCGGGGTGGCTGCACTGCCTGACCCGCTGGCCCGCATCCTTCATGAAGAGACAAGACCAAACGGGCTTCTGATCAGGCGGGTGCCTGTTCCCCTGGGCGTGGCGGCGGTGATCTATGAGGCACGCCCCAATGTGACGGCAGACGCTGCTGCGTTATGCATCAAGAGCGGCAATGCTGTGATCCTGCGTGGCGGAAAGGAGGCAGCGCGCAGCAATGCTGCCATCGCAGAGGTCCTGCGCGGGGCGCTTGCGGAGGAAGGTTTGCCCGAGGACGCTGTTCAATGGGTCCGAGACACCTCTAGGGCAAGCGCTGAAGCGCTGATGAGACTGCGGGAGAGCGTCGATGTGCTGCTGCCCCGGGGAGGACGGGACCTGATCCGCACCGTGCTTCAGAATGCTCGGGTTCCGGTGATCGAAACAGGAGAAGGCGTATGCCATATCTATGTGGACAAGAAGGCAGACCCCGCCATGGCTGCGGAGATCATCTTCAACGCCAAGACCTCAAGGCCGTCCGTCTGCAATGCAGTTGAGTGTATGCTGATTCACCGCGACGCATCCCAAAGAGCACTCCCCCTGATTGCGCAGAGGCTGGGAGCGGGAGGTGTCGTGATCCGTGGGGACGAGCGTGTTCGAGCCATCGTTCCTTTCGCCGAGGTGGCTGTGCAGGAGGATTGGGGGAAGGAGTACCTGGACCTCATCATTGCCGCAAGGATGGTGGACAGCATCGATGAGGCAATGGATCATATCCGCCTTTATGGTACTGGTCACAGCGAGGCCATCATTACCGAGGATACACAGGCCAGAGACAGTTTCCTCAGCGCTGTAGACGCTGCTGCGGTGTATCATAACGCCTCCACGCGTTTCACAGACGGCGGGGAATTCGGCTTTGGCGCGGAGATTGGGATCTCTACCCAGAAGCTGCATGCCAGGGGTCCGGTGGGCGTTGAGCAATTGACAAGTTACAAGTATGTCATCTGTGGTAACGGACAGGTCAGGGTATGAAGTACGCGTTCATTGGTTTGGGCAATATGGCTGGCGCAATCCTCAGCGGCATGAAAAAGGCCGGCATCCTGGAACGTGACGGGGCGCGGGGATACGATACGGACACATCCAGGATGCAGGCTCTCAAAGAAAGCCTGGGGTTGGTTCCCGCTGTCTCTGTCGCCGACGCTGTAGCGACAGCGCAGACCGTTGTGCTGGCTGTCAAGCCTCAGGCCCTCCCGGGCATACTGCCTCTGGTTCGCCAGTCGCTCCCCGCGGGCAGCCTGGTGATCACCGTAGCAGCGGGGAAACCCCTATCCTTCTATGAAGAGGCGCTTGGGAGCCAGGTTCCTGTGATCCGCGTGATGCCGAGCATCAACGCGAAGGTTGGCGCCTCGTCCTGCGCGTTGTGCGGAAACAAACAGGCATCGAGACAGCAACTGTCCGATGCAGCGGAACTGTTCCTCTCTGTGGGGACTGTGACGGAACTTCCGGAAGACCACTTCCCTATCTTTTCCGCCATTGGCGGCGCAGCCCCTGCTTTTGTGTTCCTCTTCATGGACGCGCTTGCCTCCGCGGGCGTCAAGGCCGGCCTGCCACGGGACTTATCACTGAAGCTTGCTGCGGAGATGGCGCAGGGGAGCGCGATGCTTTTGAGAGAGAGCCAAGAGCACCCCTGCGCGCTGATCGACCAGGTCTGCTCGCCGGGCGGGACAAGCATTGAGGGTGTGCACACGCTCAAGCGCCTGGGTTTTGAACACGCAGTCCTGGAGGCGGTGTCTGCGGTGCTCGCCAGGGATAAGGCCCTGGGAGAGGCCTGAGCGCGGGGTGCCAGCCACAGGGACTGGAGCTGCCTTATGTGCCTCTCGCACGCTTCCTCATGATCAGAAAATACCCGGCATAGTGCGCCGCTGACGTAACAGCCCAAGAGATCGGATAGGACAGGTAGAGGATATCGGGCGTACGGTTTTTAGCAAACACGGTGAAGAGCCACAGGATCCGGACGCCCACAACCCCTGTGAAGGATACAAGCATGGGAAGGGTTGCATTGCCCATCCCGCGGAGGATGCCCACAAGGGCTTCCATGATGCCACAGAGGGAATAAGTCTTTAGGATCAGACCCAGGCGGATTTTACCGTAGGCGATGACCCGCGTGTCTGTGGAGTAGAGCCGCAGCAGGCTCTCGTCCAGCAAGAGTCCTGAAAACCCGAGCAGGGCGCCGGTTGTCAGGACGATCAAGATGGACAGCGACAAGACGCGGGGGATGCGGTCAACTCGTCCAGCGCCTGCGTTTTGCCCTGTGAAGGTGAGCGCAGTATGATGGACGGCGTTCATAGATGTGTAGACAAAGCCCTCGATGTTGGCTGCCGCCGCGTTTCCTGCCATGGCAACGGAGCCGAAGGAGTTGACGGCGGATTGTATCAGGACATTGGAAAAGGAAAAAATACTTGCCTGCAGGCCGGCTGGAAGCCCGACCTTCAGGATCAACCATACCTTGTCCGGGGATAGGCGAATGCGTTTGGGATGCAGACGGATGGCTCCGTTGGACCTCATAAGTGAGACCAGTGTCAAGGCTGCGGAAACGCACTGGGAGATCACAGTCGCAAGGGCTACACCTCCCGCACCCATCCCGAACCGAATGACAAATAAGAGGTTTAATAGCACATTGACCGCACCCGCGATGGAGAGATAATACAGCGGCCGGCGCGTATCCCCAATGGCGCGTAAGATGGAAGCAGCAAAATTATAGACCAGGGAAAACGGCACACCTAAAAAATAGATGCCCAGGTACTGCGTGGCTTGGTCAATGACGTCAGGCGGAGAACCTGTTAAGGCAAGTAGCCGCCCGGCTGCGGCCCATCCGAGTGCTCCTGCGACGAATCCGCATACAAGGCTCAGCCCGATGGCGGTATGTACGGTGTCGGTGACTTCTCTATGGCTCTGAGCGCCGTGGAACTGGGCTACGGTGACGCAAGCGCCGACAGCCAGACCCATGAACAGGTTTGTGGTAAGCGCGATCAGCGAGCTGGTGGACCCCACCGCGGCCATAGCCGAACTCCCCGCGAAACGCCCGACCACCACAATGTCCGCGGCGTTATACAGCAGCTGAAGTACCCCTGACAGCATCAGCGGAAGAGAAAACCGCAGCATGTTGAGAAGTAGCGGCCCGCTGGTCATGTTCATCGGCGGCCTTCGTAGCCTGCGCATCTGTACCCCTTTCTGCTATCGCTTTGCGGCTTGAAGACTCGGGATCAGGAGCCCGCGTCTCATCCGTTCGGGACCGAGGATCCTGTATAAGCCCCAGGCAGGGCACGGCCTTCGAGACTGGGTTCAGGCGGGTCAGCCTCTAAGGGACCAGCCTTCATCCCCGTGATAGATCATTCGTTTGCTCATCCCGCCGTCCACCAACAGTGTCTGGCCTGTGATGAAACTGCTTTCCGAACTGCACAGAAAAAGCACGATATGGGCGATCTCCTCTGGCGTACCGACCCTGCCAACAGGGTGTTGAGCCCTGTCCGCGCCCGGTCGTGCCGCGCCTGTGGTGTCAATCCATCCGGGCGCTACTGCATTGACGCGGGCGACGCCCGAAAGGGAGACAGCGAGTGCGTGGGTCAGAGCTGTGACACCACCCTTGGCAGCCGAATAGCTTTCCGTGTCACGCTGGGACTGAAAAGCCCGGGTTGACGAGAGGTTGACCACAGCGGCGCCCGGAGCAAAATGGGCCAAGAAGAGGCGCGTGAGATAGTAGGGCGCCACGACGCCGACCTTCTGGGTATACAAAAAATCATCCCATCCGCAGGAGGTCAGACCACCCCGGGTTTGCATGGCGTTGTTGACAAGGAAGTCGATCTGCCCAAAGCGTGCGACGCAAGCTTTGGCGAAAGCCTCAAGCGCTTCCCGATCCGAGACATCGCCCTTAAAATAGCAATCGCAGCACGGGGCTTCAGGATGCAAATCGATGACCGCTGTGTCCGCGCCCCTTTGTGCGAAGGCCTTGACGATGGAGAGGCCAATCCCCTGCGAGCCCCCGGTGACGACGGCGATTTTGCCTGAAAAATCCATGTGTGAACCCCTCCGAAAAAGCGAGGCATGTGTCCGCCTCACAGCGTCTATCATAGTCCCTTATTCAGGAAAGGAGCAAGCGGATTTGAGACCATCCTGTACCCTGCTGTTTCAGGCGTCCACGCTTCGTGATAAGATATCCTTGATCTGGCAGGAGTCGAGGGCCAGTGTACACCCCTGAATCGGAACAGCAAAGGAGAGTTCGTAATGCTAAAAGGGATTCCACATATCATGTCCCCAGAACTCCTGAAAACCATCGCTGAGATGGGCCATGGTGATGACCTGGTGATCGGCGACTGCAACTTCCCTGCCTCTTCCACTGGCAGAACCTGCATCCGGGCAGACGGCGTGAAGGGCATCGATCTGCTGGACGCTGTCCTGACGTTTTTTCCCCTGGACACCTTTGTAGATGCGCCCGTAACCCTGATGCAGCCGACGCCCGGAAGCATGGAAGGTGAACCGCCTGCCTGGTCACAGATCAGAGACATTGTTGAAAACCATCAGCCGGGCACGAAGGTTGGCGTAGTGAATCGTTTCTCGTTTTATGATCTGGCCAAAAAGGCTTACGCAACGGTTGCTACCAGTGAGATGCAGTATTGGGCCTGCATCATCATCAAAAAGGGCGTGCTGATCCAGGCTTGATCGGGGCGAGAACCCAACTGGTATGACGAGCGGACAGAGATGCCGGCCTGGCGGGGTAGCATGGATGCCATGGACGGCGCTTAAGCAAATGGAGGCTGGGTTGATAAGCCCGCACGTGTGGTGTACAATCGGCCGGAACCAAGACCACACTGATTTGACCTGAGGAGGCCGCACTGATGAGAAGGACCCTTGCCTGCATACTGACGATGCTGATTCTCCTTCCTGCCCTGGCAGTCAATGCCGAGGCTGGCCTGACGCTGATAGAGGGCAGACTGACGCGGAACATCCCCATCAAGTCTTCTTATCCCGACAACCCCGTTGTGCCAGGAGAAAGCTCCACGACGGGACTTCCGTTTTCCGGGATCTATGTCCCGATCCTGATGGTGGTGGACAATTCGCCTGCAGCGCATCCCCATTGGGGAGTCGGCGATGCAGATGTGATGTACCAGGCGCCCAATGGAGGCGTCGGAGCGACAAAGCTGCTGGCGCTCTTTGCTGATACCGTACCCGACGCCGCGGGGGGTGTGCGGTCAGCCCGCATGCCCTTTGTCGATGTGGCACTGGGGTGGGGATCGGTTTTTGTCTATGGCGGCACCCCTCCAAAGCGCGTGGCGGCGGATGCGAATGTCTATTCTCAGCTTGGCAAGAACGGGATGAACAAGGCGGGCATCGCCTTTGACGTGAACGCGAACAACGATTACAGCAACCGGGTCAACTGGGAGATCAGGCCGCATAACTTGTCCGCGCAGCTCCTGCGAATTAAAAACGCCATGATTACTAAAGGAAATACCTTTGTAGAACGACCCTTTCGCTTTACGGACGAGCCGCAGACCGCTGGGGTTCCAGCAGGCACGATCGATATGAAGCACTACGGAGAGGAAAAGAAAAAGGTATCCAATTCCTCCAGCGACTCGAGCTTTGCTTTCGATCCCGCGCGCAACGCGTACATCCGCACCAACAGCAGCGGCGTATATGTGGACATGTATGACCTTGCGACACCCATAGAATACGCGAACGTCATCGTACAGCGAACGCAGTTTAGCTATGCGGGGGGAAGCTATGTTGTGACTAAGCACGTTGTAGGCTCCGGCGCGGCGGAGATCTTTACAGGCGGCAGGTATATCGCCGGCGCCTGGTCCTGCGCAAGCCAGGGGGCGCGCACGGTCTTCCTGGATGATCAGGGCCAGGAAATCGCGCTGCAGCGTGGCAAGACCTTCATCGTGATCACCAACGACGTTACGGAAGTCAGCTACGGCCCATAAGCGCAGGCGCCCTGGTTCTAAGCCCGCTCCCAGCTTTCCAGGAGCGGGTTTTTCCAATGCGCTTGTGCATACGCTAAGCGCTGAAAGGCCATGATGAGCTTGGCGATAGAAACACGCCGAAAGGCAGAGGGGCATCATGAGGTGGAATCTGAAGAAAGCCGAAAGCAAGCCCTCGGTCTGACGAACAGGAACCGCTGCTTGTCAAAAAGCCGCGGAGCACGGCGCGTGGGTGGGAGAGCAGCGCAAGGGATCTGGAAGGAGTGCGGGTACAGCAGGCCAATCAAGGGAAAAGCCGTGTAAGACTTTCGCTGAGGCTGAGAAGCCTTCGTTTCCCTTTGCACAGGATGGTCGGAAAAAGGGGCGTCCGCGTGCATGAGAAACTTTTTAGATACTTTCAGGTCACGCTACGCAGCCTGACCTGCTGGAAACAAGCCAGGCCCATGGCATACATCTGAAGGAATCTGAAACGATACACGAAAGGCCGGCTGAATTGCGACAGCCGCGCCAGCCAGGGCGTGTGCCTGAAGCCCTGCAATGAGAGACTCAGACCATGACTACGACCACGCTTTTATGGAAACATTGGTAACGTATCCGGACCCGTCAGGAGAGCCTGAAATGCCTGGACACAGATGCGGGGAAAACGTGGGAATGGGCACCTCAAGGCTTGGATCTGGGCGTGCAGTGAGCAACTGCTCCTGTGTCCGGCCTTCACAAACAAAAGGCTGGTCTCCCGGGGGTTCAGACCTCTCCGCAAGGCACAAGGTGCTGTATGGAACCTTCTGAGCTGCTAGATCTCGTATAGTACACGCGAGGGGTGAAGACAGCTCGGGAACCAATCTCCTGCCGTCTTCCCGATCGCTGTCCCCGGTGGATGATACGCAAAGCCCGATTCTGGAAAGCAAGGCTGGGAGGGACTACGGGGCTTAGGGCGCCACGGGTTCAGTAAGGGAGGCGGCGCCGAGGACCCCCGCGTCGTTTCCAAAGCCAGCAGCCACGATCTGGACAAAAGGTGTGTATCGCCTGAAAGCACTGGTTTCCATCACGACACGCTGAATGCTCCCGACGACGATCTCTCCCGCATTGGACAGACCGCCTCCGATGGCGATCACTTCGGGCATAAACATCATCATCAGACTGCCTAGCCCGATGGCGACTTCCTCCAGATAACTCTCCCAGAGGTCCAGCATCCTGCCGGCGCGAATGTTGGCGATGACCTCTTTGACGGGCTTGCCTGCTGTCCTGCGCAGAACACTTCCCGCAGCATAAGCTTCCCAACACCCGCGCTGGCCGCAGGAACACTGCCTGCCTCCTGCATGGGTGACCATATGCCCGATTTCTCCGTGCATCCCGTAGTACCCCCTCATCGGAAGCCCATTGATGAGGACGCCCCCACCGATGCCGGTGCCCAGCGTGATTAAAATGCCTGTCCTTACGCCCCTGAGCACGCCATATCTGCGTTCTGCTTCCAGGGCGCACAGCGCGTCGTTGTCCATCGCCACGTGGGTACCAAAGGCATGGTCGATCATGGGACCCAAGGGGACTGCTTGCCAGCCGAGATGGTTGGCAGTGACATATCCTGCGCCATCGATGCTTCCAGCGCATGAAATTCCGACCGGCGCGCCCGGGAAAGAACGCTCTGCGATGGCGGCCATCTCCAGGATCGTGTTCACCATTGCCTCTGGTTCTCTGGGAGAAAGACGCCGGTCACGAAAGACGATGTCTGTCCCGTTTAGGACACAGCCGAGCTTAATGGTTGTACCGCCGATATCAATGCCAATGGCGTACACAGTTCACCCCTTGCGTTGATGTTCGCATGCTAACACAACGGGTGGGCAGACGCAATGGATGAAGACGGAGACGCCTTGTGCGCAGGAAGGGCGGTCAGAAGATGGACCAGTGGAGAAAGAGCACGGCCAGCAAGGATGACACGAGGGAGACGACGGTGATCTGGGTGTTAATGGAAGGACCCGCAGTGTCTTTAAAGGGGTCTCCCACTGTATCGCCTATGACGCTTGCCCTATGTGCGTTGGAGCCCTTTCCACCCTCGTGGCCCGCTTCCACATATTTTTTACCGTTGTCCCATAGGCCGCCAGCGTTAGACATGAAGAGTGCAAGTAGAAGCCCCGTGACAATGTTTCCAAGCAGGAACCCGCCGATGGCGTTGACGCCGCCGATGAACCCGACCGCCAGCGTTGAGAGGATGGCCATCAAACCTGCGGGAATCAGCTCCTTCAGAGCGCCTGTTGTGGCGATATCAATGCATCTGTTGTAGTCGGGCTCCGCGCCAGGCAGGCCATCCCTGAGCCCCGGGATAGTGCTGAATTGTCTGCGAATCTCTGCGACCATGCGCTGTGCGTTCCTGTCGACGCCCAGGATCAACATGGCGGAAAACACTGCCGGGATGGCGGCGCCAATGAGGACACCGAAGAAAACAGTTGGATCGGTCAGGTTAAATCCAGTGAGCAGCGCACGGACAGGTTCTCCGGATGCAGCCAGCCCCCGGTTGATCTCCTCAAGAGCCGCGTTGACCTCGGACATGAAGGCACCCAGCAGACTGATGACGGTAAGCCCGGCTGCTCCAATCGCAAAGCCCTTCGTGACTGCCTTGACGGTGTTTCCGGCACTATCAAGCTCATCGGCGATGCGGAGACTCTCCTCCCCGAGACCGCCCATCTCAGCCAGACCGCGTGCGTTATCTACGATAGGGCCGTAAGCGTCGTTGGAGATGATCATCCCCACAATGGACAACATGCCCACTGCGGCCATTGATATGCCAAACATGGGGTATCCAGGCCCCAGCGGCTCACAGAGCTTGTAGGCAATCAAGGCGGAGACAGCGATGCCCGCCATAGCGGGGAGGGCAGAAATAAGCCCGTAAGAAACACCGGATAAAATCGTAAATGCGGGGCCTGTTTTGGAGGCGCGTGCTACATTTTTGACCACGCGGTATCGATCATCCGTAAAGAAGTTGGTCGCGATGCCGATGATTACTCCCACCAGAAGGCCGGCTGTCGAGGCGCCCCAGATTCGCCAGGAAAAGCCCCTGAATACCAGTGTCGCCAGAGCGGTTAGTGCAAGGAAGACGCCCGTGGTCACGTAGGTGGAGGAATTGAGTGCACGGGTGGGCCCACCTTTGTCGGTGACGCGCACGGTGGCGATGCCCAGCACGGAGGACAAAAGGCCCAATGCGGCATAGCAGTAAGCCATCATGACATTCACGCCGCTCCCTTTGTCCAGTGCGAAAGCCATGACGACAGCGGCTGCCATGGAAGCCACGTTGCTGTCAAACAAGTCTGCTCCCATACCTGCAACGTCGCCCACGTTGTCGCCCACATTGTCAGCGATGACTGCGGGATTGCGCGGGTCATCTTCAGGGATGCCAAGCTCTACTTTACCAACAAGATCCGCACTGATGTCGGCGGTCTTGGTGAAAATACCGCCTCCTGCTTTGGCAAAGAGCGCAAGTGAACTGGCGCCGAAAGAAAAACCCAGCAGAAGTGTCGTGTCGCGAACGAGGATCATCACGCCCATGGCTCCAAGCAGGCAGGCGCCCACGACCACCAGGCCCATGACAGCCCCACCCCGAAAGCCGATCAGGAAGGCAGGCTTCAGACCCTTCGCAGTGGCTTCAGCTGTACGGGCGTTGGCGCGTGTCGCGACCATAATGCCCACCTGGCCTGCAGCGGCTGAAAAGAGGTTGCCACATAGGTAGGCGATAGCCATTTTCAGGTTGCTTGCAGCGGACACATTCGCTGACCATATTGGGGTGGGCAGAAGCAGAAAGATCAGGGCAGATACGATGCCGGCAAAGCCAGCAAGCGCTCTGTATTCCTTTCTGAGGAAGGCGTAGGCGCCGCTGCGGATGAGGCCTGCGATGTTCAGTATTCTCCGGTTCTCGCAGGGCTGCCTGCGGACCCAGAGGTTCAGATGTACAGCATAGGCAAAAGCTACGGCAATCGAGAGGGCTGCGATAGCATAGATAACGATGGGTGTCGGTTCCACTGCGACTTTACCTCCTCATGATGCTTATATCCTGGAGTATAGATCCAAAACAGCGGAATTCATAGTGGAGCGGGCAGAACTGTTTCAGGGGGCGGGATCAGGACGACAAGCACCACGATTATGGTATAATGGCTCGAATACGTAAGCGTGGAGGCGGACATGGCAGACAACCTGCGAAAGCAGATATCCACGGAAAAACCCAAGGAAAGGAAGCTTGAAACCTGGCTTCTTCGCGTTTTACAGGGTGTGTTGGTCGGCGGTGGTGCAATCCTTCCCGGCGTCAGCGGTGGGGTGCTCTGTGTGGTGTTTGGCATCTACCGGCCAATCATGGAGCTCCTGTCTCACCCCCTGAAGGCGCTCAGGCGGAACCTCTTCTTTTTTGTTCCAGTGATCCTGGGCGTGGCGCTTGGATTCTGGGGCTTCGCCCGGTTGATGAAGCTGTTATTTTCCGGAGATTCGCCCTACCCGATCTCCCTTTTTGTGGGCTTGATTCTTGGAACCCTCCCGTCCCTGTATGCGAACGCAGGCAGGGAGGGAAGGAAGGGGCGGGACCTGGCTGCTGCTGCGGCAGGGTTTGTCTTGCTGCTGGCCATTCTCCTGCCCCTTGAATGGGCGACAGAACTGAAGATCCACCTGAACACTCTCTGGAGTTTTTTAAGCGGCATCATCTGGGGGTTCAGCCTGGTTGTGCCCGGCCTGAGCTCCTCTTCCATCCTTCTCTACTTCGGTGTTTATGGAGAGATCATGGGAGGAGTCGGGAACATGGACCTATCGGTCATCCTTCCCTTGGGGCTCGGCATCGCACTGGTCGCTTTTGTGTTTGCCAGGCTGATCAACCGTCTCTTTGAACGACATTTCAGCATCGCCTCCCACGGCATCATCGGGCTGGTGTTGGCCTCTACTTTATTAATTATCCCGAGGGTTTACGATGGTCTGACTCAAGGCTTGCTGTGCGCGCTGCTCGCTGTGGTCGGGTTCGCTGCTGCCTTTCTTATGGGCAAATGGAATGAGGGAATCAGGCCGGAGGAATTGCCAACGACTGATCCTGGCGCCTGAGGAAGCCGAGGACTTGTTCAAGGGAAGGCATGGCGGCCTGAGCCCCTTTTCCCGTTGTGGAAAGGGCGCCGACAGCGTTGGCGAAGCGCAGGGCCTCTTTGAGCGGATAGTCCCTTGCGAGGGCTGTGGCGAAGCCGGCGTTGAAACTGTCCCCGGCTGCGGTGGTGTCCACCGGTTCCACAGTGAACCCCGGGGAGTGAAGCGTCTGGTCTTTATCGACATAGAGACAGCCTTTTGCGCCAAGTTTGGCTACAATGGCTCCGGCCCCGCGGCGCAGCAACGCTGCAGCCGCGATCTCCACCTCGCGAAGCGTACCGGTAGCCCCCCCGCTGAGCAGTGCAAGCTCTGTCTCGTTAGGTGTCAGGAAGTCGACACATGAAAGAAGGTCGTCGGACAAAGGCACGGCAGGCGCTGGATCCAATAGCACGACTCCACCCTGGACCTTGACCAGAGACAACGCCAGGGCAGTAGCTGTCAGAGGGATTTCAAGCTGTAAAAGGAAGTATCGGTACCCTTTGAAAAACGGGATCAGGCTTTCAAGCTGCGGGCGATCAACGAGGGCGTTGGCCCCGGGAACCAGCGCAATGCGATTCTCGCCTGAAGCATCGACCTCGATCAGTGCCACGCCTGTGGGCGTGTCTTCAGCGGTGAGGACCCCTGTGAGATCGACACCATGGTCCGCAAGCACGCGTCGGTATAGATTGCCGTTTGAGTCGCTTCCGAGCTTACCCACCATCGAGACTATCGCCCCGAGTCGGGCTGCCGCTACGGCCTGGTTTCCCCCTTTGCCACCCGTGTAAGTGTGGAAGGCTGTGCCCGTGATGGTCTCGCCTGGAAGATGAAAACGCGGCAGGGTCACCGTGAGATCCACGTTGAGGCTGCCGATGACACAGAGTGGCTGCATACCTGGCTCCTTTCCCGCGCATCCAGCCGGATCCCCGCCGTTTCCCTCGCGGTATAATGGCATGGTACCATATGCCTGGGGAGGCTGTCGCGCAGGTTGCTGTGACCGAGCTATGGGATCACTGCTTTGGGTATGTGTGTCAAACAGACCTCGGGGCTTCGGGTCCCGGGCAAGAGAAGGAAACGGGAGGACGGCACTGTGGGAAAGAGGGTGCTGATTGTGGGCGGAGTCGCTGGGGGCGCGAGCGCGGCTGCCCGACTGCGCAGGCTGGACGAGGAAGCGGAGATCATCCTGTTTGAGCGGGGAGAGTATATTTCCTATGCCAATTGTGGATTGCCTTATCATATCGGCGGCGTGATCAAGGACCGGGAAGAGCTGCTGCTCGTGACCCCTGAGGAGATGCAGCAGAAGTTCAGGATCGACGTCAGGACACGCCATGAGGTTGTTGCCATCCGAAGGGAGTCAAGGTTCGTTGTGGTAAGGGATCTAGTCGCGGAGAAGAGCTTTGTGGAGCCCTACGATGCACTGGTGCTTGCTCCCGGCTCGTCACCGCTGGTGCCGCCCATTCCCGGCAGGGAGTCCGCGCGTGTGATGACACTGTGGACGGTGCCTGATATGGACCGGATCCACGCGTTCATACGCGAGCGGGATGCTCGCTCAGCCGTTGTAGTGGGGGGCGGGTTCATCGGCATTGAGATGGCTGAAAATCTGCACCACAGAGGGCTTGGGGTGACGCTGGTCGAGATGCTGGATCAGGTAATGGCCCCCCTTGACCGGGAAATGGCTGAGCTGTTGCACGGGCATCTTGAAGAGCGCGGGGTAGAGCTTTGCCTGGGCGATGGGGTGGCGGCCTTCAGGGAAAGGACGGGAGACATTGCGATCACCCTAAGCAGCGGTCGGGAGATCATTGCAGACTTTGTCATCCTAGCGATCGGCGTCCGTGCCAACAGCACGCTTGCCAGGGAAGCGGGGCTTGAGGTGGCCGAGTCGGGTGGCATCGTGACAGATGACTGCATGCGCACGTCCGACCCCTTCATCTATGCTGTGGGAGATGCCGTACAAGTACGTGACTTCGTCACGGGGGACGGCGCCATGATCCCCCTGGCAGGGCCGGCTAACAAGCAAGGCCGCATTGCCGCTGACAACATCGCGGGGGGCAACGCGCGGTACACAGGGACACAGGGCAGCTGTATTGTCAAGGTGTTTGACCTGAGTGCAGCAGCAACGGGGCTCAACGAGAAGAGCCTGCTGCGACAGGGGATGAAGCCAGGAGAGGATTTCAGGACGCTGATCATCACCCAGAATGCTCACGCCGGATACTATCCTGGCGCTTCTCCCATCACCTTAAAGATGATTTTTTCTGCCGATGGTGGAAGGATCCTTGGCGCACAGGCGGTAGGAAGGGCGGGCGTGGACAAGCGCATCGATACCCTTGCGGTCGCCATGCGCCTGGGTGCCTCTGCGACAGCGCTTAAGGACCTGGAAATGGCTTATGCCCCGCCCTTTTCTTCCGCGAAGGATCCGGTCAACATGGCGGGGTTCATGGCGGAGAACATCCTTTTGGGCAGGGCGGACTTTGTTCGCTGGGACGCGCTTGATTCGCCCGCGGAAGACCGCGTTGTTCTGGATGTGCGGGATAGAGGCGAATACCTGGCCTATGCCCTGCCGGACGCTCTGCACATCCCCTTTGGCGAACTGCGCCAGAGGGCGGGAGAATTGGACAGGGGCAAGGAAATCGTGCTGATATGCGCCGTTGGTATCCGCGCCTATAACGCCGCAAGGCTGCTTGCAAACCTGGGCTTTGCTCGTGTGCGGATCTACCCGGGGGGCTTGGCTTTCTATTACGCCACCCATCACCTTAAAAGAGAAAAGGCGGCTTCCCAGTTTTCGACTGGTGTGCCCGATCCGATCGCTGTCAGGGCTGACTGTGTGGGGCTGAAATGCCCCGCGCTGTTTGCACGGACGGACGACTCGCTGCGGCGTTTGAAGGAAGGCGAGATCGCGGAGGTGCTCGCCGACGACACGGATTTCCCAGACAGCATTGCGGACTGGGTCCTTGAAAGAGGTGATTCCCTCGTATCCTTAAGCCGGCAGGGTGGCGCGTTCACAGCCCTGATCCGAAAGGGAAAGACGGGTACTGAGAGTACAGACGGAACAGACAGCCTCTATGCCGGTGCCATGACGGGACCCACTGAAACAGTCGGGTCGGAAGGGGGAGACGAGCCGTGAGCCACCGAGTGCTTTATGCGGCCATCCTGGGCCTTGTGCAGGGAATCACCGAGTTTTTGCCGGTTTCATCCAGCGGGCATCTGCTGATAGCAGAGAAATTACTGTCGCTGGCGGGCCTCGAACCCGTTGAGGGCTCTCTGGAAGCGATGGTGGTGATGCTCCATCTCGGCACGCTTTTCGCCGTTGTTGCCGTGTTTTTTAAAGACTGGGTCCAAATGCTGAGACATCCCATCAAGAATCCCATGCTACGGTTGCTGTTTATCGCGTCTCTTCCAGCACTTGGCACAAAACTTCTCTTTGGCGCGTTGACCGACTCCTTGTTTTCTGGGAGTTTTCTCGGTGTTTCTTTTCTGATCACCTCCCTGTTCCTGTGCCTTCTGCAGATACTGGGCCGGAAGGGGAAACATAGCGGACAGTCCCACGAGGTGACAGGCTCAAAGGCAGCTTTGATGGGGATTTTTCAAGCGATGGCGCTTCCACCGGGCGTCAGCCGCAGCGGCGCTACGATGCTGGGTGGCATCGCATGTGGCCTCGATCGGCTTACGGCATTCCGGTTCAGCTTTATGATGAGCGCGCCTGCCATCCTGGGCGGCCTCCTCTGGGAGGCGAAGAAGGCGGTCGATACGGAGGGGATGCGCTCTCTGTTCAGCGCAGATGTCCTTCCCGGCGTCGCCCTAGCAGCTATCAGCGGCTTTATTGCCCTCAAAACGATGATGCGGTTGGTTGAAAAGCTGTCGTTTTATCGCTTTGCGTTGTATGTCGCAGCCGTGGCTGTTGCAGTGTTTGTTCTCCAGTTTACGAAAGCGGTGAGCTTCTGAATCCAGATACCTGCTGCCTTTGCCTTGTGGATAGGGTAAACTGTCAGCGTGAAAGAACTGCAGCCTGGCTTCGTGAAGGTCGTCTCTTTGCCTTATTTGACAGAAAAACGATGGGTGAGAAAATGCCGGGACATTGTGCGGATCTCTGCCTTCGCCTATAATGAACTGGTTTCAGGGGGACAAGCACACAGGAGGAGAAGACAGGAATGAACACCGGTATTGTAATCTATTCCAAAACGGGCCATACGCTGGAGGTGGCGCAGAAGCTTCAAAAGAACCTGAGGGTGAAAGGCCGCTCGGCGAAGCTCATGCAGGTGACCGTAAAAGACCCTGAAAAGGCGACCCGCAGGAAGGCGGAACTAAAGGGGATCCCCGATCCTGCGGCCTATGGTCTCCTGTACTTCGGAGCGCCCGTTTGGGGGCTTTCAGCGTGTTCGGTCATGGTTTCCTACTTGAAGCAGGCGCCATCGTTGGTGGGGAAAAAGGCAGCCTGCTTTGTGACTATGTCCCTTCCCTTTTCCTTTCTGGGCGGAAGTCGAGCGTTGCGGAAGATGCAAAAGCTTTTAAAGGAGAAGGGCGCTGAGACGATAGAGACGGCCGTGATCGGCTGGGGTCGGCGCCACAGGGAGGAATCCATCCAGGAAGCGGTAGAAAGGCTCGGGGCACTCTGTTTGTCTGCGGAAAGTTCTGGTTCTGAAGCCTCAGCGCCGGATCACCTCCTCCCGGTGGGGTCCGTTTGACAGAATGCGGATGGGGACGCCAATTTCATTTTCTATAAAATCCACATAAGCGCGGCAGTTTTCTGGCAGTTCTGCGTATGAACGAATCCCGCGGATGTCTGTTTTCCACCCAGGCAGTTCCGTATAGACGGGTCCCGCCTCCGCGAGCAGGGGGGTTACCGGGAAATCACGCACCTGGGTGCCGCGGACCGTATAGGCAATGCAGACCTTCAGGGTGTCAAGATAGCTCAGCACATCCAGGTTGGTCATGGCACAGCAGGTAGCGCCCTGGATAAGGCACCCATAGCGCGTTGCGACTGCGTCAAACCAACCCACATCCCGAGGCCGCCCGGTTTTAGCGCCATACTCCCCAGCGTCCCCGCCACGTCGGCGCAGGTCTTCGGCTTCCTGGCCTTCGAGCTTGGTAACGAGATAGCCGGTCCCGACGCTGCTGGAGTACGCTTTGGTGACGGCGATCACCTCACGGATCGCCCAGGGCGGCACACCCGCACCTACGCTGGCAACCCCAGCCAGAGGGGAGGAAGAGGTGGTATAGGGGTAGATGCCGTGGTCAGGATCGCGCAGCGCGCCCAGCTGCCCTTCAAGCAGGATGCGCTTGCCCTCCCTGAGTGCGCCATGGAGATACTGCGTGGTATCGCTGACCATGGGCTGTATTCTCTGTCCAAGAGCGTAGTATTTCTCAGTCAGCGCGGCCGTGTCCACCGCAGGCTTTCCGTACAGATGTGCGAACAGAATATTCTTCCTGACCAGGTTGGTTTCCAAGCTGTTATAGAGCAGTTCCCTGTTAAAGAGAGCGCAGACCTGGATGCCCGTCTTGAGGTACTTGTCGCTGTAGAAAGGCGCGATGCCGGATTTGGTCGAACCGAATTTGCGGGCAGCGAGCCTTTCCTCTTCACATACATCCTGGAGGATGTGGACATCCAGCAGCACCTGGGCCCTGTTGGAGATCATGAGCCTGGGTGCGGGAAGACCGCGGGAACGGAGGGACTCCATTTCCGAGAGCAGCGCTTCGATGTCCAGCGCTACCCCAGGTCCGATCACATTGGTGACGCTGGGATGAAAGATGCCACTGGGCAGGAGGTGCAAGGCAAACTTGCCATACTCGTTGATGATGGTATGCCCGGCGTTGGCTCCCCCCTGGAACCGCACGACGACGTCGCTTTCGCCTGCCAAGAGGTCGGTCAGCTTGCCCTTTCCCTCGTCACCCCAGTTGGCTCCCACAATTGCGCGAATCATTCAGATGCCTCCTTGTTGCCCCGGGATCTGGTCAGCCAAGTACGTTGCGGATCCTTGCTGAAGCTTCGGCGACCGTATCCTCGGAACCAAAGGCGGTCAGACGGAAATAACCTTCTCCGCAGGAGCCAAAGCCCGCCCCTGGCGTTCCGATGACCCCTGCCTTATGAAGCAGAAAGTCAAAGAAGCGCCAGCTGTCCATCCCTTCCGGGATCTTCATCCATACGTAGGGCGCGTCTGTCCCGCCATAGACCTCACAGCCAACCGAGCGCAGTTCACGCAGGATGGTGTGGGCATTGCTCATGTAATAGGCGACATTCTTCTGTGCCTGAGCCCATCCCTCGTCGGAGTAAGCTGCCTCAGCTGCACGCTGTACAGGGTAGGATACGCCGTTTGACTTGCTTCCCAGACGGCGCCGCCAGAGGCTGTTAAGGGAGACGCGCCGGCCCGAACTGCACAGCCCGGAAACTTCCTTGGGAATGACGGTATAAGCGCAGCGCACGCCTGTAAAACCTGCGGATTTTGAGAAGGAAGAACACTCTATCGCCACTTCCCGTGCGCCGTTTAGCTCATAGATGCTCCGTGGCACCCGCTCATTTCCGATATAGGCTCTGTAGGCAGCATCATAGATGATCAGGGCGCTGTTCTTATGCGCATATTCGATAAAGGGCGTGAGCTCCTGCGCGTTAAGCGTGGTTCCTGTGGGGTTGTTCGGGTAGCACAGATAGATCACGTCAGCCTCCCGTGTGGGAAGCGGTGGGATAAAACCGTTTTCTGCTGTGCAGGGAAGGGTCTCAAGCAGGTCCCAGTGTCCGCTGGAGAAGGCACCCAGACGCCCTGCCATGGCATTTGAGTCCACGTATACGGGGTATACCGGATCCGTTACCGCCACACGGCAGCCCTGTGAAAAGAGCTCCTGAAGTCCGGCCACATCTGTCTTGGCGCCGTCTGAAATGAAAACTTCATCCCTGTCAAGGAGGATACCCAGCGAGGCATAATCACGCTTTAGGATGGCGTCAATCAGAAAGGGGTAACCACCTTCCGGTGGATAGCCCCTGAAGCCTTTCGGCGTGGACATTTCCAGGGCGGCCTTTGCAAAGGCTTTTGCCACGCAGGCAGGCAGTGGCAGGGTAACGTCGCCAATACCAAGGCTTAGCAGCCTAGCCTCAGGCTTTGCCTGTCGGTAACGGTCTACGCGGCGCGCAATCTCACTGAAAAGATAGCTTGCGGGCATGTTCGCGAGAAAGGGATTGACGTTCATCGGATCTCCTTCTCAGGGCGACAGCCATTCGCCATCAAAGACGTATTCAGCCGGCCCAGACTGATACAGGTGGTTATCCTCGGCATTCCAACACAATTCCAGGTTGCCGCCGGCGAGCTTGGCTTGAACAGTTCTGTCTGAGAGCCCGCAGAGCACGCAGGCAACCAGCGCCGCGCTGGCGCCAGTCCCGCAGGCGAGTGTTTCGCCTGAGCCTCTCTCCCATACCCTCAGCTGCAGCACGTCGCGGCGGATGACGCGGACAAACTCCACGTTGGTGCGCCGGGGGAAAAGCGGGTGGTTTTCGAACATCGGCCCCAGCGTCTGCAGGTCCAGGATGTCTGGATCCCGTACAATCAGCACACAGTGAGGGTTGCCCATGTTGACGCAGGTCGCGAACCAGGTTTGCCCCAGAATCTGAAGCCTATGCCTGAGCACCATCTCACCCGGGAGGTCAACGGGGATCAGCTTGGGGTTAAGTTCCGGCGTACCCATGTCCACCGTCACCCGCGTCACGCGACCTTTGTCGGTGCAGAGACTCAGATGCCTGATGCCTGCCTTTGTGTGCAGACTCAGCTCCGTCTTGTCGGTCATGCCTCGCTCATAGACGTACTTGCCGATGCAGCGAGCTGCGTTTCCACACATCTCCGCCTCGCTCCCGTCACTGTTGAATACGCGCATGCCAAAGTCGGCGGTATCGGAAGGCTCAATGAGAACCAGACCATCAGCACCGATGCCGAAATGCGCCTGGCTCATGACAAGAGCCCGGGTGGAAGGGTCAGTCACGAATTCCTCAAAGCAGTTGATGAAGATATAGTCATTTCCGATCCCATGCATCTTG
Organism: uncultured Oscillospiraceae bacterium; assembly: GCA_964586835.1. Lineage (GTDB taxonomy): Bacteria > Bacillota > Clostridia > Christensenellales > Aristaeellaceae > CAZLYF01. Next base: position 34,325 of record CAZPIC010000015.1, read on the forward strand.
GTGAAGCGCATCATTCTCTCCTTGATCGGGGCCTCGCAAAAGTCCTGCGCGGGATTACATCCGCTCGGGAGCCTCGACACCGATGAGGTACAGGCCTGTCTTGAGCACCAGGCGGGTTGCATCGGTGAGCTGAAGCCGCGCGGCTTCACCTTGGGCGTCGCTTCCCAGGATACGATGGTTATAGTAATAGCGGTTGTATGCTTTGGCGATTTCTGTGGTTGCCCGGGTGACCATGGAAGGTTCATAGCGGTCAGCTGCCTCTCTGACCGCTTCCGGGAAGCGGGACAGAAGCCTGAGAAGCGCCTGTGCTTCATCATCCATAAGTGCCTTATAGTCAGGCGGCATGCTTTTTTCCGGCGCTTTCTTCAGGACGGAGCAGCAGCGGGCATGGGTATACTGGACATAAGGCCCTGTCTCGCCGTCGAAGTTCAGCGCCCTGTCCCACCAGAAATCGATGTCCTTGATGCGGCTGTTATACAGATCCCAGAATACGATCGCCCCGATACCAACCTGCCGTGCGGCAGCCTGTTTGTCGGAGAGCTCCGGGCTTTTTTCGTGGATGATGGCCAGCGCTTTCTCTTGGGCGCGCATCAGGAGCTCATCCAGGTAGATCGTGTTCCCATGGCGTGTCGACAGGGTCTGGCCTTCGTAGGAAACCATGCCAAAGGCCACGTGCTCCATCTCATCCCGGGCCCACTGGTATCCCATCAGCTCCAGCACCTTAAAGACCTGTTTGAAATGCATGTCCTGCTGATAGGCTACAACGTAAAGACATTTGCTGAAGCCATAGGTTTCCTTGCGATAGAGTGCAGCCGCAATATCGCGCGTGGCATAGAGCGTTGCGCCGTCGCTTTTAAGGATCAGACAGGGAGGCAAACCATAGGAAGCAAGGTCCACCACCTGTGCCCCGTTGCTTTCCACCAACAGGCTCTTTTCCCGGAGCTCGCTGACTACGCGGTCCATTTTGTCATTATAGAAGCTTTCGCCAGCGTAGCTGTCAAAGCTGACCCCGAGCATATCATAGACCCTGTTGACATCCCTGAGTGTCAGCTGCTTGAAGCGATCAAAAATCGCCAGCGCTTCAGCATCGCCTTCCTCGATCTTTCTAAACCACCGGCGCCCCTCATCTTCGAGTTCCGGTTTTTGAGAGGACTCCTGGTGGAAGCGGACGTAGAGAGATCCCAGCGCTTCCACCCCGTCGCGTTCAATGGACACCTCGTCGCCCCAGAGCCTGTAAGCTGCGATTAATCGGCCAAACTGTGTGCCCCAGTCGCCCAGGTGGTTGATGCCCACCGTCCTATACCCGAGGAAATCATAGATGCGCTTTAAGCTGTGGCCGATCATCGTGGAAGACAGGTGACCGATATGAAAACGCTTGGCGATATTGATGGAGGAATAGTCGATACAGATGGTTTGACCGAAACCATCACTGCCACCGCCCCAGTCTCCCGTAGCGGACAGGATTTTTGGAAGGATGTTCCCAGCGAAGTTTTCCCGGTTGAAAGTGAAGTTCACGTAGGCGCCAACCGAGTGGGCTGTCGCAATTTCAGGAGCATGGACAGCCTTCGACAGCATCTGAGCGATCTTCGGGGGGGTGAGGTGAAAGCTTTTTGCGAGCCTGAAGCATGGAAAGGCACAGTCACCCAGTGTGGGGTCCGGGGGCACTTCGAGCAGCCCGAACAGATCAAGCTCGGTGAGATCTCCTTCCGGAAAGGTGTCGCGGATCGCACTGTCCAACAGCTCCACGATCCGCCGCTTCATATCCACCAAACGCGCGCCCTCCTTTGAAAGCAAGACGCATATTACCATACGCGGTGCTGCCCCGCAACCGAAACCGGGACGAAGGCTTGCCTGTCCGCATGCGATTTGCTAGTATTTTCACAGCGTGTCACGCTTGATGGGGCGCTCATGGGCTTGGCGCGGGAGGAACGGATGCTGGTCTATTACTGCCCAAAATGTCAGAGGCAAAACCCCGAAAACGTCTGTGGGGGATGTGGACGGAACCTTCCGTCCACCGCCCTTCGGAATATCTGGTCCGTCACGCGGCTGCCTTCGCTGGACGCCTTCAGGGTCGGTGCTGCGCTCAGGGCGCTGTTGTTTTCGCTGCTTGTGCTTTTGGCAGCGATGCTCCTGATGGAATACCTGTTACCGGACAACCAGGCGCTGGCGCTGCTGACAAATGGCGAACTGCTTCCCGTGCTGATGCAGGTTTTTGTGGCGGGTACGACCCTTGTGTTTTTCGTCCTCGTGCTGCAGGGCAGGGAAACCGTCCAGTGTGTTCTTGACCCCAAGGGGGTGCTCAAGCGCACCTGGATACAGCCGACGAGGCTGTGTTGTTGGGCGCGTTTTCTCCGCTTTGACCCGGAGGCCATTCAGCTCAACACGGAGGGTGTCCCGTTCCTGCTGGCACACGAGGAGTATCTGGCCTGGCGGGACGTCTGCCGGTTAAAGTTCCGCCGACGCGCGGGACGTATCGGGCTGTATCGTCCCTACGCATTCCTTTTCATCGGGATTCCTGTTCCGCGCGAAGAGTATGACGCTGCGGTCAGGATGATTGCCGCCAAAGTGAAGAAGAGATAGCGTTTTCAGCGCTTGGTGCTAGAGCGTGGGGAAGGGATTGGACCAGGCTTTGTGGCCTTCACGGTCGATGAGGACCACGCGGATAAAACGTTCACCGCTGTTTGGGGAGACCCTGTACTGCGCTGCGGTCATCTCCTCTCCTTCGATACAGCGATGCCTTGAATAGACAAGGTTCGAGAGGAATAGGACACGACTGACAGGGCTGCATTGGACAGTCACCCTGTGCCCATCAAAGGAGATCCTGCTGAAAAGAGGGCCTTGAGAGGCGAAGTAATCTCCCTTTTCAAGGGAGCGCACAACGCTGTCTCTGTCAAGCGCGTCAGCGTTCAGATAGATGAAAGACTTTGTTTCCTCTCCTTCGTAAAAGTGGCTGTCGTCGACTGCGAGGGTGTTAAGTAGAAGCCCGTTGGCGGCAGCAACGTCAAGCAGCTGGGTTGCGTCCGCCCTGTCGCCGTTCCAGGGCGCAGCGGACACCGTGTTGTACACTTCGGCCCCCGAAAGGCCCCTGAAGGACATCATAGTGGCCAGCGTGTTGAGGGACCATGCGGGATGTGCCAGGTAGGCGAGGCCCCCCGCACCTCGGATGCCCTCTATCAGATCCTGCGCGCTCGCTGACGTATCCACGCGCCTGAGAATGCTGTCGTCTACGGCGATCCCTGTGATATGGACCGCCTCTGTCGGAAGAAAACAGTCAAGTTCAATGCCCGGAAGGAGAAGCATTTGATGATGCCAGCCGTCATCAACGGACCTTTTCCAGTGATCCGTCACCGCTATAAAGTCGTAGCCTGCGGCCTCATAGATGTCCGCAGCCTCCTTCGGAGTCTTCAAGCCATCGCTGAAGGTTGTATGCAGGTGGAGATTGCCCTTAAAAAGCCGCTTGCCTGCAAGAAAAAGTGGCATAGACCTTCCTTTCATTCCCTGCGCCCGGGGCGCACCTGTCGCATCATTCAAAGAGGATCGTGCTTAAAGGCTGGTTCGGTTTTGTCGGGGCGTAGTTGCTATAGGCCCCTACAGGATTCCTCCGCCTCTCCCTCCCATGACTGCCTTTTCCCAGGTGTAAAGGGCCTTGGACAGGTGAAGGCGCTGCCTTTGCGTCAACGGCCTGTATGGGGCCGCCAAGGCAAACGTGCCTCCAACAGCCCCTGCTGAGAAGGAAAGCGTCTGCCTCCTCAAGGCTCGCAGCGTAGCGAAAGAGAAGGCCATTGCACTGCCAGGGTTGAACCCTTGTCGAGGCTGCCTGGCCATCGCTTTGTTCCACCTCCCCGGCTTAAAAGAGCCCATCCCAGACGCTTTGAGGGCTATCCATGCAACTATAGCGGCACAGATTCCTGATGGCAAACCCCTGGATACGGAGCTGTTTGTGGACTTGACTGCCTCCTTCAGCTTGACGCAAGGCGCATAGATGCTAATATGGAGAAGGCAGGGAGCGGCTGTGCTGTCTTCTGTGCCAACGATGGGTTCATCCGTATTTATCGAGACAGGTGCGCCTGCAGCGTGCTGTGACTTTTGAGAAAAGAGGTCGTATCATGATCACGAACCGTTCAGAGTTTCAAAAGGCAGCTGTCCTTGTGCTGGCTGCAATGTTGTTTTTCTTTCTGCTTCTCCCGTCCGCTGCAGCGGAGCGGGAGGCTGTTGTGAATATCGGCGTGACGGATTCCTTAGGTACGCTCAATCCATTGCTTCAAGACGGTGGCGAGTTGAACAAATACGCCACGGGCCTTCAGTTTTTGCCCCTGGTGGAACTCAATGGTGATCTTGAGTTTGAAGGGCAGCTGGCCGAGTCGGTGACAACGGAAGACAACCTGACTTTCATCGTCAGGCTGTATGAGGAAGCGAGCTGGTCAGACGGCGTGCCCATCACCTCAGATGACGTGATCTTTACGGTGATGTGCCTCACCAGCCGGGCGGTGGGCAACATCACCATGAGCGGATACGCTGCGATCCTGGGCTTTGATGAGGATGGTTTTACACCAGACGGTGCGAAAGCTGTGGAAGGCGTTCGGAAAATCGATGACAAGACCCTGAGCTTCACCTTCAAGCGAGAAACTGCTTTGGTGACCTTTCAAAACTCGTATGCCCGCTACCTTTTGACGCTACCGCAACACATCCTCGGAGACAGGGAACCCGGAACGCTCAAGACGGATCCCTGGTTCAACAGGCCCGACGTGGTAAGCGGCCCCTACATCGTGACAGATTTTGACAGCAACCACTACATCTCATACCAGGCGAATATGGCTTATTGGAGGGGGGCTCCCAGGATCAATAGGCTGAACATCCGCATCGTCGATGGCGCTCAGATCTATGCCGGCCTCAAATCAGGGGAGATCGACTTTGTGCAGCAGACGATGGGTGTCATCCCGCCTGAGGACTATGACAGTATCGCTGCCCTGCCCCACGTGTCCACAGTTTTGGAAGAGCCACTCACCAATCAGATTGCCTTCATCAACACACGTACCGTCAGTGACCCGAGGGTCAGACAAGCGATCCTCACGGCCATCGACCGCCGATTGTTGGTTGACGACCTGCTGATGGGCAGGGGTGAGGTCGCAGACGGGTTTTTCAGCTCCTACAGCCCCTTTTATAATGAGGAGGCTTCTGTCACTGCCTACGATCCCGCCAAGTCGAGGCAGCTGCTTGAAGAAGCGGAATGGGATCGTTCCAAAAAGCTTTCCCTCATCGTCAATTCGGGGGACAGCACCTTCGTGCTGGCTGCCAGTGTCATTGCAGCGCAGCTGATGGAGGTGGGGATCTCGACGGAGATACGCACCGTGGACTTCGCTTCGATCTGGCCTCTGGTGCAGGCGGGCGACTTTGACCTTTATGTGGTGCAGTACACGATCCCGCCTGCGGATCCCTATATCGATATCGAATGGATGATCAGCGGCGAAGAGAACTATCAGGGATACAGAAACGACGTCGTGGATAGCCTTCTTCCCGCGACGCAGCGATCACTTGATCCAGACGAAATCAAAAAGGCATATCAGCAGATCAATGCGATTGTGCAAGAAGAGGTTCCGCTGTTTTCCGTATATTTCCTCAGAGCCCTGGGTGTGGCGAACACCAGGCTGCTCAACGCGACTCCCAGGGTATACGGTTCCTTCAACCATATCGAGCTGTGGGACGTTGCTGACTGAGTGTGCCGCGCACACAGCGGCGCCGTACACCCAGGGAGGGGGCCCGTGCGCTGAGCGATGGGGCAGGTCATGGGCCATCTGCTTGAGGTAATAGGGCTTACAACAAGTTTTTCAGACGACTCTGGCAGCGTAGAGGTCGTCTCCGACGTCAGCTTTTCTGTGGACGAGGAAGAGATCCTCTGCGTTGTGGGAGAGTCGGGCTGTGGGAAAAGCGTCACCCTGTTGTCCATGATGGGCTTGCTGAAAGGCACGGGTGGCACGGTACGCGGAAAGGCTCTCTTTGAGGGTCAGGACCTTCTTGCGATGAGCGAGAAGGACTTAGACAGCGTGCGCGGATATCGGCTGACCATGGTTTTCCAAGACGCGCTCACCTCTTTGAATCCGGTCTTGAGCATTGGCAATCAGATGACGGAGGGGATCCGCATCCATCTGAAGCTGCCCGCTCCAGCTGCTCGGGAACGCGCGATAAGCATGCTTGAGAGGACGGGGCTTCCGGATGCTGCGTCGGTGATGCGCAAGTATCCTCATACCCTGTCAGGGGGAATGCGCCAGCGTGTCATGATCGCGATGGCCATTGCCTGTGGTGCCAGGCTTCTGGTCGCGGATGAACCAACGACCGCACTGGATGTGACCATCCAAGCCCAGATCATGCGCCTACTCAAGGACTTGAGGGAAGAGATGGGGATGTCTGTCATCCTCGTCACGCATGACCTGGGGCTGGTAGCAGAAATGGCGGACAGGGTGCTGGTGATGTACGCGGGGCAGGTCGTGGAGGAGGCGGAGGTGCACACGCTCTTCAAAAGCCCGAGACATCCCTATACCCGGGCACTGATGAAATCCATCCCGGATCTGCGTAACGCCGGCAGGAAACGCCTCCTGTCTATTGGCGGCAGGGTGCCTGAACGTTATGAGGACATAGTAGGCTGCCGTTTCTACAGCCGCTGTGGCATATCGGTGCCGGAGTGCGCAGTGAACCCGCAGGTATTGACGCCGGTGGGCCAGGGGCACACTGTGCGATGCCAGGTGGAGGCTGGACGCCATGACCCATGACGCGACACCTCCTGCACAGGCAAAGGCCCCTGTACCCCTGCTTGAGGCAAGGGGAATCAGAAAGCATTATCCCATACGCACAGGGGCTCTCTTTGGTAGAACAGGTGCCCTCAGGGCGGTAGACGGGGTGGACCTTACCATCGCGAAGGGAGAAACGCTCGGCCTGGTGGGCGAATCCGGGTGTGGGAAGTCGACGGTTGGCCGACAGGTGGTCGCGCTTGAGAAGCCTACGGCGGGCGAAGTGCTTGTTGATGGCAGCAACATCGAGGAACTCCTGAAAAAGGAAGGAAGGGCAGCCCGCGCCAGACTTCAGATGATCTTCCAGGACTCCTTTTCGTCGCTCAATCCAAAGAGACAGGTCAGGGACATCCTGGCTGTTCCCATGCTCTATCACGGCATCACAAGCCGCACGGGTGTGTCCAGGGAGGTCAACCGCCTGCTGGACATGGTAGGTCTGTCCAGAGACAGTGCGGCGCGCTACCCTCATGAGTTTTCCGGAGGGCAGAGACAGCGGATCGGGATCGCCCGGGCGCTTTCCCTGAGGCCCAGCCTTATTGTTTGTGACGAGCCAGTGTCTGCCCTGGACGTATCCGTCCAAGCCCAGATTCTGAATCTGTTCAGAGACCTGCAAAAGGAACTATCGCTCAGCTATCTCTTCATAGGTCACGGGCTTGCTGCGGTCAGCTATGTCAGCGATCGGGTCGCTGTCATGTATCTAGGCCAGATCGTAGAGACGGCAGAATCCGAAGAGCTTTTTCGTGTGCCCGCACATCCTTATGCCCAGGCGCTGTGCGATGCGGCCCCCGTGCCTGACCCCGCGGTACGTGCCCGCAGGAGGATGTTGCTTTATGGCGAGGTCCCCTCGTCGACGGACCCGCCCAGCGGCTGCAGATTTCATCCTCGCTGCCCCTTTGTTCAGGATATCTGCAGCATACAGGAACCGGCTCTCCTGCCTGTTCCCGGTGTGGATAAGGCTCATCGGGCAGCCTGTCATTTCGCGGGGCGCCTTGTGCGCACGCGCCCTGAGAGGGAGGCTTCGCATTGATACGGTATCTGGTTAAGCGCATTCTGATTGCCATTCCGGTCCTGATTGGCATTACGCTGATTGATTACTTCATCATGAGCCGGGCGGGAAATCCTCTGCAGATGCTGCAGGGGCCGCGCATCTCCCAGGCTGCGGTCGAGGCCCGGGCGATTGAGCTTGGGCTTGACCAGCCTTTTCATATACAGTACTGGACTTGGCTTACACAGATTGTCCGTGGAAACCTGGGGTACTCTACAAAGACCTTTCTGCCGGTAGCCGATATGATTTCACGACACGTCGGCCCCACGCTGCTTCTGATGGGGACATCCCAGGTGCTGGCCATGGCCCTTTCCCTCCCTATTGGCATATACAGCGCGACACGCCAGTATTCCAGGGGCGATTTTGCGATCGTCACACTGTCTTTTCTTGGGACGAGCATTCCAGGATTCTTCCTGGCCCTTGTCTGTGTCTATGTGTTCACCGTGCTGCTAGGTTGGCTTCCTTCAGGCGGCATGACCACCCTTGGCACGGGGGGAGGGCTTTTAGATGTGGCTGCACACATGATCATGCCCGTGACGGTCTTATCAGCCTCCCTGGTGGGAAGCAATATCCGCTATATCCGCTCGAGCTTTCTTGAGATCCTTCAGCAGGACTACTTGAGGACGGCGCGCGCCAAGGGGATCGGGCGCTTTCGGGTGATCAACAAGCATGCGCTGCGCAACGCATTGCTGCCCGTGGTGACGGTCATGGGGCTGCAGATTCCGTCGCTTTTTGGTGGTGCGGTGGTTGTAGAGCAGGTGTTCTCCTGGCCTGGGCTGGGGCTGATGACTATGAGCGCCATCATGGGCAGGGATTACCCGGTCATCATGGGGGTCTGTCTCTTTTCTGCGATCATTGTAATTGCCGGAAACCTGCTGACGGATATCGTCTACGCCTTGGTGGACCCCACCATTCAGCAGCGCTGAGGAGGAGACCATGACAATGGAGGCGTTGGCGGATCTGAATGGCAGGCCGGAATCCTACGCGCAGGCGGTCTGGCGGCGATTTCTCAGGCACAGGCTTGCAGCAGCCAGTCTTCTGTTTCTGATCGTCCTTGCTGTGGCGGCGCTTGTCGGCCCTTTCCTGAGCCCCTATGGGGAAAATCAGATCGCGGGCAGGTTCTCCTCGCCTCCCGGCCCGGTGTTTTTTCTGGGAACCGATCAGGTGGGGAGGGACGTGCTGACGCGGCTTCTATATGGCACCCGTATATCGCTTCTGGTGGGCTTCGCGTCCACGGCTATTGCGACCACGCTGGGTGTGACGTTTGGGCTGGTATCGGGATACTTTGGCGGATGGGTAGACATGCTCATCATGCGCTTTACGGACATGGTGATGTCATTTCCCTATATCCTCCTTGTGCTTGTAGCGGCGGCGATTTTCAGACCGGGACTTCTCAATATCATTTTGATCCTGGGATTTGTGGACTGGCCGGGGGTCGCACGCCTTGTAAGGGGAAATGTGCTGTCCCTTCGCGAGACCGCCTTTGTCAAAGCAGACATTGTAGCGGGGCTCTCCCCGCTCCGTATCCTCTTTGGCAGCATCCTACCCAATACGATCGCTCCTGTCCTGGTCTACGCCACCTCCGTTGTGGGCTTTTCCATCCTGGATGAAGCGGCGCTCAGCTTTCTCGGTATGGGGGTGCAGCCGCCCACGGCCAGCCTGGGCAACATGCTGGGCGGAGCGGAGTCCATCTCAATTCTTACTTCAAAACCCTGGCTGTGGATGCCGCCCGGCCTCGTGATTGTGCTGGTGGTGGTATCCATCAGCTTTGTGGGGGATGCCCTCAGGGATGCCATTGATCCCAGAAACATTCACTGAGGGCCTGCAGGAACCCGCGTCCTGCCCTGAAAGGAGACCAATGAATGCGCAGAAGCTTTGCCTTTCTGATGTTATTTCTTTGTCTGGTTGCTGTAGGGCCTGCTTCCAGCGAGCCCGTTCCGGCGTCGACGGGTACAGGCGTGATCCGTGTGCTGCTAACAAACCTTCAGCTGACAGACAGGCTGGACATCGCGCTGGACGGCAGCTATACCATCACCGGAGGAGCTGCCTTTCAAAGGGGCAGCAAGGTGACGGCCTCCACAGCAAGTGGCTCGGTGATGCTCCACTATGAAGGGATGGCCCTGAACGCGGGGAAGAGCTTGGTGTTTTCAAGGCATGCGGTGGCCGAAGGGCTTGAAAACGGCCTGCGCTTCAATGAGGGCTATCCACTCTTTCCGGGAGACCTGCATCTTTCAGAGAGGTCGGGCATGCTGGAGGCAATCCTGCATATTCCAGTGGAAGAGTACCTCCCTGGCGTTTTGCCCTATGAGATGAGCGATACCTTTCCCCTGGAGGCACTCAAAGCCCAGGCTGTGGCGGCGCGCACCTATGCGCTTCGAAAGGCAGGCAGCGGGGCTTCCTACGACATCGTGGATAATGCCAACGACCAGGTATACCGCGGCACTGTCCCGGAGCATCTGAACTCCGCCAGGGCGGTTCTGGAAACGGAGGGGACCTGTGGGACATACCGGGGACGCTTAGCGGAAACTTTTTACTGTGCAAGCAATGGTGGCCAGACGGAGCTGCCGGAGCACGTATGGGGCAAGGGTGACCATGGATATCTGTCCGTAGCCGACGACCCCTATGACGTTGAGAACCCTCAGAGCGAGGTTAGGACCTTCCATCTGTACCGGAAGGCGCAGGACAATGACCCCGACAGCGTGCTGTGGCAGGCGCTTGGTGAGAAGGCAGCCCAGCTCATGGAGGATCGCGGTTACGAACCGGAATCCAACCGTTTCAACATCATCGCTGTGGAAAGCCTTGTCGCACATTCCCCCCGTGGTGCGGAGCCTTCAAGGCTTATGACCCGCATGCGCTTTGACCTGCATCTCAGTCGGCAGCACTTATCTATTCCCGACAGGGAGGAAGAAGAGGTTTTTCTCTTTCAGCAGTCTCCGGAAAAGCCAGAGCCTGTCGCGTCGGAATCGCCCCTGGAACCTGTCTGGTCGGACTGGCTCCCCGTTGCTGGGGTGGTATCCGTTGATTTGCCAATCTTCCCCTTCCTCGAGCAGGTGATGGAGTTGTCCATCAACCGCGATGACAATGAGCTGGTCACCGTCCGCGAAGAGGATAACAGGTTTGTGGTGGAAGCCCGCAGATATGGGCACGGGGTAGGCATGAGCCAGCGGGGCGCCCAGCAGATGGCAGGGGTTCATGGCTGGACCTTCCAGCAGATTCTCTCCTTTTACTATCCGGGTATGACGCTTGAAAAAAGGACCTATGAATCTCCGATTCTGCCTGCGCTGCCCTACACATATCTGGCGACGCCCGGGCCTGCCGCAACTCCAACCCCAAGGCCTACCCTGATGCCCGCGACCCTGCAGCTTCAGGAAGGCTGGTACCGTGTTCGTGTCACCCTGATCGATCGGGACTCGTCGCTTAACCTGCGCGACATGCCTGGGACAGCCGGCAGCGTTGTCCTGCGCCTGCTGTATGGACAGGAGCTGGTTGTTACCGGAAAAACCGAGGACGGGTGGCTGCAGGTGCGTACCGACGCTGCAGAGGGATATGTCATGGAGAAGTTTGTCGAGAGAGTGGATGCTCCGAACACGCCAACGCCCTAAGCCTGCGCTGGAGCTTGGGCCTGTCCGAAGGAGAGCGAAACCGTGAAAGCATTCTCTGTTGTGGCATTGCTGTTGGCACTCAGCATGTTGCTGGGCGCCTGTTCAGACGCGGTTCGGGTTCGCCCGGCTGCTGAAGCGCCGCAGGACGGTGTTACGGCAGCGTACCGTAGGATCAGCGCGGAGGAGGCAAAGGTGCGCTTAGATAGCGGCGACCCCATCCTCCTGGTGGACGTTCGCACCCGGAGCGAATACGAGGCTGGTCATATTCAGGGCGCGATTCTTTTGCCAAACGAGGATATCGGCTTGGAAAGGCCGGAATCCCTCCCGGACCCGGATGCGGAGATCCTTCTTTATTGCCGCTCCGGAAACCGATCAAGACAGGCCGTCCTCAAGCTGCTCAAGCTGGGATACACGAAGGTTTTCGACTTGGGAGGGATCAGCGCCTGGCCCTACGGGACTGTCACGGTACCAGCCCCATGATGAGTGTGCAGCTGTTCAGTTCCTTTCCCTCCACCTGAACAGGAAGAGGACCAGCAGCGCCATGTAGGCCATACAGAGGCCCAGCGTGAGGAAGAGCATTTCCGGAGAATCGGGTGCAAGGCCGATCATGATCAGCATAGGAGCACCAAAGAGGATGCCCGTGCCGCTGCCAACGACGAGCTGTTCCGCAGCAGGTGTGTCCAAGGAGGGATCGATCTGCCTGAGGAGGAGTACACCGGAGCTGATGGTGCCAGTAAGCATCCCGTACATAGCCACAAAGCTTTCCTCTTCGAAACCTCTGCTGACAACCTTGGTGATCCTCTTGAGATATAGGTATGTGATGTAACCGCCTGCGATGGCCATCAACGCAAACGGAAGCCATAGCCCGCGCAGGTCGCCAATATCGATGGAAGCAATCCCAGCTACGATCATCAGATCAAAAGCCAGACCGGATATCCGGCTCAGGAGATAGTTGCTTTGGTATACCCTGTTCATCAGCTTCCTTTTTCTAAGAAGGGTCAAAACGTGCCGGAAGCCCATGGCCACCGCTGAACCGATGATGAAATTAAAGCCCCAGAGCAGCGGTGAAAGAACCCGTCCAACCCCAGGGGCCACCGCGGAAATGCCTTCCGTGAGGACTCTGGTGATCAGGTAGGTGATCAGGTAGGCTAGCAGAACCAGTGCCACCTGCATCGACAGGCGGTCCATCGATTCGGAGAGAGGCTCCTCCTGTGCGTCGCAGCTTGTTTCGGTCACGACTGAACCGGACACCGGCTTAGCCTTCAGCGAGGTGTAGCCCTGCTTCTTCTGGAGACGCCTTGTGTACCAAATACCCACCAGGCAGGCACACAGATACCCTGTCGCGGCGAGCGAAAGTCCGAAAGATCGGCCTCCCACAAAGCCCAGGCTTTCATAAGTGCTGCCGACGTTGTTCGCCTGTCCTGGTCCCTGCCCGTAGGCCATAGGAAGCAGGATGCCTGAGGCGGGGAATAGGCCAGGCATCACGGTATAGAAGAGGGCTGCAGAGATCACAAGGCCGACGATCGCTTGAAGAAGATAGGTGCTGACAATCAATGCTCCGCCCTTGAACGCGAAAAGCCCTCCCAGCCCTTTCCTGGCTGATTTGAGGGACAGGGCGATAAAACCCAGCGCAATCCCATGATAGGTGATCATTTCAAGCAACGCGAGCGGGATTTTTGCCACGCCTGTTATCCTGAGGATCAGGAGAAGAAAGCCGGCCAGAGCCGCAACAGGCATCAGGCTGTTGCGTACCGCCGCGACTTTTCGGTTCAGCACGTTGGCCAGGAGCAGGAGTCCAGCGATGATGCCAAGCCAGACGAAGATGTCCCATAGCCCGTGATTTGCGCTTGAATAATCCATCCCTCTCAGCCTTTCTTTTCTCCGAGGATCTCAAAGAGGTCCCTGTATTTCAAAGCGTTTCGCGTCCGGCGGGCTGCAAGCTCATAGCTGTTCCCGCTTGTGTCTGAAAACAACAGTATATTTTTCCTGAAGACCGCCATGCCTGCGATATCCCGGAGGGGGAGCCGGAAGCTTCCCACGGAAAGGGCGTGGCAATCCATGCACATCGTGCCCGTCGCGACAGCGCTTAGGCGGTGACCGCCTTCCAGTCGGTAGAGCGTCTCCTCTCCATCGCACAGGACAGGACCGTTTCCGCTCTGTGCCTGTTCGCGTAGGCGCGCCTTTTGCCAGCGGGTCCAGTCGGCGATCGTCCGAAAAGGGCTGTTGCCTTCCAGATACCCGTATTCTGTGTACCTGACCAGAAGTCCGCAGTCACAGGTGAGATGGGATCCCTGGCTCCTCAGCATACCGATTTTGCTGCACTCCGGACACAGATACAGCGCATGCTCCAAGCCTTCCGCTGCGCGCCTTCCTCGATAGGCTATCGGGTCCTTTGCCTGCTGGGCGTAGGCATCCAGGCTGAGGTCCTCTTCGATGGCGGCACTGATCCGAGCAGGATCCATTGCTGCAAGTTCGTCCCTTGTGTATTGCTGGACAACGATTCCTCTTGTTCTTCCCCTGCGAAGCGTATAGCCCCATCTGGGCAGGGAGAAGTATCCACCCTCGATGCGGTAGGTCACCAGGCCTGCACCGGATGCTTGCAACAGCCCCACTGTCGACGGCGGGATCCTGCCTGTCCTTCCGTCGAAGGTAGTGTTTCCCTCAGCAAAGAGACAGACATTCTTTCCAGCTCTCAACCGCCGCGCCAGCGCCATGGCAGCACCCGCATCCGACATTCCCTTTCGTTTGAGGATGGGCGAGAAAAAAACGCGCAGAAACAGTGACAGGTATCGGTTCCGATAAAGCGTTTCGCTGATGACAAAGTACATAGGGCGCGAGAAGCTGCGTCCAACCAGAAAAAAATCGTACTCCGTCACATGGTTGGAAATGACCAGATAGGGAGAGGGCAGGCAGGGCTGTCTGTCTGCTCTGAAGCGGAACAGAAGCGAAAAGAGAGGAGTCAGCAGGACCCGCGCGACGCGATAGGAAACCGAGTGGCGCCTTACTCCCGAAACCACAGCCTTTGGCATCGCCCACCTTCTCATCCCGGCACTCGACACGCCACCCGCGGTCACGGTACCGAGGGTTGGTATGCCGCGCATTGTACCATGCAGCTCTGTCTGACGCCAGATCCCCCAGACTGGTGAATGCTTGAGAAGGTGACGATGAAATTTTGCGATATTTTGTGAAAACACAAGGGAAAAGGCGAATAATCGGAAAACTCAGCAGTTTTACAGGAAGATTGACGATCTTTGACTTTGACCTTATCTGACCAATGTGGCATATTATGGATGCTAGGGGATACCCCTGGTATTCTGAAGAACACAGGGGAGTATGACACAAAAAGCTGTGAGGAGGCAAAGACATGTATACCATCGTTCCGTTCAGAGGCCGCCGCAATGTGGGCGTTCCAAGGCAGATCGGCAACCTGTTTGACGATCGTTTTTTCCGTTCTTTTTTTGATATGAGCGATATCATGGGCAGTTCTGGGTTGAGCTGCGGGTTTCGTGTGGATATCAAGAACCTGAAGGATAGCTATGTCCTTGAAGCGGAGCTTCCAGGCCTTCAGGAGGACCAGATCAACTTGAGCATCGATGATGATACCCTCAAGATCAGTGCTGAGGCAAAGTCCGCAAGCGGAGAAAATGAAGAGGTTTACTACCGGGAGAGGCGATACGGACACTGCGAACGCAGCTTCAATCTGGAAGGGATCAGGCAGGATGATATCACCGCGGAGTACAAAAATGGCATCCTGTACGTGAACCTTCCCAAACAGCAACCCGAACCCAAGAAAGCGGAGCGACGCATTGCCATTTCCGTGTCGGAGGACGAACAAAAATAGGCAGGAGTCTCCTCCAGACATCCGGTCCATGGGAGAGTTCCCCCGGTCTATAAGGCCGGGGGAACTCTTATCAGTGCGCCTGGCGTGTGCTGTGTCTAAGATAGAATGAGCGAAATCTAATCGGAGGAAACAGGAGCTGATTGAAAAACGGTTCGGGATGAAGGACACTGAACAATGCCGTCACAAGGACGCGGAGAAGCTTCTGCAAAGGGTCTATCAGAAGATCGCGGAATATTTCCGGGGCTGCGGCAGGATGAGCTGAATGACAAACCTGTATTCCGAAGCCTTCTGGACAAGGAGGAGCCGGCATCCCAGCCCATACCGTCATGCTACTGCAAGTGGAAAGACGAAGGCCCGCTGAACCCATGCAACGGTATCCAGCGGGTATCAGGCGGGTGGTCCAGCATCATCGCGCCGGGTCGTCGCCAGGATGGAAAAGACGCAAGAACAGAGAATCTGCATCCCCACCTGCATCGTGAACAATAGGAAGCTTCCGTCCGAGACCCTGATCCGGTTTTTTGCCACCAGAGATTAAAGGATTGGCTCATGAAGGCATCCATGCATGGCTTTGATTTCGATGTCTTAACCGTCCTTCTATGGCAGTCAGCGCGAATCGGCTTCAGCTTTCCGCGCCAGCCTTCAAACGCTTCAACAGCTTTCGAAGGATCGTGTTTCCCGCTGGTCTGCGCTGGCCGCAGATCAATACGTTGCGGCTGAAGCTTCTCAAAATGGCGTCAAAGTCTGTGCCAGGAGGAATTCCGACATGTTTTGACAGTATCTGACATCGGTCTCTGCTTCCGCAGGAAATCAAGCGTTTGGTACAGCATGCCTTGAAAAAGAAAGCCGCCATCGGAAACCCAGGAGCGCAGCCAAGGCCTTTGAGCGGCCTACACGCTCAGTATTCCAGAAATTAGCTTCGACAGGATGTATCGCATCGTTTTATCTATCCCTTGGCATGTGTCTCACAAGCCCGTGAATCATGCGGGTTCAGAATTCCGCAACTTACCTGGTAAAGTAAATTTGCATATACCAGGGTGCGCTATTTTAGATTGTCATCAGTCATGATTCTCTCTTTATGCGATGTGTTTTGTCAGGGGATACACACATTAAAAGAAGTGGAAATGCGGGATACTATATAATATTTTTATTATGTTATCGCATACATACAATTCAAAATGGATAGATTGGTGTTGTCTTCAAGTTTGTGGTATCTAAAAAATATTAAACATTTATATACGAAAACAGCGTATAATATAATTATCCATACCAAGAAATCACAAAGATGGAGTATAAATCTGTCTTGCCTGCAATAGAATTAGTAATATCCGATCGTATTAGCAGCTCCAAGCTTATCGGTATTCTGTGATGTCATTCCTATAAAACTGAGACCTTTTTGAATATGCTGTCGTCAAACAATCGGAAGGGGGTGGGAAGATGCATTTTGATCAGGTGACGGGTAGTGCGAAAGAAGAACACCTTGAGCAGATCATGACTGCTCATGGCAACTCCCTTCTGAGGATGTGCTTTCTGTATTTGCAAGATGAAGAACTGGCACGGGACGCTGTCCAGGAAACCTTTCTGAAGGCTTACAGAAAGCTTGAGACCTTTCGCGGTGCGAGCAGCGAATTAACCTGGTTGACAAGAATTGCTATCAACACCTGCCGCGACATGCACAGAACATCATGGTTCCGAATGGTTGATAGGAAAACACCACTTGATGAGCTGCCGGAGCAAAGCTACGTTCAGGCCTTTCGTGATGACACTGTACTGCAGACAGTGACGAAACTGCCGGAAAGATACCGCGTGGTCGTGCTGCTCCATTACTACCAGGGAATGACGCAAGCAGAGATGGCTCGTGCACTAAGCTTGCCATTAAGCACGGTCAAGACCAGGCTAGCCCGAGCTAAAGGCAGGCTGAAGACTTCATTGAAAGGATGGGTTGAAGGATGAGAGAATCATTAAAACAACATGTTGATAACGCTTTGTGCGACCTGTCCTGGAGAGGAGAGGACACCCAGAGCGTTCTGCGCATTATCAAAGGAGAAGAAAGAGTGAAAAAGAGACTGACATTCAGTATGGCGATGGCGCTTCTGCTGGTAATCGCAATGGCGGCTTTTACGGTTGCAGAGATTATTCGCTACAGCGTCAAAGACTACATGAATCTGCCGGGAGAAACCCTTGATAACCATATCACAACTATAGATGAGGAATTGAAGACTGAGCACATGTCTTTGTACCTAACAGATGCGGTGTTTGACGGAAGAATGCTGTCGGTCGCCTTTGAAGCCACACCTGTATCCGGTGAACAGGTATTTGTGGTGCCCGTTCTTTCAGCAAATACAGAGGGCGAGGAGCTTGCGCATGAGATTTCCGGCACATGGGGAATGGACTGGCGAGGCTTCTGGGTGCCCGACCTCGGAGATGTGAACAAAAGGGGTAATTACGGCTTCGATACCAGCCTGATGGAAGGCACACAAAGCGAGGTGAACTGGGAACTCTCTTTCGTGGAGCTTAAACCCCTCTGGCCTCTTGTAAAAGACGAAAGCCGCTATTCCGATGACGCCACCGACAGCAATAGTTATGACGCCTGGGAAGCATCGTTTGAGACAGCTTATAAAAATAAGCAGATCATGCTGGTGCAGGGCAATTCGCTAATGATGTTTGAGAATCTGCTGCCTTCCGGTATCAACTTGGCAGAGCGCTTGATCGCCTCAGGCGCGTTTAAAAAAACGAACGAAAGAAAAACATCATGGATCAGCAAGGCTGTGCAGCAAAGCGTTGCTATTCAGCAGAAAGTAATACAAGGTGATGGGTTCACCGTAACCTTAGAAGACTTAACCCTCACCTTCATGCAGGGAAGCTACCGGTTTGTCTATACGGTGACCGACCCGGATGTGGGGCCGACTCTCTGGAACGGCAAGAACAGTGTGAGCGATTTCAAAGTATCGGGAGATGGTTTGAGCATTGAGTATGTTGGCAGCAGCGGTGGTTTGGTTGATGAGAACCCGAATGTGAACTCAATGATTTTCACGGGTGATTTCAGCTATCACGGAGAATTGCCAGAGGAGTTGGTGTTTACCCCTCACACCGAAATGGGTAATCAAATCGTGCCGCTGGAGAAAGGGGCCTTTGTTGTATCGTTAAAGTAATCCATCCTTGAATTGGCTGTTCCTCTCAAATAGAATACATACAGACTGCGCCCCTCCGATTTGAAGGGGCGCTAAAGATTTGCAGAGTTTTTGCAAACGCTCTTTCTGAAGCGTTCAC
Source organism: uncultured Oscillospiraceae bacterium (assembly GCA_964586835.1). Lineage (GTDB taxonomy): Bacteria > Bacillota > Clostridia > Christensenellales > Aristaeellaceae > CAZLYF01. Next base: position 52,862 of record CAZPIC010000015.1, read on the forward strand.
AGGCATGGCTGGAAAGACCGGGATATGAAGCAATCACAACGGTCCTTGTTCATGGAGCTGTTTGAGCAAGGGAAGGAAGAGGTCATCGTACAGCATCT
>CAZPIC010000016.1:0-45451 GCA_964586835.1 uncultured Oscillospiraceae bacterium
CAGGCTGAATCGTTAACTTGATGTCTGAAAAACAGGCGCAGCGCAATTAGCTCTGGCAATACAAGTGCTTTACACCTCTTTCGGGCTATGGTAATATGTCCAAGGCAAGAGGAACCTGAACATAACAACATAACAGGAGGATTCGGCATGAGTAGGAAAAGACTGATAGGGCTGCTCTGCGCAGCCGCGCTGCTGGTATCCATGGTTCCTGTAATGGCGGAACAGCCCGTCAAAATTGGCTGGATTGGTTCGCTTACGGGGGATCAGGCTGTGCTGGGAGTCAACGAGAGCAGCATGATCAAGATGCTCGTGGAAGAGACCAATGCTGCCGGCGGCATTCTGGGACGCCAGGTAGAACTGACCACCTATGACACCAAGGGTGACGCTAATGAGGCTATCAACGCGACGCGCCGCATCATCGCGCAGGACGGGGTATGCGCCATCCTGGGCCCGAACGCTTCGGGACAGTGCATCGCCATCGCCAGCGTGTTGGAACAGATGAAGGTGCCGGACATCTCCACCGTGGCCACCAATCCCAAGGTCACCCTCAACTTCGATGAGAAGACAGGCGAATTCACCACGGTCAAACCCTACAACTTCCGTGTATGCTTCACCGATCCGTACCAGGGGGCCATCGCGGCGGGGTTCGCGTTTGACGAACTGAAAGCTACCAAGGCAGCCATTCTCTATGATATTTCCGACGATTATTCCGCTGGCTTGACACAGTACTTCGAGGAGATCTTTACCGACAAGGGCGGAACCATCGTAAACAAGGAAGCCTTCAAGACCGAGGATGTGGAGTTCAAGGCACAGCTGACCAACGTCCTGGCGGCTGATCCCGACGTGCTCTTCCTGCCGTGCTTCTACAAGCAAGCAGCGCTCATCGCCAAGCAGGCGCGTGAGCTGGGCATCCGTGCCACGCTGCTTGGCGGCGATGGATGGCCGTCTGACCAGCTGTTCATCATGGCCAAAGAGGCCCTGCAGGGCGCGTGCTTTGTCAACCACCTGGACGTCAACGACCCGGCCTTTGCCGAGCTGAAGCAAAGGTTTGAGACCAAGTACAATATTCCACTGGACCTCAACGGCTTCATGGCGCACGACGCGTATCGGACGCTGGTCGCCGCCATCGAGCATGCCGGCTCGGACGACAGCCAGGCCATCACCGACGCCCTGACGGAAGTGACCGTGCAAGGGGTCACCGGTACGATCAAGCTGTCTCCGCAGGACCATAACCCCGTTGGCAAGGAAGGGTCCATCACCAAGATCGCAGGCGACGGGTATGAGTTTGTCATGAAGTACGGGCTGGGTCGGTAAGCCGGCCCGGCTGTGGACGCGGAGGCGCTTTGCCTCCGCGTCGGTTCGATGCATAGGCAGGTAGTACGTCAAGAGTACAGGGGCGGGCGCTGTGGCGCCAGGCCGCGGTCAAGGTGAGGGGGCGATGGTCACGGCACAGTTCCTGCAGCAACTCATAAACGGCCTGTCCCTGGGAAGCGTGTACGCGCTGATGGCAGTGGGATACTCCCTCGTATACTCCATCATGAACTTCTCCAACTTCGCCCACGGTGGCGTGATCATGGTGGGCGCGTATATCGGATATTTCGCAATGACCGCGGTACGGGTCCCCTTCTGGCTGGCGTTTATCCTCTGTGGCGCGGGTGCGGGCGCGCTGGCAGTGCTTCTTGAAGTTGCCGTGTATACGCCGCTTCGCAATCGAAATGCGCCTTTTTTGTACTACATCATTTCCGCGATGGGCGCTTCCATCTTTTTAGAAAACTTCGTCATCGCCACTATAGGCCCCACCTATCGGACCTATCCGGAGGTCTTTTCCACGGAACCCCTCCGTCTGGCCGGCCTGTCCCTTGGAAGAATCGACCTGATGATCATCGCCGTGGCGGCAATCGGTCTGGTCGCCCTGGTACTGATCATTGACAAAACTAGAATCGGCCTTGGCATTCGGGCCAGCTCGTACTCCATCAAGGCCAGTCAGCTGATGGGCGTCAACGTCAACATAACCATTTTCCTGGTATTCCTGCTGGGTGGCATCCTGGCGGGGTTTGCCGGCATGCTTTTTGGCATGAAGTACACTGTGTACCCCACCATCGGCGGCATCACGACCAAGTCATTCATCGCGGCGGTGTTCGGTGGGCTGGGGAGCCTGCCGGGCGCGATCGTCGGCAGCGTGCTGCTGGGCCTGATTGAGGTAATGGTCAGCGGGTATCTCTCCTCCAACTTCCGGGACCTGATCGCGTTTGTGATCCTCATCGGCATCCTGATTCTCAGGCCCACAGGCCTGATGGGCAAGCCAAGCGAAGAAAAGGCTTAGGAGGCTGAAGGTGAGCTGGTATTATATCGAAGGCATCCTGATCCAGTGTGGCTACGTGCTGATGGTGGTGCTGGGCCTGTCGCTTTTGACCGGTTTCACCGGCCTTTTTTCGTTTGGCCATGCCGGGTTTATGGCGGTGGGCGCGTATGTGGCTGCCATCTGCACGGTCAAACTGGGCTTGCCCTTTTTTCCCGCGCTGCTGTTGGGGGGCGCCGCGGCGGGCCTGGTGGGCGCGGGCTTAGGCTCGCTGACGCTGAACCTGAAGGGAGACTACTTCTGCATCGCGACGCTGGGCTTTGGCGAGGCGGTTCGCCTTATTCTGGAAAACTGGGATTATGTGGGAGGGGCGCGCGGCATTTCCGGTGTCCCGTGGAGGACGGACCTTACTTCGGTGCTGATCGCCTGCGTAGTCGGCACGATGGCGCTGATGGCCTTCATCCGCTCGCGCCATGGCCGCAGCACCATCGCCATACGCGAGGATGAACTGGCGGCTCAGATGAGCGGCATCAATACGTTTCGCTACAAGATGACCGCACTGATCATCAGCGCGGTATATGCCGGCATCGCCGGCGGTCTGCTCGCCCATTACATGACGTATATCCAGCCCAAAATGTTCCAGATGGCCAAGTCGACGGAATACACCATCATCGTGATCTTCGGCGGCCTGGGCTCCGTGACAGGCAGCATCGTCGGCACGCTGATCCTCACCTTCCTGCCGGAGATGCTGCGGGCGCTGGACAACTGGCGCCTGGTGATCTACGGCCTGGCGGTTATCGTGATCATGGTCATCCGCCCCCGCGGGCTCATGGGCGGCGTGGAGTTGTCGGACCTGTTCCGCCTTCCCGCGAAAAGGCGGTCGGCCAGGTTGGCGCAACAACGCCTGAAGAGCATGGAGGGCGCGGACGCCGGGAAGGGGGCGCGGGGATGAGGAGCGAGGGCGCCGAAGTCCTGAGGTTCGAGCATGTGACCAAGCAGTTCGGCGGCCTGACAGCCGTGGATAACGTCACCTTCAGCATCCGCGAGGGCGAAATCTTCGGCCTCATCGGCCCCAACGGTGCTGGCAAGACGACCCTTTTCAACCTGATCAACGGCGTGTACGCCCTGAGCGCCGGAACGATTTCGTTTTATGGCAGGACCATCGGAAAGGGGCCGTCTGAGGGGAAAAAAGCGCTGCAGCTCAAACCCTTCAGGATCGCGGACATGGGCATTACGAGGACCTTCCAGAACATCCGCCTGTTTAAAAATCTGTCTGTGTATGACAACGTGCTCATCGCCTGTCACCGCAGCGCGAACTATGGCCTGCTTGAGCCGCTGCTGCGCCTGAGGGGAACGCGCTTCGCAACGCAGGAAAAGGCGCTGAAAAAGAAGGCGGAGGGCTTGCTTGAACTGATGGGCCTGGCGTATTGCCGTGACGTCATCTCCGTCAACCTGCCCTATGGCCTCCAGCGTAAGCTGGAGATCGCGCGCGCGCTGGCGCTTGATCCCAAACTGCTGCTGCTGGATGAGCCGGCAGCGGGCATGAACCCGGAGGAAACCGAAAGACTGATGCAGATGATTCGTTCCATCCGCGACCGTTTCAGCCTGACGGTGCTGATTATCGAGCATCATATGGATCTGATCATGGGCGTATGCGACCGGATCTTCGTACTCAATTTCGGCAAGCCCCTGGCGGAGGGGACCCCCGATGAAGTGCAGAACAACCCTGCGGTGATTGAAGCGTACCTGGGTGTGCAAGACAGTGGACACCGCGCGGTGAAGGAGGGGGAGGGATGACGGAAGGAGCATTGCTCAGGACCGATAGGCTCAGCGTTTCCTTTGGTGGCATCCACGCGCTTCGCGAGGCGGAGGTCGAGGTGCGCAAGGGCGAGATCGTTGCCATCATCGGCTCCAACGGCGCCGGCAAATCGTCCATGATGAACGCCATTTCGGGCGTTGTCAGGTATTCGGGCAGCATCCGGTTTAAAGGGCTTCCCCTGCCCAAAAAGCCGCATCGAATCGTCTGTGCCGGCATCAGCCACGTGCCGGAAGGTCGGCTGGTCTTTGCAAACCTGACAACGCTTGAAAACCTGCGCATGGGGGCCTATCGCCGCCGGGATGCAGGGGCTGTTGCCGAAACACTGCAGCGCGTGCTGGCGCTGTTCCCCCGGCTGAAGGAGCGGGAAAAGCAGGTCGCGGGCACCCTGTCGGGGGGTGAACAGCAGATGCTTGCCATGGGGCGGGGGTTGATGAGCGACCCGGAAGTCCTGCTCCTGGATGAACCGTCCCTGGGACTCGCTCCCCTGCTGGTAGACACCATTTTCGAGATCATTCAGGAGATCAAGCGCATGGGCAAGACGATTTTACTGGTGGAGCAAAACGCCTACAAGGCGCTGTCCATCGCGGACCGTGCCTATGTCTTGACCCAGGGGCGGGTGACCCTTCAGGGAAGCGCTGGGGAGCTGATGCGCAGCCCCGTTGTGGTGGAGGCTTATCTAGGCAAGAGAAGACAGTAGAACGCCCGCCGGGCCGGCTGGGCAAGGAGGAGGACAGCATTGAAGACTATTCCGGAGATACGTACCTTCTGTGAGGAAAACCACGTCCAGATGGTTGACTTTAAAATGGTTGATATTCTCGGCCGCTGGCGGCACCTGACGTTTCCTGTGGAGAGGCTGTCAGAGGACACCCTGCGGTATGGCATTGGGTTTGATGGCTCCAACTATGGCTATGCGTCCGTAGAAAACAGCGACATGGTTTTCGTTCCCGATTTAAAAAGCGCTGTGATCGACCCGTTCGCGCAAGTGAAAACGCTGTCCGTGATGGGCAACGTAATGCTCATCTGTTTGCCTGAAAACAAGCCTTTTGACCAGTACCCGCGCAATGTGGCGCTGCGGGCTGAAGAATACATGCGTTCCATGGGCGTGGCCGACGAGATGATCTGCGGGCCAGAGTACGAGTTTTATGTGTTCGATGCAGTGCGCTATGAAACCCTGCCCCACCGGGTGTTTTATGAGGTAGATACCGACAACGCAGACTGGAACTCCGGCAGGTTGTCTTCTGGGTATGCGGTGCCCCGGCAGGGCAACTACCACCTCACCCCGCCGCATGATGTGAATTGGGATTTGCGCAGCCGGATGTGCCTGATGATGGAGGAATGGGGGGTCGGGATCAAGTATCACCATACGGAGGTGGGTGGTTGCGGCCAGCAGGAGATCGAGGTGGAGTATGACACCATGACGCGTGCGGCGGACAACGCGATGATCGCCAAGTACATCATCAAAAACGCTGCCGCCCAGGCGGGCAAGACGGCGACCCTGATGCCCAAGCCCGTGCGCGGTGTGGCCGGCAGCGGCATGCACGTCCATATGCAGCTTTTTAAGGACCAGCGCAACCTCTTTTATGACGAGAGCGGGTACTCACACTTAAGCGACGTTGCGCTATGGTTTATCGGTGGTCTGCTCAAGCACGCCGCGTCTCTGTGTGGCATCACCAACCCCTCGACGAACTCGTTCAAGCGGCTGGTGCCGGGCTTTGAGGCGCCGGCGACCATCGGCTACGCGACGGCCAACCGCTCCGCGGTCATCCGTATCCCGGCATACGCCAAATCGCCTGAAGACAAGTGTTTTGAGCTGCGAAATCCGGACGCGACGTGCAATATGTATTACGCCCTGGCGGCGATCCTGATGGCTGGGCTGGATGGCATCAAGCACAGGATCGACCCGCAGGCAAGCGGCTGGGGCCCGTACGACTTTAACCTGTTTGACCTGTCTGAGAGCGAAAAGAAAAAGATCGACAGACTGCCCAGAAGCTTGGGGGCAGCGCTGGATGCCCTGGAAAGAGACCATGCCTACCTGACGGAGGGGGGCGTCTTCCCGGAAAAATTGATCGAGCTATGGATTGACCGCAAGCGCAGAGAAGCAAACGAGGTGAACCTGGTGCCCCATCCTGCGGAGTTCGCCCTGTATTACGATCTGTGACAGCGCGAGGCCGGGGCATGGAGGGAAAAGGCGGAGATCCCTTGGTGCCGGGACAGAGGATGCCGGCACTCTTTCCCACGTACACGGACCGCTTGACCGCGTTTACGCAGAAGGCTGTGCAGACACAAAGCATTTCCGACCGTGAAAAGGACCTTGCCCAGCTGGTGGCCGCCGAGATGCAGGCCCTGGGGTATGACGAGGTGCTGATTGACGGGACGGGCAACGTAGCAGGCCGTGTGGGCAGCGGAGAAAGGCTGATCCACTTTGACAGCCATCTGGATACCGTGGAGGTGAATGACGGGGACAAGTGGCAGGTGCCCCCCTTCTCCGGTGAGATCTTAGACGGCATGCTATGGGGGCGCGGGTCGGTGGACATGAAGGGCGGGCTGTGTGCCTCGGTGGTGGCGGCGGCCCTGGCGAAGAGCCTTTGCTCTCTTAAGGGGAAGACGGTCTGGGTCACCGGCACAGTGTGCGAAGAATACTGCGACGGTGTCAGCCTGAGGCATTTCTACGACGAGACGGGGACTAGGCCTGATGCTTGCATTGTGTGCGAGCCATCCGACAATGTGATCGTGCTGGGCCATAAGGGCAAGGGGCAGGCGCGCGTCCATACGCGTGGGGTGTCTGCGCACGGCTCCGCACCGGAAAAGGGCCGCAACGCCGTGTACGAAATGACAGAGATCATCAGGCGTGTGGAAGCGCTGAACGCAAGGCTGTCCACAGGGGGACCGGGGCCGTGTGGCACTGCTGTGCTGTCGGACATCTCCTGTGTGAGCGCTTCACTGAACGCCGTGCCCAGCGCCTGTTCGATCTATATCGACCGCAGACTGGTTCCGGGAGAGAGCGTCGAGGGTTTCCGGCGCGAGATGGACGCGCTGGTCGAGGGGAAGGACGCCTGGTGGGAAGTGGGGACGCTGCAACGGAGCAGCTGGACCGGGCGCAGGCTGCAGTATGAACCCATGCACGACCCTTGGCACATCAGCCGCGATGCAGCGCTTACGAAGGCAGTCCGCAAGGCGTATGCGGAGGTGACTGGAAAAGAACCGGAGAGCTACGAGTTCTGGGACTTCAGCACCAACGCCGTCACGCCTGTTTCTATGGGCATTCCGACCATTGGCTTCGGGCCGGGTGAATACAAGCTGGCCCATATGCGTGATGAGCGCTGCGCCATCCACAAGATCCATGAGGCGTGCCAAGTGTACGCCGCCCTGATCGCGTTGCTGTGAAGCGAGGCAGACAAAGCCCGTGTTTTTGGGCGCCATAAAAGATCCGGAGGCACGCGATGTTCTATGACGAAATTCCCGCCCAGTATATCCAGCCTGAGCGTTTCCGCGCCATCATCGAGATCCCCAAGGGCAGCAAGAACAAGTACGAGATAGACAAGCTAAGCGGTATGCTCAGGCTGGACCGCATTCTTTATACGTCTACCCACTACCCGGCCAACTACGGCTTTATTCCGCGCACGCTGTCCGAGGACGGGGACCATCTGGACGTGCTGGTGCTGTGTACCGAAGCCCTGGTGCCACTGTGCGCGGTGGACGTCTACCCCATCGGTGTCCTCATCATGCTGGACCAGGGCAAGCGGGATGAGAAAATCATTGCCATTCCCTTCGGAGAGCCACAGATGAACACCTGGAAGGACCTGCACGAGTTGCCCCCACATATGTTCGACGAAATCCGGCACTTCTTCTCCGTTTACAAGGAGCTGGAGAACAAGCCTACCGCCACCGAGGCCTTCCACGGCGCCGAAGAAGCGCGGAAGACCATTGCGGACGGCATGGCTGCCTTCGAGCGCGGGAACTCAGGCTGACGCATCCCCGCCCTGATTACGCTTTCTTTTTTGCACGGTAGGTGGCGACCAGCACCGCGATGGACATAAAGATAGCCCGTACCACGTACTGGGCGTACGTGCTGACGTTTAAAATGGTCATCCCGTTGATGATGACGCCCAGGAAGATGATGCCCACCATGGTGCCCCACATATTGCCAATCCCCCCAGCCATGCTGGTGCCGCCGATGACCACGGCGGAGATAACGTCCACCTCCCAGCCGCGGCCAAAGCTGTAAGAGCCGGAAAGCACCTGGGCAGAGTTGATGAACCCGGCGACCACGCACATCACCTGGACGGCAGAGAAGGCGAAGACCTTGGTTTTCAGCACGTGGATGCCGCTGAGGCGGGCGGATTCCTGATTTCCACCCACCGCGTACATGGAGCGCCCAGTGGTGGTGTAGCGTATGATGAAGAACATGACCCCGAAGAAGAGGTACAGGATCAGCGCCGGTACCGGGAAGCCGCCGATGCCGCCGATACGGCCGGTGCCCAGCTGTGTGAACCAGACGGGAAAGGTGTTGGCGATGGGGAAGCCGCCTGACAGCATGCCCGCCAGGCCGTACAGCAGGTTTTGTGACGCCAGGGTGACGATGAAGGCCGGCATGCCAAACTTGTGCTGGGCAAACCCGTGGATGAACCCCATGGTGATCGCCAGCATAAAGGACAGGACAATGCCGATGATGCAAGCCAGTGTGACGGAAACGCCCATCAGTTCCGGCAGATCCCGACAGGCGCGGGCCACGATGACGCCGGAGATGGCCACCGTAGAGCCAATAGACAGGTCAATCTGCCCGGAGATGATCACCATGGTCATGCCAAAGGCGATCAAGCCCTTCATCGACATGTTCCGGAAGATATTCAGCCAGTTGGCGGTGGTGTTGAAGGTGGAGGATACGTTGCCCATGATGAGGATCAGGATGACCAGGATCAGTTCGACGACATGGTCAAAGATGAAATCCCGCGCTCTGCGAGCATCCAGCTTCCGGATTGCGTTCATGCTTCCCCTCCCATGCACAGGGCGTATAGCCCCTTAACGTCGATATCCTCCGGGAAGACCTCGCCCAGAAGGCGCCCTTGTCGCATCACCAGGATCCGGTGGCAGGTCTCCAGCAGCTCCTCCAGCTCGCTGGAGACAAAGAGGGTGGACATGCCCAGCCGTGCCTGATCCCACATGATCTCAAAGATCTGCTGCTTGGCCGCCACGTCGATGCCCCTGGAAGGCTCGTCATACAGCATGATGGCAGGCTGGGTGTTCAGCCAGTTGCCCACGACCACCTTCTGCTGGTTGCCGCCAGAGAGGGAGTTGGCAGAAGCCTTGAGGCTGGAAACCATGATGTGCAGGTTGTCCACCTGCTTCTCTGCCAGCTCCTGGCGTTGCCTGCCGTTCTCCAGCCAGCCTCTGCGCGTCTTGTCGATGCTGGCGTAGCACAGGTTGTCCTTGATGGAGTGTATCAGGATCAGGCCTTCCAGCTTGCGATCCTCCGGCGTCAGGCCCAGACCCAGCCTTTTCATGGAGATAGGGCTGGGGCGCCTGCCCACGGCCTGATTTCGGACCTTTATCTGTCCGGCGTCGTAGGGATCGGCACCGAAGATGGACTTGAGCAGTTCTGTGCGTCCGCTGCCCAGCATCCCGGCGATGCCCAGCACCTCCGCATGGCGCAGGTCGAAGCTGATGTCCTCGAACTTGCCTTTTCGGGTCAGACCCCGTACGGACAGCACCACCTCCTCCCCGGGCCTGATATCCCGGGGTCGGGCCATGAGCTCCATCTCACCGAACATCATCTGAAGTATGTCGGCATTGGTGGTGTCGGCCATCTCCCTCTGTCCGATGAGCAGGCTGTCGCGCAGAACGGTGACAGTATCCGCGATCTCTGGGATCTCATGTAGTTTATGGGAGATGTAGATAATGATGACGTTCTGTCTTTTCAGCGCGCGGAGCGCCTCAAACACCATGCGGACCTCGTGAGAGGCGAGAGCGGAGGTGGGCTCGTCTAAAATCAGCACCCGGGGAGAATGGCTCATCGCCTTTGTGATCTCCACCACCTGGCACTGCCACATGCTCAGACGCGATACGATCTGGGAAGGGTCAATGCCTACATTCATCCGGGATAGCAGTTCCTGCGCGTTGCGGTGGGCTGTTTTCCAGTCCACCATGCCGCGCTTCTTGGGCATGCGGCCCAGAAAGATGTTCTCCGTCACAGTCAGGGAGGGGACCAGGCTCATCTCCTGGTAGACGATGGCAATGCCCCTGCGGTTGGCTTCCGCGGGGGAAGCAAAGCTTAGCGGCTCTTCGTCCAGGAACATCTGGCCAGAACTTGGCTGCAGGGCTCCGGCAAAGCACTTTACAAGCGTAGACTTGCCAGACCCGTTCTTCCCCAGCAGGGCATGGATACGCCCGGAATCAAAGGATACGCTGACCTGTTCCAGGGCCCGGGTGCCAGGGTAGTCTTTCACTAGGTTGACTGATCGCAGGACGCTCAAGCGCTTCCTCCCTCCCAGGCTGTCCGGGGCTCACTTCCCAGGCGACTCAATGCTCACGGGGAGGGGCGTTCCCCTCCCCGTGATGGCTGCTCCTGCGCCTGTTACTTATTGTCTTCCAACCACTGATGGACGCCGTCAAGGTTCGTCTTGCTCATGACGATGCCATCCAGGTAGGTGGTCTTGCCTTTGGTGTCCTCATAGTCCGCGCCGCGAATGGCGTTGATCAGCAATGTCATGGCCTGATAGCCCTGGCCATAGGGGTCCTGCGCCACCACAGCCTGCAGGGGGTTGTTGGGATCTAAGATCATGGAGGCGATTTGCTCGGAGCCGTCATGGCCAAAGACCAGGATGCGGTCTTGCTTGCCGGCGTTGACGACCGCCTGAGCAGAGCCGATGGTGCCACCGTCATTGACGGCGATGATGACGTCCAGCTCTGGGTTGGCCGTGATAATGGCGTCTGCGGTGGCCAGAGCGGTATCCTGCAGCCAGGCGTCCTGATCGGCTACGATCTCATATTGCACCCCGCCTTCATCCAGGGCTTCCAGGTACCCTTCCACGCGGCTGGTGGACTGGTCGGGCAACAGGGACTTGAACTGTACAATCGCGATCTTGACCTTCTGGTCCGGATACTTTTCCTTGATGATCTCGGCTGCGTTGGCGCCAACCAGACGGCAGTTGAGCTTGTCGTTGGAGGAGAAGCCTCCTACGATGAACTCGGCGTCGGACAGGTCGATGTTGGTCAGGGTGACCATCATGCCTTGGGCGGCTGCCGCCCGTAGGGTGGCAACAGAAGCGTCCTTAGACAGAGGCGCGATGGCGATGCCCTTTACGCCCTGGGTCTGATAGGTATTGATCAGCTCCACTTCGGTGGCTTGGTCGTTGTTGGTGTTGGCGGTGAGAACCTTGGCACCGAGTTCCGCGCCGGCGTCCCGGTAGCCCTGGGACAGCCGGTTCATGAATTGGTCATCCTGGAAGACGACCCCGGCGACGGTGATCTCCTCCTCGGCCAGGGCTGCGAACCCTGCCATCATCATCAGCACCAGCAACAGAGAAAACAGTTTGCGCATATGCTCATAACCTCCTTTATTGGCCGTTTCGTTCTTTGCTTCGGCTTTCTATTGGCCAGTATAGCATAAGCCATGGCGCTGTCAACCAGCCGAAGAAACAGGGATTTCCGCCTCTGTCTTGGCGGGGAACAAACAGAAGCGAACTGGAGACAGCATGGACGGGCTTCCCGTCTCCTGACAGGCGTAGGACAAAAATGCCCACCTGGCGCAGTGATGTCAGGCGGGAACACGGTTTGGCGTTTAGGTGTGGGACAGCCCTTTTCATCCTATTAGATCCGGGTCGTTACGTACCGAGAGGGGTCAGCCAGGCAACCCGACAGCTTCGCCCCTCTGCCTGCGCTGAGCCAGCAACCGCCACAACGGCAGCAGATACAAAAAGCATGCCGCCAGGATGCTCCATGCCGGAGCGCCCACCGAGCCAAGCGGCACAGCGCTTGCGATGGACCAGGGCACCAGAGGCGCGACCACCACAGCGGTATCTTCCAAATCGATCGCCATGGCAGACCCGTCCTGGTAGATGTCTCCACACAACTGATGCGTCAGCATGATCGTCAGGGTCTGGTTGCAGGCGATGATCGCTGTGATCGTCGCGGTGCATAGCGTGGCGGTGAAAGGAGTCGTCCGTTGACTCAAAGCCATCACATGGCGCTTGATTTCATCCAGTATCCCTGTTTTCTGGAAGATGCCCGCATAGGAGGAAGAGAGGCAGACCATCGCAGTGACGTTCAGCATGGACGTCACCCCGCCCCCATTCAATATGGCCGCAGCCTCCGTGTGGGCGGTGGAGTATCCCATGACAGCTGTCTTAAGAAGGGTGGCGGGGGCCATGCGCTGCAAGAACAGGCAGATCGGAACTGCCACCAGGATACTGGCAGACATCGTCCGCCTGACGTTCACCTTGAAGGCAGACAGCAACAGGATGACCAGCGCAGGCAGAAGCACGACCCAGTGGACGGTAAACTCGCTGTCAAACAGGGCGTTTATGCCGCTCATAGGAGCAGAGGGCTTTGCAAGCATCCCGACGAATGCATACACTGCTACGCTGATGGCGAAGGGGTAACGTGAGGTGCGCAGCATGTTGCGGATATTGGAAAAGATCTCCGTATGTGTCAGCTCTGCCACCAGCAGCGCGCTGGTGGAGACCGGGGAACAGCGGTCTCCGAAAAACGCCCCCGATAAAACCGCGCCGCCAATCCAAAGCGGATGGACGCCTGTCGCGCGCGCCATCATCGAGCAGATGACGCCCATGGTCGCGGCCGTGCCTAAAGCGGTTCCCGTAAGGATCGAAACGCCGCAGTTGAGCAGAAAGACCGCTGGAAGAAACAACGAAGGCCGTATAAAGCTTGACGCATAGGACACGATGGTGACGATCGTCCCGGATGCGCGCCAGAGGGCGGTCAGGATGCCGATCAGCAGGAAGGTGATCAGCATGTTCTTCACAGAAAGGATGCCCGACAGGATCATTCGCAGGAGCGCAGCCCAGGAAAAACCCCTGCTTTTTCCATGAATGCTGAACAGCAATAGCCCTGCCAGCAGCGCGTACAGAATAGAATAGCCAAACACCACGCACAGCAGCAGACAGACACAGAATAACGCCAGGTAGATCAAGGCCAGCCTCCCGGCAGTCGTTGCATGGACGTAGAGATCCCTGCAGGCTGTCCCTTCGACTTCCATGCGCCACTGCGCTGCGCGGACATCTATCTCACGCCTGCAGTATGGCACAAAGTCTGCAAGCCGCCAAGCAACACAGGAGACGGCGTTTTCCCCGCCTCTGGGGTGATCCCCCACGGTTTGGCGTAGAGCGTGGCTCTATGCCGCTGAAGCAGACGCTCCCTGCCTTTGCATCGTCCACCAGGCCTGGCACATTCCCAGCAACGAACGTCTGTTTCGGGGTGGACACACCTTTTCGCGGCGTGTATCTCAAAGGGATTGGTTGGTTTTGAGCTGCTGTTTTATGTCGTGGGTGCAGCGTCCCGAGACCTTCCGGGAGAGTGATCGGTCGAACGAAAAACTGGAACGTTCATTCCCCATCGAGCCCGCCAAAGAGGCTGTCAACCTCTTTTGTGCTTAGAGCGCGGGCGCTCTTGCCCGCAGCGGAGCGCATCATGCCTTCAACCCGCACGTCTACAGAATGTCGCAGCAGGCGCTGGGTGGGAACGCCGCGCATCGTGAAAAAGAGCTCTGGCTGCTCGTCAAGCCGCGCACCCACGCCACACAGCACCGCCGCCACGTGCTTACACATGTCCGCATAGTCCGGACAGCTGCAGGAAAAATGTATTTCCCGGGGCGAAGGGAACAAGCCGATTTTTTTGTCGGTAAAGGTTTGCGCCAGGTCAGCCGGGAAGGTTCCCGAGAGCAAATCGTCCAGCACGGCGATGCGTTCTGCGCAGAACTTGCCGATGTGTTCAAGCCTCCGGTCTGGCAGCGCGTCGATCCGGACGGATACTTCATAAGGTGCCGTGCGCGAGCCCTGCACAACGGCTGCAATACGGTTTGCACCCACCTGAAGGTCGAGCACCAAACCGTTGATGGCATAGCTGCGTCCTCGTGCCAGGCGGTTCCAGTAATCCGCATAGGACTGCAGGTTGTTCATCCAGGCTTTTCCCCACCAGCTCCTGGCGATGGTTCTCCCCTGGATACTGACCGGGGAAAGGACAGACCCCTGCTTTGTCAGCCTTGCAGCGCTTTTCTCCGCCTTCGCCTTCAACTGGCCTACGCTGGGCGTGGAATAATACTCGTTGCGGTACCTCATGGAGACTTCTCCTTTCACTGAAGGGACGGTTGTCTGGTTTTTTGGCCGGGTTTTTTCAACGCTTCCGTCAAGGCGCCATCCTCCAAGCGGAACAACTGTTGAAGCGCCTCGGACGACAGCTCTGTGAGAGCGCCCTGCGCGTCAAAGGAGAGAACTTCGCGGCTGAGCTCCTGTTTGTCGGCAATGAGCCTGTCGATTTTTTCTTCCACCGTTCCCTGAACCACCATCTTGTACACCATCACGCTGCGCTTTTGCCCAATGCGGAAGGCACGGTCGGTAGCCTGGTTTTCTACGGAGGGGTTCCACCAGCGGTCAAAGTGGATGACATGGTTTGCTGCGGTCAGATTGAGCCCCACGCCCCCCGCCTTGATGGAAAGGACCATAAAGGGCAGATAGCCTTCCCCGTTGAAGGTGTCTACCATCTTCTGACGTTCCTTTGTCGGTGTGCCTCCATGGAGCACCAGACCGCCGCAGCCAAAGATGTCCTGGAGGGCTGTCTCCAGCGGGCTGCACATCTCCCTGAACTGGGTAAAGATAAGCACCCGCTCGCGCTTTTCCCGGATCGTTTCGCAGATTTCGGCCAGCAATGCCATCTTTCCGCTTTCCTCAGGCAGGAAGGCCGTCTGTCCCAGGTACTGGTCGCCATGGTTGCAGATCTGCTTGAGCTTTGTGAGCGTGCTGAGCACCAGACCCTTGCGCTGGATGCCCTCCAGGCGGTCCAGGGCCTCGCTTGTCTCGCGCACGACCGACTGATACAGCGCCTTCTGCTTTTTTGTCAGCGGCGCGTAGCGCGTCACCTCTACCTTTTCAGGCAGATCGGCGATGATGCTCCGATCTGTTTTCAGGCGGCGCAGGAGGAAGGGACCCACCGTGCGGCGGAGCTGCACATAGCGGTCTGCGCTTTCCGGCAGATCGGCGCAAAAAGCGGAGAACTCCTTGCTGTTGCCAAGCAAGCCGGGGTTCAGAAAGTCAAACAGCGACCAGAGGTCAGACAGGCGATTTTCAATCGGCGTGCCGGTCATGGCAATCCGGGCGGCGCTCCGCAGCTTCTTGACAGCCCTGGTTTGCTGGGAAGCGGGGTTTTTGATGGCCTGCGCTTCATCCAGCACGACCAGGTCCCAGCTCTTTTCCGCCAGGGCTGGGTGGGATCTGGCCTGCCCATAGGTGGTCAGGCTGACCTCTGCCTCAGGGTCGTTCGTAAGTGCCTGTCGGATGCGCGCCGGCGTTCCGGTCAGGATGCGAACGCTTAGCTGTGGGGCGAACCTGGCAAGCTCACTTTGCCAGTTGCCCACCAGGGATGCCGGCAGCACGATCAGGGACGAGAAGTGCCCCCTCTCGCGCAGAGAGCTTAACAGCGCGATCAGCTGCACCGTCTTGCCCAGGCCCATGTCGTCCGCCAGGCATACGCCCAGCCCCAGCCGGCTTGCCAGGGACAGCCACTGATATCCCTGCTGCTGATAGGGGCGCAGCTTCGCTGTGAATCCGTTTCCAGGCGCGGGAAGGCTGTCCAGCGCAGGGTTGAGCAGCCTGGCCCGCAGTGACTCCAGCCATTCCCCATGGCTGGTGCTGACGATGTCCCCGCCCTTGGGCAGGGCGCCCGATGCTTCCTGCAGGCGCAGGGCCTCCAGCAGGCTGATTTTTCCCTGGGAATGCTGTTCCATCAGGGCCAGCAATTCGCGCAACCTCCCGTGGTCCGCCTCCACCCAGCGACCCTTGAGCAGGCGCAGCCCTTCCTGCCCGGCCAGCAGCTGCTGGAGGTCCTCCGTGGTCAGTTCCTGGTCATCAAGGGTGGCCCTTGCATCAAAGTCGAGCAGGGCTTCAAAGCCCAGCTGCGAAGGCGCCCGGCTGCCGATGCGGATCGAGAGCCTGAGCTGAGAGGTCTTCTTGCGCCACCAGGCGGGGATACGGCAGAAAATACCACATTGCTCATAGAGCGGCACTTCCCTGAGGAAGGTGTGCGCTTCTTCTGCGGTCATCCGGATGGCCTGGAAGAGGTCGCCGCTGCGAAGGAGCCCTTCGATCAGGGGGCTTTGCTCAGAGGCTCGGGTGACCTGGGAAAGGAGTTTCACCATGGAGGGGAGGGAGTCCCTGTACAGATCCAGCGCCTTCCTCAGGGGCAGCTGCTGCACCCTCTTCCCATCGGGCGTGGCCGCAGCGAAGGTCGCCATGAAGGCAAAAGGCGCTTCTTCACCTCCCGCGCGGTTTTCGACAAGGTGAAAATACACCCGGCCATACATCACCACGTCCGGGTTTTTGCTTTTTAGATAATCCTCGGCGCTGCAGCTGCTGCGTGAGATCTCCAGCCTGAAGACCGAAGCCAGGCGGTCCCAGTAGCTTCGAAACCATCCCTCGTCCAGGTACTCCTGCCCCAGCGCATAGGGGCGCGTGGCCTGGGCTTCCGTGAGAAATCCGTCTGGGCAGGGAAGCTCTGTCTTCTCCCTCAGGAACTCCATTTCGCCCAGCCTTTGCCGGAGTTCTCCAGCGAATTCTCGGGACAGCCTGATCAGGAAGCGGACCGGCGTGTCGTACCACGGCCGGCTGTGCAGCTTGTCTTCTGAGAGGAAGCCGCTGTCGTACAGGGCAGGCCAGGGGTCTTCCAGAAAGCGGCTCAGCTCTTCATCTATTGCCCGGCCTTCCGCGCTGTTTTGGACGACCCCCGTCCTTAAGCTGCCCTCCAGCGCAAAAATCGCTCCATCCTGCGTGAAGCGGCAGGAGATACGGCCGGAGTCCAAGGTGTTTTTCAGGACCGGGGCTTTTTTTCTTCCCTCAGCCTTCAATCAGGCGCCTTTCTGCTTGTCCGTCGATGTTTCAGCGGCTTTCGGATTATCGGACGATGATCCCACGGCCGTCAAGCGCACGGTCGAATGGCGAATGAACGCAGGCTTGCAGGACAGGCCGGATCCTTCCGCACTCCTGCTGCCGGCGCTTTCCTCTTTAGACTACCCTTGAGGCAGACCTGGAAATAACGCGCTCGTTCTCAGGACAGCCAATGGAAGGGCTGCGGTCAGACGCTGAAAGATGCCCGCGCAGCGTGACATTTTTGGATTCAGTCCTGGGTTCGTGTCTGTGCTTTCGCTCTCGTCCAGCGTGCTTGTGCTTTGCCTGCCCTGTGGCACGGATCCGCTGCGGATCGGGGCATGGAAGAGCATCGGTTCTTTGGTCGCGTCGGTGCGGGCGTCTCTTTGCTGCTGCGCATCCAATGCCACCGAACATGCCTGAGCCAGGGGACTGCCGTGCTTGTCTGGCTCCGATCGCTTCCATGATGGCGGAGGGGCATGAAAAAAACCAGGGACGGCTTTGTCCCCGGAGGCTCGTCCGAAAAGCCTGTCTCCGGAGTTCGGGCGATACCCTGTAAACAGAGAGGGTGGGAAGGAGGGTAGCCATGTGCCGCCGGTCTAAAAATTCCTTTGCATTCTTTCCGTGTTCCCGCTATAATAGGGGGCGACCTGGAGGGGGTGAGGGGCTTGCTTCTGAAAGATGCCGCTGTGTATCGTGAAGGGGCCTTTTTTTATGCCGATATCCGGGTAGAGCGAGGACGGATCACAGCCCTTGCGCCGGGGCTTTCCCCCCGGCCGGAGGAGCAGGTGTTTCCTCTGGACGGGGCGGCCGTACTGCCGGGTTTCATCGATGTCCATGTACATCTGAGGGAACCCGGTTTTTCATATAAGGAAACGATCCGTACAGGGACTCAGGCTGCTGCCCGGGGCGGTTATACAGCGGTCTGCTCCATGCCCAACCTGAACCCCCCTCCGGACAGCCTGCCCTCCCTGATGGAGCAGCTGAACCTGATCCGCAGGGATGCCCGGGTGACGGTATACCCCATCGGCTGCATCACCCGAGGGCAGAGGGGAGAGGGAGAGCTGTCGGACATGGCACCCATGGCGCCGTTTGTGAAGGGCTATTCGGATGATGGGCGCGGGGTGAAAGATGAGGAGCTGATGCGACGGGCGATGGTCATGGCCCGCAGCCTCGACCGCCCCATCATCGCCCATTGTGAGGACCTTTCCATCATCGAGCCCGGAGGCTGCGCCCATCCGAGCGCTTTCGCGCGCCTGCACCGCCTGCCGTTGATTGACCCGCGCAGCGAGTCTGAGCAGCTGCGCCGGGATCTTGATCTGGTCAGAGAAACAGGGTGTCGATACCATGCCTGCCACCTTTCCTGCCGGGAGAGTGTGGAATGGGTACGCCAGGCCAGGGCAGAGGGATTACCCGTCAGCTGTGAGACCGCCCCTCATTATCTGCTGCTGAACTGTGAACAGCTGGAAAACCACGGCCGTTTCCGGATGAACCCGCCCATCCGGGAAGAGGCGGACAGGCAAGCGCTTGTAGCCGGGCTTGCCGACGGGACGGTGGGCATCCTTGCCACCGATCACGCCCCGCACAGCGCGATGGAGAAGGACACGGACTTCGCAGCGGCGCTGATGGGGGTGGTGGGACTGGACTTCGCGTTTCCCCTCCTCTTCCGGCACCTGGTGGAGGAGGGAGAGCTTAGCCTGGAAGCCCTGCTGGACCGGATGGCTTATGCTCCTGCCCGCTTTTTGCAGCTGGAATGGGGGATCAAGGAGGGCCTGGACGCCAATCTGACGGCTTGGGACCTGAGGACAGAGGGGCGGGTCGAGCCGTCGAGCTTTCTCTCCAAGGGGCGCGCGACGCCTTTTGAGGGCTGGGCGACGCGGGGACGCTGCCTGTTGACGGTGTCGGAAGGAAGCGTCGCCTACGACGCACGGGAGGATGAGCATGCCTGCTGAACAGCTGGCCAGGGAACTGTCTGCGGAGGTCGTGAGCCTGGGGGAAATCGCGCCCGGGGTATACCGGCTCCGGCTGAGGGGAGGGTTTCCCGCACACCGGCCGGGCCAGTTTCTAAACCTGAGCGTCCCCGGCTTCTACCTGCGCCGTCCCCTGTCTGTCTGCGATCAGAGAGGCGATACGGTCACCCTGGTCTTTAAGGCGGTGGGGGAGGGGACGCGCGTCCTTTCCATGCTACGCCCGGGAGATCGGGTGTCCCTGTTGTGCGGGCTGGGCAACGGCTTTGACCTGTCGGACCCTGGGCAGCTGCCTTTGGTGGTCGGCGGGGGCCTTGGGATCCCGCCGCTTTACTTCCTGTGTCGGGAACTGCTGGATATGGGCCTGATCCCTGCAGTGGTTCTGGGCTTCAACAGCCAGGAAGAGATCTTCCTGGACGAGGATTTCAGGGCCCTGGGCCTGAACCCTATGTTGTGCACTGCGGATGGCTCTTTCGGGCGCAGTGGCCTGGTGACCGGGCACCTGCCCGGGAGTTTCGACCGGGTTTATGCCTGCGGTCCCATCCCGATGATGCGCGCACTGGCAGACAGGGTCCGTGTGCCCTACCAGTTCTCATATGAGGAGCGTATGGCTTGTGGGTTCGGCGCCTGTATGGGCTGTGTCATCCCTACAAAACAGGGACCGATGCGCGTATGCCATGATGGCCCCGTGTTTAATCAGGAGGTCGTCTGATGGCAGATCTGTCGGTGACTCTTTCCGGACTGGACCTGCGTAACCCGGTCATTCCCGCTTCTGGCTGCTTTGGTTACGGGCGGGAGTTTGCCGCCTTGTACGACCTGAATATCCTGGGATCAATCTGCGTCAAGGGAACCACCCTGCATCCCCGGGACGGGAACCTTAATCCGCGCCTCGCCGAAACCCCTTGCGGCATGCTCAACGCCATCGGGCTTCAAAATCCCGGCATCGACCGCGTGATCGATACGGAACTGCCCCGCCTTGCCTTAAGCTTTCACAGCCCCATCATCCTGAACATCTCCGGATTTTCGGCAGAGGAATATGCCCTGTGCTGCGAAAAGGCCAGCCAGGCCCCGCAGGTAGGGCTGGTGGAACTGAACATCTCCTGCCCCAATGTGAAAGGCGGGGGCCTGGCCTTCGGGACGGATCCCAGGAGCGCGGCCGCAGTCACGGCCGCGGCTAGAAAAGCCTTGCCGGGGAAGCCCCTGTACGTGAAGCTGAGCCCCAATGTGACTGATATCGTGGGAATGGCCCTGGCCTGCCGCGACGCGGGCGCCGACGGGCTCAGCCTGATCAACACGCTGACAGGGATGCGCCTGGATCTGAAGACGCGCAGACCCCTTCTGGCCAACGGGGTGGGCGGCTTGTCTGGCCCTGCCGTGCTGCCCGTCGCCCTGCGGATGGTGTACGAGGTGTATCGGGCGACCCGGATGCCCCTGATGGGCATGGGCGGGGTGAGCAGTGCGCGGGATGTGGTCGAGATGATGCTTGCCGGAGCGACAGCCGTCCAGATTGGCAGCGAAAACCTGCGCGACCCCCTCGCCTGCCCGCGGATTATCGAAGATCTGCCGCGGGTGATGGAAAGCTTAGGCATTGACAGGCTCAGCGACATTACAGGAGGTGCCCATGCGAACTAAGAACCTCATCATCGCCCTGGACTTTCCAGACGCCGGCGCGGCGCTTGACTTCCTGAATCTCTTTGGCGACAGGCGCCCCTATGTGAAAGTGGGGATGGAGCTGTACTACGCGGAGGGTCCCGCCCTGGTGCGCGCGCTGAAGGAGCGCGGTCATCCGGTGTTTCTGGACCTGAAGCTGCATGACATCCCCCATACCGTACGCGCTGCGATGGCAGTGCTGGGCAGTCTGGGGGTCGACATGTGTAACTTGCACGCAGCGGGGGGCAAGGACATGATGTCCACGGCGCTGGAAGGCTTCGAAAAAGCCCAGGGGAAGGGGGAAATAAGCGCGCTGGAGCGGCCCCTTCTGCTGGCCGTAACCCAACTGACCTCAATGGATGAGGAACGTATGCGCCGGGAACTGCTGATCCCCCACCCCATGGAGGAGACGGTGCTGCACTACGCGCGCAACGCTTTTGACGCCGGGCTCGATGGCGTGGTCTGCTCACCCCTGGAAGCCCGGGCGATCAAGGAGGGGCTGGGCTCAGGCTTCCTGACCTGTACCCCCGGGATCCGCCCCGCAGGTGCGGACGTGGGTGACCAGCGGCGTGTGACCACGCCTGCCATGGCGCGCGCCTTTTCGGACGCCATCGTGGTGGGACGCCCCATCACGCGGGCGGCGGACCCTGTGATGGTATACGAGCAATGCGTAAGGGAATTTCTGGGCGAGGGTTTGCCATAGTCCAGGCGGATGCTTCTGGCAGGCCCCGGACCTACGATAAGAGGGAGAACAGAATGAACGACCTGAAACGCCGTATCGCAGCCGACCTGCTGGAGATACAGGCTGTCTTTCTACGGCCCGACCAACCCTTCACCTGGGTCAGCGGGATCAGGAGCCCCATCTATACGGACAACCGCCTGACCCTGAGCGAGCCGGGCGTGCGCATGCGCATTGAGGAAGGTCTGTCCGCGATGATCCGCGACAGGTACGCAGCCTGCGAGGCGGTGATGGGCACAGCGACCGCTGGGATCGCTCATGCGGCGATTGTGGCGCACCTGCTTGAACTTCCCATGGGTTACGTGCGCTCTGGATCAAAGGACCATGGCCGCCAGAATCAGATAGAGGGCAGGCTGCATCCCGGGCAGAAGGTCGTCCTGATCGAGGATCTGATCTCGACAGGTGGAAGCGTGCTGGCAGCCGCGGAAACGCTTCGGGGGGCAGGCGCTGAGGTCCTGGGGGTACTGGCCATCTTTAACTATGGGATGAGAAAGGCTGTTGAAGGGTTTGCCCGTGCAGGGCTGGAGCTCCATACGCTGACAGACCTGGACGTTCTGGTGGACATCGCTGTCGACCGGGGCGACATCCGCCCGGAGGACAGGCCCCGGCTGCTCGCGTTTCGGGATAACCCGCAGGACGAGGGCTGGATGAGCGCGCAGGCCCTGCGCACACCGCAGGAAAAAGGGGGAAGAGCGATAGGATGAGGCATCTGATCGATATCACTGACCTGAGCCAGGCGGAGATCAGCGAGCTGCTGAACCTGGCTGACCGGATCCAGGCGCACCCTTCCGCGTATGCCCAGGCGATGCGGGGGCGCATCCTGGCTACCCTGTTCTTTGAGCCCTCTACCCGCACGCGGCTGAGCTTCGAGTCGGCCATGCTGGGCCTGGGCGGGAATGTCCTGGGCTTTGAGGCAGCGGACACCTCGTCGGCCGCCAAGGGCGAAAGCGTATCAGATACCGTACGCACCGTGGGGTGCTATGCGGATATCATCGCCATGCGCCATCCCAAAGAGGGCGCCCCGGTCGCCGCGATCCGGCGCACCCAGGCGCCGGTGATCAACGCGGGGGACGGCGGACACAACCATCCCACGCAAACGCTGACGGACCTTCTGACCATCCGCAGGGAAAAGGGCCGGCTGGAGGGGCTGCGCATCGGGTTGTGCGGTGACCTGCAGTTCGGCCGCACCGTGCACTCCCTGATCACGGCGATGTGCCGTTATCCGGGCAACAGCTTTGTCCTGATCTCTCCGCCGGAACTGACGCTGCCCGATTACCTTCTGGAACTGATCAAATCCACGGGACATCCCCTCCAGGAGGTGACCCAGCTGGAAGAAGTGATCAGCACGCTGGACATCCTGTACATGACCCGGGTGCAGAAGGAGCGCTTCTTCAACGAGGCGGACTATATCCGCCTGAAGGATTCCTATATCCTGGACCAGGCGAAGATGGCGATGGCAGGCAAGGATCTGACGGTCATGCACCCCCTGCCCCGGGTTAACGAGATCTCTGTCAAGGTGGACGACGATCCGCGCGCCGCCTATTTCAAGCAGGTGCAAAACGGCCGCTTTGTCCGCATGGCGCTGATCATGAAGCTGCTGGACGGGCAAGACAGCGTGCCACAGGAAGCGCAAGGCGCTTAGGAGGACAGCCATGAACGTAGACAGCATTCATCGTGGCATTGTGCTGGATCACATCAAGGCGGGCAAAGCCATGGCGATTTACAAGGCTCTGCAGCTGGACAAGCTGGACTGCTCTGTCGCCATCATCAAGAATGTGAAGTCTCAGAAAATGGGCAAGAAAGACATCATCAAGGTGGACGACCGGATTGACTTGGACACCTCAATCCTGGGCTATATAGATCCGACCATCACCATCAACATCATCGAGGACGGAAGGATCGCTGAGAAGAGGGTCATCCAGCTCCCCGATACCATCGTCAATGTGATCTTCTGCAAAAATCCGCGATGCATCACTTCCGCAGAACAGGAGATCGATCACGTCTTCAAATTGACCGACCCCAGGACCGGGACCTATCGCTGCCTGTACTGCGAGCACGGACAGAGCGCCTGAGCCCCTGTGCGATGGAGGACGAGAAACTGCAAGCGGGCGGGATAGCCGCGAATAGGCGAACCGATGGCTGCGATTGACTGCATGATGGGATGAATCAGGGCGAATAAACGAACGATATCGGCGCTGGAAGACAAAACGTTCGTATCTTCCGTTGACAGGGGGCCTCTGTCGGATTATGATGGATCCGCTCGGAGAAGGCCCCGGGCGGGCAGTGGAAGCCGTCGGCTGGTAGGCCGTGGAGGGCGCGATTGGAAGAAAAAGACGTCGGGCGGTTCGGTTTCCGGGCTGCCTTTTTTAATGCCAGGAGGAGAGAAGTTTGAAAAAAGTAGCTGTGATCATGGGCAGCGTGCGGGACTTGAAGGTGGCCAGCCAGGCTTCAGAGATGCTGAAAAGTTTTGGAATCCCCAGCGTGGTCAGGGTTTTCTCGGCCCATCGTACGCCGGAAGCGGTGCGGGCCTTTGCCGCGTCCGCCCGGGAAGAGGGCTTTGGTGCCATCATCGCCGTGGCAGGTCTGGCAGCCCACCTGGCAGGGGCTATTGCCGCTGTTACAACGCTGCCGGTCGTCGGCGTTCCGGTGGCTTCCGGGGATCTGGGAGGACTGGACGCCTTGCTGTCCACGGTGCAGATGCCTGCCGGCATTCCCGTGGCGACGGTGGCTGTGGGCGGGGCAAAGAACGCCGCGATCCTGTGCGCCCAGATTCTGGCGGTAGAGGATACGCGCCTGGCAGCGCTGCTGGCGCAGCAGCGGGAGAAGATGGCGCGGGAGGCAGCTGAGGCCGACCGGGTGGTTGCCCGCGAGGCTGAAGGAGGCTGTGTTTAAGACAGCAACGGGAGGGAGCATGGCAGAAGCGCGCTGCGTATACAGAGGGAAAACCAAGGATGTCTTTGCACTGAACAATGGAAACTATTTGCTGAAATTCAAAGACGACGTGACGGGCACAGACGGCGTATTCGATCCGGGGGCAAACGCCGTGGCCCTCTCCATCCCGGGCATGGGCCGGCAGAACCTGGCGGTGTCCGTGCATTTTTTTGATTTGCTTGCCGCGCACGGGATTCGCACCCACTACGTGTCCGCGGACCTTGAAAAAGGCACTATGGAGGTGCTGGCAGCCAGGCCCTTTGGACAGGGCGTGGAGGTGATCTGCCGCAGGCGCGCGGTTGGCAGCTTCTACCGCCGCTACGCTGCCTATGCCCGGGAGGGGCAGCCGCTTCCCGACTACGTGGAGATGACACTCAAGGACGACGAGAAGGACGACCCCCTCATCACCCGGGAGGCGCTGGCGGCGCTGCACATCATGGAGGAGGCGCAGTACGACGATATCGTCCTTCAGACGCGGCGTGTCACCCAGATCGTTGCGGAAGATCTGAAAGGCCGCGGGCTTGAGCTGGTGGACATCAAGCTGGAATTTGGCCATACAGCCTCCGGCGTGGCGCTGATGGACGAGATCTCCTCCGGCAATATGCGAGCCTGGGAGGACGGGCGGAATGTGGAGGCGCTGGACCTCACCGCACGCATCCTGGGCCGGGAGGCGGACCATGCCTGAATTCCGTGAGGAATGCGGCATTTTAGGTA
The DNA here is from genome assembly GCA_964586835.1 of uncultured Oscillospiraceae bacterium. Classification (GTDB taxonomy): domain Bacteria; phylum Bacillota; class Clostridia; order Christensenellales; family Aristaeellaceae; genus CAZLYF01. The sequence goes on from CAZPIC010000016.1 coordinate 25,205, forward strand.
TCTACAGCCCCCATACCGCAGACGTAGGTCAGGACGCCTACCTGGGCCTGTGCGCCCTGCAGCATCGCGGGCAGGAGAGCTGCGGCATCGCCCTCAATGACGAGGGCCTCTTTCGCCTGCATGCGGACACAGGGTTGGTTAGCGAGGTGATGACCCTACAGGCGATGGAGGCGCTGGGCACAGGCCATATGGCGGTGGGGCATGTGCGCTACGCGATGGATGGCAGCCGCGGCCGCATGAACACGCAGCCCATTGTGGTGACGCACCGCAAGGGGCGTCTGGCTCTGGCTAACAACGGCAGCCTGGTCAACTACAGCCAGCTGCGCGATCGCTTTGAAGACGATGGCTTTATCTTTCACAGCGTCAGCGATGCGGAGGTGATCTCGTGCGTCATCACCCGGGAGCGCCTGACGGCCCCCTCCACGGAGGAGGCTATCCGCCGCGCCATGGCTGCCCTTCAGGGCAGCTACACGATGGTGGTGATGTCAACCAGAAAGCTTATCGCCGTGCGCGGGCCCATGGGCCTGCGCCCGCTTTGTATCGGGTGCAAGGAGGACGGCACCTGGGTGGTCGCCTCCGAAACCTGTGCGCTGGATGTGATGTCGGCGCGGTTTGTCAGGGACGTCAGGCCCGGGGAGATCGTGGTGTTTAGCCCCGAGGGCATCCGCAGCGATACAAGCCACTGCGGGGAGCTGCCGCAAAGCCTGTGCGTGTTTGAATATATCTACTTCGCGAGGCCCGACTCGGTTATAGACGGCGTCTGTGTGCACGAGGCCCGGGTGCGCGCCGGAGCTTTTCTGGCCCGGGAGCATCCGGTGGAAGCGGACATCGTCGTGGGCGTGCCGGACTCGGGTATTGACGGCGCTATTGGCTATGCCAGGGGCTCCGGTATCCCCTATGGCTTGGGCTTCATCAAGAACAAGTACATCGGACGGACCTTCATTGACCCCGGACCGAGCGCCCGAAAGGCTGGGGTACACATCAAGCTCAACCCCCTGGCTGCAGCGGTGACGGACAAGCGCGTGGTGCTGGTGGACGACTCCATTGTCAGGGGAACGACCAGCCGGGAAATTGTGCACCTGCTGCGTGCGGCGGGGGCTACAGAAGTGCACATGCGCGTCACCTCGCCCCCCTTCATGCATCCCTGCTATTACGGGACGGACATCAGGTCCCGGGACAGCCTCATCGCCTGCCGATATACCCGGGAAGAGATCCGGGGCCTGATCGGGGCTGAAAGCCTGGGCTACCTGAGTCTGGAGAACCTTAAGAGGATCGCGGTACCTATTGACGAGACGAGGTTTTGCACTGCCTGTTTTGACGGCCACTACCCTACAGACGCTCCTCAGACCAGCGAACGTGATAAATACACCAAACGGCTGATGCGGGTGGGAGAAATGGTATGACAAGCGAAAGCGGGCGCTATAAAGAGGCGGGCGTGGACATCAACGCGGGATACCGGGCGGTGGAGCTGATGAGAAAAAGCGTCGAGCGCACAGCCATCCCGGGCGTGGTGTCGGAGATCGGGGGTTTTGGAGGGCTGTTTGTGCCGGACCTTACCGGGCTGCGTCGTCCGGTGCTGGTATCGGGCACCGACGGTGTGGGGACGAAGCTGAAGATCGCCTTTCTGATGGACCGTCACGATAGCATCGGTATTGACTGCGTCGCCATGTGCGTCAACGATGTGGTCTGCTCGGGTGCGAAACCTCTGTTTTTCCTGGATTACATTGCTCTGGGCAAAAACGTACCGGAGAAGGTGGCGGACATCGTATCCGGTGTGGCGGAAGGCTGCGTGCAGGCCGGCTGCGCCCTCATCGGCGGGGAAACGGCGGAGATGCCCGGGCTTTACCGACAGGATGAATATGACCTGGCGGGCTTTGCTGTAGGCATTGCAGACGAGGCGAAGATGCTTCACCGGGAACGGGTGAAGCCGGGCGACACACTGATTGGCCTGTATTCCAACGGCCTTCACGCAAACGGTTTTTCCCTGGCGCGCAAGGTGCTTCAAGTGGAAAACGCCGATCTGTGCCGGCCGGTGGCGTCGCTGGGTGGACGGTCCCTGGGCGAAACCCTCCTGACTCCGACCAGGATCTATGTAAAGCCCGTGCTTTCAGCGCTCGCGCATGCGGAAATCAGAAACGCTGCTCACATCACCGGCGGAGGCTTCTACGAAAACATCCCGCGCTGCCTGCCCCGGGGATGCATGGCCGTCGTCAACGCGAAGGCCTGGTCCCCGCCCCCCATTTTCGAGCTGATTCAGCGCCGTGGCGACATCCCCGAAAAGGAGATGTACGCCACCTTCAACATGGGGGTGGGTCTGTGCCTGGTGGCATCGGGAAACCAGTCGGACCGGGCTTTGGCCGCCCTGAAGGAAGCGGGGGAGGAGCCCTTTGTGTTGGGCGAGATCAGGACAGGGGAGGAAGGGGTCCGGATTTTAAGATGAAGGCAGGGCAGCGTGTCCCCATCTGTGTGCTGGTGTCGGGCGGAGGCAGCAATCTGCAGGCCCTGCTGAACGCCCAGTCTTCAGGCAGCCTGAAGAGCGGGCGGATCAGCCTGGTCATCAGCGACCGTCCCGGCGTGCACGCCCTCACCCGGGCAAAGGCTGCCGGGATCCCGGCACGGGTGTTTCACAAAAAGGCCCTGGGCAGTGAGGGCTTCGAGGCGTGCATGATCTCGGCCATGGAGGAACATGGGATCCAACTCATCATCCTCGCCGGGTTTCTGACGATCCTGAGCCCGGCCTTCACCGAAGCCTACGCCGGGCGCATCATCAATGTGCATCCCTCCCTGATCCCAGCCTTTTGTGGCAAGGGTTTCCATGGCTTGAAGGTGCATGAGGCGGCGCTTTCACGCGGGGTCATGCTGACGGGCGCCACCGTGCACTTTGTGGACGAAGTGCCCGACGGCGGCCCCATCATCCTGCAAAAAGCGGTGCAGGTCAGGCGTAAAGATACCGCGGAGACGCTTCAGCGCCGGGTGATGGAGGAAGCTGAGTGGGTGATTTTGCCCCGGGCGGCGGAGAGCGTGTGTCGGGGCCTGCTGTCCCGGGAAAGGAAGAGAAATGTACAACAACCAGCCGGCTGAACTGATGGGGATTCTTCGTGGCAATGCTTACCCGGGACGCGGGATCCTTCTTGGGAAAACCCCTTCCGGCCATCTGCTGGCAGCTTACTTCATCATGGGACGCAGCCCAAATTCTAAAAACCGCGTGTTTGTACAGGCAGGGGAGGAGCTTCTGATCAGGCCTTTTTGCAAGGATGAGGTCAGCGATCCGACGCTGATCCTCTACCGCCCTGCCCGGCGCTGGAGAGATTGTTTCATCGTCAGCAACGGCGACCAGACGGAGACCATCCACGAAGCCCTGAGCGCGGGACGCCGCTTTGAGGACGCTCTGCGCACCCGCCGTTTCGAGCCGGATGCGCCCCACTTCACGCCCCGCATCTCAGGGCTTTTGTGCCTTGAGGAGGGCGGGGACTATACCCTGTCCATCCTGCGCGCTTCAGATCCCGGGGGCAGCTCCTGCGACCGGCTGTTCTTTGAGTACGCAGCAAATCCCGGGGAAGGGCGCTTTTTGCATACCTATGAAAGGGACGCCCAGCCCCTGCCTTCCTTTTATGGGGAGCCCGCGCGTATCCGCATCCCCGGGGACGCGGAGGCCTTTGCTGCAGATATATGGGAATCGCTGAACCGGGACTACAGGATTGCCCTGTGCCTGTGGGAGTTTCACTTAAAGGACGGGACTTCCCGGACCTTTGTGTTTAACCGACACGTGTGCCGGGAAGGAGAGAAGCCATGCGGGAACTGAAGCTTAAGTACGGCTGCAACCCCCACCAGGTGCCGGCAAGGCTGCGGATGGAGGGCGAGCAGGGTTTGCCGGTAGAGGTGCTAAACGGGGCTCCCGGGTATATCAACTTTCTGGACGCGCTCAACGCCTGGCAGCTGGTGCGTTCGCTCAAGCAAGCTGCGGGGATGCCAGCCGCCGCCTCCTTTAAGCATGTGAGCCCCGCCGGAGCAGCGCTGGGGCTGCCGCTGGAAGAAGGGCTTCTGCGCGCCTGTTTTGCAGAGGATATCGAAGGCCTGAACGATTCTCCCTTGGCCTGCGCCTATGTCCGGGCCCGGGGGGCGGATCGGCTCTGCTCGTTTGGGGATTTCATCGCGCTGAGCGATGTGTGTGACCGGACGACGGCCCGGGTCATCGCCCGGGAGGTGTCCGATGGCGTCATTGCCCCGGGCTACACGCCGGAGGCGCTGGCAATCCTGCGGCGCAAGCGGGGCGGACAATACAGCATCGTGTCTGTGGACCCGGACTATGTGCCGGATCCGGTGGAGCAGCGGCAGGTGTTTGGCGTGACCTTTGAGCAGGGGATCAACGACTGCGTGATTTCGGAAGACCTATTTAAAAACATCGTGACCAGGGAGCGCAGCCTTCCGGCAGAAGCCATGCGGGATCTTCTGGTGGCCCTGATCACGCTGAAATATACCCAGTCCAACGCGGTCTGCTATGCGGTGCACGGGCAGGCTGTGGGTGTGGGCGCCGGACAGCAGTCCCGGGTACACTGCATGCGCCTGGCGGGGGATAAAGCCGACCTCTGGTTGCTGCGCCAGCATGAGAAGGTCCTGAGCCTGCCCTGGCGCGTGGACGTGACCCGGCCCGTCCGGGACAACGCCGTGGATGTCTTTTTGTCCTCCCGTGCCCGGGAGCGCCTGAGCCAGGGCAGGTGGCGGGAGCTGTTTGTCTCTGAGCCTGCCTACTTAAGCGAGGAGGAGAAACGCGCCTTTCTTGACCGGGCTGACGGACTGTCCCTGGGGAGCGACGCTTTCTTTCCCTTTGACGACAGCATCATCAGGGCCCATGAAAGCGGCGTGAGGTACATTGCACAACCGGGCGGCTCTACGCGGGATGAGGAGGTCATCGCGCGCTGCGATGAATACGGCATCGTGATGGCGATGACCGGGCTGCGGCTCTTCCACCACTGAGGGAGAAGACCATGAAGGTACTGGTGATAGGCTCCGGCGGTCGTGAGCACGCCGTGGTGAAGAAGATCATGGAAAGCCCGCTGGTGGACAGGATCTATGTTCTCCCCGGGAATGCCGGGATGGTGGAAGCGGAACGGATTCCCGGGGAGGTGGCTGACCTTTCGGCAGTGGTGGCAGCTGCCCAGGAAAGGGACGTTGATTTTGCGGTCGTCACTCCTGATGACCCTCTGGCGGCAGGGATGGTGGACGCGCTGGAAGCCCAGGGCATCCCCTGCTTTGGGCCCGACAGAAAGGCGGCTCAGATCGAATCCAGCAAGGTGTTCGCCAAGGAGCTGATGCGCAAATACGCCATTCCCACAGCCAGGTGGCAGGCCTTTGAAGAGGTGGACGAGGCGCTTCAGTATGCCGCGCGACATCCTGTGCCCATGGTTATCAAGGCAGACGGGCTTGCCAGGGGCAAGGGTGTGGTGATCGCCACCGACCGAAAAGCAGCAGCCCGGGCGCTTGAGGATATGCTGGTGGCACGTGTCCATGGCGACAGCGGCAGCCGGGTGATTATAGAGGAATGGCTGACGGGGCCGGAGGTCTCGGTGCTGGCCTTCACCGACGGCAGGACCCTCGTGCCCCTGTTGTCCGCCATGGACCACAAGCGCGCCCTGGCAGGCGACCGGGGGGCCAACACCGGTGGCATGGGCGCCGTGGCGCCTAACCCCTTCTACACCGAAGAGCTTGCGCAACGAGCGATGGAGGAGATTTTTCTCCCCACCGTGCGCGCCATGGCTCAGGAAGGAAGGCCCTTCCGGGGATGCCTGTTCTTTGGCCTGATACTGACGCGGGAGGGTCCCAAGGTGCTGGAGTATAATGCCCGCCTGGGAGACCCTGAAACCCAGGCCATCCTGCCCCTGCTGGAGGGGGACCTGCTCCGTGCCATGATCGCCACGCGGGAGGGCCGGCTCCATGAGGTTTCCCTGCGCTTTCAAACCGGGCATGCCTGCTGCGTGGTGCTGGCCTCAGGGGGTTATCCCGGCGCCTTTTCAACCGGGTTTCCCATTGAAATGAGGGGCGAGCCTGACGCGATACTGCATTATGCCGGTGTGGCCTGCCCGGGCAGCCGGCTGGTTACTGCCGGTGGACGGGTGCTGAGCCTGACCGCCACGGGGTCTACCCTTCGCGAAGCCGTGGAAAAGGCTTATCGGGCAGTGGAACAGCTGCGATTTGACGGGATGATGTACCGGCCTGACATTGGGGCAGCGGCGATGGATCCCCTGTGCCTGGCGTGAAAGGGAACGGGAAGATGGCGGTATACAGGGTTTTTGTGGAAAAGAGGGAAGATCTGGCCTTTGAAAGCCAGGCGCTGACCCGTGAGCTCAGGCAGTACGCAGGCCTGACGGCGCTGACGCGGGCACGGATCATCAACCGCTATGACGTCCAGGGCCTGACGGAAGAGGCCTTTCAGGCTGCCGTTTCCACTGTATTTTCAGAACCTTCGGTAGACAGGGTGGCTTACCGGCTGGAGCTTGCAAAAGGGGATACGGTTTTTGCGCTGGAATACCTGCCGGGACAGTTTGACCAGCGGGCAGACTCTGCAGCTCAATGCATCCAGATGCAGACCCTGGGCCCTCGTCCACTTGTCCGCGCGGCCAAGGTGGTCGTGCTTTCCGGAGGATTGTCCTCCGCAGACGTGCAGGTGGCCAAAGACTACCTGATCAATCCCGTGGAATCCCGTGAAGCCTCCATGGACCTGCCCAAAACCCTCCTGACCGAGGTGGAGGAGCCGGACGCTCCGGAAGTCCTCAAAGGCTTCAGGACCCTGGACGCCCAGGGAAGGCGAAAACTGCGGCAGGAGCGCGCGCTGGCCATGGAAGACGATGACCTGGCGGTCTGCGTGGCGTACTTTAACCGGGAGAGACGGGATCCAACGCTGACGGAGCTGATGGTGATCGACACCTACTGGTCCGACCACTGCCGCCACACCACCTTTTTGACGGAGATCACGCAGGTCGACTGTGGGGACCCGGTCATTGAGAAAACACTTCAGGAATACCTGGCAGTCCGCAAAGCCCTGGACAGGCAGGCGCCCTTCACCCTCATGGACGTGGCCACCCTTGCCGCCCTGGCGCTGAAAAGCAAGGGAATGCTGCCGGAGCTTGAAGAAACCGAGGAGAACAACGCCTGTACCCTGCGCATCAAGGTGCGCACGGTGGCTGGGGAAGAGGACTGGCTGTTGTTTTTCAAGAACGAGACCCATAACCATCCCACGGAGATCGAGCCCTTTGGCGGGGCCGCCACCTGCATCGGTGGCGCCATCCGCGATCCTCTGTCTGCCAGAGCCTACGTGTACGCGGGTATGCGTGTATCAGGGGGCGCGGACCCCACCGTGGACCCCGGGGACACCCTGCCTGGCAAGCTTCCCCAGCGCCGCATCGCCAGGGAGGCTGCTGCCGGCTTTTCAAGCTATGGCAACCAGGTGGGGGTGGCCACCGGCATTGTTCGGGAGATCTATCACCCGGGATACGTTGCCAAGCGCCTGGAAGCAGGGGCGGTGCTGGGAGCGGCCCGTGCAGCTCACGTACGGCGTGAGCGTCCTGCCCCGGGGGACGCCGTCCTTCTGGTGGGGGGGCGGACAGGGCGTGATGGCTGCGGCGGGGCAACCGGTTCGTCTCAGGCGCACACGGCAGAGTCGGTGAATGTGTGGGCTGCACAGGTGCAAAAAGGGAACGCCCCCGAGGAACGCAAGCTTCAGCGTCTGTTTTTAAACCCCGAGGTTTCCAGGCTGATCAAGCGCTGCAATGACTTTGGAGCGGGCGGCGTGTCTGTAGCCATCGGCGAGCTGGCGCCGGGACTCCTCGTCGAGCTTGAGAGCGTGCCGGTGAAGTACCCGGGGCTGGACAGCACAACGCTTGCCATCAGTGAGTCCCAGGAGCGCATGGCGGTAGTGGTGGAGGCGAAAGACGCCGATGCCTTCATCGGGCTTGCGGCCCTTGAAAACCTGGAGGCCACGGTGGTGGCCAGGGTGACGGAAGTGCCCAGACTGGTCATGCGCTGGCAGGGACGGACGGTGGTGGACATTGCCCGCGACTTCCTCGATTCGAACGGTGCCCGCAAGCGCATGCGCGTGACCATTGACGCGCCCGAGCCTCTTCAGCCATTTGGTGGCAGAAGTTTTAGAGAAGCGCTCCTTCGCTTGGCGGGAGACCTGAATGGCTGCTCCCAGAGGGGACTGGCGGAGGGCTTTGACAGCACCGTAGGTGCCGCCACCGTGCTGCTGCCCTTTGGCGGCAAGCACCAGCTGACCCCGCCCTGCGCCATGATTCATTTGCTGCCGGTACCGGAGGGGACGGACACGTGCTCCTTTATGGCCTGCGGCTTCAACCCTGCGATTTCCGAAAAGAGCCCCTACCATGGCGCCTATCTGGCAGTGGTCGAAGCGGTCAGCCGCCTGATCGCGGCGGGCGCTCCCGCGCGGGGGATCTACCTGTCCCACCAGGAATACTTTCCCCGGCCAGGAACAGACCCTCGGCGCTGGGGTCTGCCGCTGGCTGCCCTTCTGGGTGCTTTCCGCGCCCAGATGGACCTTCAGGTAGCAGCCATCGGCGGGAAGGATTCCATGAGCGGCAGCTTTGAAAACCTGGATGTTCCACCCACGCTGATCTCCTTCGCTGTGGGGGCGGGAGACGCGGAGAGGGCTGTGTCTCCGGAGTTCAAGCAGCCGGGAAGCCTGGTCGCCTGGCTTAAGCCGAGCGTCGGAGCAGACGGCTTGCCCGAGGCTGCATCGCTTCGGGAAACGCTTGCTATGGCGGAGCGTCTGCTGAAGCAGAAGAAAGCTGTTTCCTGCCAGGTGGTGGGCTTTGGCGGGGCGGCGTATGCGGTCGCACTGATGGCTGTGGGCAACGGCATTGGCTTTCAGTTTGCGGACCGCTTTTCGGTGCCGGAACTGTTTGAGGGCTTGTACGGTTCCCTGATCCTGGAAATGGCTCAGGGGGAAGCGGAAGGCGAAACGCTGGGCGTCACCACTGAGGAACCCTGCCTCACCCTGCGTGGTGAGGCGTTGAGGATCGAAGCCTTCCTATCGGAGTCCCAGCAGGTGCTGGAGGAGGTATATCCCCTTCAGGCGCCGGCGGCATCCGAAGTGGCGCCGGTGCTCCGCAGCGAAAAAGGCGCTGCCGGGGGCCCCAGGTTTGCGCTGCCGAGGGTACTGATCCCTGTGTTTCCAGGCACGAACTGCGAGCTGGACACTGTGCGCGCCTTTGAAGAGGCTGGGGCGGTGCCAGAACTCTTGATCGTCCGTAACCGCACAGCGGACGAGGTGGCCCAGTCTGTGCTGGAGATGGCCAGGAGGCTGCGGGAGGCCCAGATTGTGCTGCTTCCGGGAGGGTTTTCCGGTGGAGACGAACCGGATGGTTCCGGAAAATTGATCGCTGCCCTTTTGCGAAGCGGGCCTGTTCAAGAGGCTGTAGAGGAACTGATCAGGACGCGCCGCGGCCTTTTGGGCGGGATATGCAACGGATTCCAAGCCCTGGTCAAGGTGGGCTTGCTTCCCTTTGGCCGGATACAGGACACGGGGGCGGACAGCCCCACCCTGACGCGCAACACCATCAGCCGCCACCAGTCCCGGTTGGTGAGGACACGGGTGTGCTCGAAGCTGTCCCCCTGGTTTCAGCTGTATGAGCTGGGAGAAAGCTATACGGTACCCGTTTCGACCGGCGAGGGGCGTTTCCTGTGCGAGGAGAGCCTGCTTGCAACACTGGCCTCAAACGGACAGATCGCCACCCAGTATGCGGACGCAGAAGGGCAGCCCAGCATGGACATAGAACACAACCCGACCGGCTCTGTCTGGGCCGTGGAAGCGCTGAGCTCCCCCGACGGTCTGGTGATGGGGCGCATGGGTCATGCGGAACGTTCGCTGCCCAGGCTGTATAGGAACGTTCCCGCCACAGGCCGGGACCCGCTGTTTCGCGCGGCGGTAAGATATTACAAATAAGAAAAAAGGCGATGGGGACGGTGCCTGCGGATCCATTTGCTATCTTTCACGGATGTGGCTTAAGCCCTGGTCAAAGATGGTCTTGATATGGTCGTCCGCAAGAGAATAGTAAATGACCCTGCCGTCTTTGCGGTATTTGACCAGCTTGGCCTGTTTGAGCACCCGCAGTTGGTGGGAAATGGACGACTGCGTCATGTTAAGAAGGGCGGCGATGTCGCAGACACACATCTCTGCCAGAAAGAGGCCACTGAGGATTCTGACCCGGGTCGGGTCGCCAAAGACTTTGAAAAACGCTGCCAGGTCGGCCGTGAGCTCTTCGCCGGGCATGTGCCTGCGAACCTCTTGAACCACCTGTTCATGGATCACGGTACAACCGCAGCGGTCAGGCTGATCGGTATGAGGCTTCACGGCGTCACCTCCCTGAATCAACGGAATGTGGGCGGCATCCCTTTGCTGGGATCATAGGTCTTCCTGGCTGGAAGGTCAACGGAGGCTTGCTTAGCCGAGCACAGGACCGAATGACAAAACTTTCCCGCTCGGTTGAACCGGGAGGCGTCACAGGGTATACTATTAATAGCTGAATGTATGCGCATATGTTCAGCTATAGAAGGCACAAAACCCTGGACGACCGATGGGAAGAGGTGTAGGGTGCCAAACAAGCCTGAGACAGGAAAAAGACGGGGAAAGGGGATGATCGCGTGGAAAGGGAGTTCTTGCTGGAGGGCTTAAGCTGCGCAGCCTGTGCAGGCAGGATCGAAAAAACCGTCCTGGCACACAAAGGCGTACGCGCTGCCTCTGTCAATATGGCCAACGCAACACTGCGCCTGGAAGGGGATGTCCTGCCGGGAGACCTTGAAGAGGACGTCAGGCGCATCATCAAACAGATAGAGCCCGAGGTGAGGGTCAGCGAAAAAAACGGGGCAGAGCGGACAGTAAAACGGGGATGGATCGCATGGTCCCGTCAGGACATGTTGACGCTCCTTGCGGGGGCAGCGGCTTTCGCGCTGGGGATGGTGCCGGGGCTTGCCGAGAAGCACAGGGTGATGCTCTTCCTGTTCAGTTACGCGATCCTGGGATGGGAGGTGGTCTGGAGGGCGCTTCGCAATGCAGCCCGAGGACGGCTGTTTGATGAGAACTTTTTAATGACGGTCGCCACCCTGGGCGCGTTCGCCATTGGAGAGTTCGCGGAGGCTGCCGGCGTGATGCTTTTCTATCAGGTGGGCGAGACCCTGCAGCAAGCAGCTGTCCTTAGGTCCAGAAAATCCATCGCTGATCTGATGGACATCCGCCCGGATTTTGCCAACGTGGAAAGAGGGGGCGGACTTTTGCGCGTGTCGCCGGAGAGCGTCGGAATCGGGGACGTAATCGTCATAAGACCAGGGGAGAAGATCCCGCTGGACGGCAGGGTTTTAAGCGGAGAGTCCATGCTGGACATGGCTGCGCTGACAGGCGAGACGAAACCCCGGCGCGCGCGGGAAGAGAGCGAAGTTCTTTCGGGCAGCGTGAACCTAAGCGGCGTGCTTCGCGTGAGGGTAACAAAGGACTATGGGGAATCCACAGCCACGAGGATTGTCGACCTGGTGGAGAACTCCGCTGCTAAAAAGGCTCCCACGGAGAACTTCATTACCCGATTTTCCCGCGTCTATACCCCGGCGGTGGTGGGTGTCGCAGCGCTGCTGGCAGTCGCTCCCCCTCTGTTGTGGGGGGCGCCGTGGGCGGAATGGATGAACCGGGGCCTGGTGTTCCTGGTGATTTCCTGCCCCTGCGCGCTGGTCATCTCCATCCCCCTGGGCTTTTTCGGAGGGATTGGGGGCGCGTCCAAAAAGGGCGTCCTGGTCAAGGGCGGCAATTATCTGGAGGCACTCAGCCGGGTGGACACCGTGGTGTTTGACAAAACAGGCACGCTGACCCACGGCATCTTTGAAGTTACAGGCGTGGTGCCTGCTGATGGCCATACGGCAGAGGAAGTGCTGGCGCTTGCCGCGCACGCTGAAGCGCACTCCGGACATCCGATTGCCGCTTCCATCCGCAGAGGGTACCAGGGCACCCTCGACCTGGGCGCCATCGCGGAAGTGGAGGAGGTCGCGGGACAAGGTGTCAGGGCACGGATCGGGGAGCAGGAGGTGTTGGTGGGCAGCGGGCGCTTGATGCAGCGCAGGGGAATAGGCTATGAGGCGCAGTCCGGCGCGGCCACCAGGGTGTATGTGGCCGTCGACGGCGCTTTTGTGGGCAGCATCGCTATTTCCGACACCCTGAAGCCCGACAGCGCGGAGGCGGTGCGGAAGCTGAGGGCACTGGGCGTGCGCCATATAGCGATGCTGACCGGCGACCATGCAGCGGTCGCGGCGGAGACGGCGGGACAGCTGGGGATTGAGGAGGTCTATGCTGAGCTTCTGCCTGAAGACAAGGTCAGCAAGCTGGAAGAGCTCGAAAAGGGGATGCGCGACGGAGGCAAGCTGGTTTTTGTCGGAGACGGCATCAACGATGCGCCTGTGCTTGCGCGGGCGGACATCGGTGTTGCCATGGGAGGACTGGGTTCAGACGCGGCGATTGAGGCGGCCGATGTGGTGCTGATGACCGACGAGCCCTCGCGGATGATCGACGCCATCCGGGCGGCGCGGACCACCAGGAGGATTGTATGGCAGAACATTTTGTTCGCGATGGGCGTGAAAGGGCTCTTTTTGCTGCTGTGGGCGATGGGCATCGCCAGGATGTGGGAAGCGGTGTTCGCCGATGTGGGCGTTGCGGTGCTCGCCATCCTCAACGCCATGCGTGCCATGCGGATGAAGTGATGCACTTGCCGTTCAGGACGATCCCATGGGCGTAGCGTATGGCCATATTGTCTCCGGCCGCTTTGTGGAGCGCCCCAACCGCTTTGTAGCCCGGGTGGAGGTCTTGGGGGAGGAACTCCTCTGCCATGTGAAAAATACCGGGCGCTGCCGGGAACTGCTGCTTCCCGGTGCTCGGGTCATCCTGGCCAAGGCAGCACGGGAAGAGCGGAAAACCCGCTGGGATCTGGTGGCTGTGTACAAGGGGAAGATGCTGGTGAACATCGACAGCCTGGCCCCTAACGCCGTAGCCGGGGACTATCTGCGCTCGCGCTTCCCCGGGGCTGTCATCCGGCGGGAAGTGACCCTGAAGCATTCCAGGCTGGATTTTCATGTGCAGACGGAAGGACACAGCGTCTATGTAGAGGTGAAAGGCTGCACCCTGGAAGAGGAGGGTCTGGCCCTTTTTCCTGACGCTCCCACCCTGCGGGGTGTAAGACATCTTGAGACGCTTGCGGACTGTGCCCGCCAGGGCCATCAGGCCCTGGCGATCTTCATGATCCAGATGCGGCCGGTACGGGCTTTTTCGCCCCATGACCGGATGCACCCCGCCTTTGGCCTGGCCTTGAGGAAGGCGGCGCAGGCGGGGGTTGAAGTCCTGGCGTTTGATTGCGTAACGGAGGAGCAGGGCATGCAGCTGGGAACGGCGGTGCCGGTGCTTCTGTAGGCGCAGATCGGCGGCAGGGGGCGCTTATGGGGAACGGAAGACTGCGGGCTGGGAATCCAACGCTGCTTCGGGGAAGAGTATTTCCCTCACTTTTTGCTGAAGCTCGGGCAGGAGTTCTTCCTCGAACCACGCGTTCTTGCTCAGCCACCGCTGGTTGAGGGGAGAAGGGTGTACCAGCGGGAAGAAGCGGGGAAGGTATTCATGGAAGGCGCGCACGGTGTCCGTCAGGGTTCGCCCGGCTGCTTTTCCAAGGTAATAGGCTTGGGCGTATCGTCCCAGAAGCAGGAGGAGGCGGGCATCCGGCATGAGATCCAACAGCCTCGCATGCCAGAGGGGAGCAAAAGCCCCGCGCGGATGCCGGTCTCCCTGCCCGTCCTTGCCCTGATAATAGAAGTCCATGGGCAGGTGGGCGACCTGGGCGGGGTCGCGAAAGACGCTTTCAGGGATACCCAGCCAGTGCATCAGACGCAGGCCTGAAGCGTCGTTCCAGGGAACCATGGACTGCTGCGCCCTGAGGCTTGGCGCGTGACCGATGATGATCAGCTGCGCCCTTTCATGCGCCACAAAGAGGGGATGCAGGCCCCTGGCCAGAAAGGCTTCATTGCTGGGATGGTGTGCAATCTCCCTCCGGAGCGCCTCGATGGCATTGCTCATGGCAAGGCCTCGAGCGCAGCCACGGAAGGATGCACGGGACCTGCCGCAAAGGCTCTGCGCCGCTGTCTGCGAAAGGCGGATGTAATAGGAGGGCTCATTGGCGTTGTTGGGTGCACATGTGGATCCTCAGCCTTTCGTTTCTTTGTCCGCTGCCCCATCGCCCGGGTACGTGACGCGGGTTCCCTCCACCCTTGCAAACGGCGTCATTGCGTGTGGCTCAACCTTTCTCTCGCCCATGATATGCAGCACCTGCACCCCGCGGGCAAGCAGAGCGTCGCTGACCAGCGAGCGGTGGCAGCGCCAGGGAACAGCCTCGGCGCATAGGAGGACGGTCGTTTTGCCGGCAGCCAGGTGCAGTAGCGCCTGAAGACCTTCCTCAAAAGGGGCAGTCTGCATGTAGTCGGCATAGTTTCGGAAGGAGGCGTTGCGCCAGGCCGTGTTCATAGAGGGTTCCGCTCGAGGCCGCAGGCCGCCCAGCTTCTTCAGATGGATATATTCGATGCCCGCGTCGCTCAGGGATTGCGCCAGCGCCTTCTGGCCATACTGCGGGTTGTACCGGGAGCCCGGAACCGTACGGATATCCGCCAGAAGCGAGATACCCTTCTCCCTGAGCAAGGCGATAAAAGCCTCAATGGTTCGTGTGGAATGACCGATGGTGTAGAGGGTCATGGCGACCTCGCTTCATGGGCGGCGGGCGGGAAACTGCGGTAAGGGGAAGACGAACATCATGAACCCTTCCTTGTCACGGGGATACAGCAGCATAGCATGGCCGTTTTTTAAGGGCAACCGCCTGTGCCGGCCAAAGGCTGCGGGCAAACAAACGCAGACTGCTCTGTCAGCGGGTTTTCGGGACGCATCCGGGCGGAAGAGCCATAAAGAAGCGACTGCCTGCAGGCGACGACGTCGGACCGCCATCAGCCATGTAAAAAACTGCTCTTGTCGGGCAGAATGGTGGTCTGTATCGGACTCGAACCAATGACTCCATTGATGTGAACGATGTGCTCTGGGCAGGGGGTAGAAAGCATCGTAAGAATTGAGGTAAAATCATTGAACGTTCCCTTGTTGGCCAGGGGATTCGTTGGAGAGCGTATAATGAGGGGGACTCAAGATCCATCCGGCTGAGGCCCATGTGGATTCGAATCCCGCCCTCTGCGCCACAGTCGCAATCAAAACAGGAGGCTGGCCCGATGCTTAGAATAGAACACCTGGTGAAGCGGTACGGCGACAAGATGGCGGTGGACGATCTGTCGCTGCACATCAAGCGAGGGGAGATCTACGGCTTTATTGGCCACAACGGCGCGGGGAAGACCACTACCATCAAGGCCTGCGCGGGTATCCTGGGCTTTGACGGGGGCGAGGTCATGATCGACGGAGTCTCTGTGAAGGAGGACCCGATCAAGTGCAAGAAGATGCTGGCCTACATCCCTGATAACCCGGACCTGTACGAGTTTTACACCGGCATCAAGTACCTGAACTTCATTGCCGATGTCTACGGCGTGCCCAGGGCGGAGCGCGAGGAGCGCATCAGTCGCTATGCCGGCCTGTTTGAGCTGACGCCCGATCTGGGCCAATTAATCAGCGCCTACTCCCACGGCATGAAGCAGAAACTGGCCATCATCAGCGCCTTGATCCACGCGCCCAAGCTGATGATGCTCGACGAGCCCTTCACGGGCCTTGACCCCAAGGCGAGCCACCTGCTCAAAGGCCTGATGCGCGAGATCTGCGATCAGGGCGGGGCGATTTTTTTCTCCACCCACGTGCTGGAGGTGGCGGAGAAGCTGTGCGACAAGGTGGCCATCATCCGCAAGGGCAAGCTGGTCATCTCCGGCAGCATGGCCGAGGTGAAGGGCGCGGACTCGCTGGAGGAAGTGTTCCTCGAACTGGAGGAGCAACATGCTTAAGGCCCTGATCAAAGCCCGATTTGCCGCGATGTTCAGCAATATGTTCCGGGGCAACAGGGGCAAAAAGAAGCGCGGCCTGCTGATGAAAATCCTTGTGGGTGTGCTGGCTGTGTATGTCATCGCGCAGTTTCTGGCGATGTTCGGCTTCCTGTTTGACGCCGTCCTGCCACCGCTGCTGGAAGCGGGGCTGGGCTGGCTGTATTTTGCGCTGGTTGGCATCATGGCCTTCGGCTTTATCTTTGTGGGCAGCGTGCTGATGACGCAGTCGACGCTGTACGAGGCTAAGGATAACGAGCTGCTGCTGGCTATGCCCATCCCACCCCGGCTGATCCTGATATCGCGCTTGCTGACGCTGCTGGGCGTCAACTATGTGTTTGAGGGTTTGATTTCCATTCCGGCCGCAGTGGTCTTCGCGATGCACGCGCCGGTCGCAGCCGTCGGGGCTGTGTACTTCGTGATCGCCTTCCTCTTCCTGCCGCTGATGGCGATGGCTCTGTCCAGCTTCTTCGGCTGGCTGCTGGCCCTGATCTCCTCCCGCCTGCGGGTGAAGAGCCTGCTGGTGACGGCGATGTCAATCATCTTTTTGCTGCTGTACTTCTATATGTTTTCAAGCCTCAGCGATTACTTGAACCATCTGATCGCCAACGGGGAACAGATTGCCAGCGCGGTGCAGCGCGCCCTCTTCCCGGCCTATCACCTGGGGCTGGCCATCGCGCAGGAGAACGCGGGGAGCCTTTTGATCTTTATCCTGTGCGCGGTCGTGCCCTTCCTGCTGGTCTACCTGGTGCTGAGCGCCAACTTTTTCCGCATCGTGGCGGCCAGGCCCGGCGCCGCCAGGGCCAAGTACAGGGGAAAGTCGCTGAAGGTCAGCGGGGCAATGACGGCGCTTGTGCGCAAGGAGCTGCGGCACTTCTTTTCAAGCCCCATGTACATCCTCAACGCCTCCATGGGCGCCATCTTGACCTGCATCCTGCCCATCGTCCTGCTGTTTCGCCGCGATTTGCTGAGCACCCTGTTTGCCGATGTCTTTCCGGGCATCGCCGGGCTGACCGGCCCCTTCGTGCTGCTGGTGCTGTGCGGCATCGCCACCACCAACATCATCTCGGCGCCTTCCATCTCGCTGGAGGGAAAGAACCTGTGGATCGCGCAATCGATTCCGGTGAAAGCCGGCGATGTGCTGCTTTCCAAGGCTTACGCGCACATGGCGGTCTGTTTGCCTTCGGTGCTGTTTGCCGGCGTGATGCTCAACCTGATCCTCGACATCAGCCTGCTGATGCGGGCGCTGCTGTTTCTGGCGCCGGCAGCGCTCACCCTGTTCCAGGCACTGTTCGGCGTGGCGGTCAACCTGCGCTTTCCCAAGTTTGACTGGATCAGTGAAATGGTTGCCGTCAAGCAGGGGGCCAGCACCCTGATCGCCATGTTCGGCGCGATGGCGCTGGTCGCCCTGCCCACCATCCTGTACGCGACGGCTCTGAGCAGCCTGATCAAGCCGGAGAATTACATCGCTCTGGTAACGCTGCTGATCTTTGCCCTGGCTGCCGGGGTGTATGTCTTCCTGCAAACCAAAGGCGAAAAGGCGTTCGCGGAACTCAGTGCTTGACGCGGCGCCGCTTCGCGAATGTAGCGCACTACGCGCTAATGAAGTTCAGCCACTCACGCGGGGAGATTCTCATGGATACTACTTCGTTTCCCTTACTCTGAGTTTACTTGCTTCGTGCTTATTTTTCTTTGAGGCACGACTGAGATAAATGCTCGAAATTGGAAGAAAATGGGCTCGTTTGGGTCCTATCTACTGCCTGTCAAGAGCCTCCTATTATCTAACTGATGAAAGTTACGGTTTAATCCGTCAATACCATGTCTGCCCGAACACGTTGATGTAGAAGTCTTTCACATACTCGTAATAGAACACATCCGGCTGTGTCTGCAGTTCCTTGGGCAGCGGCTTGATGTTGCGTTCCTTCTTCTCAGCCAGGCTGTCATACAGGTAGGAATAGCGTTTGATGCGGGCGTTCAGGTTGCCCTCCACCGTTTCCAGCAGGTAGACGCCCTGGCCCATCTCCTGCACCGCGGTAATCAGGGCCACATGGGTGTAGGGCGTGCTGCCACGCTTGCCGTAGATGATGTAATAGCCCACTTGCGGGATGTTGCTCAGGCGGTTGCGGCTTTGGAAGCCTTCAAACAGTTTGGTCTGGGAAGCCTGGAGAACCGCGAAGAGGGAGCCGTCCTTGAGCGGCGGCGCGCTTTTTGCGCGGTACTCCCGGCTCATCTCCGCGCCCACGGCGTCAAACTGGAAGCCCACAAAGGCGCCGCACCAGCCAAAGCCGTCTTTTGCCGCCGGATTGAACCACTGGGTGTACCGGTTGTACTTGGGCAGCGCTTTGCCATCCGCCAGCGCCCAATCAGCGAGGGCCAGCTCAATCACCTGCGCAATCTCCTCCGGCGGCTGCTTGCTGCCCACCTTGACTTCGCAGCGCACGGTAACCTCACCCTTTTTGTTCTTCAGCAGCACCAGGGTATAGCCTTCACCGAGGGCAGTGATCCAGCCGTCCGCGCTCACCCCGGCGACGTCCGGGTGCTCGCTCTCCCAGGCGCCGTCCCCGGCAATGGGCTCGCTTGTATCCCCAATCTCCATCACCAGCAGCACCAGTCTGGGCAGCTTGGCAGCTCCTGCGGGCAGGGTGGCAAGCAAGAGCATCAGCACCAGAAAAACTGTAAAAATCCGTCTCATTCCTTCTATCCGTCAGCCGGCCAGAATCAGGTAAAACCGGTACATTGAATTGCGGGCTGACGCGCAGAGATCATAACAAAGCCCGTTGGCATGCGCAAACGCGTTGCCTTTTCATTGAGTAAAACGAAAGAATCCTCAATCCACCTTCTCTGTGCGGGCCATTACCCCATTTTCCTGTGGAAAGCAGGATTTACGTTTGTTTTGCCGCTGTCAGGCTACCGTCAGTCAGCATACTCTTCCGGTATTTCGCAGAGGACTTCTCTATTCATATTAATGAATCCGGAAAAAACATCCTCTGTGAAAACGAGGAATGATTCATGGGAATGAAACTTAATATATTCCCAAACAGGCTGAACCACGGTTTCGCCTTTTGTGTTCGCGACGCCCCAGTTGTCGTCCTGCATGAACATAAACAAACCATCGGGGAGAACGAAGACATTCTCCCATGTAGGCTGAACGATAAGTTCGCCGGTTGTATTGATCAAACCCCATTTTTCATCCTGTCTGACCATCGCCCGACCCTCAGAGAAATCATAAGCAGCGTCCCATATCGGCTGAATGATGAGGTCGCCTGCCGTATTGATGAAGCCCCATTCGTCATCCTGCGCCACCCTTGCGAAACCTTCAATAAAAGGCTCGGCATAATCAAAACGCGGATTCAACAGAACCTCGTTTTTTCGGTTGATCAGCCCGATTTTTCCGTCATCATCAGCGATATAGGCAATATCACCCTGGTAAGCCCATTGACGCACCGCATTACTTGGTTTTAACGCTTCCGGAATTGCTGCCTGTTCCGCGCTGCAACCGAATTGGAGAAAGATAACCACGAAAAATAGGATCAAAAAGCTGAACTTTTCATAGAACCCTCCGTTCCAGACCGACAGAGTCAGACTATGGTCGCAACTTTGGACGCCGTGTACCCTGTTAAACCGCCTGTTCGTCAAGGGATTTGAGCAATTTCCCGTTCAGGTACGACCGGGGTACCGGCCAATCCTCCGATCACTCCACCAGGTACGCGGTGACCAGCTGCAGCCAGGCTCCCGGATTTAGGAATATACCCACCATCCTGGTTCTCCGACGGATCTTCTTGTTCAGCCACTCCGGTATCCTGAGCATCGGATTGGCCATCCCTATGGACAGCAGTGGTATCATTGGCAGGTTCGTGATATTTTTACTCTGAGTCATTGGAATCCGCCTTTTTTGAATGCTGTTGTTTTTCTCATTGCATCGTACCCCCGGTGGCTTGCCCACTCCTCCTTTTCTTGGGTAAAGTTGCGAACATGAGTGTACTTTATCCTCGGAAGAAGACTTGTTAACTTCTTCTTCTGTGTTTATAGAAAGTATCTTTAAAGAACGCTTCTTGTTCTAATAACCTAGGTACATATCTTTCAAGGATTGAAAGTAGCTCTTTTGCGTATTGGCGGTTAAGCTCATGCTTCCCCTTTGTATCAATACTACACCTGAATTATTCACGGGCTTGAAGATGCGAGCAAAAATACAATCAGAACAATGCG
>CAZPIC010000017.1:0-33643 GCA_964586835.1 uncultured Oscillospiraceae bacterium
TCTTTTGACAATTCGCATTAGCAACGACAGCAGAGGGCCAGCTGTTGCCGCTTGTTGTCAGCCTCCTGACGCCGGCTGTTGCTGGCCTTTATCTCGGCACTTTCTGGCAATCAGCTCCGGTAAGTTAGTGACAGTATAGCTCAGCAATTGACTGGCAATAGAGCTCGGCAAAGACAGTCAATCCTCCGAGAGATCACAATTTTGCTTCCCGGTTTTATCAGAAAGGAGGAGGGTACGATATGGCCACGACCTGTGAGGTTGTCCAGTACGTCGCTGAAAGGCTGTCGTGCGCGGGTCGGATCCGGTACCGGAAGATGTTCGGTGAGTACATGGTGTATGTCAATGAAAAGCCGCTCGTTCTCGTCTGCGATAACACGGCGTACGTCAAGATCCTGCCCTGCTTGGAGGGCCTGATGGCGGGCGCTGAGCGCGGATTTCCCTATGCCGGCGCGAAAGAGCACTATGTCTTTGACTTTGAAGATAGGGAGCTGGCCGAGCGGGTCCTTTCGGAACTGGACAAGGACACCCGGGCGCCTAAGGCGCATAAAAGGAAACAGGCTGGGGTGGAAAGAGGATGACCCCTTGCCTGGATCCGCTTTCTGCTATACGCATCGACGCGGAGACGCGCGCCGATTCCGGAGGAGGTTCGATGTATGAAGCAGTCAATAGCAATCCTTGTTCTGATGGGGGCGCTCCTTGCCCCATTGGCAATACCCCATGTTTACCTGGCGGAATCCGATATAATGCCCCTGTCTCGCCTCAAGGATGTCTCCGCGGGAACATATCACACAGTTGGGCTTAAGGACGACGGCACCGTACTCTCCACAGGAGACAACACCTTCGGCCAACGCAACGTGAAGGCTTGGACAGACATCGTCGCGGTGGCTGCGGGAGACAGTCACACAGTCGGTCTGACGAGAGAGGGCAGGGTGCTCGCGGCTGGGATCAACGAATACGGGCAATGCGACGTGGACGGCTGGACGGACATCATTGCCGTGTCCGCAAGCGACTACACGACGCTTGGACTCAGGAAAGACGGGACGGTTATCGCGGTGGGCGACAACAGCTTTGGCCAGTGCGACGTTGGCGACTGGACAGGGATCATCGCAATCTCCGCCGGCCCTTGGCATTCGGTTGGCCTGAGAAGTGACGGGACGGTCGTTGCAGCAGGCGACAACGAATACCATCAGGGCAATCTGGACAGATGGACGGAGATTGTTGGTATTTCCGCCGGAGACTACCACACGGTCGGATTAAAAAGCGACGGCACAGCCGTCGCCCAGGGATATAATGCGGACGGCCGCTGTGACGTCAAGCTGTGGGAGAACCTTGTCAGAGTCGCAGCCGGCGGGTATCACACGGTAGGACTCAGGCGGGACGGCACGGTTGTCGCAATCGGGGCTAACCCGGATGGGCGCTGCGACGTCGACGGCTGGACGGATATCGCAGAGATTTCCGCAGGCAGATGGCACACGGTCGGCGTGAGCACGAACGGGAAAGCCGTGGCGGTCGGATTCAACGAAGACGGGCAATGCGATGTGCAGAGCTGGCTGGAACCAGCATTCGCTGTCCCTTCCGCTTCCTCCGCTCTGAGCGTTCCCGCGACGCTCCCTCCTGTTAACCTGGTTACGGAAAACTCGCCCGCGCTGACAGCGGACATGACGCCTGCAGTTGAGGATCCGGTCTTCGAGTCGCCGCTCAATGGTTCCTATAGCAATACCTTCGAGGTGCTAAGTGCGACCGAAGAGGGGAAAACAGACGCAGCCTACGCAGGGATGATTGGTCAGGAACATACCACAGACAGCATGATCACCATGACAAGTGAATCTGTCGGGATGATGGTCTTTTTAGGAGATTCAGAGGTTTTAAACGGCATGCCGCTCACCCTGCACGACGGCGTATTCAACGCGGGATACACGGACGCGGTGAGCGGGATCGAAGCCAGCTACACAGGTACACTCAGTCGGAAGAACGGCCAGGTAACGATCAGCGGGGAATACAGAACCGCATACCCTGACGCGAACTCGGGGAGCAGGGTCGAGATCTCCGGCCTCTGGACGGCCATATCCACCCGGGAAGCCGTGTCGGGCGATTTGGATACAGCAAAGGCGAAAGCCGACGTCACAAACGAAGACCTCCAGGGCGGGTGGAGCGGCAGAGCCTATTTCGCCCGTATAGAGAACCTCGAGCAGGTCGATGGCTTCCCCCAGGGGGAGAAGGAGGACCTGCTGAGCATGATTGGGATGGAGTTTTCGATGAGGGCGTCCTTTGAGGAGGAAGGCTTGTCGCTGGCGATGTACGAGGAGGGACAAAGTGAGAGCCTGGCTGACAGGGTTCCCTTCAGTCTGAAAGGCGGCGTCCTCACGGCTACAGTTGATCAGGACGAGAGCACGACCAGGATGTCGGGCGTGATCTTCCTGAAACGTACCCGCTTGGCAATGACAGGGGTGGTCGAGATTCAGCTGAGCCCGCCCAATCACGAAGACGTCGCGCTGACGCTTGTCATAAAAATGGACCTGACGAAAGAGGTCACCAGCATGGGAGTGCCCTCCTTCAAAACCAATCGAACGGCTTGAAGGCCCAGCGCCGAAAACGAAAGCCGGTTCGCGTTGATTGTCATAGAGGGATGCTCATGGGGTTGGGATCAAAGCCGCGTTTGGATTCCTGTATGAAGTTCTCCACCTGGCCCTGGTTGCAGTGAAATCGGATCAGGGACTCGGATGGAATCTCCCTGTTGGTCACTGTTTTTGCCAGACCCCGTTGCCAGTCAATTGCTGAGCGAAACTGTCACGAGCTTACCGGAACAGATTGCCGGAAAGTGCTGAGATCATTTGCCCTATAGCAGCCAAGATGAAAGCCAGCACCCGCCAGTCGCCACTCTTGTCCCGGCACTTGCGGTCTAGGCGGTCCCATGGTTTCAACGCAGGCCAGCAGTACGGACAGCCATGTTGCTCCATTTTCGTGATGATAAACGGTCGCCGCTCTTTTCTTGAATGGCAAGATGCGATACATGGACCATGTGGTGCTTTTTGGCCCTCAGAGAGTTCTTAGTTTGGATCTAAGAGCAACCCTCTCTGGGGGTTACCTATTGTACGGGTTTGTTGCCACCAGCAATGATATCCGGAAAGTTAATGACCAGCTGATCCGGTGACTTTCAGACGCTCTATTGCGGACTTAACAATCAATACCGTTAAGTCCGTTGCAGATATAGGGAATTCCAAAACAACACATAGGACCCCAGGGCTTAGATTTCGCGGTGGATAGAAACTCCGCCCTATCGCGGATATCAGAAACATTTGCATCAGGCGCATGCAACGTCTAACAAATTTGTGTGGCTTGTCGTCTAACAGGTGAAGGGGGTGAGAGACACATGGTCGGTGCTTGTGGCCAGAGTAACGATATGGTGGTGTGGCTTGAGAGTATTGTGGAAAGGTACGAAGAGCCGCTTAAACGCATGTGCTTCCTCTACCTCCGTGATTTGTCTCTGGCAGAGGACGCGGTGCAGGAAACCTTTCTCAAGGCATATCAGAGTATCGGGAGTTTCCGCAAAGAGAGCAGCGTGGAAACCTGGCTGATGCGTATCGCCATCAACACTTGCAAGGATATGCGCAAGTCCGCCTGGTTCCGGTATGTGCAGAGGTCTGTGACCCCGGACGACCTCCCCGAGCCCGCTCAGCCTTTCAATGAGGAGGACACCCTCATCACAATCGAAGTGATGAGGCTTCCCCGGAAGCTGATGGAAGCGGTGCTGCTCTATCACTATCAGAGAATGACAGTGTATGAGGCAGCGCAAGTGCTTGGCATCACCGCCCCTTCTGTTTCCGCAAGACTTAAAAAAGCCCATGGCAAGCTTCGCAGCGTGCTGGAAGGAGAGCGTTTATGAACCGACAAGACAGAATCAGACATAGCTTGGACGCCAGGCTTTCCGGCATCAAGGCCAGTCAGAATACCGCCCGGAAGGTGTTGGCGAAGGCACAGGAAAAGGAGAAACCCATGAAAAGGAAGATGACTCTTGCATTGGCGCTCACGCTGGTGCTGTTGGTAGGAGTGGCATTGGCAGCGGGCCTGAACGTGTTTGGCTTGTTCAAAGATGACGAACAAAAAGGCAAGCAGTTGGCTCAGTTGGCCGAGGTGGCTCAAACCTACGCTCAGACCACAAGCATCCCGCCTCAGGGACAGCCAGAGGAGCCCCCCCAGGATGACTACCAAAAATTGATCGCCTATCAGAAAACCCGGTTGTTTGACTTCACGTTGGAGCAAGCCTACGCTGATGACAGGATGCTTTACATGACCTATACGCTAAAGGGAATAGAGCAGAGGGTGGATTTTCACGAGGGCATACCCAGCGGGGATTTTGAGTGGTGGCGGGAGGCACGGGGCAAACGCTGGCAGGATGAGCGCATATTTGGTGATGCCGCGCAAAATCAGATGATTTCTGACCATCTGAATCAAACCGGCAGTCACTATGTCACCATGGACACCGCAGGGCTGGGCGACGGCGCGACACTTTCAGATGGAACCATCTTATCCATCCAGGACAGCAAGAGTATAGCGCTTGATTACGAAAGCGTGCAGGGATTCATGGCCTGCCAGATCCCGGAGGGCGTGCAGCAGGATCAACCCCTGGAGGTGGAGCTGGTCATTCTCTATGGCACCCAGGTCGTGTACCAGGATGAGCTTGGCTACAAGGAAGCCTATGTGGCAAACCCCGCAAACCGCGGCATCCAGCGCATCCGCTTCACCATCCAGCGCAATGGTACAACCACCTCCCAATCAGGCGAAATTGCTTATCAGGCTGAAACGGAAGGGGGCAGCTACACCGCCCGGGCGCAGGTCTTCCTATCTCCTGTGAACGTGCAGGGAACCGTCACCATCACAGCATCCCAGGCCTGGGTTGACTCCTGGCATGTGGCCAATGCCACGATGGATGAGGGCACGGGTACTGTGGACCGCATCTTTGACTATACCTTGGCTGCGGGCGACAAGACTTACCCCAACAAAGACGGCGCCATCTCCCTTAATGATAATGGAGACATCGTGATTGGCTTAAACTTTGACGCGCCGGAGGGCGGCCAAATGCTGACCCTGCACCCCGTCTACCGGGATCATGAGGCGCTTGAGGAAGCTGTCATTCTTAAATGACCTATCATCCCAACCGAGGCTATCGCAACTCTGATAGCCTCGATTTTTTCTGTGCGCTTTAGCACACAAAGACACCAGCAGCGCTGGTGGAGATATAAAGCGTTCGCTATCAGAGACCTCCTTTGCTACAATCGAAGTGGTCTGGTGACCGTATCGAAAGTAAAGGAAGTTTGTCATCGTGGGTGAATGAAAGTAAAAGTTTCCCACACGCCAAATAGAACTGCAAACACCATATAGGATTCGAATCCAAGCATCGTCGGCAGATCATATATGGGAAAATAATCAGACAGTTGTGCGAAATGAAACAGGTGGGAATACACGAAACAGAGGCATGCCCAGACCATATTCACCTGCTGGTGAGTATTCCATGTATATTCCGGCGTGAAAGCCCCACGTGCACGGGGAAATAGCATCGTGACCACGGCACTTTTGCACCACCGTCATGGATGACGGCGCCACATCCACATCATGGCAACAGCATGCGAATGCGTGACAACCATTCTCAAGAGGGGTCACAGGGTTGGATATCGAGAAAATATAAGGCTGGCCGGCTTCAAGCACAGTCAGCGTACGATGGCATCAAGCGTTGGCAGCTTTCGACACACCGTCAAGGTTCCATCGTCGAGCGTATCGCTACTAACGTAGGTCCCACAGAATCATTCAACCCAGGGCTCAACAAACTTCATTCTCTCGCTGTTTCGCTCCAAATAGTGGGAACCCTATATCGTCCAGAAAAAAGCGGCTTCACGTCAAAGTCGCCTTTGGAGCAAAGTGGCCTTTTTCAAAGAATGCATTTGTTCGGCGTTTGCGTATACACGGAAATGGAAGAAGTTGAGGCGGGGGCTCTGCCCCCATACCCCTGGATTTACCGCATTGGTTTTTCTGAGAGAGTGATGCCGGACGCTGAAGGGCTTTCGAACAAAGGAAAAATAGTAGTACCGGCACGGCACCACTCCCTCGCAAAACCTCACGAACCGCTCAGGGAGCTCTCTAGCATTTTCTTATCCCGCGCATGAATAAAAGCACCCTGAGGGTATCATGTGAGATGAGAGATGGGAATGATGGTGGTGACGCTATTCTCCGTTAAGGCGGTACTATTTTCCTGTGACGGTGGCTCCAAACCGCCGTGCAAGTGGGGCTGAAGTAGTGTGATGTACATTCCACCGAGTCTAAGCGTATCGCAGTCCATGGGACACCTAAAAGGAAAAAGCTTGCTGATGATATTCGATCATCACGCAAATCGGAAGTACAAGTACAGCAATCGTTACTTCTGGTGTCGGGGATACTATGTTGACACTGTTGGAAGAAACAGGGAGCGGGTTGCACAATATATCAGGACACAATTGCAGTCCGATATATCAGGGGATCAATTGTCATTTAGGGAGTACATTGACCCGTTTACGGGTAGCAAGTCGAAGAAGGCATATAAATAGGCCGCTTTTGCAGCGGCCTGAGAAAAAGATGCGGTTGCCAGCTGATTCAATGCGTCTTCAGACGCGGCCATAGAATTGCCTTGAAGGCCTTGTGCAAACCACCGGCTAAGCCGGTGGTTTTGATGCTAGCGAGGCTCAAGCCTCAGAGGGGATCTGATTCGGATGGATTCGGACTGCCTTGAGCATCATCGTCGTCTTCCACAGGTGTCTCCGCGCTGTCGCAAGGTGCTCCTACAGGGTCAACCTCTGCACTATTGTCTTCCACAGGCGTCTCTGCGGTATCATCCTTCGTGCCATCGTCTTCCGTGGAAACTTCCGCGTCATCTGCTTCCGGCGAAAGCTCCTCAGGCTCGGTCATGGCTGCTTCTGCCACGGTGTTCTGCGTTTCATCCATCGAGTTTTGCGCAGCGCTGTATTCAGCAACGTTGGTGTAAGCTGGTTCGCTTTCCGCACCATCCATGACGCTGTAAGCATACGCATCGTCCGGTGTCGCGGGATCGGCCATGTCGTCCCCGGGCAGTTCTGTCCCGTAGTCGAAGGCATAGTCTTCCAGCGCCTCGCGGATGCTCAGGCTGATGCGCTTGGCATCCGGGTCGATAGACAGGATCTTGACCCTGACTTCTTGCCCAGGGCTTAGGACATCTTCGACTTTGTTGATGCGCGTGAGCGCCACCTGGGAGATGTGGACAAGGCCGTCCACGCCGGGTTCGATTTCAACAAAGGCGCCAAAGGGGCGGATGCGCACCACCTTGCGGATGATAATCGAGCCAACCTGGTATCTGTTCTCAATGTCATCCCAGGGTTTGGGCTGCAGCTGTTTATAGCCCAATTGAATGCGTTCCCGTTCACGGTCGAGGGAAAGGATCTTGACCTCCACCTCCTGATTGGCCTTCAGAACGTCGGAAGGCGCGACGGAGCGGTTCCATGAAAGGTCTGTGATGTGGATCAGTCCGTCCACCCCGTCCAGGTCCACAAAGGCCCCGAAGGAGGCAAAACGCCTGACGATACCGCGCACCACAGCGCCTTCTGAAAGCCGGGCCCAGGCAGCTGCCTTTCTTTCCTCGCCCTCGGCTATTAGCACTTCTTTGCGGCTGGCGACTACGCGCTTTTTGGTCTTGTCGACTTCAATGATCTTCAGCCGCATGGGCTGGCCGACAAACTGAGAGATCTTGTCCACATAGCGCTGCGCGAGATGAGAAGCCGGAACGAAGGCGCGCACTCCGTTCATGGAAGCCAGCAGACCGCCCTTGACCGCTTCTTTGCCGACGGCGTCGACAAACTCGCCGGCGTCGTATTTCTCCATCAGATCATCCCATACCTTGCGGTTGACGATATTGCGCTGAGACAGGATGACGTTGCCTTCCCCGTCGTTGACTTTTAAGATTTCCACCATCACTTCATCGCCAAGCTTGAGTTCCTGGTCGACAAGATCGGAACGCCTGATCAGACCGTCGGTCTTGTAGCCGATGTTGACGCTAATCTCGTCGTCCGTGATCTGTACGACCTTGCCTGTGACCGTCTGGCCGTTGTGGATGCTGGCGATGTTTGCAGCCACTTCGTCCATGAAGCTGACGGACTTCTCGTGTGAGGGTTCTTCAAGTTCCGACTCCTCTTCACCGTTGCCGTGAGCATCAGACGGTTCGGCGTCATTCTCCTCGGGCTGGCTTGCTTCATCGGGTGCCGGAGATTCTGGCTGTGGAGCAGCCATGATGTCATCCGAATCTGCAACGGCAGAACCGTTCTCAGCAGCGGGAGCTGAGCCGGAAGCATCGAAGGCCGAGGCTTCGTCGGACTGAGGGACTGCGTCCGTGGTGATTTCGGGCTGCATTGACTGACCATTGCGTTCCATGTCGTTCATACTGTCGATAACCTCCTTGAGAGACCAGCCGGGCGTTGAGGCGCCGGCAGTCACACCAATGAATTCTTTGTGGGGTATTCCAAAGTGAGGCGGAAGATCCGCCGCACATTCCACCAGGTAGGTCCTTTTGCAAAGCCTGGCGCAGGCATGGTACAACTCTCGCGTGTTGGCGCTCCGCCGGCTGCCAACGACCACCATGCAGTCTGCCTGTGAGGCAAGTTTCTGGGCTTCCCTCTGCCGCAGCGCTGTGGCTTGACAGATGGTCCGCTCCACCCTCAGCAGCGGGAAACGCTCCGTAAGCACCAGAACGAGCTCCTCCCAGCGGGTCGGGGGAAAAGTGGTCTGGCTGACAAGCAGCGCCTGTGAAGCGCTTTCGGGCAGCGAAGCGACCTCTTCCGGTGAGGATACGACGTATACCTCACCATGACACCAGCCGGCTGTGCCGCGGATTTCAGGGTGGTCCCTATCGCCGACGAGAATCACCGGCGCGCCGCCGGTGCTAAATTCGGACACCACCCTGTGTAGCCTGTGGACAAAAGGGCAGGTACAATCCACCACCTTTCGTGCGCTTTTCAGGCTTGCGTCAAGAAGCTCGGGCGACACACCATGGCTTCTGAGAATCAGAATGCCGCCCTCGGCTTCATTGGGAGTGCTTACGGGATGGACGCCCTTTGCCCGGAGCATGGAGACGACGGACGTGTTGTGAATCAAATCCCCCAGCGTTCGGCATGGCAGCTGTTCTTGCTGTGCGAGATCCGCTGTTTCTAAGGCTTTGTTCACTGCCCTGTGCACCCCCATACAGAACCCTGCATGGCGAGCTACGACGATTGGCACCTACACCTCCATCCGCATGCATTCAAAGTATAACCTATTTGGCGCTATTTTGGAAACCCCTGCAAAAATCCGTGAATTATCATGGGACTGTCGCTTCTTCCTTCATATGGAGGATCGACTGAGCAAGGAAGCTGTTGTGATCGCGGGCACTGCTGCCGGACTGACTCAGCATTTCGGGGCTAAGGGGCGTACCCACATAGACATGTGTGAGACGAAAGGCGCGAATTCTGCCGTGGATATACACTGGCACGAGGGGGACGTGGTGACGCAGGGCAAGTAGGGGAAGGCCCGTTTCCAAGTCCTGCATCAGTTCACCAGGTTTTCTGCGCGTGCCTTCCGGAAACACGCCCAGGACATGACCGCTTTTCAGCACGCTGCTGCTTGCGCGGAAGGCGACGATATCGCTAGCGTTGCGCGCAACAGCGATCATATGGATCTTTCGCAGAAAGTAGCGCGCGATCTGGTTTTTTTCGAGCTCCTTTTTTCCGATGAATCGAATCTCGTAACGCCTGCACGCGTAACCTATGACGGGAGGATCCAGCATGCTGGTGTGGTTTGCAAACACAATGAAAGGAGCGGTCTGTGCGTCGAGCCTCTCCCTGTGGTGGAAGCGGATGGGGAAGAGAGTTCTTGTGGCGATCGCCATGAGGACTCGTCCGAAAGTGAACCAGAAAGTCCGCGGTTCACGCGTCAAACGCATCTCCACACACCTCCCTGACGATGGCAAGGATGGCTTCCACAGTTTCATCAAAACTCAGGTGTGTGGAATCCACGAGGACGGCGTCGTCAGCTCTGCGCAGGGGGTGTAGGGTGCGTGTCGCATCCTGGTGGTCGCGCCGGAGCAGCTCGGTGAGGATTTTTTCGTAGCTTACGTCCTCACCAGACCCTTTCAGCTGGGCAAGGCGCCTTTGTGCGCGGACCTTGGCGGAGGCGGTCAGATAGATCTTGACCCTTGCGTGGGGCAGGACGACCGTGCCTATATCGCGACCGTCGACAATCATGCTCTGCCGGGAGGCGATCTCTCGCTGTAGTTGAACCAGGCCTGAGCGAATCCCTGGATAGCGGGAAATGCCTGAGGCAATGGACCCGATCTCCTGGGTGCGAATTGCAGTGCTGACGTCTTCTCCCTTCAGCAGGGTCTTCTGCCTGCCCTCTTCAAACAGGATGTCTATATCCGCAAGAGTCGTTTTGCACAGGGCTGTGACGGCCTCCTCGTCCTGCGGAGGCAGGCCCCCGCGAAAGACGGACAGGGCGATGGCCCGATACATGGCTCCGGTATCCAGGTGAAGGATGTTGAGCCTATGGGCGACAGCGTCCGCAATGCTGGATTTACCCGCGCCCACTGGTCCGTCAACAGCGATGGACAGCGGGAGGGAGGGAGCCTCTGTCTTTTGCTGTTCCATCTACCGCGCCATGTTCTGGGTCAGATCCCACCCGGCGAGGATGGCCTGCTGGTGTGATACGGCATAGGGGCCTGTCTGCGTGGCTTCGCTCATATCGCGGGGGAAGTGGATACAGATATGCCCGGTCAGCCCGTTTGACGGATTGTGATCCACCTCATGGCCACGGCTATGCGTAGAGCCCATGTATACGCGCCCGTCGCTGAAAATGACCCACACCGGACGGGGTGTCCAGTTGTTTACTCCCAGGGCGGCATTCATTGTCTGTGTATCCTCCCTGGTCACAGGTTCTCCGTCTGCGTGCTTTCCGATGCTAAAAACATGCACGTTCCAGTGCTTTCCGGTGATGAAGTCGTAGATTACAACGTCAGGAAGGCTTTTAACACGTCCCCGTACCTCGGTATACCAGTTGGCAAACCGCACTTCTCTGGCGCCGGGAGGTTTGAAAACAGGTGACAGCGGGGTGGGGGTGACCGTACTGCCCGACAGGATGCCCGTGGCCGCAAGCGCTGATGTGGAGTTGAGTTTCGCCATCGTCAGCGGTCCGCCGATGCCGTCGGCGATGAGACCGTTCTTGCTTTGGAAAGACTTGAGCGCGAGATAAGTCGCCGGCCCGAAGATGCCGTCCGCTGCACCACTGAGGTACTTCAACTGGATCAGGCGCTGCTGCATGGACCGGACCGCGGCGCCCGTATCCCCCACCCTGATCAGGGTCACACTGGCGGTCGGGGCTGGGGTGGCGGTGGGCGCGGGCGTAGCAGGGGGCAGGGCGTTGGCAGCATACAGTGCGGTCAGTGTCAGCGTGCCGGCGATGCCATCGGCGGTAAGACCGTTTCTTTTTTGAAAGGCCGCGACAGCCGAAGCGGTCTGGGTGCCAAAGATGCCGTCCGCTGCGCCGGTGAGATACTTGAGGGTGATGAGCCTTGACTGCATAGCTTGTACAGCGTTGCCACTCGCGCCGATGCGCAGCGTGACGATGGGTTCTGGTGTGGCCAGGGGCGCGGGCGAAGCCGTGACCCCGGCTGCCATGACGGCCAAGGGAGAGTACAGGGCCATCTGTGTGGCAAGGCCCGCGATGCCATCTACCTTGAGGGCATTGCGCTTCTGGAACTCCCGGACAGCGGCAATGTCATCGCTGCTATAGATGCCGTCGGGGCTGCTGCGATAATAGCCAAGTTCGACCAGGCGTTCCTCCAACCGCGTCACTGCCGCTCCCCTGGTGCCGGAGCGGATGACGATCACGGTGTCCTCGGTTAGCTGCCCCGGAGTCAGCGTGCCAGAGCCGGCGCCCTGCTGTGCTTGCAAAGCAGTCGCAATGGACAGCTGCGTCAGGCTGTCCGCCTTGCCAGTCTGCTTAAGGCTATGGGCCTTCTGAAAAGCCCGGACGGCTGAGGCTGTTGCCGAGGTGAATTTGTCCGAAAGCTCGCCTTTGTAGTGACCCAGCGCAGAAAGGGACTCGTGAAGCTGCCTGACCGCGTCGCCAATGTTGCCGGCCTCCATGGGAAAGCCGGAGACAGGTGGCAGGGTTTTCACGGTAACGAGGCGGTTTTTGCTATCCCGGCACTTTTCTTCATAGAGCAGCTTTTGCATCTCTGGTGTCGCGCGCCCGGTCTGCTGAAGTTTGTTCTTGGCCTGGAAAGCTTTGACGGAGGTGAGCGTAGCGCCACCAAAGATCCCATCGATAGTCCCTGTATGAAAGCCGATCTCTGCAAGGGCCATCTGCAGCACGCGCACTTCATTCCCATAAAGGCCGGACGAAAGCTCGCGGTAGTTCTGACGGGCTGTGGCGTCCGGCGCGAGAGATTTTCCGGGCAGATATGCCTCCGGGATATTCAGGTAGACCGCCAAGACATACCCGGAGTACTTTCCGTATGTGACCTGCATGAAGTCGCCGGAAGCGTTGTTGACGTTGACGGAAGCGCCCGCAGGGACGGTCAGAATGCGCATCGAGGACAGCGAGGCTGCCTTTCGCAGGTTGACGGGTGCGGAGGCTGTCGCTGTATATGGATAGGATGATCCTGTGGCTTTTGCGGGCTGCGATGTCGCAGATGGAATTGGGACGGGCGTGGCGATGTTGGGCTGTGCGGTTGTGGAATAAAGCGCCGCCAGCGTCAAGGGGCCTGCCACGCCATCGCTTGAGAGACCCTGCTGTTTCTGGAAAGCCCGGACAGCTGCAACAGTTTCGGGGCTGTACTCGCAGTTTGAAGCACCGGTATAAAAGCCAAGTTCTGTGAGCCTTTGCTGTAAGGTGCATACGGCGTCCCCTCGGTTGCCTGGGCGCATGGTGACATTGGCAAGAGGGGGCAGCGTTTTTACCTGGGCTGTTTTCCCGTTCGCGTCTTTGGGCTTTCCTTCAAAGAGAAGCTTCTGAAAGGCGGGATCCGCAGCCTCGCCGGTTTTCAGGCCGTTCTTGCTCCTGAAAGCTTTCACGGCCGAGGCAGTCTGTGTTCCAAAGACGGAGTCGATCGTGCCCCCATAGTAACCCAGCTCGGTCAAAGCCTGCTGCAGGGCTTTGACTGCGGCGCCGGTGCTGCCTGCTGACTGGCTGACATAGCCCGACTGGTCGGCAAGCGCGGGGGCACTGTCAAGCCCCGCTCCGGAGACGGAGATGAAGGATTTCATAGCATAGCCCGTCACGCCTTCATACGCCACGGCGTAGAAGTCCCCGGCTTCGCCGGTGATGAGCAGCGCATCGTTCGCCTTGATGGTGGTCAGAACCACGGCAGCAGTTGAGGGAGATTTCCTCAGTTTGAGGCTGTCCGTCGCATGCCCGACCAGTGGATAGGCCTCCCCCGAGATCCCGGACAGACCTGAAAGAAGCAGGCCAACGCACAGGAGAGCCGCAAAGAACCGGTGCATCCACGATCTTTTCATACTGCCCTCCGTGTCCATCTAATTTGTACAGATTTTATGACAAAACAGTGAACGTGTCAAGGGAAAGTTCATCAAATCTTAATAATTGCTCATGGAGGACCAGGTGCATCAGGCAGTTCTGTAGGAGTCCCTGGTCACTCGAAGGATGTAGGCGGGGTCTTTGAGAGGGTTCCCGAAGGCGTCACAGCCGTCTCTGGCGCTGCGTACGATCAGCAGTGTGTCCGATCCTTCAGAAGCGATATCCAAAAAACCGGTCTTGAGAACCGGGCGGGAATGGCGTAGCTGAAACGCCTCTTTCACCAAGGCCCTTACCTGTTCATCTTCCTGCCCCCAGGGAAAAGGACGGCGGCAGAAGGGATCGGCAGCGCCTTCCATGCCCGCCTCATCGCCATAGTACAAAGACGGCATTCCGGGAAGCGCTGTATAGATGGCAAGCATCTTTGAAAAACGGGCGATGGCCAGCTCCCGCAAGACTTGAGGCAGGGTTTTAAGACCGCGCTCGCGAGTGGGCAGATCCGAATAGTCGTTTCCGCAAAGCACGTTGAGGATCCTTGGACGGTCATGGCTTCCCATTAGGTTCATCAGGGAGTAGAAAAACGGTGTCGGATAGTTTTCCTGCAGTGAGCGGATCACACGGACGACGCGTTCCGCTGGCACCAGCCCCGTCAGAAACCCGATTACCACCTCGCGAAGTGGATAGTTCATGACAGAATCCAGGGTATCGCCCAGGCAGTATGATCGCAAGCTGCCGTAGGAGACCTTGTTGCTGGCGTCTTCCCAGACTTCGCCGATCAGTACGGATTGGGCGCTTTCGCCTTTCGTCGCTTTGCGCAGCTGTTGAATGAACGAAACAGGCAGTTCGTCCGCCACATCAAGGCGCCACCCGGAAGCGCCTTTTTGTATCCAGCCCCGTACGATTCCTTGGTTTCCGCAGATGAACTCCCGGTATGAGGGGTCTTCCTTGTTCAGCTCGGGCAGAGAAGGGATGCCCCACCAACTGGCGTATTGGTCTGGAAAATGTGTGAACCTGTACCAGGGGTAGTAGGGGGAGGTCTTGCTCTGAAAGGCCCCGGTGTCCGGGTAATGGCCAAAGCGGTTGAAATACAGGCTGTCCTCGCCGGTGTGGCTGAAAACACCGTCAAGAATGATCCTGATTCCCTTTTGCTTCGCCTGAAGACACAGCACCCGAAAGTCCTCCTCGGTCCCCAGCAGCGGGTCGATGCGGCTGTAATCGCCAGTGTCATACCGGTGGTTGGACCGTGCCTTGAACACGGGGTTCAGGTAGAGGACGGTGATCCCAAGATCTTGAAGGTAGCTGAGTTTGTTTGTGATCCCTCTGAGGTCTCCTCCGAAAAAATCAAGGGCGCGATTGTCGCCGCTGCGGGGGTCAGGGTCAACCAGCGGATCCTCCTGCCAGTTCTGATGCAAAAAAACCTCACTGCGGGAACTCACAGGGGCTTTGGACCGAGCGAAGCGATCAGGAAACACCTGGTACATCACACCCTCGCGCAGATAGGAGGGGGGGTTGAACGAAGGGTCATATACCGTGATCTGATAGGAAGGGGGCGGATCCTGATAGCTCAATCCCGCACCGCCAAGCCCGTCACGGGCGTTTCCGTAATAGAGCCGGTGGCCACGCTCATCTTCAACCATAAAATCATACCAAAGGACACAGGGATGGGAGGGAGCCACGATGTTCCCCTCATACAGGCCCATTCCCACAGGCTGCATGGAGCTGTATTCCTCAGCGCTGTTCCAGGTGCGGAGCGCCACCTGTCCGGGATGCCCCCAAGCCTGAAGCCGGATCCGGATGGAAGTCCCGACCGGCACCGCGCCTCCGGGGGAACGGAAGGCATCATGCTGCGAATGATGATACAGATCCATGATCCCTCCCGGACTACGCGGAAATGCGCATGAGTTTTCGTGCCAGCAGGCTGGCCACATAGATGACTCCAGCGCAAAGAACGATGGCAGCACCGGCACCCGATCCCAGGTGATAGGCGCCAACCAAGCCTAAAACACCGCTTGTGACGCTGAACAGAAGGGAAAGAAGGGCATGCTGTGCCGCATTGCGCGCGACGTTGCGTGCGGCTGCCGCAGGCAGGATCAGCAGCGCGTTGATCAATAGGACTCCCACCCAGCGGATGGAGAGCATCACCGCCACGGACACCAAGCACACGAAGGCGTATTCAATGAGGTGGGGACGAAGCCCACGGCTTTGCGCAAGAGCCGGATTGACCGCGGTGAGGAGGAGCTTGTTGTATAACCCCAGCCATGAGAGAAAGACCACGACAAAAGCGACCGCGAGCCAGAAAAGGTCGTCAGGCGTAACTGCCAGGATGTCTCCTGTCAGCAGCGAGGCATGCTTTGTGAACTGGCCCCCCCGGGAAAGAAGGACAAGCCCGAGAGCAACGCCAATGGACGAGAAGACGCTGATATTGGTATCAGCTGAGGCACCGCCGGCCCGATTGATGCGGCTGATCAGGAGAGCCCAGACGATCCCAAAGACAATGAGGACGGCCAGCGGGTCCCCGATCCCAAGAAGGGTCCCGATGCCAATACCAGCCAGCGCGCTGTGACCCAGGGCGTCGGAAAAGAAGGCCATCCGCTTATTCACCGCCATGGTCCCCAGCAGTGCAAGCATGGGGGTCAGGAGAAGCAGAGCCAGCAGCGCATGCTTCATAAATTTGTAGGAGAAACACTCAAATGGAAGAAGCAGGTCAATCAAAGCGTAGATACTGTTCAAGGGGCCAACCTCCCTGACCTGGCCGTAGCAGGGAAGGCCTCGGCAAATGCGGGAGAAGAAAACACTTCTTCGGGAGGCCCGGCTATCAGCACGGTTTTATTGACAAGGGCGACATGGTCCGCAAACTGCCTGACCAGGTCCCAATCGTGCGACACCATCACAATGGCGATATGACGTTCGTTTCTCAGTGCACGGACAGACTCCAGAAAGAGGGCCTGACCGTTCTGGTCGACGCCCGAGACTGGCTCGTCCAGCACGAGCAGGTCAGGTGTAGGCGTCAGCGCAAGGGAAAGCAATACCCGCTGCAGCTCGCCACCGCTGAGAGCGCCCAGGCGCTTGTCCGCCAGCCCTTCAGCTTGGGCTGCTGCCAGGGCTCGATGCACGCGTTTTCTTGCAGCAGGGCTAACCCCCGTCCATACCGGCCGTCGGGAAACCTCGCAGGCAATCAGGTCCAGCACGCTTACCGGCATCTGGCGGTCAAAGGGAAGCTGCTGAGGCACATAGCCCGTGCGAATCTGCGGGAAGGGCCTTCCCGCAGTGTCCCGGTGGCGAACTTCCCCTGTATGGGGTATCTGGCCTAGGAGCGTTCGCAGGAGCGTCGTCTTCCCGCCGCCGTTGGGGCCGATCAGAACTGTCAGCTGGCCACAGTGGATATGAAGGTTCACATCCTGCAGGAGGGTTTCCCCTTCCAGTGCCACACCGACATGATCCAGTGAAATCCGGCATAAACCGCAACACTTTTCAATATGCGGGGTTTTTGCCAGATCAAGTGCCATTGCTCGGGCCTTCTCCGCGCTGGGGCCAGGGGCAAAGGCTCCAGAGCTCACAGCTTGAACACAGCGGGGAACGGGCTCGGCAGACAAGGCGCCCGTGAAGGATCAGCTGATGATGCGCGGCGATCCAGTCCTTTCTGGGAATGAGGGCGGTGAGATCCTGCTCGGTCCCCAGCACGGTGGTGGATTCCGCCAGGCCGAGGCGGTTTGAGACCCGGAATACATGCGTATCGACCGCCAGGGCTGGGATCCCGTAAGCGTTGGCCAGCACGACATTGGCTGTTTTTCTTCCGACTCCCGGCAAGGACATCAGCCCTTCGAGGGTATTGGGCACCTTCCCGTCAAAATTGGAGAGGATTTGCCTGCAAGCCATCACAATGTTACGGGGTTTGGACGCGAAGCCGCAGCTTTTTACGTAGGGAGTAAGGAGGTCAGGACTGGTGGCTGCCATGGCTTCAAGCGACGGAAAGTCGCGAAAAACCGCTGGCGTGACCTTGTTGACCTGTTTGTCGGTGGATTGCGCGGATAACATCGTCGCGACAAGCGTCTCATAGGGATTGGAGAAATGGAGCCCCGGGCCTGCCTGGGGATACATATGGGACAGCCGACGGAGGACCTCCCTCTTGCGCATGGTTTCGGATTCGGTCATTTCAGCAGCCTCTCAAACAGCGGGCGGTACTCGCTCATCTTAAACAGCGTGAAGACTTCAATGGGGTAAAACAGTACATTTTTAAACAGCCTAAGTGGGAGGAGCGCCAGAAACCCTCGCCCAGTCAGGTAGGCGAGGACCAGGGTGTTCAGCGCAAGGTGGGCGATGAGTGTGACCAGAAGCTGAGCCAGGTAAGCCTGATGCCTGGAGGCTCCGGCGCGGTGCAGGAATACCCCGTATAGGGCGCCTTTGAGAGCGGCGATCAGTGTAAACCAGAGGTTGAGCGGCCCGGACGGAAAGAGGAAGGCACCGAGGAAGTCCGCCGCAGCGCAGGTGACGCTGCCGGCCAGAGGTCCAAACAGCATGCCGGACAAGGCGACCGGCAGGTATGAAAAGGAGATGCTGATCACCCTGTCATTGTAGCCCAGAAAGCGCTCGAGGATGACAGACAAGGCAACGCAAAGGGCGACGGCCAGCAAGGGCTTTAGCGGGATAAGACCGTTTCTGGCTACAGGGTGGCTCACGTGGATGCTCCTCAATCGTCAGCGGCGACTACGAACCCGCTCTCAAACAAAAAATCTCTGAGTGCTTCGCGGTTGATTTCAAAATCCATCAACTGGCTAGCGCCATTAGCGTAGGTAAAGGCACGAAAGCTTCCGTCAATGGGGAGCCTGAACTGTTCCACTGGGATTCCCCGTAGTTCAAAGGCGATGTTGAGTGCTTCCAGCATGTCCTGCATCGTCATGTTGGTTGTGAGGGTGTTTTGCAAGACGGCATCCAGCAGCTGGGTTGCCTGCGCGTAGGAGATATCTGCAAGGCTGTCGGCAATGTTTGACAGTACAGTCCGTGTTCTGAAGGTGCGGCCAATGTCATGGGGGTCACCATTGAGGGCTGGCACCCGGCGGATGCGCATGTAGATCACAGCGGCATGACCTTTAAAATGGTAGGTCCCGCCGTGGGACATGGAGGGTGTAGTACTCGTGGAGGAGATGGCGTATCGTTTAAGATAGCTCGCCTCTGCATTAGAGACAGTGATGTCCACGCCGTCAACCGCATCCACAATCGACTGCACCTGACTCCAGTCCATCAGGACATATTTTTCGATTTTCAGCCCGAAATGCCGGTTGATGGTATCCACCAGACCCTCAATGCCATGTTTCCTCACAACATAGGTCAGCCTGCCGGGGTGGTCATCGGGATGGAGAACGAGCATATCACGGATGAAAGAGGTGACGATCACCCGCCTGGCGACCTCGTCGAGGGTCAGCAAAACCATCCCGTCGCTAAAACTCAGGCGTTTGAGGTCCGCTGCCCACGAATCCATGCAAACCAGGAGATAGTGGTGCATGCCATTGGGTGTGGAAGGAATGTCATCCCTTTCCAAGACACTGATATTCACAGCCTGGCTGGCGTTTGCTGCAATCCCGGGAAAAATTCCGAGGAGAAGCACCAGAAACAGCGTAGGCAGACGGCGTTTCATGGCAACAGCCATTTATGGCAATGGGCTGAGGGTTTCCGGCGCAGCAGAAGCCCTGTCAGAAGCATCGTCGTGGTTCTCTTCATAGCGTTCAAGCGTGAGACCCGCCGCATGGATGATTTCAAGGGAAAAAGGATCAGGGTAGCCGTTTTCATACACAATTCTCCTGATGCCTGCGTTGATGATGATCTTTGCGCAGACCGAACAGGGCTGGTGCGTACTGTAGAGGGTGCCGCCATCAATGGAGATGCCCAGCCGTGCGGCTTGAATGACAGCGTTTTGTTCGGCATGGATGGCATAGCAAAGCTCAGCGCGGGTTCCGGAAGGAATGCCCAATCTGTCACGTAGACATTCGCCTTTTTCCCGACAGGTAATCAGGCCGGCAGGCGCACCGTTGTAACCAGTGGTCATGACCCGCTTGTCGCGGACGATGATTGCGCCGATCGCTCTGCCTTCCCTGTGGCAACTGGACCACCCGGCTACGAGCCTTGCCATTTGCATGAATCGGCGATCCCATTTATCCATGCTGAACCCTCCGCTATCGCCAGGATATTATAGAATTGACGCTCTGCACTGTCAAACTGCTGCGTGCCCGAGGATGGTAAAACAAGAAAGCCCCGGCTGTTCCGGGGCTGAAGGGCCGCACAGGGCTCAGGCTTTCCAGAGGCCGTGCAGATTGCAGTATTCATAGGCAGCGATAAATTCCTCGCCCTCGTCCAGACAGAACGCAGCCTCCGGTTCGCCGGGAAGTTCAAGCGCTTTGAACTGGTGTCCGCGTGTGGTTTCCAGTACGATCCAGGCGATGTGATGCTCCTTGAGCATCGGGTGCGCCACGGAGCCAACCTTCACAGCGACGCGTCTTCCCTCTGTGGTGACGACAGGGATGTGCTTTTCCTTTGAGGCGTCGACAGTACCCGCTATGAGTTCATACATTTCTTCCCCGCAGCAGACAATGCGAATACCTGAATCCTCCAGATGTGTGACAATGTTTCCGCAGTGCTTACACCGATAGAATTTCATCAGGATACCTCCCCTGCAAGTGTTGGTTTCAACATACAGGATGTATGGAAAACTGTCAAGCGGATTGACCGTACCTTGACAGGTATAAACTCCCTTCATAGAATGAAAAACGGAAGGGATCGGAGGAAAGGCCATGAGGGACATGGGCCGCGGACAAGGGCGCTCAGGCGTGCGCCGGACACTGTCTTATGAGCGCTGGGAGGATGCCCCCTCTGAAGCGCGCGCCGCCATGGAAGAATCCTGGCGAGAGCCTCTTAGGGCGCGCCGGCAACCGAGCCCTCAAAGGCGTAGAGCCGTGGGAGATCCCGGAACCGATCCCTGGGAGCCGTTTGTAAACGTCAGCTTTGATGAAGGCGCCCTGTGGGTAACCCCTCGGGGAAGAGCCTCCGTGCGCAGCACCCGCAGCACCCGCAGCTCCGGCTGGACGGTCCTGTCTGTGGCCTGTGTTTTGCTTCTGATAGTCATGGCTTACGCTGTCATTTATTTTCGTGAACCCTATACCCGGTATAAGGATAAAGTGGCCCGGATGAACCGTGAAGCCTTTCTGGATGGGATTTTTGTGGATGGGTTATCCATAGGCGGGATGAGCGTGAAGCAGGCGGAGGCTGCCCTGGAAACGGGCTGGGCGGCTGGAAAAGAAGCACTTACCCTTTCTATCACGGTGGACGGCACTACGTGGGTCATCACGGACAGACAAATCCCTTTCACTAGAAACCTGAGGCCCGTGCTTGAGGAAGCGTACGCAATGGGTCGGCAGGGTTTCCGATGGATGATTGGGTCGGATAAGACGCCATTTGAGACACGGTATTTGCAATCCCAGCAGATTCTCGCCACAAACGCGTTCTTTACTACGGAGGTTTCTTATCAGAAGTCCTCCGTGCGCGCCCTCGTGCAGAACATCGTGTCAAGCGTGAACCGCAATCCGATCAATGCGGTCGTGGCCTCGTTCGATTTCAACACGCGTGCTTTTTCAGTGACCCAGGATGTCGCGGGGGCATGGCTGGATGGCGAAGATCTCTACGAGCGGATCACGGAAGCTTTGGACCGGGGAGACTTCTCCGCTGCCATCTCCGTCATCTCGACCCCCCTCCTTCCGACGGTCACCACGGTAGAGCTTAAAAACAGCTTTGCCGTGTTATCTTCATTTTGGACCGAGACAACCAGCGACGAAAAACGAAACACAAATGTCCGCCTGGCTACAGAGGCAATCAACGGGACGACCGTTATGCCCGGCGAGACCCTCTCCTTCAACAAGCGCGTTGGAGAGCGGACCGCCCAGAAAGGATATCAGATGGCGCCCGCCATTGCCGGAGGTATCATGTCTGATGAGATTGGCGGAGGTGTCTGTCAAGTGTCCAGCACGCTGTTCAATGCAGCAGCCATGGCGGGCATGACCATCGTGTCCCGAGCACCCCATGCATGGCCAAGTACCTATGTAGATATGGGAAGAGACGCGACGGTGAACTGGCCTAACCTTGACTTTTCATTTCGCAACGACAGGAATACTCCGGTCTTTCTGCTGGCTTCCTACAGCAAGCGACGGATCGGCGTGGAGATCTATGGTATGATCACAGGGCCCGGGGAGAGCATCGAACTTGAGCCTGTCCTGCTTTCAGCCAATGATCCGCCCGGAGAACCTATTTTTCAGCAAAACCCGCTTCTTCCTGCTGGCGTACAACAGGAGCTGAAAAAGGCGAGGACCGGCTATGTTGTGGACACCTACCGCGTCTTTTACCGGGACGGAAAGGAATACAGACGCGAGAAGCTGTTCACCTCCAACTATCCGCCTATTCAGCAGGTGATTGAATACAATTGACGAAAGGGTTTAGCTGTGCGCAAGGGTGAGAGGCGGAAGGAAAAGATCCTTCAGATAGCCGAAAATCTGTTCTTCAGCAAAGGCTATCAGAAAACCTCACTAAACGACATCCTCGCGGAAGTCGGGTGCAGCAAGGGGAGCTTCTACCACCATTTTGATTCAAAGATCGGGTTGCTCTGGGAAACCGCGAATAGAAGGATCATATCTGCCTATAAAAACTTTGAAGCAGAAGAGGCGGAGGGAGGAATCCATCGGCTGAATGCCATGCTGTATCACGCCTCATCGCTGGGGAAAAGTGAGGCGCCTTTCCTATCTGTTCTTCTTTCTCTGAGACTCAGATCAGAGGGTGCGGAGCTGTTTGATCAGCTGAGACGAGCAAGGAAGGCTCTCTATTTGCCAGAACTGCGGGAGACGCTTCATGCCATGGCCCTGAGTGAGGAGGCCGGCTTTGCCG
This sequence comes from uncultured Oscillospiraceae bacterium, assembly GCA_964586835.1. Classification (GTDB taxonomy): domain Bacteria; phylum Bacillota; class Clostridia; order Christensenellales; family Aristaeellaceae; genus CAZLYF01. The sequence continues at coordinate 22,477 of CAZPIC010000017.1, forward strand.
GTGGCGCCCTGACGGAGCTTCTTTGGGACAGCCATGCCGCCTTCATCGAGACGGTCATGGAAAAGGTCTGCAAACTTGCCATGACAGAAGAAGCGCCGGGGAGCAGCTTGACGGATCTGCTCAGGGTGGCGCGTTTTCACTGGGAAAGAATGCTGGACCTGCCGTACGGAAGCGTTGTCATCATAGAGGCCCCGGAGCTGCTTGCCACCTTCCAATCGGCAACTGCCGCGCTTGTCTCGGGCGGGAAACGCGCAGACACCTCCGCGCCTTGCCAATCATTCAGGGGAAGGGTATAATGCTCCGACGTCGTGGAGGCAGAAGGCGTGGAATGCTGCTGGCGGCGTTTCTGTTGGTATATGCCGTCACGGGTGCGCGGTCCGTGGAAACCGCTTGGGTTCCCCTCGTGCCCAAATATCCGGTGCCGCCGTATGTGCAGTGTCTGCTGGAGGTTGCTACAGGGGAGCTCGGCTACGTTGAGGGGCGTGATGGAACCACCAAGTATGGGGAATGGGCGGGAGATCCACAGGCAGAATGGTGCGCCGAATTTCTTTGCTGGTGCGTGGGTAAGGTAGATCTGGAGTTGGATACGCAGTTGCTGGACAGGGTGTTTCCCTTATATACTTCCTCAAATACCGGGAGAAATTGGTTTTTAAGGGAAGGCCGCTATATTGCCCGCAATGGCTATGTGCCGGACTGGGGATCGCAATGGTGGTCGTCGAACGGGGCGCCCATTGAAAAGAACAGCTACATTCCTCAGCCGGGAGACTGGGTCTTCCTCAGTTATAACAGCAGTGGCGACACCTCCCATGTCGCACTTGTTGAGTGCTGTGAGTGCGATGATGACGGTCTTGTTCGGGTCTGCGTCATCGAGGGCAACAACCCTGACCGGGTACAACGGGCGTCGTATCCATTATCTGACTGGCGTATCCTCGGATACGGGACGGTTCGGTCGCTTGCTGATCTGGTACTCAGACCCGGCAGCAGTGGCCAAAAAATTCTTGACCTGCAGTCAAAGCTGAGCGCATTGGGGTGGATGGATGAAAGCGGATGCAACGGGACGTACCACCAGCAGACTGCGGATGCGGTCAGAGCCTTTCAGAAGCATGCAGGCCACAGCCCCACGGGCATTGCCAACCGACAGACGCAGCTTGATCTGAGCAAGTGTTTCATGGCTTGGCGGAGAGGGCACGTGGACAGCTGGGCTGTGGACGACTCGCCATAATGGCAGCTGTCCGGAAGGGAGACATGGAAGACTTAGTACTGGTGCTCGATTTCAATAAACAGTATGCAGCTGCAGCAGCGATCAAGCTGCGCGGTGAAAAGATATACTGCAGGATTATTCCCGGCGAAACGGACCTCGAGGCTGTGATGGCCCAGGAGCCGATGGGACTGATCCTTGCCGGGGGCATCGAAGGCAAGCTACTGACAGAATTTGACGGCCGACTCCTGCGGGCGGGGATCCCGGTGCTTGCGCTTGGCGACGCAGCCGCTTCCGTGGCGAAGCTGCTGTCCGGCAAGGCTGAGGAAGCCTTGGCGCTGCACTCTGTACATAAGGTACGTTTCATGCCTTCGCCTCTCACAAGCGAGCTTGCAGAATCAGACAGACAGCTCAGGGTGATCCGACCCCTGACACTCTCCAAAGACCTGCTGCCCCTTGCAGAGGCTGGGGAAGATGCTATAGGCTTTATGCATGCTACGCTTCCCATCTTTGGGCTTGAGTTCCAGATTGAACCCAATGACCCGGACGGAACAGGCATCTTGTTGCATTTCGCGCAGGAAGTTTGCGGCTGTTCCCCGTGGTGGAGCGACAATGCCTTCATCAGCTTCGCGAAGGGTGAAATCGCAGAGGCGGCGGGGGACGGCATCGTCGCCTGTGTGATGGATGGAGGGCTTAAAAGTGGGGTAGCGGCCATGCTCGCCCATCAGGCTGTGGGGGACCGACTGCGCTGTGTCTTTGTTGACCACGGTCTGTTGCGGGAGGGAGAAGCCGACGGCTTTATGCGACAATACCGTGATATCCTGAACCTTTCAGTGATCGGAGTCAGCGCCCGTGACCGCTTCCTGGAGGCACTTGCGGGAAAAACATCTGTCGAGGACAAGCGGCGGGCAATCCAGGACACCATGCAGGCCGTCCTTGCAGAAACGCTGTCGGGAATTGATCCGCAAGTGCTTGTCCGGTCAGGCAACTTTGAGGAACTGTACATAGGAAGGGATGAATACCATGCCCTTCCAGCGTCTAAGCCTGTGATTGAACCTCTCCGGGAACTGTTTCGGGACGAAATCCGTACCGTGGGTGAAGCACTAGGCCTGCCGGCTGAAATCTATTCGGCGCAGCCTTTTCCGTCCACGGGCCTTGCTTTGCGTATTGTCGGGGAAGTAACGGCACCACGGCTTCACATACTCAGAGGGGCAGATGCTCTGTTTGAGAACGAAATCAGACAGGCGGGGCTGAGCAAGCGCCTATGGAAGTTTTTTGTTTATCTATACCCTATTCCCTATGAGACGAGTGATGCTGCTGTCGCAATGGGTCTGAGAGCTCTGGGAGCGGCAGGGCCTGCCGCGACGGACCGAGCCATCCCCTCAAGGCTTCCTTACGATCTGCTGGAACAATATGTCAGCCGCGTCCGTGAGGCATTCCCCGAGGTGAAAAAGGTTTTCTATGACATCACACCCGGGGAAGGTTTGGCGACAGACGAGCTGGTCTGATTTCAGAAAGAAGCGTTGAGGAGGGACCATGCGACTGTCACAGCCAACGGCACCCTTTCAGGGACTCTCCCCCGAAAACGTCTTTTTTGCTGCGGATGACCTTAAGACTCAGCTCGGAATAGGGTACATCGTACCGTTCATGCAGGCAGAGATGTATCCCGAGCGCCCTCTGCAGATTTATGCTCATATTGACGCCCAACCCTCGGCGAGAAACCTTCTGCTGGGTGCCTTGCTGGGCAGGACGGAGCAGGTAGGCGCGGCTTATCCTCATCTAAAAGGTCGCGTCTATACGCAGCTGTCGCCAACAAACTGGGAACTGCTGAACTTTTTCAGCAGAGGCGGGTTTCAGGACACGGATACGGAAGAAGAAATTGTCTTCCCTCTGGTGGGACTGGCTCCCCGTACACCGATGGGCTGCCAGTTTGCGTCTGTACCGCTTGAGACCATCCCGGACCAACGGGCTTTCATCGCAAGGCTGAACGCTTATCGTCTAACGCCTGTGACCAGCGACTATCTGGTCCTGCAGATGCAGCAGCCCTGCTTCATGGCGCTGGGGTACTATCGCGGAGGGCAACCGCTGGCGGAGATGATGCTGACTGGATCGAGCCCGAACAGTGTGGCGCTGGTGATGATCTACGTTCGTGCGGAATACAGGCGTCGGGGGACAGCCAAGAGCCTCATTGACGCAGCAGCAGCCATTCTCAGAGAACAGGGAGCGACGCAAGCCCTCATGCGCATCTACAGCCGCAACGAAGCCCATGTTGCCCTGGCCAGGTCTCTTCAGGGTACGCGGAGACGGACAATCGCGATTCTGCCGTCCCTGGACATAGGCCCCACGTCGATGCCATGAGCCACTTTACGCAGACGACATTCTTACAGCCCCGCTGAACGGCTCTGTCCCGGGAAGATGATCGTGTATGCCCAGGGTGACCGGAGGCGTCTGGCTGCACAGCGGTATGTGTTTCCTGAGGAGGTGATCCCGCTTGAAACACCTGATTGGCATTGATGGTGGAGGCACCCATTCGCGGCTGCTAGGGACGGATCTAAACGGCGCAGAGATCGCAAGACTGCGCGGCAGGTCCACCAACCTTGAATCCAACTCCGTCGAAACGGTAGAGGCAAATCTGAGGAGTCTGCTTGACAAGTTCTGGAAAAACAACGCGCTGAGCAAAGAGGGCTGTGCTGCACTGTGCTTTGGGACAGCCGGGGTTGACAGTCACCTGACGCATGACAGGGTTGAGGAAATGCTGGTGCGCATCGGTCTTCCCTGCCCGGTCCGGGTTGCCAACGATTCTGAGACCGCGTTGTTTGCGAACACGGCAGGGCAGCCTGGCCTTTTGCTCAACGCGGGCACCGGTTCTGTGGGGTTTGGCGTGAACGCACAGGGGAAGACCCACAGGGTAGGAGGGTTTGGATATCTCGTAGGAGATGAGGGGTCTGCCTACTGGGTGGCAAGGGAAGGCATTACAGCTGCCCTGCACGCCTATGATCGAACCGGGTATGAAACCGCGCTGCTGCCCGCCATCAGCGAGGTCTTGGGGCTTACGGAGTTTTCTGAGGTCATCGATTTTGTATACTCGCGCAATAAGACCGATCTGGCCCGGCTGAGCCGGGTGGTCAGCCGCCTTGCCTCCCGGGGAGATCGAAGCGCCTGCGATATCTTGCGGCGCGCTGCCGCATACTTGGTTACGGCTGTCGAAACGCTGCTCAGGGAACTTGAGTTAACAGGCACGGATACGACGTTGTACCTTGAGGGAGGGTTTCTGAAAAACAGCAGGATGCTGCGCGAAGACCTGGTCCGCGCGCTCGCCTGGCGCCATCCGCGTCTGAAGATCTGCGATATGCAACGCCCGGCAGAGTGGGGAGCGGTGCATATGGCTGCCGAGCTTGCCGGCGTGGCGCAGGCGTGGTCGACGGGGCCGTAAGCGGGTCTCGCGCCTAAAGGGGTTCCCGATGTCGTTATTTGGCGATATCCGTGTGTTCACCCTGGCAGAGCAAGCGGGCATCACAGGTTGGCGCCAGCGATGCCATCGCCTCAAGAAAGGCCTGCGGGTCGCCGCGGTGTTTGGGAAAAGTCCAGAAGTGGCAGGGGATGCATACGCTACATCCAAGCATGTCTGCCAGTGTTGCCGCTTCAGAGCCGTCCAGATTGCCATAGGCGCCGTTGATCGGCAGAATAGCCACTTCCGGTTTAGCCTGAATCGCCTGCTCGAGTCTCTGTGGTGACAGCGAGGTATCGCCGGCATAATAGACGCGGAGACCGTCGAAGTCGAGCATCAGGCCTAATGCTTCGGGCGCCAGGTCTCCGTGGTCGCAGTCCATCGGGGTCACGGTACAGCTGTCAAGGCGGATGGGGTTGTTTTTTCTCATGATATGTGCTCGCTTGGTGTCGAGCCCCATCTCCTGGATCATGGAGACGACGGGGGCGTTCGCGTAGACCTGAGTGTGTCCGTTGCCCATCAGGGCAGCAATGGAATCTACATCAAAGTGGTCATAATGCTCATGAGTGATCAGTAGCGTGTCGACCGTGAAGTCATCCGCTGCGCATATCGGTGGCATCAGGCGTTTGAAACCCAAGCCCTCCTCCGGAAGGAGCCTTCTGACGCAATCTGAAAAATAGGGGTCGATGCCAATGGTCCTTCCGGAGGACATTTGCAGCATGAACCCCGCCTGGCCCAACCAGAAGATGCGCACACTCCCGACGGCAGGTCTGTCCTGTTTGACTCTTTCCAAATAATCCGACATGGTTCCACCTCCATTGGCTTGCATTATACCAGACAGAGACCTATGATGGAGAGGCAGAGTGAAATACCGGCTGCGACAGCTGCGGCGCCCTGTGAACGCCAGTCGCGTTGCCGTTTGGAGAGGCTGGAGAAGAATATCTCAAAACGCGTTACGATTTATGATATCGCCAAGGAACTGAACATATCTACGGCGACTGTCAACCGCGCACTGACTGGAAAGGGCCGGGTGAGTGACAGGACAAAGGCGCGTGTTTTTGAGGCCGCGGACCGCATGGGGTTCAAGCCAAATTTTCTTGCCCGCTCCCTCGCAAGGCGGGCGGTACGCATTGCTGTGCTGGCCTTCACAAGCTTTCCTGAGTTTCATAATCAGTTTGTGCAAGGAGCGCGCGATACCTACGACGCCCTGTGTGACCATAACATTACGGTGGATTTCTTCCGGTACGACGAGGGCAGCTTCAATTCCCCCGAAGCGGAAACTTACCTTGAGAGGACACTAAGGCGCATCGCGACAGAAGGGTATGATGGTGCGCTTATCTGCGCCCGCGCTGCAGCTGGGTTTGAGCTTCTTAGACAACGCGGCATCGCGGTGGCTACCGCTGTCAATGACGTGGACCCGACGCTCAGGAGATTTTGTGTCCGCTACAATGGGCGTGTTGCCGGAAGGCTTGCGGTGGAGCTTCTCTACCGCATGGGTAACCGGGAGAAGTCCGTAGCCATCGCAACGGGTGGCATCGAGCAGCGCAGTATCCACGCCGAAATCACGTCCGGTTTTATGGAAGAGATGAACATCCACCCCCTGAGGCTCGCGTCCATTTTCTGTCATAACGATGATGAACCGCTCGCATACACCGAAACGCTTCGCGTGCTGGACGAATACCCCGACCTAGGATCGATCTATGTCAATTCCTTCAACTCCAGATCCATCCTCAGGGCAGTGTGCAAGCGTGGCAGGGCCGGGAAACTGTGTATCGTGACATCGGACGTCTATGGGGAGCTGAGGCCTTACATCAGGGAAGGCGTCGTAAGCGCGACCATCTTTCAGGATCAGTATGAACAGGGAAGGATGGGCTTGAGGCTCTTATATCAGTCCATTGCCGAAGACCTTGTGGTGAAGGACACGGTCCTGATTTCTCCTCAGGTCGTGTTGTCCAGCAATATGGATCTTTACTGAGCCCCCTGACCGAAGACGTTGCGGGCACCGGTTGGAAGCGGGAAGCCTGTCTTCTGGGATCTCTTTCAGTGGTTTTCTGGTTCAACATCACAAGAGGTAGGTACAGGATGCTTCCAGCGCGTGAGTTGTTGCTGGATGTTTTGAAAGGCGCGCTGGTAGCCAGCCAACATGCTGCACGGAGCTTCCAGCTGCCGTAGGTGGGGAGGCCGGTGTGGACCACAGTGTACTCCCGAAGCAGCATCCACGGACAGGAAAGAGCTAAGCTGATCTGGGCCCTCGCAGAGCATCTGGTGAGGTGAACAAGCCGTATGAGCACAGCGACTGTGTACGCTGTGCGTGAAGAGCAACGCTTTGCGTTGCGTAAAGAGACTGCTTCGCAGTCGTGAAGAGCAGCGCTGCGCACTGCGTGAAAAGCGCCTGTGGGCGCGGAAAGAAGGCATAGCGCGGTTGTGACCGCGCGTGAAGAGCAGCATAGTGCAGCTGTAGCTGCGCGCGAAGAGCAGCACTCTGTGCCGCGTGAAGCAGCGGCTACGCCGCCGTGAAGAGCAGTGCTGCGCACTGCGTGAAGAGCGCCTGCGGGCGCGGAGAAAAGGAATAGCGCGGTTGTGACCGCGCGTGAAGCAGCGGCTATGCCGCCGTGAAGAGCAGTGCTGCGCACTGCCGAGAATCCTGGGAGCATGGTGATAAAGAAGAGTGAAGACAGAAAGCCCTTGATGCATTTCTCAAATTCTTTCCATAACGAAGAATTTTGTTCTTCCACACTACAGATCCCATGTCCACACTACTTTTCGCAGCGCAGTGTTTGTTCTTTCTGCACGGCTACCGCAGCGCACACCCCTACTTTTTCACTCGTCTGCTGCGCTTTACCCCTTACTTCTTTCCGCGCCCACAGGCGCTCTTCACGGCGGCGCAGCCGCTGCTTCACGTGCCCGCAGGGCACTCTTCACGCGCAGCGCGTCCGCCCGCTGCGCTAAGCCCCTACTTTTTCACTCGTCTGCTGCGCTTTACCCCTTACTTCTTTCCGCGCCCACAGGCGCTCTTCACGGCGGCGTAGCCGCCTTTTCACGCGCAGCGCGTCCGCCCGCTGCGCTAAGCCCCTACTTCTTCACGGCTGCGAAGCAGCCTCTTTACGCGCCCGCAGGGCGCTCTTCACGCAACGCAAAGCGTTGCTCTTTACGCGCAGCGTAAACGGTCGCTGCGCTTAAGGCTCTTCACGCGCAGCGTAAACGGTCGCTGCGCTCATTCTCAAGTGCCTTCCCGCAGGATATCCAGATAGGCACTATAGGCAAAAATCCGGTTTCTACTCGCACCCGGATTTGACTGACGGAGTATCCCAAGCTCCTGAAGCCGCAATACCGCAGCATTCACGGTACCATAGGCGACTTTGAGGGTAGCAGCGGTTTTTCCCACATCCATGACAGGATGTGCTTCCAGGTAGGTAAACAACATTTCTACACTTCGAGCTGAACGCCCAAGCGCACGGATCTGGGCTATGTGTTGGTCGTGTAGCACAAGAAGTCGCTCTGCTGCTGTGACTGCGTCTTGAGCGGATTCAAGCAGTGCTTGCAGGAAGAACCGTACCCATTGCTCATAATCCCCGCTTTCACGTACAAGGCTGAGACGGTCGTAGTATTCACTCTGGTTCCGTTTCAGGGAGTAGGAGAGGTATAGCGCAGGTGATGACAGAGCCCCCTGACAGATGAGGTACAGAATGATCAACAGTCGACCCATTCTGCCGTTTCCATCAAGGAAGGGATGGATGGTTTCAAACTGATAATGGATCAGCGCGACACGGATAAGTACATCCTGCTTGTCCTCACGATGCATGTACTTTTCCAGCTCAGAAATGGCGTCTTCCATGTCCAAAGGATTAGGTGGAATATACTGAGCAGTCCGGAGCGTACTTGCTGTACCTCCGATCCAATTCTGTGAAATACGAAACTCCCCGGGAGCATTGTGTTCACCGCGCACGCTCTGCATGAGTACAGCGTGCGTTTCGCGAATCAGCCGGTTGCTGAGGGGCAAGTGCTCCAGCCGATCCAGCGCGTATTCCATCGCCTTGATATAGTTGACGACATCCGCGACGTCCCGGTTGGTGTTTTTTTCCGCTTCAGGATCCAGCACATCTTCCAAAGTGGCCTGCGTGCCCTCGATCTGTGAAGATAACAGTGCTTCTTTACGGACATACATGGATACGAACAGCCGCATGCAGGGGATCCGAACTGACAGAAAGTTGAGCAAAGCCAGCTGTTGGTGAGCATTAACCAGGAGAGCGACCAGATCGTCTGTCAGCACAACAGGTGGGTCTGGCGGGAGTGGAGTGGGCAAAAAGGAATGGTATGCAGCCTCTCCAGAGAGGTTTGATTTGTATCTACCTGCTCGGTTACTCATGACGATGTCCCCTCCTCGCCTTGATCTTGAAATAAGGACTCCATTATATCTTCTGCATTTCAAGATAACAAGTGAAATTGAAACAAGGATAAGCGATGCGTGGCTGTAGCCACGCGTGAAGAGCAACGCTTCGCGTTGCGTAAAGAGACTGCTTCGCAGTCGTGAAGAGCAGTGCTGCGCACTGCGTGAAAAGCGCCTGCGGGCGCGGAAAGAAGCCTTAAGCGCAGCGGGCGGACACGCTGCGCGTGAAAAGGCGGCTACACCGCCGTGAAAAAGTTGTGAAAAGCAGCACTCTGTGCTGCGTGAAAAGGTAGGGGAAAGCGCAGCGAGCGAATGCGCTGCGCGTGAAGAGCAACGCAGAGCGTTGCGTAAAAAGCAGTGTTTCACACTGCGTGAAAAGGCCACTTTGCGGCCGTGAAAAGCGCCTGTGGGCGCGGAAAGAAGCCTTAAGCGCAGCGATGCGTGGCTGTGGCCACGCGTGAAGAGCACCCTTCGGGTGCGTGAAGAAGTAGGGGTTTAAGCGCAGCGCGCTCGCCCGTTGCGAAGCAGCCAAAGCGCCCTCTGGTGTTCTTCGATCGTTTTTGGTTATACTTTATGACTGCAGGAAAGCAGGATGGAGGTTGAAGCTGATGATCGTAGGAACAGTAAGGGAAAGAAAGCAACACGAGTACCGCGTCGGACTTACGCCGGATAATGTGGTGGCCTATTCGGCCGCAGGCCATACCGTTATCATCGAAAGAGGCGCTGGTGAAGGCTCTGGTTTCATGGATGAAAAGTACGTGGAGTCAGGAGCCCGCATCATGCCTACCATGGAAGATGTTTACGCCAACGCGGAGTTGATGGTGAAAGTAAAGGAGCCGATGGATGAAGAATACGGATTGCTTCGCCCAGGACTGATCCTTTTTACGTATCTCCATCTGGCAGCCGACAAAAAACAGGCAGATGCGCTGGCGCAGCAGCATACCCGAGCCGTCGCTTACGAGACAATTGAAGAAAACGGCACGTTGCCATGCCTAAGGCCCATGAGCGAAATTGCCGGACGGCTGAGCATTCAGGAGGGCGCCAAGTATATAGAAAAATCGTACGGGGGGCGCGGGATATTGCTTGGTGGCGTGCCAGGCGTTGAGCGGGGAAAGGTTGTCATCATTGGTGGAGGTATAGCCGGATCCTATGCGGCAAAAGCATCCGTCGGCATGGGCGCGGAAGTGACGATCCTTGATATTAACCTGGAAAGACTCCAGTACCTGGATGATATTTTCGGCGCAGGCATCACAACGCTCTATTCCTCTGAGAGAAATATTATCCGTGCCTTGTCCAGAGCAGACCTCGTGATAGGCACAGTTCTTGTGCCAGGCGGACCAACGCCCAAGCTAGTGCGCCGTGAACATTTAAAATACATGAAACAGGGTTCGGTCATCGTGGACGTAGCCATTGACCAGGGTGGCTGTTTTGAGACTTCCCGTGTGACCTATCACGATGACCCCGTGTTTATTGAGGAAGGTGTCGTTCACTATTGCGTGGGCAATATGCCGGGTGCCGTACCGAGGACATCGACCGTTGCGCTGACCAACGCTACATTGCGCTACGGGCTTATGATTGCTAACATGGGCCTTGAAGAGGCTGCCATGAAAAGCAGAGCCATCGCCACCGGTGTGAATTTCTATGATGGCAAATGCACCAACGCCAATGTCGCGAAAGCGCTGAACATGAAGTACTATACACTGGAAGAAGCGGTAAGCGCAGCAAGCTGCGCGTGAAAAGGCAATGCGTGGCTGTGGCCACGCGTGAAGAGCAACGCGCTACGCGACGTTGCGTGAAGAGGCTGCTTCGCAGCCGTGAAGAAGTAGGGGTTTGGCGCGGTTGTGACCGCGCGTGAAGCAGCGGCTACGCCGCCGTGAAGAGCGCCTGCGGGCGCGAAAAGAAACCTTAAGCGCGGCGCAGCCGCGCATAGGTCACAGCCGTGCGCTGGTCTCTGTTTCTCTACCCGTTTCCCTGTGTTTTTATGGCTGAACCGCAGATAATTTCCGTGCAGCGCGCTCGCTCGTCGCGTTTATGCCTCTTCTCCGCGCCCGCAGGCGCTTTTCACGCAGTGCGCAGCACTGCTCTTCACGTAGTGCGGAGCACTACTCTTCACGCAACGCGGAGCGTTGCTCTT
>CAZPIC010000017.1:33743-45399 GCA_964586835.1 uncultured Oscillospiraceae bacterium
CCGCCCGCTGCGCTAGGGAACTGTCTTGGCGCTTCTGTTGCAAACAGGCTTTGGCAGCGCCATAATGCCCTTAGTATTTCGTGTAAGGTTGGTTCAGGGAGGGCAATATGAGTGGGAAGGTTTTCGCAGGGCTTTACCCAGGGCTGTTGAATGGAACAGAGTCCCTGGCTGTCATTGGCTTGGGTTACGTGGGCATGCCCCTTGCCGTAGCCTTTGCCAGGCACGTGAAGGTGGTTGGCTTTGATATCAACAGGGAAAAGGTTGAGATGTACCGGTCCGGCGTGGACCCCACGCTGGAGGTGGGGGATGAGGCCATCCGTGAAACGACTGTCCAATTTACCTGTGACGAGCAGGATTTGCGTGGGGCCAGGCTTCATATCATTGCTGTGCCCACACCCATTAACCATGACAAGACGCCCAACCTGGCGCCTATTGTGGGCGCATCTCAGACGCTGGGGCGTAACCTGAGCAGCGGATCCATCGTGATCTATGAATCCACTGTTTACCCCGGTGTCACAGAGGACCTCTGCGTGCCCATCCTGGAAAAGGAATCGGGCCTTCAGTGTGGCGTTGATTTTAAAGTGGGGTACAGCCCGGAACGCATCAACCCAGGCGACCGGGTGAACCGACTGGAGAACATCATCAAGATCGTTAGCGGTATGGACAGGGAATCCCTTGAGACCATCCAGAAGGTGTACGATCTGGTGATAGAGGCGGGGACCTTCCCCGTCTCCACCATCAAGACAGCGGAAGCAGTGAAGGTGGTGGAAAATAGTCAGCGAGACATCAACATCGCATTTATGAATGAGTTGGCCATGGTGTTTGACCGGATGGGCATAGACACCGCAGAGGTGGTGGATGGCATGAACACCAAGTGGAACGCGCTGGGCTTCAGGCCGGGGCTGGTGGGCGGCCACTGCATTGGCGTGGACCCCTACTACTTCATTTATGAGGCCGAAAAACTGGGGTACCACAGCCAAATCATTCTATCCGGACGCAAGATCAATGATGGCATGGGCGCCTTTGTGGCAGACGCGGCCATCCGGCAAATGATCCTGGCAGGCAAGACTGTCAAAGGCGCGAAGGTGATTATCCTGGGAGTGACCTTCAAAGAGAACTGCCCCGACACCCGCAACAGCAAGGTGGTAGATATCATCCGTCGCCTGGAAGAGTTTGGCATCACACCCATAGTAGTGGATCCCCAGGCAGAGGCTGCCGAAGCGAAGGAAGAATACGGCATAGACCTGACACCCTTGGATTCCATACAGGGCGCTGACTGCGTTATCCTGGCTGTCGCACATGACGACTTCAAGGCGCTGACCATGGACAGAATCGACGCGCTGTACAACGGCACCGAGAAAGTGATGATCGACGTGAAGAGTATCCTGGATAAGAGTGAGCTGGAACGCCGGGGGTATAGATGGTGGAGGCTTTAGCGCGGGAAGCGCAGCGGGCGAGTGCGCTGCGCGTGAAGAGCCTATGCGTGGCCACAGCCACGCATAGGCCTGTATGGACAGGAGAACCAGCTGTGATAAGTAAGCCGCCCCTCCGTATGATCGTGCTTTATGCTGTCACGCTGCTATGCCTGTGTCTGATGCTGCCGGGTAGCGCGGAAACGGTACAGAGATACCGAAAGGGAAAACTGGTAAAGGAAACCTGGGTAGACGCGGATGGGAATCCTACGATCAACGACAGGGGCTTCAGTTATTATGTGCGCACGCTCAATTCTGCCAGCCATCCTGTAGACATCAGTTACTATGACACAGACGGAAATCTGGTCAACAATAGCGATGGATATGCGACCCTGAAGACGAAGTATAGTGGGAATGTGCGTGAGCTGGAACACAGCTATTACGACAAGGATGGAAAGCCGGTGGTGCCGCCCGGGATAGGCTATCACCGGCTTTTGTATACCTTCAAGGGTAAAACGCTCATCATGGAGGAGTACTTTGGCGCCGATGGCCAGCATATTGTCCCCGAGGGGCTTTATGCCAGGAGGGTGGACAGCTATAACAGCCGGCTCATCCTTGAAAAGCGTGAGTACTATGACGAGAAGGGAGCGTACATGCTGGGCGACGAAGGTTATGCCCGGATGGAACGGGATCAGCTAACTTCAAAAACACTGCGCAACGAGCGCTTTTTCGATGCGGATGGCAATCCGGTTGTCGCTGCGGTGGGGTACGCCGCCCTGGAGAATATTTATGACGCCAATGGATGGTTGTTGCTTTCCTCTGCATACTATGACGCGGAAGGGGAATTGAAGCTCCAGGATGAGATGGGGTACGCGAAGGCGGTTTTTACCCGCTACTCCGACAACAAGGTCAAAACCGTCTTCTTTTACGGCGAGGACGGGGAGCCTCTCAGACAGGAGGAAGGGTATGTCGGCTTAGCGTACACTTATACAGGAAAAGACCTGGTGAAAAGCCTTGTCTATCTATCGGCGGAGGAGACCCCTTTTGTCCTGGAAAAAGGCTATGCCCAGATCGTGTATACTTATTCGGGTGGCCGGGTGATCCGCGAGGAATACCTGGACGCGGAGGGGAAACGCGTCATGATCGCAGATGGCTATGCCTCCCTAAGGCGAAAGTACGACACAGACGGAAACCTGATCGCTGAGAGCTACTTTGACACGGAGAACGAGCCGCTGTTTGTCGAGGAAAAGGGCTTTGCAGGGTTTCAGCGCGCGTATGACGGGAAGAAACGGCTGATCATGGAGAGATATGAGGACGAGAAAAACAAGCCTGTCGTGGTGGAGACCGGCTATGCCTCGTTCAGGCGAAGGTATGATACAGACGGGAATATAACGCGCGAAGCCTATTATGGCGCGGATGGCGCGCCTGTGACAGCCGCAGAGGGATACGCTGCCTTTACCAGGAAGTATCTGGACTGGATGCGTGTGACCCAGGAGGCCTACTATGACGAGGAAGGCGAATTGGTCCTTCTTGAGGCTGGGTACGCAATGATCCGCAGACAATTCGACCAGCAGGGAAACCTTACCCGAACCGCATGGTATGGTCCGGATGGCAATCTTTGCCTGCAGCAGTCAGGCTATGCAGCCATTGAGCGTGAATATGACAGCAGCCACCGAATTATCCGGGAAACCTATCTGGGAGAAGACAATCAGCTGTTGCTTCAGGCTTCAGGGATAGCAGGCTGGACGCGGGAGTATACAAAAGAGGGATACGTTAGCTGCGAAACCACCCTGGATGCACAAGGCAAGCCGGTGCTGAGTGCCAAGGGCTACGCGGCGGTGCGCAAGGAGTACTGGGATGCGAGTCATCTGACCCTGGAGGCCTATGAGGGCGAGGACGGGGAGCCGATCCTGCTGCCTGAAGGCTACGCGATGATTCGCAGGGAGTTTGATAGGCAGGGGAATGCGGTTCGGACGGCTTGGTATGGGGCGGAGGGAGAACTTCTGCCCCAGAAGGCGGGCTATGCTGTGTTGCTTCGCGGGTATGACTGGGATGGCCGGGTGGTCCGGGAGGCCTACCTGGGCGAGGACGGACAGCCCATGATGCTGCCAGCTGGCTATGCGAGCCTGAAACGCGATTACGATGACAGGGGGTTTGTAAGCGCGGAGGCCTATTTTGGCGTGACGGGAGAGCCGACACTGAATGCCAAGGGCTATGCGGCGGTGAGAAAGACGTATTTAGATGCGAAACAGGTGACACTGGAGGCCTACCTGGGCGTGGACGCAAAGCCCATCCTGCTCCCTGAAGCTTACGCGATCATCCGCCGGGAATTTGACAAGCAGGGGAATGCCATCCGGACATCCTGGCATGGAGCAGACAACCGACTATTAGCGCGGAAGGCAGGCTATGCGGTGCTGCTGCGTGAGTATGACAGCGACAAACGGGCTGTGCGGGAGGCTTACCTGGGCGAGGACGGACAGCCCATGATGCTGCCAGCAGGCTACGCAAGCCTGAAACGGGAATACAATGCTGAGGGGCTTGTGGGGTATGAGACCTACTTTGATTTGGCGGGGCAACCCGTGCTCAACGCTAAGGGTTTTGCAGCGGTGCGCAAGGAGTACTGGGATGCGAAGCGCCTGACGCTGGAGGCCTATGAGGGCGAGGACGGGGAGCCGATCCTGTTGTCCGGAGGCTATGCGGCGATCCGCCGGGACTTTGACGAGCAGGGGAACGCCGTCCGAACAGCTTGGTACGGGACAGACGGCAGACTGCTATCCCAGAAGGCGGGCTATGCTGTGCTGGTAAAGACCTATGACTCAGATCGCAGGTCCGTCCTGGAAAGCTACTTGGATGAACAGGAGAAACCTGTGCGGGTATCCAAGGGATACAATGCCATGTTGCGTGAGTATACAGAGGAAGGGTACATTGCTCGCGAAGCGTATTTCGACGCGGATGGGAAGCCCGTTCGCAATGCCAGTGGATACGCTGCAGTGCGCAAAGAGTATAGGGACGCGAAACACATCACGCTGGAAGCGTATGAGGATGAAAATGGCAACCCGGCGTTGCTGGCAGAAGGTTATGCGACTATCCGCCGGGAGTTCGACGCCGAGGGCAATGAAGTGAGCGTGGTGTTTACGGATTAGCACCGGAGGCGCAGTGCACCTCCGGTGCGTGAAGAGCCAATGCGCGGTTGTGACCGCGCGTGAAGAACAACGTGCTACGCGACGTTGCGTAAAGAGCAGCACTACGTGCTGCGTGAAGAGCACCCTTCGGGTGCGTGAAGAAGTAGGGGTTTAAGCGCAGCGATGCGTGGCTGTGGCCACGCGTGAAGAGCCTTAAGCACAGCGACTGTGTACGCTGTGCGTGAAGAGCAACGCTTTGCGTTGCGTAAAGAGACTGCTTCGCAGTCGTGAAGAGCAGTGCTGTGCACTGCGTGAAAAGCGCCTGTGGGCGCGGAGAAAAGGCATAGCACGGTTGTGGCCACGCGTGAAGAGCAGCACTCTGTGCTGCGTGAAGCAGCGGCTACGCCGCCGTGAAGAGCACCTGTGGGCGCGGAGAAAAGGCATAGCGCGGTTGTGACCGCGCGTGAAGAGCGCCTGTGGGCGCGGAAAGAAGCCTTATGCGCAGTGAGCGTGTGCGCTGCGCGTGAAGAAGTTGGGGTTAGCGCGGATGGGGTCGCGCTTTGTGTAAGGAAGCGCCTTGCGGGAACATGGGCGGAGGTGGGTATGTTCACTCCCATTGAAAGAGTCCATTGTGATATTCCTGGCGTAAATATGTACATGAAGCGCGAGGATTTGCTTCCATTTTCCTTTGGAGGCAACAAGCTGCGCATCGCGCAGGAGTTTTTCACGGATATGGAGGCGAAAGGGAAGAACTGTGTGATCGGGCGAGGAAACCCCAGGTCCAACCTGTGCAGGATCTTAGCAGCCATGGCCGCGCAACGAAATATCCCCTGCCATATCGTTTCGCCCCGCGATGACGATGGCACGTGGACTGAAACCAACAACAGCTATCTGGCGCGCATGGCGGGTGCGGTGTATCACGTATGTAAGGAAGAAGAGGTGCCCGATACGGTCCGCAGCGTCCTGGATGGATGCGAGGCTGAAGGCTTGTCGCCCTATCATCTCTTTGGAGACGCTTCCGGCCGGGGAAACGAGGCCGTGCCCGTGAGGGCGTATGTGAAGGTTTATAAGGAAATAGAGATTCAGTCAAAGGCACTGAAACTCACATTTGATTGCATTAGCCATGCTAGCGGGAACGGCATGACCCTTGCAGGTTTGCTGGCAGGACAGGCTTTGTGTGAGGGCAAGGAATATATTTTGGGCGTGTCCATCGCCTACCAGCAACAGGAGCATGTCCAGATGATTCACAGGTACCTCAAGGCTTACTTCGAGGACGATCGCCAGGAGACCTGCCCGAACGTGGAGATCCGCATTACAGACCAATACCTGGCAGGCGGTTATGCGCGTCATTCGGACGAAATCCGGAACACCATCCGCACCGTATACACAAAAGATGGGATTGCCCTGGACCCAATCTATACGGGAAAAGCATATGCAGGGCTGCTAAACGAGCTAAAACAAGAGCCAGGACGCTTCAGGAACGTGTTGTTCATCCATACGGGTGGAGCGCCGCTATTTTTCGATGAACTCAGCGCCTGGGACGTGGATGTGCCAGCGACACAGATGCCCCTGGACGCATGACACAGAATGTGCAGCAGTGGCTGCACGTGAAGAGCGCCCTTTGGCCGCGTGAAGAGCAGTGCTTTGCACTGCGTAAAGCATAGGGGATACGGAGCTAACAAGAGGTCGGTCGCTGTTTCTCTACTCGTTTCGCTGTGCTTTCATAACCGAACCGCAGATGCTTCCCGCGTGGCCACAGCCATGCAATCTCAGCCACGCCAACCTTCTTCTTTCCGCGCCCGCAGGCGCTTTTCACGCAGTGCGCAGCACTGCTTTTCACGTAGTGCGGAGCACTACTCTTCACGCAACGCGAAGCGTTGCTCTTCACGCGCAGCGCGCCCGCCCGCTGCGCTTATGCCTTTTCCCGCGTGGCCACAGCCACGCAATCTCAGCCATGCCAACCTTCTTCTTTCCGCGCCCGCAGGCGCTTTTCACGCAGTGCACAGCACTGCTTTTCACGTAGTGCGGAGCACTACTCTTCACGCAACGCGAAGCGTTGCTCTTCACGCGCAGCGCGCCCGCCCGCTGCGCTTATGCCTTTTCCCGCGTGGCCACAGCCACGCAATCTCAGCCATGCCAACCTTCTTCTTTCCGCGCCCGCAGGCGCTTTTCACGCAGTGCACAGCACTGCTTTTCACGTAGTGCGGAGCACTACTCTTCACGCAACGCGAAGCGTTGCTCTTCACGCGCAGCGTGTCCACCCGCTGCGCTTAAGGCTCTTCACGGCGGCGCAGCCGCTGCTTTACGCGTGGCCACAGCCACGCATAGCTACTTCACGCGGCAGGCGCATCAGGGTTTCTTGGGATGCGCCTGCTGCTTTATATCCCTCCGTCAGGCAGGTAGCCCGGGTGCTGATGTTGTGGGCGTCGGTGGAGATGGCGTCCACAAGGCTGTGTTGAAACGCATAACGCAAAAACCGGCCTGTCCTGAAGCTTGTTTTTCGCAGGAGGGTTCCAGCGTTGATCTGGATAAAGAGTCGGTGTTCTTTTCTGAGAGCGCTCAGGAGACCAGGCCGTCGAGCCAAGCAGATACAGCGCTCTGCGTGCGCCAGGATAACGGAATAGCCGCAGCGATTCAAAGACGTCACGGCTTCCCGTATCACGCTCAGGGTCTCGTTTGGGGCAAACTCCACCAGCACGTATTCGGTGCCGGCCAGGGTGGGAACCCTGCCCGCCAGCAGGTGGTCGCAGGTATAGGGCGTATAGAAGATTTCTGCCCCTGGCAGGATGCTAAGGTCCAGGCCCAGGACTTGGCATCGTGCGTTGGCCTCATGAAGCCGCGCGTGGAACAGAACTGTTTCAAAAGGGCGGATACCTGGTGCGACATGCGGGGTGGCGACGATGATGCCAATGTTGTCCGCCGCGGCTTTGCACAACATGTTATCCGTCTCATCCGCTGTTCGTGGCCCGTCACGGTCCAGACCGTAGAGGATGTGATGGTGAAGATCGATATACCTTTGCGGCATGCAGCCCCTTAAGCTGACCTGTGCTTGTCAGCTGCCCGGCGTTGCTTGCGGCTGACCTTTTCAGGCGGGACTTCTTTCAGATACTGCTTCTGATAGCCACTGTACCTGTAGTAGTACCTTCGGCCCATGAAAGAGTCCAACTCCACGTTGTTAAGGATCGCGCCCAACACAGGGGTTCCCGCAAGCTCAATCTGCTGTCTGGCCTCGATGAGCTCCCGTCGCCTGACCTGATTGTAGGACACAGTAATCACTGCCCCATGACAAAACTTGGCGATCTCTGCCGCGTCGATGATAATACCAATGGGAGGGGAGTCCACCAGCACCAGATCAAAGCCCTTGGCCAGGCGGTTGAGGAGCTGCCCGAGGAGCGGTGTGCTTAAAAGGGCAAGCGAGTTGGAGACAACGCGTCCCACCGGCACCATGAAGGCATTGGGGATACTGGTGGCGTACATAACGTCATCCATGCTTGTCATTCCAGCCAGAAAATGCGCAAGGCCTGCGCGTTCGCCGGGGATCTGCAAGCCAAAGCTGTTTGCCAGGACGGACCTGCGCAGGTCCGCATCGACGAGGACGACGCTTTTGCTGAACTGTGCCATCGTGCGCATGATGTTCATGCTCAGAAAGGATTTTCCCTCCGCGGCGATGCAGCTTGTCACCATGATGACCTTCTTGTCTCGGCCTGTGAAGGAAAGGTTGGTACACAACGTGTTGACAGCTTCACCCACCGCATAATCAAGGGGCTCAAAACGTGTGATGTCGATCTGTTTCATGCGCGCTTCTTTCTTTTATGGTTCTTTTCGCTGTACGTCGCCGCGCTGGCCCTGGGGACGACAGCCAGCGTGACGAGGCCCGCATACTTGCTGATATCGTCCTGCGTGCGAATCTTGTCGTCCATCACGAAACGCAGCGTGATGATGCCAACAGCCAGCAGGACGCCCAGCATGAAGCCCAGCGCGAGGTTCCTGGTCCTGTTAGGGCTGGAGGGGCTCTTGGGCTTGAGTGCCACGGAAAGGACGCTGGGCTCGTCCGTGCGCATGGTGTCGGAGATGTATTTCCTGGCGACATTGGCATACTCGTTAGCCAGCAACGTCGCCTCCACCGGATCGGTGGAGGTGACTGTGATGTGCAGGATGCGCGTGTTGGGCGGGTTGCTGATGTCCAGCATCTTCTGAATGGCGTTGTAGGAATATTGGAGGCCCAGGTTCTGTATCACCTGCTCGTGGACTTCCCAGGTTTTAAAGACCTCCTTATAGTCTGGAGTCAGATTGGAGCCGATTTGCAGGTCGGCCAGATTGATAGCCGAGTCCTTCGAACCCAGGACATACAGCTTGGACGTAGCCTGATACTGTGGCGTAACGATATACAGCGTGTAGACCCCAGCCAGGATGACACCGAGGGCGGCTGCGAGGAGGATGTACTTGAGGTTGGCAAGGAGTGTCGTCAGAAGCTCCAACAAGTCGATCTCTGTCTCGTTGGACGCGTCCTCGCGGCGCACGAGCGTCATGGTCTGAACTGGTTCACGTTCCTGCATCACTGGTCCTCCAAATGGGCGAAGGTGGTCTGGACTGTCGGTTTTCCATTAGTTACGCAAAAGCAACGCTGCTATCTTACACAATTTCTGGGCTATGGTCCAGCATTCGAGGGTTCATAAAACAATTTAAGACTGATCTCAAGCAGATGGTCCGCATCGGGATGAAACTCAGAGTCTCCATCACTGCCAGTGACGCGCATACCTTGCAACCGGAGGATGCTCTCGCGCCGGTATCCCTGGCTTATGTTGGCGAGGTTGATCAGCCGCCCCCGGTGCAGGTTGGTCTGCGCTTTCGAGCTGAGCATCATCATGGCCGGCAGGTACCGCGCCTGCCGGTCAGGATTCTCTGCAGCCACACCCTCAACAACCTCCGCCCCTTCCCCTTCCCCTTTCCCGGAGAAAGTCTCCCGGATGACGACGTTGAGCCCGCCCAGATAGCTGTTGAGCTCTGAGATCGCTTCCATGTCCAGAGCGTAGTAGTTATCGATCGTCGCCCCTGCCAGGAGCCCAGATACCGTCCGTGCCGCCAGCGCGCAACCCTCCGGTGAGCTGGTCGCAAATGCTGTCGACAGGCTGATCCGCGCGCGCCTGGATGTTGCACTGCCATCAGGCGCGTCTGGAAGGGGGATGTCCGCCATCGTGTCACGGTCAATATAAAGAAGCTCAAGCTTCTGGCCGGGCTCGTCGATGACCAGAAGCAGAAGAAAGTTGGCACGCAGGTTGCTAATGGCGCCAGGGATTTGCTCATCGCCTTTAACGCCTGACTCCAGGCCGAGGAAGAGGATGGAGGTCAGTCCCCTCCGCTGCGTGTAGACGGTTCCACTATGCATAAAGCCCTGCGGGGTAGACAGGCGACTTGCAAGGTCGCCCCGCTCCGTTTCCGGGACGGCGTGGTCCCTGTCCAGGAGGAGCCATGCAAACAACGCAATGAACAGAAGGACGGCAGTCAACGCATAGAAGACCAGTCTGCGGGTGCCGGACCGGCGCCCATAGCCGACCCTACGCGGGGGTTGTGTGTCCATGCCTGTCACCACCTGATAGAAATCCCGCGTGCAGCATTGCGAAAAACCGAAAAGGCCCTGAAGCGCCCTTCATAGGCGGTTTTCGGGCCTGTTGTGTTCTGGTGGAGCATAGGAGACTCGAACTCCTGACCCCAACACTGCCAGTGTTGTGCGCTACCAACTGCGCTAATGCCCCGAACGCCGGTATCGTAGCACGCTTGGGCCCGAAAGTAAAGCATAAAAAACAGTCGAGCTAATTGCGCTGCGCCTGCTTTCCAGGCGTCAAGTCACAGATTCAGCCTGAGATTTTTCGAATCATTACAGCAATTTATCTCTTGAAGCAGGTGAATATGCCTTCTCTGACAGGAGAAGCGTTGTGCATCCTTTGAAATTGTAATTCTTGACAATCTTAACCAGCCCTAACGGGAGGATGATGAAGCTCATGTGGAAGGAGCCGCGGACTACGCGCTTCGGACCAAACTTCGCATCAGCTCAGGCTTCTTTTCCTGGACTCTTCCAAGCGCCATCCCCAGCATGACGATCAGGCCTGTAGCGCATTGCAGTCGCATCCGCTTGAATCCACGCAGAGAATGCAGTTCAAAGCCAAGGCTGACATCCATTCGACTGAAGACGCGCTCTACGGAGCTGCCGTATTTGTATTTTCGCTTCCACTTCAGACTGCTTCGATCCACAGCGGTGAAGATGCGCACGTCTGTGCTTAGAGGGATACGAACAACGCCCTTTACGGGACATTCCTGAAGGGAAGGACAACGGACGCCATAGGCTCTGGCCGGACATTTCTTGCGGATACACTTGCGGCTTTTCTCATACCCGTCATTGACCAGGGTCCTGCGGGTGCTGTTCTTCAAATCATAACAGAAGACTTCCCCATACTCGTTGTAGTAAAGATTCGCATGGCCAGGCAACTCACGTTCCAGTTCATCCTTCCACAGGCGGCGCCAAGTATCATTTTAAATGATTTTAAAACACTTCCCTGCGCCGCGTCCCCTTACCCTACCCCTTTTCACCTCCTGGCAGAAAAAGGCTTAAAAAAGCAAATTAAGGCCTTTTTCTTTTCTGTCATGATGTCACTTCCCCTTATGGCACAAGGCTTAGCGTTATACGAATTCATAGTGTAGTCAGCCGACGACGTTTTTGACCACGTTTTGACCACCCAAACCAAGAATGAAGCGAACGAGACGAACAAAACAGAAAGGAAAGCGGTCTGTTCAAGCTCGCAAGAATGCAGTCAAATCATAAGAAAAACCACCGATTCTCAACGGATTCGGTGGACCTGCCACTGGTCTGGGTGAGAGGATTTGAACCTCCGGCCTCTTGAACCCCATTCAAGCACGCTACCAAGCTGCGCCACACCCAGGCAATCCCAGCGCGCCATATGCTACCCGCTGCGGTGGGTATTGTCAAGGACGATTTTCGCTCAGCGCTTGACGAACCTCCCTGCGCTCTCCACCGTGGAACGCCCCGGGGCTTCGCGCTGACCGGCGGAGGGCAGGGCTAACGCATGAACGATTTATCTCGATTGTATTATGAATTATTAACAAATA
>CAZPIC010000018.1:0-44568 GCA_964586835.1 uncultured Oscillospiraceae bacterium
TTTTTTGGGGCGCCTGAATAGGTTACCACTACACCCCTTCCCTGTCAATACCTTTTTTCGCAAATGTTATCCGCCAGTGGTCCTTTCACCCCCGGGATCATGCAGCCCGACTGGAACCCAGGAGAAGCAGGCGGTTAACGATTGGGGAAAAAGAGCGTTGCCAAGACTGTGGAACATCAAAATATCATTGGAGGCCTCGAAGGCGCAACCGCAGAAATAATCTCCGAGACGCTGCCTGTCCCAGTGCAACGCATTGGAATAAGGGTTCCCTTCGGACGTTCTGGAATCGCTCTTGAGCTGATGAAACGCTATGGGCTCACCTCGGAAAAGACCTCCAAGGCGGTGCGCGAGGCTATTAAAACAAGCCGCCGACAAAGTGCGAAATCAGCACGCAGGCAAACCGGCTTTCGGGGAGTTTGGTTCTATCGTCTTAAAAAGAGGTTGATTCACAGCCTGCGGTTTGAGCGCCACAGGCTGCGCTTATGTCCCTTCAGGCTCCCCGGTTTGAGCGCTACAGGCTGCGCTTATCTCCCCCCAGGCTCCCCGGTTCGGCCCTACGGATGACAAAAGAGGCCTCCCCGTTTATAATCTGTGTCACAGGGGATCATTTTTTGTGAGAGGATCTGAAATGGACAGAATCAAAGCGGGCATCATAGGCTGTGGCGCAATTGCACGCGACAAGTACCTTGCCTCCCTTCGCGAGTTGGACAGAACGGACATGCTGGCCTTTTGCGATATTGAACTCACCCGGGCACAGAGCGCTGCCCATGAATTCGGGGCTCCGGGCGCGAAAGCGTATACCGACTACCGCCTGCTTCTCGAGCTTCCCTTAGATGTCGTGTATGTGTGTACACCCAATCGCAGCCACGCCCCAGTATCCGTAGCAGCCCTGGACAGCGGCAAACATGTCATGTGCGAAAAGCCGATGGCCCTCAACGGGGATGAGGCTGCCAAGATGCTAGAGGCCGCGAAACGCTCGGGAAAGCTTCTGACCATCGGCTATCAGAACCGCTTCCGCCAGGACAGTCAATATCTGAAGCAGGCTTGCGCGTCGGGCATGCTGGGCGAGGTCTACTTTGCCAGGGCTAACGCCTTGCGCCGCAGAGGGGTTCCCACGTGGGGAGTTTTCCTAAACGAATATGAGCAGGGCGGTGGTCCCCTGATCGATATCGGATCCCATGCGCTGGACCTGGCCCTGTGGATGATGGACAACTACCGCCCACGTTACGCTGTCGGTACGGTCTTTCACAAGCTCAACCGGGACACCCAGACTGCGAACCTCTGGGGCGACTGGGACCCTGACCTCTTTATGGTGGAAGACAGCGCCTTTGGCTTCATCGTCATGGAAAATGGCGCCACGATCATCCTTTCCGCCTCTTGGGCCCTCAACACCCTGGAGGTGGGAGAGGGACGCGTCAGCCTTTCGGGCACCAGGGCTGGCGCGGACATGCAAGATGGGCTGCGCATCAACGGCGTGCGCTTTGGCAGGCAGTACACAGAGCGACCAGACCTGGGTAAGGGGGACGACGCGCGGCAGAAGCCTGCGGTCCTGGAGCAGGAAATCTTTCTGAAGGCTGTTCTCGGACAGGGCGAGCTTTGTATCCTGCCAGAGCAAGCCCTGACTGTGTCGCGCATCCTGGACGCGATCTATACTTCGGCTAAAACGGGAAAACCCGTGTGTTTTGAGTAAATGAAGCAATTCATGAAGAAAGCCCAGGTCGCCTACCAGTTGTATTCTGCCCGCGAGCACGCATCCCGGGATCTTCCAGGTTTGATGAAATCCCTGAAAGAGATCGGTTATGCGGGAGTGGAGTTCGCAGGTTTCCACGGGCACGACGCCGGCAGCGTCCGCCATATGCTGGCAGATACAGGCCTCATTGCCGTTTCCAGCCACGTCCCTTTAAAACAGCTTGAGGAAAACCTCTCCAGCGTCCTGTCCTTTCATAGAGAGATTGGCTGCGGCTACATCGCCCTTCCCTGGCTTGAAGAAGGCCTGCGCCCCGGGCAGCTTGGGTTTCCGGGCGTGATACGCTCCCTCTTTTCCATCGGCAACCTCTGTCTGGACGAAGGGATGCCGCTTCTTTACCACCATCACGACTTTGAGTTTGTTCACCTCAGCGGGATGCCCGCCCTCGACTTCCTGCTTGCCGCCCTCCCTCCTTCCCTTCTCGGAGCTGAAATCGACGTTGCTTGGGTCAAATTTGCGGGGCTCGACCCGGTGGACTACCTCCTGAAGCACCGTGGCCGCGTCCCGCTGGTCCACCTAAAGGACTATGCCATGACAGGCGGCAAAGCTTCATACGACTTGCAGGCGATGCTCTCCGAGCCTGAGTCCATACGCTGGCGACATGTGGAATTTCGCCCTTTCGGGCAGGGCTGTCTGAACGCCGACGCCATTGTCAGGGCAGGACTCGAAGCCGGTGCCCGGTGGTTCATCATCGAACAGGATTCATCCGTTGGCCGCAGCCCGCTGGAGGCAGCAGAAATAAGCCTTGAGCCCCTTCGCCGCATCGGGGTTCTATAAACGAAACAGCAACTGGAAAGGGGACGGTATGAAAACATGGAGGGTCGGGATCGCAGGCGCCACGGGAATGGTGGGGCAGCGGTTGGTAAGCCTTCTTGCAGATCATCCCTGGTTCAGGCTCAGCGCCCTGGCAGCCAGCCAGGCAAGCGCCGGGAAGCCCTATGCCCTGGCGGTCGGGGATCGGTGGGCCCTGCCCTCCGCCCTGCCTGCTGTTGCCTCGCAGATGACGGTGTTTGACGCCTCCGACGTGAACCGGATGGCCCGGGAGGTCGATGTCGTGTTTTGCGCAGTTTCCCTTCCCAAAGAGGAGACCCTCCAACTTGAGGAATCCTATGCGAAGGCAGAGCTGCCCGTCATCAGCTGCAACAGCGCCGCGAGAACTGTGGCTGATATCCCGATGATCATCCCGGAGATCAACGCCGCCCATGCCGACGTCATCCCATTGCAGAAAAAGCGGCTGAGGACCAAGCGAGGCTTCATCGCCGTGAAGCCCAACTGCTCTATCCAAAGCTATGTGCCGGCCCTGACCCCGCTGAGGCCTCTTGGACTCAAAGCGGTCAGCATCGTCACGATGCAGGCCGTCAGCGGTGCCGGGAAAACGCTTCGAGGCTGGCCGGAGATGGCGGACAACCTGATCCCCTTTATCCCCGGAGAGGAACGCAAGAGCGAGGAAGAACCCCTGAAAATCTGGGGGCGCCTGTCTGCGGGCAAGCGCGGGATCGTCAACGCCCCCGCCCCTGTCATCAGCGCCCAGTGTATCCGCGTGCCTGTTTCCGATGGCCATACCGCAGCCGTGAGCGTGTCCTTCGACAAAAAACCTCCGCTGTCCGAGGTCCGGGATCTCTGGCACGGCTTGAGAACCCTTCCACAGGAACTCGGACTCCCCTCGGCTCCGGACCCCTATCTCATCTATGCCGACGCAGAGGATAGGCCCCAGCCACAGCTGGACCGCAACGCCGGAAGGGGGATGGCTATCTCTGTCGGCCGCCTTCGGGAAGACCGCATTTTTGACATGCACTTCATCTGTCTTTCCCACAATACCTTAAGAGGTGCGGCCGGTGGCAGCGTCTTGATGGCCGAGCTTCTTTGCGCCCAGGGCTATGTGCCCGAAGGAGGCTCATGATGAAAAAGGCGCTCTTCACAGGTTGTTGCACCGCCCTGGTCACTCCCTTTTCAGGAGATGGAATCGATGAGGGCGCGCTCAAGCGCCTGGTCAGCCTGCAGCTTGAAGACGGAGTCAGCGCCCTGCTGGCTTGCGGCACCACTGGAGAACCCAGCGTCCTGAGCGATCGTGAATGGGAAAGGGTGGTTGCCTGCGTGCTGGAGGAAACGGATGGCCGCGTGCCCGTCCTGGCCGGTACCGGAGGCAATGACACCGCGCGCGTTATCGCCCTGGCAGGCAATGCAGCTGCGCTGGGCGCCTCTGCCCAGCTGTGCGTCACACCTTACTACAACAAGACCAGCCAGGCAGGTCTGGTCGCCCACTTCACAGCGATCGCCGACGCAGGGTCCCTGCCCATCATCCTATACAATGTGCCCTCTCGGACCGGGCTGTCCATCAC
This sequence comes from uncultured Oscillospiraceae bacterium, assembly GCA_964586835.1. Classification (GTDB taxonomy): domain Bacteria; phylum Bacillota; class Clostridia; order Christensenellales; family Aristaeellaceae; genus CAZLYF01. The sequence goes on from CAZPIC010000018.1 coordinate 4,087, forward strand.
GCCTGAAAGCCTCGCCCGCCTTTCAGAGCACGACAACATCATCGCCATCAAGGAAGCCTCCGCAGACCTGGTCCACATTGGGGAGATGATGAGCCTCTGCAGCGACCGGCTTGTCTTCTATTCGGGGACGGATGAAGTGGTCGTACCGATGATGGCCCTGGGCGCCCTGGGCGTCATCTCTGTGCTTAGCAACGTTGCCCCAGCGCTCACTTCAAGGATGGCAGAGGCCATGCTAAAAGGAGACTATCCCGCTGCCGCGGCTCTGCAGCTCCGGCTGTTTCCGCTGATCCGCGCCCTGTTCAGCGAGGTCAACCCCATTCCTCTCAAGGCGGCGATGGGTATGATGGGCCTGTGCGAAAACATGCTCAGGCTGCCGCTGGTCCCACTTGATCCAGCAAGAGTCGAGAGGCTGTGGGCTGCTCTGCGCGAACTGGAGCTTGTCAGGTGAGCGGTCTGCTTGTCTGTGGCGCATGCGGACGGATGGGAAGGCTGATTGCAGACAAAGCGCCCGAGTACGGCTTCACCGTGGTGGCCGGCGTGGACCCCCTCGGTGCTGCCAGCGGGGAGTTCCCCTTATATGCTTCCTTTGCGGACTGCGACCGCCACCCCGACGTTATTGTAGATTTTTCTGCACCTTCCTCGCTTTCCGAACTGCTCGCCTTCGCGGTCGAAAAGGGGATTCCCTCGGTGCTGGGCGCGACGGGCTACAGTGAGGAAGACAGGATCCGGATGCGCGCCGCCTCAGAGTCCGTCCCGCTTTTTTACAGCCCCAACATGAGCATGGGCGTCTTCGCGCTTAAGAAGCTCACAGCGCTCGCAGCGGGGCTGTTGCCTGGCTTTGATATCGAGATCGTTGAAAAACACCACCGGATGAAGGTGGACGCGCCCAGCGGCACGGCGCTTGCGCTGTTTCATGCCCTTCCAGGAAGCGAAAGCCTCCAGGCCCTATGTGGAAGAGAAGGCCAACAGGCGCAAAGACACCACGGGGAGGTCGGCCTCCACGCTGTCCGTGGCGGGACCCTTGCGGGCGAGCATGAGATCGGCTTCTACGGAAATGGAGAGACCTTGCTGCTCTCCCACCATGCCCAGGGCAGGGAAGTGTTTGTGTGCGGGGCTCTGAAGGCAGCGGCCTGGCTTCTTGGCCAGGCTCCGGGCTTCTATGGGATGGAGGATCTCATGGCTTTCTCCGATCTTTCGCGGCGGACGGAGTAAGGGCCTTCCGGAGCGCCGCAACAGGAGACAGCATGCGCGTATGCGGGATCATTGCTGAATATGACCCCTTTCACAATGGACACGCCTATCATCTCCTGAAAGCAAGGGAACTTTCAAGGGCGGATTACGTGCTGTGCGTCCTCAGCTGCGGTTTCACCCAGCGCGGCATTCCCGCCTTCTTCTCTACACACGACCGTGCGCGGATGGCTCTGCTTGGCGGTGCGGACCTTGTCCTTGGGATGCCCCTCTCCTTCTCCTGCGCGCAGGCAAACAGGTTCGCTGCCGGAGGCACAGGCATCCTCAGGGCTGTGGGGGCGGTCACCCACTTAAGCTTCGGCGCCGAGCACGCAGATGCAGGCCTGCTCGTTGAAGCCGCAAAGGCGCTGGAGGATCCGGATGAAGCCATGCAGGCCCGCCTGTCCCAGGCGCTCAGGGAAGGCCATTCCCTGGCCAGGGCGATGGGTGACGCGTTGTCCTGCCGGTTTCCCAGCCATCCGGATACAGTGTTCCGCGCTCCCAATACGATCCTCGGCATCTGTTATGTGCGGGAATTGCTCAGGCAGAACAGCGATATCCGCATCCTTCCCGTCCAGCGCATCGGCGCATACCACGACAGCCTGCTCGCTGTCACTCCCTCCGCCACGGCTGTGCGCGCAGCGCTGATCAGAGGCTACTGGCGGGGAGTCAGCCTGGCGGTGCCGGAAGCCACGTTCCCGTTTCTAAAGACACTTATGCGTGAAAAGCGTTTTCACAGGCCAGAAGCGCTGGACACAGCCCTGCTGCTCAAGGTCCTTGATACACCCCAGGAACAAGCCCGTAGCTACGTCGAGATCTCCGAAGGCCTTGAGCGCAGGATCAGCGTGGCGGCACGGCAAGCGACCACCAGGGAGGAGTTGATCGACGCGGTCAAGACCCGAAGGTACCCCTACGCCCGCATCAACCGGGCCCTGACAAGCCTTCTTCTCGATATCCCGGCGGAAGGCCTCCCGCGCGAACCCAGCTACGCGAGGCTGCTTGGGTTCAGGAAGAGGGCGCTCCCGCTGCTGCGCGCCATCGGGAAAAGTGGCTTCCCCCTGATCAGTCGCCCCGCCAGGGCACGCGGGGACGAAATCAGCCTGGACATGCGCGCGGAGGCAGCCTGGTATCTCGGCGCGGCGCTTCCGTCCGCCTTAGCCTGGCAGCGACAGCCCGTCATGATTGAATGAAAGGCGTGATAAAATTGAGAATTATCCGCGGAGAAGAAATTACGGAGGCGGTAGCTGGTCTCTTCCTTGAAGCCAACTACCGGATCGGGGAGGACATTTGCCAGGCCGTGCGTGCGGCCATGGACAAGGAGCCCTCCCCACAGGGGAGGGACGTGCTGGCGCAGCTTAACGAAAACTACCGCATCGCCCGGGAAGAAAGCGTTGCCATCTGCCAGGACACAGGCATGTCCGTGGTCTTCGCGGACCTCGGGCAGGACGTCCATATCGAGGGGGATTTCGAGGAGGCTGTCAATGCGGGCGTCCGCAAAGCCTATGTGGAGGGGTATCTCCGCAAATCCGTCGTCAATGAACCACTGTATGAAAGGAAGAACACCGGGGATAACACCCCTGCGGTGGTCCACGTCCGCCTGACGCCAGGCGACCGTCTGACGCTGACAGCTGTAGCCAAGGGCTTTGGCAGCGAAAACATGAGTGCGCTTAAAATGCTGACACCGGCCGATGGTGTTGAAGGCGTGATGGACTTTGTCGTGGAAACCGTGGAGAAGGCCGGTCCCAACCCCTGCCCTCCCCTCGTGGTGGGTGTAGGCATCGGTGGCACTTTCGAGCAGGCGGCCCTCCTGGCCAAGCAGGGCACGTCGCTTCCCCTTGAACACTGGCACCCGGATCCCCGCTACGCGGCCCTGGAGCAGGACCTGGCGGACAGGATCAATGCACTGGGCATCGGCCCTTCCGGAACAGGCGGGATCACCACCGCATTGAAAGTGCATGTGCGCTACGCGCCGACACACATTGCAGGGCTTCCGGTCGCAGTAAACATCTGCTGCCATGCGGCTCGACACGCCGTTGTGACAATATAGGAGGACAGATGAAGACCATTTCTCTTAGCCTGCCCTTCAGCGCGGAAACTGCCGCCGGCCTCCAGGCGGGCGACGCAGTCAGGCTCAGCGGCGTCCTCTACACGGGAAGGGACGCTGCACACAAAAGGCTCATTTCCCTGCTGGATCAAGGGCTTCCACTGCCGGTCGACCTGGTGGGGCAGACCATCTACTATGTGGGCCCGGCCCCGGCGTCGCCAGGACACGCCGTGGGGTCGGCAGGCCCCACCAGCAGTTACCGCATGGATCCCTACACCCCCCGACTTCTTGAGTATGGTTTGAGAGGGATGATCGGCAAAGGTCTGCGCTCGCGCGAGGTCATCGAAGCAATGCACCGCTTTGGCGCAGTCTACTTTGGTGCCACGGGCGGTGCAGCCGCCCTCATCGCCAGAAGCATCCAGCGCAGCGAGGTCGTCGCCTGGCCCGACTTGGGCACAGAAGCCATCCACCGCTTTGAGGTCGAAAACTTTCCCGCCGTCGTCCTCATCGATACCGCCATGAACAACCTGTACGAAAGCGGCCCTCCGCTGTACAGGGGTTTCCCGCTGTGATAGGATAGCCGGGATTTTGGAGGGGGGCGAAGCATGCGGCGCGGGTTTGGCAGGCAGTTTGTTCGGGTCCTGCTGCCCCGGCTGATCGTCTGTACCCTCCTATTTTCCTTTATTCCCTTTCGCCCGCTCTGCGCCACTGCTGAAAGCACTGAGGACGCCCTCACCCCGGAGGACATACGGGCAGAATCCGCCATTCTGATAGAGGCTGGGTCCGGGGAAATCGTGTTCGAAAAAAACGCCGATGACCTGCGTTTTCCCGCCTCTACCACAAAGATTTTGACGGTTTTTCTGGGCCTCCTGATGGGCGATGAGGACGAGGTGGTCCCCGTCTCTGCAAGCAGCGTCCAGATCCCGGAAGATTCATCCCGGATCGGTCTGAAAGAGGGGGAGGAAGTCAGATTCTCCGACCTCCTCAAAGCCACGATGGTCAGCTCGGGCAATGATGGCGCCAACGCCATCGCCGAATACATCTCCGGCAGCCAGGACACTTTCGCCGCCATGATGACAGAAGCAGCGCGCAGCTTTGGCTGCACGAATACACACTTCGTCAACGCCCATGGCTACCACAACGACTACCATTATTCCACCGCCCGGGACCTGGCTATCATCGCCCGGGAGGCCATGAAAAATGATGAGTTTCGCGCGATCGCGAAGCTCAGCCATTTTACCCTGCCCAGAAACAGTCAAAGCGCTTCCAGAGCGCTGACCTCAGGGCACATGGAGTTCCTCAACGAAACGGAAAACGCGTCCAGGTATTACCCCTACGCCACCGGCATCAAGACAGGCTACCATTCCCAAGCTGGTTACTGTTTTGTCGGTTCTGCGACAAAAGACGGCGTATCCCTGATCTCCGTCGTGCTGAAGACCAGCAGCGTGGGACGCTGGTCGGACACAAAAAAGCTGATGGAATATGGGTTTTCCCAGTATGTCAGCACCAGCGTAGAAAAGCTCTACAGGCAGAACCCCAAGATCATCGATATCTCCGGGTACGCGCTCACGGACACGGACCTGGGGCGCCTGGAGCTGGACATCCGCAAGATCGACCCTTCTGCGGACGACCATCTGACCGGCCTGAAGGGCAGAAGCGACTCGTGGATGCGGATCTACAACAGCCGCACTCAGGTGGAGTACACACGCAGCCTTGAGGCGCCTGTCGGCGCCGGAGAGGTGATCGGCACCCTCACCTTTACGCACCCTGACCAACCAGGCGACACCGTCACGTATGAACTGATCGCGACGCGATCCATCGCGCGGCGTGAATCCATCGCGCCAACGCTTGAGGAGATCCGGGTCTATACCGACGCCGACCCAAACCCCTTTCCCCGATTCTCCCTGGAATTCCTCTTCCTGACGCTTTTGCCGGTGCTGCTTGTCATCGCACTGTCACAGTTGATCTACCGCCTGCTCACCATGAAACGCAAGCCTCGGGTTAGAAAGCGCAAGGGCTACAAAACTCGATATTACCGTTAGAGTGCCTTAGCCTCTCCTCGCGCCGGTATCTGCTGTGTTCTTCTCGTAGATGATGCGCAGGCCCTTGAGCGTGAGCAGGCTGTCGATGTGGCTGATCACGTGAGATTCTGCAGCAATCAGCCGGGAGAGCCCCCCTGTGGCGACCACCTGGGTTCCCGGGGTTCCAATCTCTGCCTTCATCTTCTCAACGATATAGTTCACCTGGCCGACATGGCCAAAGAGCACGCCTGCCTGCAGGTTCGTCACCGTTGTCCTCGCGATGGCGCTCTCGGGCATGGACAGTTCGAAGTGTGGCAGCTTGGAGGTACCGGAGACCAGTGCCTCGGAGGATAGCTTGATTCCCGGACAGATACACCCGCCCAGGAAGGCGCCATGCGCGTCAATGGCACCAAAGGAAGTGGCCGTCCCAAAATCGATGAAGATGCAGGGAGCGCCGTAATAGGTGTGTGCGGCAACGGCGTTACAGATGCGGTCGCTGCCCAGTTCCTTGGGATTTTCGTACAGAATGCGGATACCAGTGCGCACGCCGGGCGTGACAAAGAGAGGCGCCTTGCCAAAGTAGTCGCGGCACATGTGGTCGAGCGTGTAGTTGACCGGAGGCACAACGGAGGAGATGATCAGCCCCTCCACCACCGCCATGTCCAGCCCCGCATGGCGGAACATCCCAGCCAGAATAGTGCCATACTCGTCGCTCGTATAGTGTTTGTTGGTGGAGATACGCCAGTAGCGTACCAGCTCCCTTCCCTCAAATAGGGCCGTTTTGATGCTGGTGTTTCCAACGTCCATTGTAAAAACCATACGAGCCTCCGGATTTGTCAGGCAGAGCCAGACGTCAGCCTTGACTTAGTGACCGCTGTCACGATGGGGGGCACAACCAGCGCGGCGACAATCCCCTCCGGGATGCCCGCAAACAGCACAATCCCTCCCAGGGCCGCGAGCAGCGCCCCGTGGTCCAGCCCAATGATCACGTAAAACAGAAGAACCAGACCCAGGTACAAAACCGTGTTCGTCAGCGAGCCCAAAAGCGCGGCGACCCCGGCTGCGAGCTTGGGTCCCCATGTTTTTTGGACGACGGTATATACGGTCGCCGTGACCAAGGGCATCAGGATACGGGGCAGGTAGCAGAGGATTAGCAGGTAGAGCACGCTGCGCTGAAGGATAGGGGCCTCCGTCGGAGAGATGGCGGTCATGCCGATATAGAAACTAACCGAGCCAAAGCACAGGCCGAGCACAACGCCTGAAAGGCGTCCCATGAGGATGGTGCCAATGATGACGGGAATGCAAAGAAGCGTCACATAGATGGGGCCGACATTCAACAGACCGATGGGGGTCAAACCGAGGATAACAATCAAAGCAGCAAGAAGACCGATACCGGCCAGGCGACGAAGCTGGCTGTCTTTCATTTTAGGTTCCTCCCGTTCAGGTTCGCTGGGGATACCTGACGACTGATAGCAGAAAAAGCAGTCCGACCCTGCCAGGCAATCCGGCATGCGGTGTCGGCAGGCCGATTATAATCTCCCGCTCTGCCGCTGTCAAAAAAGCGCCCGCTCCACGGGCGCCCAGCAGCAGGCAGCAGCCGTCCAGGTCAGTCTAAACAGGCATGACGCCTTCCTTCCTGTCAAAAAGCGTCGGGTCGGCCTTCAGCCTCCGTGCTTCCCTGGCCTGGAAGTACTTGAGGGCTACCTGTGGAAACAGCGCATAGGAGAGCACGTCCTCCTCCTGCTCCGCATACCGGCGAACCTCCTCCCGGTACCTGTCAAGCTCCGGAGGGATGTCGTCTGCCGGCCGATGGGTGATGAGCGGCGCGTCGCCCAAGATCTTCCTGCGTACCTCTTCATTGACCAGCGCGGGGAGGCGCCCGTATTCCCCGCGCAAAAGGGCCTTGCTTTCGTTGGGAACCATCCCGTATCTCTCGCCGCTGATGATGTTCATCACGGCCTGTGTCCCCACGATCTGGCTGGTAGGCGTCACCAGGGGTGGGAGGCCAAAGTCCTCCCGCACCCGCGGCACTTCAGCAAGCATGTCGTAGTATCTGTCCATCCGGTTGGCCTGCTTCAGCTGTCCGATAAGGTTCGACAGCATACCGCCCGGTACCTGGTAGCGTAGCGTGTTCACATCCACGGCCATCACGCGCTGGGGGTCGCGGGACCCGTCTCGGTTCATCCTTTCCACAACAGGCCGGAAGGCTTCTGCAGCCTCACTGAGCAGGTTTAAGTCAAGCCCCGTATCATAGCCTGTGCCGGCCAGGGCCGCGACCATCGGCTCCGTCGCAGGTTGGGCAGTCCCATTGCCCAAGGGCGAAAGCGCTGTGTCAATGATATCCGCCCCAGCTTCCACCGCCTTGAGCAGCGTCATCGCCCCCGTCCCCGTTGTATCGTGGGTGTGGACGACGATGGGCAAACCCACCGCTTCCTTGAGGCGCCGGACCAGCGAATAGGCAGAATAGGGCAGCAGAAGGTTGGCCATGTCCTTCACGCAGATGATATCGGCGCCCATCGCCTCCATCTGCCGAGCCAGGTCTACAAAGTAGTCTTCCGTATGTACCCTGGAGATCGTATAGCACATCGCGACTTCGGCCGTGCCACCGTACTTCCTGGTTGCACGCACCGACGTTTCTATATTGCGCAGATCGTTCAGTGCGTCAAAGGTCCGGATGATATCGATGCCGTTGTCGATGGATTTCCTGACGAACGCATCCACAACGTCATCCGCATAGTGCTTGTAACCCAGGATGTTCTGCCCCCTCAGCAGCATCTGAAGCTTGGTGTTGGGCAGCGCTTTTCTCAAAGCGCGCAGCCTCTCCCAGGGGTCCTCGTTTAAAAACCTCAGGCAGGCGTCAAAGGTGGCACCGCCCCAGACTTCCAGCGAAAAATACCCTGCTTGATCAAGGGCGCCGCAGGCTGGGAGCATCTCCTCAAGCCGCATACGCGTTGCGGCCTGGGACTGGTGGGCATCCCTCAGGATGGTATCGGTGATCCTGACAGCAGGCATTTTCTTCCTCCCCCTTGTTCGCTCAGGGCATATCGTAGGCTGGGGATGTTTCGGAACGGCTCCTTCCGGGGCTCATCCGATCACAGCAAGCAGGTCGCCCGCGTTGACCGAAGCTCCCTTCTCGACCGCGAGATGGGTGATGGTGCCGTCGGCGGGCGACAGGATTTCATTTTCCATCTTCATGGCCTCCAGGATGACCAGGACAGCGCCCTTACGGACGCTCTCTCCGTGGAGGACACGCACGGCAATGATGGTCCCGGGCATGGGGCTGCGGACAGGCAGACCCGCAGGCACAGCTGCTGCCTGAGGTGCTTCCTGGACAACAGGTTCCGCTGCGGGAACCTTTTGCGCTGCGGGTTCAGGCTGGAAGGCGGGTTCTGCGGATGTTTGAGGCGGGCTTCCCGGCAGACCGGTTGTTTCCTCCACCTCCACGTCAAAGAGCTGTCCATTGACGGTCACCCTGAATCGTCTCATGCTTAACTCCCTTCACCGGAGCACGCGATGGATCAACCTCGCGCTTGTCCGCGCCTGTAAATACGCCTGACCCTTTTTACCACAAAGCCGGAAGGCCCGTTCCATACACAGGCGATCGCAGCAGTGATCGCAGCTATGGTTTCAGGGTTCAGACCCGAAAACCACGGCGCATCCCCAAAGGCCACAGCGGGATCCTCCCCCAAAGAATCCTCCGTCCGGATGCCGGCAGCCTGTCTCCTGCGGCGGCGCCTGAACAGGGCGGTAAAGCCCGACGGCAAAGCCACAGCTCCCAGGCTGACGAGCAGGGTTTGACGGATGATGTCCATGATGCGCTCCTGTCCCTACAGCGGCCGGCAGCTGTGCTTTTTAGCGCCGCCGGGCTCCCTCTTCGCAAGCAGCATTTCCAATGCGGATATCAGATACTTCCTTGTCTGGACAGGCTCTATGACATCGTCCACAAGCCCCAGACCGGCTGCGGCAAACCCGTCGGACCCGCGCGCGAACTCCGCCTCCAGAGCGCCCCAGCTATCCTGCCCTGCGTCTTCCCCGCCCAGGGTCCGCGCCATGGCCTCCACGGTCAACGGAGCGATGAAGGCACCCGGCCAGGCATAAACGATATCGGCGACGTTCTTGCCTCCCATCGCCAGATAGGCCGGCCCCACCGCTTTGCCTGTAATGACGGCCAGCTTGGGCACGGTCGCTTCCGCATAAGCTGCCAGCAGCCGCGAGGAGGCGCCCATCAGCCACGCCTGTCCATCCGACCGCGGGACTGTGAGTCCTTCAGAGTCCATCAACGTAACGATAGGCAGGCTGTAACAGTCCAAAAAGTTCACGAAACGCGCCGCCTTGTCGCAAGCAGCCGCGTCCAGCCGCCCGCCCCCAACACCGGGGTCGCTCACCACAATCCCAGCTGCATGGCCTCCCAGCCGCGCAAGGAAACAGCGGCAGGCAGGCCCAAAGGCGGCATACAACTCAAGCGGGCTTCCCATGTCAACGAGGTCGGCGACAAGCGCCGCGCCTCCGGTGCCCGCGGCGACCATCAGCCGGTTGATGTCATCTGCCTCCAGGAAGGGCGCTTCTTCGTCGTTGGCGGAGGGCAGCAGCTTGAGCAATGTGGCGACGAGTGCGAAGGCAGCCCTTTCATCAAGTGCCACCATCGATACGCTCCCTCCTGCCGCAGCCACTCCAGCGCCACCCCATTGGTACACATCCAGGCTGGTCTCATGGACCGCGTTCAGCACCGTCCGGGGCGCAGCCAGCAGCTCGCAGGACTTTTCCACTGCCACGGACAGATCGGCCAGTGCAACGAAGTGGGCTGCAATTCCCACACAGGGGCCCGCGATCACGGCAATCAGTGGCACCACGCCGGACAGCCTTGCCATCCTCGCGTATACGTTGGACATCGCCGCCATGACCTCCGCACCTTCTGTCACACGGGTTCCCCGGCTGTCAAGCACGAGGACCAGGGGTGCCCGCATCCGCTCGGCCATGTCAAGGACCTTTTGCATCTTTCGGGCTTGGGCAACGGACAGGGCTCCCCGAAAGGCGGTGATATCCTGGGCTGCAAGAAAGGCCGGCCGTCCCCCGACCTGCCCATACCCGGCAACCAGGGCAGCCTCTTGGGCCAGCGTATCGATCTCCACAAAGGTCCCCAGGTCAAACAAGGCGGAGGCTCGCTCGCGCGCTGTCAGCTTGCCTACACGGCGCTGTTCATTCGTCGCTGCGGGATCCGGCGTTATCAGCGCGTCTCTTTTTTCTTTAAGTAGACGGTCGGTCAGGGATCCATCCATACGGGCATCCTCCCCTTGGCTTCCCGGATGCCGGGTTCAAGCACCCGGACCGGCTTTTTCATCATAAAGCCTTCGCTTCAGATCCGCAACAGGCGCAGCCGAAGTCCCATGCCGGGTATGTTCACATAAACCCCTTTTCAAAGGTGCGCCTGACGTTAAGCATCGCTGCGTACACTGCATTTTTGCCCTCTCCCTCTGTCCGGAGGCTTTCCGCTGCCTCTCGCAGGGTTTGCCCCCGCATCAGCAGGTCAAACAACCGCATTTCAAGGCTTGGGCGGGATGGAGCATCCTCCTCCAGACACCTTGTTGCCTCTAAGTCCAGAGCAACGCAATACTCACCCTTTTCTGCATATGGGTCCGCCCGCAGCGCGGCAAGAAGCTCGGAGCTCTTACCGCGCCGTGTCCTTTCGTGCAGCTTTGTAAGCTCAGCACTCAGGCTCATCTCCGCTTCGGGGTAGACCTCGTGGATGGCTTCCACCAATGAAAGGATCCGCCGCGGAGACTCATAGAATACCGCGGTCTCCCGGCGCCCGCCCATGGACAGCAGCTTTTCACGAAGCTCTTTGCGCCCTCTGGGCAAAAAACCGTAGAACGTGACCTCTCCGTTTGCAAAGCCGCTGACGGAGAGCGCCGCTGCCAGGGCTGAGGGGCCCGGTATGGCAAGGACTTTCAAGCCCGCGTCATGGGCCTTGCGCACCAGAAGGGCCCCCGGGTCCGAGATCGCCGGTGTCCCAGCGTCCGTCACCAGGGCCACGCTGATCCCGTCCTGCGCCATCCGCAGGACCAGCGCCTCGGCAGTCGTTCGCTCGTTGTGCCCGTGGTAGCTTTCAAGAGGCGTCCTGATGCCATAGTGTGAGAGCAGCCTGCGCGTGACACGGGTATCCTCGGCAGCGATCAGGTCCGCAGCTCTCAGCGTTTCCAGGGCACGCGGGCTGATATCCATCAGGTTTCCAATGGGCGTGGCTACCACGTACAGCACTCTCAGCTCCCCCGTTTTTCAATCGCCCTGAGCGTCGCGCTGCGTGCGCGGATATTCCGCGCCACCTCGTCTGGCCCAGGTTTCATGGGGCAGCCGTCCACCGACCGCAGCACAGGGACCCTCCCGCAGGTGCATACGGGGAAAAAAGGTGGACAGACGCAGGGTTTTTCCATGGCTGTAAAGGCGCGCTTGACGATTCTGTCCTCCGCAGAATGAAATGTGAGAACGCAGAGCCTTCCCCCGGGCTTCAGGCAGTCCACCCAGTCTTTGAGTGCCCCTGGCAAAGGCTCGAGTTCATCATTGACAGCGATGCGGACGGCCTGGAAGGTCTTCCGGGCAGGGTGTCCCTTTTCCCGGCGGCGAACCCCTTCCGGGATCGCCCTGTCCACCACGCGCACCAGGTCTCCTGTCGTTCGGAGGGGAGCCTCTGTCCGCGTACGGACAAGGGTTGCGGCGATCCGCACTGCCCAGCGCTCATCGGCATATACCCGCAGGGCATGGGCCAGCGTTTCCTCGCTGACGACCGACAGCCACTCGGCTGCCGTTATCCCGCGGGACCTGTCCATCCGCATGTCCAAAGGCATGTCCGCATGGTAGGAGAAACCTCTTTCAGCGTCATCCAGCTGAAAGGAGGATACGCCCAGGTCCAGCAGCGCCCCATCCAGGACGGTGCCCTCTCCGATAAGGCGCTTCACATCCTGGAAGTTGCCGTGGATGGGCACCATCGTCTCCGGCGCGCCAAACCGTTTCACCGTTTCCCTGAGCACCTCAGCATCCCGATCAATGGCATAGAGCCTCCCCCGCGCGCCAACAGCCTGAAGGATCGCCGCGCTGTGGCCGCCTCCCCCTACCGTGCCATCCGCGAAGACATCACCGGCCACGGGCTGGAGCACTTCAAGCACTTCCCGCTGCATCACCGGCACATGGCCGGATGCCGCGTCTCCCCCGTCCCTCTGCCCTTCCATTTTCGCTATTGCGTTCAGGGTTTCAGTTCCTCAAGGCGCGCATGAAGCGCTTCGACCACCTTGTCAATGTCTGTCAGTTTCTTCCGCTCGGCTTCCACCAGCGCCGGCGGGGCCTTGCCAAGAAAGCCGGGGTTGGAAAGCCGCGTCTGCGCGCGCGCCCTTTCGCCTTCGGCATCTTGAAGCTCCCGCCGGATCCTTTTCATTTCCTTCTCAGGGTCCACCAGGTCCCCAAGGGGAATCAGCACCTCGCAGAAGGGGCTGACCACCGTGACCGTCTTCTCCGGAACGCTTTCGTCCCCCTTCAGGATTTCCACAGACGACGCGCCAGCCAGCCGCCTGAAGTACTCGTCGGCAGTGGCGAAGGTGCTTTCCCAACCCACGGTGGGCTTGATCAGCAGCCTAAGCCTTTGGGATGGCTGCACCTTCATTTCGGCCCTCAGGTTTCGGATCGCCCGGATGACGTCCATGATTGCCTGCATCCTGCGCTCCTCTTCGCCAAACACAAGATCTTCCCGATACACGGGCCAGGTCGAAGCCATGCAGGATGCACCTGCCAGTCCCGGCAGCTGGCCGTAGAGTTCCTCTGTCAGAAAGGGCATGAAGGGATGCAGCATGCGCAGCAGAGCGGAGAGGACGTACAGGAGCACCGCGCGCGCAGTCGCCTTTCTGACAGGATCCCCGCCCGACAGGTCGCTCTTGACGCTTTCAATGTACCAGTCACAAAACTCGCTCCAGACAAAGTCATACAGCTTCTGGGCGGCGAGGCCATGCTCCGAGCGCAGAAGATGCTCTGCCGTTTCACGCGCCGCGCCCATGCACCGGGACAGGATCCACTTGTCCGCGGTGGTGAACGCCCTGCCTTGCAGGGGCTCCTCCTGGCCCTCCAGGTTCATCAGCACAAACCTGGCCGCGTTCCACACCTTGTTGGCAAAATTCCTCGCGGCCTCGACCTTCTCCTGAGAATAGCGCATGTCATTGCCCGGGCTGATGCCCATGCAGAGGGAAAAGCGCAGGGCGTCTGCGCCGTAGCTTGACACGATTTCCAGAGGGTCGATACCGTTCCCGAGGGACTTCGCCATCTTGCGCCCCTGCGCATCCCGCACCAGTCCATGGATCAGCACCGTATCAAAGGGTACCTGCCCCATATTTTCAATTCCGCTGAACATCATCCGGGCAACCCAGAAAAAGATAATGTCGTAGCCGGTAACGAGGGTCGACGTCGGGTAGAAGTAGCGCAGGTCCTCGGTATCCTCCGGCCAACCCAGTGTCGAAAAGGGCCACAGCGCGGAGGAAAACCAGGTATCCAGCACATCCTCGTCCTGCACAGGATGCTCAGCGCCGCAGGCCGGGCAGGCTTCAGGAGCCTCTGTCGCCACGGTCATTTCACCACAGCTTTCACAATACCAGGCGGGAATCCTGTGCCCCCACCACAGCTGCCTGCTGATGCACCAGTCCCGGATATTCTCCATCCAGTTAAAGTAGATCCTGCTATAGCGCTCCGGGATGAACCTCGTCTCCCCGCTGCGCACCGCCTCGATGGCCGGGCGGGCCAGCGGCGCCATCGACACAAACCACTGGCGGCTGATCAGGGGCTCCACCGTGGTCCCGCACCGGTAGCAGGCCCCCACATTGTGGCTGTGTCCCTCAGCTTTCACAAGCAGCCCCTGGTCTTCCAGATCCCTGAGAACCTGTTCTCGGCACTGAAGGGTGGTCATCCCCCGGTACGCCTCACCGGCTTCCTCGTTCATCAGCCCGTCCAAGCCGATGACGCACCGGAACTCCAGGCCATGGCGCTCTGCAACCTCAAAGTCATTGGGGTCATGGGCCGGCGTCATTTTGACGGCGCCCGTGCCAAAGGTCCTGTCCACATATGCATCCGCAACGACAGGGATCTCCCGATTCATCAGGGGCAGGAGGACCTTCTTCCCCACAAGATCCCTGTACCGGGGATCCTCTGGGTTCACAGCAACGCCTGTATCCCCCAGCATGGTCTCCGGCCGGGTGGTGGCGACGATAACGCCCTCCTCCCCCTCGACGCCGGGGTATCTGATGTGCCAGAGTTGCGATTGCTTTTCCTCATACTCCACTTCTGTATCCGACAGAGCCGTCCGACAATCGCTGCACCAGTTGATGATCCGATCGCCCCTGTATACCAGGCCCTTCCTGTACAGGCGGACAAAGACTTCCCGCACCGCGTGCGAGCAGCCCTCATCCATGGTGAAGCGTTCCCTGGACCAGTCACAGCTTGCACCCAGGCTTCTGAGCTGTTCGGTAATCCTGCCGCCGTACTTCTTCTTCCATTGCCAGGCCCTTTCAAGAAAGGCCTCCCTGCCAATCTCCTGTTTGCTCAGGCCTTCCGCGGCGATCTGTTCGACGATCTTCAGCTCCGTCGCGATGGAAGCGTGGTCAGTGCCCGGCAGCCACAGCGTCGGGTCGCCATACATGCGGTGGAAGCGCGCAAGGGAGTCCTGCAGCGTGCAGTCCAGGGCGTGGCCCATGTGCAGCTCGCCGGTGATGTTGGGCGGAGGCATCATGATCGTGAAGGGCTTCTTGCCTGGAACCCTCTTCGCGACGAAGGCTCCGGTCTTTTCCCAGCCTTCATAAATTTTTCCTTCTATCTCCGAAGGCGCGTAGCTTTTTTTCATCGTGAAAGCGTTTTCTGGCATGTCCCCCTCCAAAAAGTGCCCCGTCCTGAAGGACGGAGCAACCCGTGGTACCACCTTGCTTCGCGGCACAGAACGCACCGCCTCTTTTCGCTGTATCGGGCTCAGCCCGGGCGGAGCCATGTCCGCCTCCCTCAGATGCGACCTTCCGCGAACTGTTGCCTTGCGCTCTTTCAGCCCAAGGAGCGCTTCTCTGACAGGGCTGCTTGCGTACTCCTCATCGTCTCAGGGAACGATATATCCCCCGGCCCAGGGCCGCTTAGGACGACTTCTTCTCCTTGTCCATCTCGATGACCTGCTTACCATCATAAAAGCCACAGTGCCCGCATACGCGGTGGGAGAGCTTCATCTGATGGCAGTGCGGGCAGGCTGCGATGGCGGGCAGGTCCAGCTTCCAGTGCGTCCGCCGCCTGCGCCCGCGCGCACGGGATACTTTTCCCTTTGGAACAGCCATATCTTTACCTCCAGTGATTGATAGGATGGGCAGAGCCGTGAAACCCGCCCCGTGTCCGACCTGGTTTAGCCTCCTCCGTCCTGCGGTTCCAGAGAAAGCCCGGGCATCCCCGGACAGTTCTCCCTGCACAGAAAGCGGATGGGAAGCTCCAGCAACGCAAGCGTGAGCGCCAGGTGGCTCAAGTCTGCCTTCTGGCCATCAAAGGAAAACCCCTCGTCTTCCCTGACGCAGCCCTCAGCCCGCTCCTTCCTGAGACGAGGACGCAGGGCTTCGTCAAAGGGCACAGAGATCGGGACGGTCACCGGGGCGAGGCAACGGGCACAATGACCGCTTGCGCTTACTTTCATCACCCCTCGCATCAGCAGGCTTCCGTCCCTCACGGAGAAGGTACCACTGAAGATGGCCGCCTCGGGAAACTCAATGGTCTCCCCCATGATCCTCTGGGCGGGAACCCGCTCGCGGTGCGTGAAGGGAATCTCCCTGCCCGGAGCCTTCGCAGCGAGCGACGCATCCAGCATCATAAGCCCTCCCCGTTCAAGCGCCTGTGCATTATAGGGACGCGTTCATCCCCTGTCAACGCGTCCGTTGCCTTCTGCGGGAACTCCTCTCAGGTTGCCCTCGCTACTTCGCCTATCGTCTGCGGGCGTGCTCCGATTCAGCGTGATGACCACGTGGCGGTTTGGCTCCTCGCCTTCCGAATGCGTCTTCACCTCGGGGTGGTTTTGCAGGGCACTGTGCAGGATACGGCGCTCATAGGGGTTCATGGGCTCCATGGTCACTTTTCGGCCCGTTTTCTGGGCGCGGTTTGCCATTCTGGTCGCCAGGCGCACCAGCGCATCTTCGCGCTTGGCGCGGTAGCCCTCGCTGTCCAGAGTGACGCGGACATAGTTTTCCAGCCCGCGGTTTACGTACAAGCCCGTCAGATACTGAAGCGCGTCAAGCGTTTCGCCCCTGCGTCCGATGAGGATACCTCGCTCGTCCCCTTCCATATTAACCCTGACATGGCCTTCGTCATCTGTGCTCACTGAAACGCTGACTTCAACCCCCATCAAAGCGGTCAGTTCCTGCAAAAAGCGCTGGGCGCTCCCCGCGGGGATGGCGGGGTCGACCTGCGGCGCGGGGCGGAGCGGCTCATCCGTTTTCTGTGACTGCTTTGGGCGGGGTCTGCGCGGTCTTGGCTCCGAATTCCGGTCCGCGACCGCTTCCTTTGCCTTTTCCGCAGGTTTCTCCAACGGCTTTGAAGCCGCCTTCTTCGCGGGTCTCGCCCCCGCAGCCCTTGATCCCGCCTGCTTCTCCCCTGCGGGCGCCGGGGCTTTGGGGCCAGTCGCAACGGCCCTGGGCTCCTGCGCCGGTTTCCCGGTCTTTTGCCGGTCGGACCTTTCCGGTTTTTGCCTGTCAGCCTTCTCCTGCTTACACGGTGACGGGTCCGGCCTTCTGTCGCTCAGGGCGCCTGCGAAGTAGGACCGCGCATCCTTTTGTGGCTCCTCGTCCCTGACTGTCATCCGCACCCTTGCTGGACGGCTTCCAAACAGGCCAAAGAGGCCCTTGCTGCCCTCCTCCAGGATGTCCACCGTTACATCTCCGATACTCAGTCCAAGGTGCTCAAGACCGGCGGATATCGCCTCCTCAACGGTTTTTCCAATCGATTCGTGGCTTCTCATGTCAACGACACCTCTCCTTTGGCTTCTGCCGCCAACCGATCAGCCTTGTCAAAATACCGCGTGATGAAAACACTCTGCACCGTGGCCACGAGGTTGCTGACCACCCAGTACATGGCAAAACCCGCGTTGCTGGTCAGGCAGATGAATACAGAAAAAAGAGGGAAAAAATACTTCATGAATCCGCCCATGCCGGGCGCCTGTCCCTGGGCACCCGCCTGGCCCGCGCCAGGCGTGGCAGCGGCGGCGGCTGGGTTCAGCTTCGTCATCAGGATCTGGGACCCGCCCGCCAGCAGGGGCAGGATCAGATACCCATTAAAGTGCTGATACACCGTGATGCTAAACAGGAAGAAGTTCAAATTCGCCCAGCCCTTCATCGGTGCCAGCTTAGCCATGTACAGGGGCATCCCCTGCATCACCGTAAGGATATCGGGCAACACCGCGTCCAGCGCTGCCTTAGAGGCGAAAGAGCCTTCCGTCAGGCCAATGAAATCCGGAAGTTTTTCTGCGATGTTCATCCCGATCAGGTTGATCTTGTCCGGGCTCAGGCTCCTAAAGACGCTGTCCCACACGTCTGAAGGAATCGCCTTGATGGTGTTGATGTCCGGGATCATCGTCGAAAACAGCGAGTCCGGCATCCACAGGTTGCTCACCCACAGCCAGCCCTCAAACTGGGGCTCATGCCCAGCCAGGTAATCAAACACCTGCCGGGCAATCTGCTCGTTGGCGATAGCGCGCATCGCCGCAAACATGGCCAGCAGTACCGGAAACTGGATCAGCATGGGGAGACAGCCCGACAGAGGGCTGTACCCTTCCTTCTTCATCAGCTCCGACTGCTTTTGCTGGAGTTTCTGCTTGTCGTTGGCATACTTTTTCTGGAGGGCGTTCAGCTGCGGCTGGATTGTCTGCATCTTCCGCATGCCCTTACGGCTTTTAATCTCCAGCGGCAACAGAACCATTTTGATCAGAATGGTGAACACGACGATGGACCAGCCGTAGTTTCTGAGGATGTCATAAATGAAGCTCAGCACCGCCCTGAGCGCGTCATTAATCGCGGACACTCTTTCAGTCCCTCCTAATCACAGAGTCCGGCAGTTCCGGGACAGGATCATAGCCACCCTTTCGAAACGGGTGGCATCGTAGAACCCTGCGCAATGCCATCCCTCCGCCCAGAAGCGCCCCATATCGCTCCAGAGCGACGAGGGCGTACTCGGAACAGCTGGGCACATACCGGCAGGACGCGGGCAAGTGTGGGCTAAGAGCCCTTTGGTACAGACGGATGAAGACTACCAACAGGGTTTTCATTGCTCTTCCCTGTATAGCTTCATTTTGCGCAGCGCCCGTTCCATGTCACGCGCGATGGCCTGGAAGTCTGCCTGCGCGGCAGAAGCGCGCGCTGTGAAGACGTAATATCCCTTCTTCAGACAATCCATGCGAAGGCGGAAATTCTCACGCATACGCCGCTTGACGCGGTTTCGGACAACCGCTCCGCCCACCTTCCTGCTGACAGAGAAGCCCGCGAGGAGCCTGTTTGCGCGTACATAGTTCAGGACTATGTGTCCTGAGGCTATGCTTTTGCCTCTGCGGTAGACATACCTGAACTGGCCGTTTTTTCTGAGCCGGTTCGCCCGTTGCATTCGGTCCTCTCCCACTGTCCGCAAACAAGGAAAGCCCGCCCCCTGGCAGTCTCTGCGCGGCAAGCGGTGGGGCGGGCCAAGCCATGCGGAAAAAACGCCGCTTCGGTCAAACGGTCAGCCGCTTGCGGCCCCGGCGTCGCCGGGCTGCAAGGATGCGCCTACCACTTCGGGTGGACATCCTCGCGCGGAAACCATGGACCTTGCTTCGCTGGCGTTTCTTGGGCTGATAGGTGCGCAGCATTCGGGCAACACTCCTTCTGCAGGGTTCACCTGCCACCGAATACGGCGGCAACCGCTTTACTATACAGTGGGTCGGAACGCCTGTCAACCATCAGCGCTGCGCGTGTTATCCGCCAGTGAACATTTCACCCCTGTAACCCGCCAGTGAATCTTTCACCCCCCCCCGGGACCATGAAGCCCGAGCGGAGCCCGGGAGAAGCAGGGGCCGCGCGGCCCCTGACAAATGGTGGGAATATAGGAGGATGAAACGATTCATGAGCAAAAAGGAACTCGTAAAGCATCATTTCATTCGACAAGCGGCTGAAGGAAAAATGACCGTTGCTGAGGCTGCGAAAGAGTGAAAGCTATCTTGCAGGAGGATGAAACAGCTCAAGAAAGCCTACAGAGAAATCGGCCCGGAAGCATGCATTCATGGCAACGCCGAAGACCCGCCTCATGCGAAACGAAGATGGGGTCCTCTTACCCGGGGCATTTCCCCCTCCTCACACCTGGCGCAGATTATCCTGGGCCACCGAGATTGAACAGGACAGGGAGACAGCACCACCCTCCCAGGCACCCTGCCCACTCCTCTTCTTCCTCATCATCATGACCGTCGCACAGCTTTTCCCATTCTGGGCAGGGATCTTTGCTTGTCTTCTGCTTTCTGACATGCGCATACCGCTTGCTCTCATCCCCTGGACCTTCCTGTCGGGTCGCAGATCGTTCTCCTCTTTATCACCTCTTGGTGCTTCAGTGGCAATCATTGAAGACCACCGCTACGGTGCATGTGAAAAAACCCGCCTCCGGGGAGGCGGGTTGGCGGTCAGTGCGCTGGTCAGTAGACGTCTTCCCAGTCAGCGATGTTTTCGGGTGTGAAGCGGAAAGGATCCCCCACGATGGTGAAGGAGCCTTCATCCGTGGCCTCGGAGAGCGTCTTCTCGCCGAGGCGTCCGGCTGCGAAGCTGTCTCCCACCGCGCCGGTGATCTCGCCTTTGGCAACAGCCACAGAGGCGTACGCCGCGCAGTAGCCCAGGTCAATGGGGTTCCACAGGTACATGCCCTCGCACACACGCGCCTTGAGGTAGGGTGCCATCTCAGAAGGCAGGCCGAGGCCTGTAAGCTTGATCTTTCCCGTCATTCCGCTGTCCTGAATGGTGTTAGCAGCGGCGGCAACGCCCACCGTGGTGGGAGAGATGACGCCCTTTAAGTCGGGATAGGAGTTGATCAGGCCCTGCATCTCCTGGATGGATTTGTCGGTCAGGTCGTCTCCGTAGACGACGGTTACCAGTTCCATCTTAGCATACTGATCCTTCTTGAGCTCTTCCTTCATGAAGGCGATCCAGGTGTTCTGGTTGTCCATCGTGGCGCCCGCGGAAAGGATCGCGATCTGGCCTTCATAGCCGATCTGCTCGGCGATCTCCTCCACCTGCACGCGGCCGATGTTCTCCGCGACAGAGGGGTCGATATTCAGGTTGCGCCCTTCGGGATCGACCTTGGAATCCCAGGAAACGACCTTGATGCCCTTCTCCATCGCCGACTGCAGGACAGGGACAACGCCTGCTGCGTCGTTGGCAGAGATGGCGATCACGTCCACTTCCTGCTGGATAAAGCCTTCGATGATCTGGATCTGTCCTTCGTTGGAAGAATCGGCAGGTCCGTTGTGGATGAATTCAAAGCCCAGTTCCTTCTGTGCCTCTTCAAAGCCCTTGACGGCAGCTTCGAAGAAGGGGTTGCCTGTCTGCTTGTAGACGACGCCAATGGTGATGGGATCCTCTGCCAGCGACGGTACTAACAGCACCGCCAGCGACAGAGCCAGCATCAGGGACAGGATCTTACGCATGGTCAGACCTCCTTTTCTTTTACAGGGAAGCATCCCTGTCGGGTACAGTTGTGACGTCCAGGCGCTGTCGGAGCAGCGTCCTGCGGCGCCTGAACCCGGAAGCGATGTTGGGCAGGAGCACCACGGCGATGAGCAGAAGCCCAATCGCCAGGTTGAGGATGAAAGCGTCGTTGTAGATCAGCATCAGCCCGTTTTTCAGGCTGGTCATCAGAAGCAGGGCCAGGAGCACGCCCACCACGCTGCCCCTTCCCCCGGAGGTGGAAGCCCCGCCCAGGACAGCGATGGCGATGGCCTGCATCTCAAAGCCTGAAGCGATCGTGTACTTGACCGACCCTGTCCTGGCACAGAGGAACACGCCCCCCACCGCGGCGAGGAGACCGTTCAGGGTGAATACGGTCATCTTCACACGATCCGTCCTGACCCCCGAGTACCTGCTGGCTTTGAGGTTCGTACCGGTGGCGTAAAGCCGCCTGCCCGCGGTGCTGTGCTGAAGCACTACGTGAAACAGTGGCAGGATACCCAGGATGAACAGGAGCATCATGGGGACCTGCAGGCCGAGGATGGAGACGGAGCTGTAACCCAGGCCTTTGGAGAACCAGGATGGGAATCCCCCCGCAGCCTGGTCTTTCAGGATGATGTAGGCAATGCCGGAGTAGAGGGTCTTGGTGGCGAGTGTGATGATCATGGGAAACAGTTCAGTGAACCGTGTTACCAAAAACCCGTTGGCCGCCCCGCACAGGACACCGGTCAATAGCATGGCGCCAAGCGCCAGAGGAAAAGGCGCTCCATCTCCAGCGCCGTACAGCACCGACATGACCGTGCTGGACAGCGCTGCCGTAGAAGCGACGGAGATGTCGATATCCCCAAGGATCAGCACGAGGAGCATACCAAGGGACATGAATCCCACGTCCACCATGTAGACGCGCGTCTGGTTCAGCAGCTTTTCCACGGTGTAGATGCCGGGAAGGAGGCGTGAAAAGACCGCATACACAAGGATGATCAAAATGGCCAGCAGCCACTCCCACCGCCTGAGCCAGGATGGCAGTCTTTTCATCAGATGCGCCTCCTTCGCAGGTTCTGCCTGTCCATCACCCGCTGGATCAGCACATTGGATATGACTGCCGCCAGAATCACCGTCCCCTGAATGGCTTTCTTCCAAAATTCGGAATTCCCCGTCAGGCGGAGCATCGTCAGCCCGTTGTTGATGACCCCGATGGTCATGGCACCCAGGAGCACACCAAAGATCTTTCCAGAGCCGCCGGTCACAGAAACCCCACCGATGACACAAGCGGCGATGACGTATAGTTCATACCCGCTGGCCATGTCCTGGGTGGCCTTGGTGTCCCGTGAGGCAACCATCATGCCCGCCAGCCCGGCCAGGACTCCCATGATCACGTGCGCCAGGACGACACGACGCCTAACGGGGATCCCCTGCATCTCGGCTGCTTCTGCGTTGGAGCCCGTCGCATAGAGGCTGCGCCCCGTCCGAAAATAGGTGATGAACAGGAACATCAATAGATACGTCACCGCCATGATCCACACCTTCGTGTTGACGCCCAGGACGGTATCCCGCGTGAAGCGCAGGAAGGCCTCGCTCATGTCCTTGCGGTACACTGCGCTCCCCCCGCTGACGATGTGGCTGAGGCCATAGACGATATACTGCATCCCCAGCGTTGTGACAATGGGGAGAACCCTCCCGTAGGCGATGACAGCTCCGTTGACAAATCCGAGCACCCCGCCGATGCCCATGCTGATGAGCAACAGCAGCACCAGCGGGAGACCGGCAGGGTCGGGACTCCCGGCGGTACGCAGGAGGGACGCCCTCATGGCTGTCCCCGCAATCATGGTAGACAGCGCCATGATCGCTGAGATCGATATGTCTATGGAACCGACCAGCAGCACACAGAGCATGCCCGCCGCCAACACCGATAAGATTGCCGTATCCTCCAGGATGAACAACAGGTTGCCAGGGGCGGCAAACGCGGGATTGCGCAGGCTGATCAGCACCACCAGAAGCACAAGGATGACACTCAGGCCAATCTCCCGGTATTTAATCAGCAACGCGTAGGGGGCTGCCTTGCCAGATTCTTTCAGCACATCGCTTCTCCTCTCGCCGGGAGACCGAACTCTCCGGCCAGGGCTTTAGGAGACATGCCGCTTTTCCTGGGGCATGGCCGCTGTCAGTACAGATTCCTGAGTTGCTTTGTCCCTTGGAATCTCAGCCGATACCCTCCCCTCGCGCATGACGAGGATCCTGTCCGACATGTTGATAACCTCAGGAAGCTCGGAAGAGACCATCAGAATGCCAAAGCCTTCGGCTGCAAGGTCGCAGAGGATCTGGTAGATCTGCGCCTTGCTGCCCACGTCCACGCCCTTGGTAGGCTCGTCCAGGATGAGGATCCTGCTGCGTCCGGACAGGAGCTTAGCAATGACCACCTTCTGCTGATTGCCGCCAGAGAGTGAGCGGGCCAGGTCTTTCACGGAGAGAGCCTTGATCGCGAGCTGTCGCGAGAGCCGGTCTGCTTCCCGCGCCTCATCTTTTTCGCTCAGCAGGCGCGTGCGCTTCCTGAAACGACGGAGCGAGGGAAGGGTGATGTTACGGCTGATGGACCAGGGCAGCAGCAGCCCCTGCTTTTGCCGGTCCTCGGGTAAAAGACCCATGCCCCATGCAAGCGAGGCGCCGGGGTCCCGTATCCTGCCCTCCTCGCCCCGGATGAAGACCTTCCCTGCGCTTGGCCTGGTCACGCCGCACAGGGCTTCTATGACTTCCGTCCGGCCGGCACCCACAAGGCCCGTCAGGCCAAGGATCTCTCCCGCGTGGAGAGAAAAACTAATATCGGCGAAGTACCCCGTGCGGGAGAGGCCCTCCACCCGCAGGACTTCCTCCCTGACAGGGGCCTCCTTGTGCGGAAAATACTGGTCGATGCTCCGCCCCACCATATGCCTGACCAGGGCCTCGGGCGTGACCTCGTCCACGTTCCAGGTGCCGATGTATCTTGCGTCTCTGAAGACCGTGACCCGGTCCGCAAGCCTGAAGGTGTCCTCGAAGCGATGGGAGATCAGGATGACGGAGGTCCCCTGCTTTTTCAATTCCAGCACGATGCGGTAGAGGTCCTCGCTCTCGCGCCTGGAAAGCGCGGCAGTCGGTTCGTCCATGATGAGGACCCGTGCCTGACGGGAGAGGGCTTTGGCGATCTCCACCAGCTGCTGCTGGGCCACGGACAGCACACCCATGCGTTCGGTAGGGCTCAGATCAGAGCCCAGGGAGCGCAGGAGGTCGCGGGCCTGCGCATTGGTCTTTTTCCAGTCGATCAGCTTAGATGGGCCAGCCAGCCGTTCGTTGCCCATGAAGATGTTTTCAGCCACTGTCAGGTGGGGGTAGGAGGCCAGGTGCTGGTAGATGGCGGCGATCCCAAGCGAAATCGCTATATTGGGATTGCTCATGGCCACCGGCTTACCGTCGATGAGAATCTCACCGCCATCAGGCTGATGAACACCCGTGAGTACCTTGATGAGGGTGGATTTCCCGGCACCGTTTTCTCCAACCAGGGCGTGGATCTCCCCCGCGCGCAGCTCAAAGCGCACGCCATCCAGCGCTTTAACGCCAGGAAAGATCTTCGTGACGTTTCTGATGGAGAGAATGGTCTCGCTCACCCTGAAACCTCTTCTCCGTGTCGATTGGCTTTACTTCTCGCAGGCAAAGCCGCCGGGACGATCCGTCTTCCATTGTAGATAGCGTGGCTCATGCGCCAGATTCTGTTTTCATTATACGGAAGGAAACGCTGCGGTGCAAGTCGACGGCGTACCTTACATGCGCGGAGGACGGAACGCACTGGATCAAAGCTGTTCGCCCCCAGCATGAAATCCGTCTGCCGCATGGATCGGCGTCCCCGCTCCATACCTGTAAACTCAGCCTGCATGGCAGACAGCCTTTCTTGCCCTCAGCAGGGTGTCCCGGTTGCAGAGGCCCCTGCCCTACACCGCGAAAACCTCATCACCGGAAAAGGCCACACAAGATCACAATCCCGTTGTCTGTTTTGGCGGATCCAGGCGGGCTGCCTGGCAGGCTTTCATGACGCCTACCCCGTGTACACCCATACTCTTTCCTGCGCGCAGATCCCGTTATTTTGTTTTTTATCCCAGGAACAAGTCACCCCTTTACATCCATCCCAGGATCTATGGTTGCAGTGTTCTCTGGTTCTGTTTCAGCAACGGTCCGTCGAAGCAGGCTGTTGAGTACCGCGTGGCGGGCGCCACTTAAGCCTTCGGGCTTATCCCTCTATCGAGGCGCCTATCACAACCATATTCGCGCTCAAACCATATGAGGCACCGGGACTGCTTCCGCGCTCAGCGTGACAAAAGCCTGTGGTGCGTCTGTTTGTCCCCTTTCCAGGACAAGTAACGCTTGGCATGAAGCGTCCTTTATGCTTTTTGGAACCAACACAGGTTACGTGCCACAGGCACTCCAACACAAAACAGCCTCTGCCTGCAGTAGGCGTGGCGTCGTCCTGCAAGCCTTTGCCCCGCCGGGGCGTGGAGCCTCAGGGCCCTGCCCCTATCGGCAAAGGCCCTTCACCGGCTCTCCATATGGTCCAGGAGATTTCCATAGCGGTCATAGAGCATCGCGGTATCTCCACCCTTTTTGCTCCACACGTTTTTTACAGGCCAGATATAGTCCCCTTTGAGCCCCTTGCTGGCAACGGTGACCGACTGCCCGACCCCCAGAACGCTTCCCTCTGGAAAGATAAAGACCTCCGAACCCTTTGTCGAATAAAGAAAACAGCCGGAGAGCTCCGCCTCGGGCCCCTCGTTTTGAAGGGTAACGGTCTGGCTACCAAGGTCAGCTGATGAAATCGACACCTGAAGCTCCCTCCCCGGACGCTCCAGCGTCCCTACAGAAAGGGTCTCTCCATCGGTGGACACGAGGATCCCCAGGTCATCATCCTGCGTTACAAGGATGCGGGATCCAGACAGGCTATCAATCACCCGTGGATTTGCAGAATTCGTATCCACCGAGGTATCCGTGGATATCACCGACAACGCTGGGGACACTGCATGGGCGAAGGCCATGCCGGTGGCGTCCGGGTTCCCGTGATTGCCAACCTTGAGCACGTCTGCTTTGAGGTCTACGCCGCTTTTTAGAAGAGTCTCTTCCTCAGCAAACTGCATGTCTCCCGTGAAGAGAAAAACCGTCTTCCCCGCCGTAAGCCTTAACACCAGGGAGTTGTCATTTTCATCGACCGCATTAAAAACGATGGGGGCAATGACCTCCAGAAAGACCTCCTCCGAAAGGCGCATTTCATGTCCCGCATAAAGATCGTACAGAGGAAGGGACAAGCGTTGTGCCGCCTCCTCTATCCGCCCTTCCCCGTCGTCCATGGCACGAGGAAGCCCCGCGCCAAAAAGGGCCCCGATCGGCACAGCAAGAGCCACTGCATCGATGCCACCCACATGGTCCCCATGCCCGTGGGTCAGGAACACGCCATCCAGCCGGTCCACGGACAGCGCCCGCAGCGCTGCGATCAGTTGAGGCGCTGAGTTTTTGTGTCCCACGTCTACCATCCAGGCCTGGCCGTCCACCATTAACAGCGCAGCATCAGCCTTGCCAACATTGATAAAACACACGCTCACCAGGGGCTCCCTTTTCATCAAGCCTTCATTGGCAGCAAAGGCTGTCACGACAAAGGACAAAAGCAGCGTCACTGATACTAAGAAAGCCAGCGCCGTCTGAAAAATCGACCGCATCTCCTTCTCCCTTCTCCTCCGGCTGCTTCAGTAGCCGAGGCTTGCGCTGCAAAGCCATATCACAGCAAGTTCGCTTCCGCGCCCATCCAAAAAGCCCTTTTAGTCCTGTCAAGCGCAGGCTTGTACGCGCCGCTGATGAAACCATCGCTCCTCCATCACAGTAAAAAGGCTGTCCACCAGGAGAGCCATCAGCGACACGGGCAAAGCTCCCTTGAGAATCATGGTCGTGTCCATGCTTCGAAATCCGTTGACAATCAGTACGCCCAGGCCGCCTGTTCCCACCACAGCGCCAATCGTAGCTGCTGAGATGTTGATGATGACAGAGGTTCGGATCCCCGCAAAGATAGCGGGCAGCGCCAGCGGCCACTCCACCCGCACCAGACGCTGTGCTCCCGTCATCCCCAAGCCCGAAGCTGCTAACAGGGCTTCAGCAGGCACGGCATCCAGCCCTTCCACGGTATTACGCAGGATGGGCAGCAGCCCGTAAAACACCAGTGCCAGCACTGCGGGTTTTTGTCCATAGCCCAGCACCGGGACCGATAGCGCCAGAACCACCGTGGATGGGATCGTTTCCAGGAAGGTCGCACCCTTGATAAGCGGATCCCGAAATTCGCGCAGGGCTGGGACACGCACCAGAAGGCCAAGCCCAAGGCCCAAGGCCATCGAAAGGGCTGTAGAGACTGCCACGAGCGTCAGATGCTCCAGCGCATAGTGGGGCAAAGTGGCGCGTGAACGCAGCACCCTTCCGCTTCCAAATAAAGAAGTGAGAGGGCCCTCCACTCTATCGAAGTGGAACACTGCCAGGTAAAGCAGCAGCAACCACACCAGCGTAGTTGCCCAAGCCTTAGTCCCTCCGCGCATCCGTCGGAGCCCCCTTCAAAAAGGCGATCAGGCTGTCAAAGCTCAGGCTTCCAGCAGCCCTCTCCCTATCCGTGACGGTGACAAGAGGACAGCCATGAACCAGCATGAAAGCCAGTGCTTCCGACAACGGGGCCGAGGCAGGCACTGCGCAGGCAGCCTCTGTAGGCACCGCTCCCGGCTGGAAGGCCTCTTTCGTCCTGTAGCGGGACAGAAGTTTCAGGGCTGTCTCGCTGCCGAAGAAGGCGCGGCTAAAAGCGTCACCTCCTCCCAGTACCATGTCCCGGGGCGTACCGGAACGCACCATGCGTCCCTCGCGCATCAGCAGGATGCGATCTGCCAGCATCAGCGCTTCAGATACATCGTGCGTCACGAAGAGAACGGTTTTCTTCAGGCTCCGCTGGATCTCCGCGAAGGAACGCTGCAGGCGCTCGCGGTTTAGGGGGTCCACAGATCCGAAAGGCTCGTCCATCAGCAATATGGGCGGGTCGGCAGCCAATGCCCGGGCCACGCCTACCCGCTGAGCCTCGCCGCCGGATAGCTCATGAGGCCGCTTTGCAGCGATGCTCCCTGGCAACCCCATCAAATCCAGCAAAAAATCGACTCTCCGATCCGTCTTCTGCCGCGGCCACTTAAGCAATTCGGGCACTACACTGACATTACGTCGCACGGTATAATGCGGAAACAGGCCCACGTTTTGCACCACATAGCCGATGCCCCGCCTCAAAAGCTCAGGCGGCGTCTGCCGGATGCTTTTCCCGTTTACAAAGATATCGCCGGCTGTGGGCGACACCAGGGCATTGATCATCTTCAGCAGGGTAGACTTGCCGCAACCTGAGGGCCCCAGCAGCACACAACACTCTCCCTCGCGCACGTGGATGTTCACATCGCGCACAGCGGGGAGGCTTCCATAGTCCTTTTCAAGGTCTTGCGTCCGGATCATGGCATACCTCCCACCCTCAGGGCTCTGACGGCCCGGGCAAGCAGGGCGTCCAATACAAAGGTCAGTGCGATCAGAGGGGCTGCGCCCAGGAGGATGAGGTCCGGTGCCGATTGTGCAAGTCCCAGGAAAATAAAGTTGCCCAGGCCTCCCCCGCCAATGAGGGCAGCCAGGGTGGCATTGCCCATGGACTGGGTCAGCGCGGTGCGGATACCGCCCAGGATCAAAGGCACTGCGAGGGGCAGCTGCACCCTGAAGAACACCTGTTTTCGGCCCATGCCCACAGAGGTCGCCGCAGCGACAGCCGCCGGATCCACCATCTGGAGGCCGGCCAGCGTATTGTGCAGTACAGGAAACAATGCGTAGATCACAAGGGCCATGAAGGCCGGCCAGAAGCCTACGCCGCTTACGCCCAAGCGCTTGAGCGCCGGGCTTACCGTCCCCAGATAGGCAAGCGGCACCATCAGGAACCCCAGCATCGAAAGGGTAGGCATGGTCTGCCCGATGTTGACAGCAAAAAAGAAGGGGCGTTCCAGACGTGGCCTGGAAAACAGCAGGAAGGCCATCAGGATACCCATTCCCGATGCCACAGCCGTTGCGGAAGCAGCCAGGGTCAGGTGGCGTCCCACCGCTGCCAGAAAGGCTTCCCGGCGGGTTGCATACTCTCGCATGACGGACAGTCCATCCAGTCGACCCATAAACACAAGCGCCGTCAACAGAGCCAAGAGGATAAAGCCCGGAAGCTTTGTCCCGCGCTGAAGGCCAAGGTCTCCCAGCATCAGGAGTACGCCTGCCACCGCTGCAAAGAAACCCGCCCCTATGGACACGCGGGCTGCCTCTCCCTGAAGGGCAGAAAAAGCAGTACAGAAAGCCATCGTCAGCAAAGTGCCGGCCCCTGCAGCCAGCGCGACCGTGGCTCGCCACAGGACCCGCTTGGCTGGTAAAAGCACATACAGCACAGCTGCCAGCATCAGGAAGCTGGAGATCAGGAAACCGCAACCATCCGCAATCTCCCAAAGCCTGTAGGGTTCACCCGACAGGATACGGTTTGGCCGGAAGCGAACAAACGGTAGCCCCAGCACCGCCAAGACAAGAAGTGCCGCTCCAAAAAGACCAGGCATTCCCCGGCTCACCCTCTCCATTCGGGGTTTTAATTTCCAGCCAAGAGGCCGGTTTCCTTCAGGTAGTCATCCGCTACATCCCCCGGAGCCCTGCCCTCAAACGCAAGCGCAGCGTTCAATTTTTGCAGCGTTTCCAGGCCAAGAGACTCAAACAATGGCTTGAGAATCCCTGCTATCTGAGGCCAAGCTCGGTAGACCTCTCCCCGCACGACGGGCGCAGGCAGATAGACGGGTGGAATGCCTTGAGGATCTTCCAGTACTACGAGATCCATCAGGCTCAGTGCACCATCCGTTCCATACACAAGGGATACATTGACCCCATCCCTGCCCTCGTAGAGGGCTTTGAGCATCTCCGAGGTATTGCCCGAGGCCAGCAGGATGAGCTGACGGTCCTCCAGGCGAAAACCATAGGCTTCTTCAAACCCACGCAGCCCCTTGATGTTTTCCGCGAAGGAAGCTGCTGCAATCAGCCTGACCTCGCCTCCCGCATTGACATAGTCAGCCAGGTCCTGGATGTCGTACAGGCCGTGTTCCTTGGCGAATTCCCTTCGTACGGCAAGGCCTTCCGTGTTGTTGGCTGCGGCAGGCGTCAGCCAGACGAGATCATTTTCGCTAAGGTCCAGGTCCCGGGTCAACTCATAGCCGCGCACCGCGTCAGACCAGATGTCCGTATCCTGCATCTCGTGGTAGTACTGCCCGGACCCCGTATAGTCCACCACAAGGTCCACCTCGCCTGCCAGCAGCGCCAGGCGCAGGATGTCCGGAGTACCAAACTCCGTCCGGTCTATCACCTTAAAACCCGCATCCCGAAGAAGCTGCACGATCATGCTGCCGATGACCGCGCCCTCTGTGTCGATAAACGTCGCCACGGTTACCGGACCAAGCCCGCCCTCCGCCACCAGTGTGCCCGGGATTAAGGTCAAAAGGCTGCAAAGCGCCAGTATAGCCGCTGTTGTTCTCCAGTACATGTCTGCTTCCTTTCCGCGCCTGCCAGGGTGGGCGCCATCCGTGTAGCACCGCTTCCCCAAGCCGCACTCTCTTCCATAGAATACCCGGACGTCATACTTCTTAAGCTTTTTGGGTTCAGACGCTTGCAGTGTTCATTTGGCAGCAGAAAAAAACCTCTTATGCAGTAGGATGCTTGAAACCCGAGTTCCGCAGTCACAGGGGCGCGAAGAACCAAAATATTTGTGCGATCAGGCTTCATGGTCGTCATACAGTTTTCGCGTAGTATACGGGTGTTGCAGTGATTCGAGTCTGCCTGGGCGGTTCATTCACATTAAGCGCCTTGAAGATCCTCTCCTGCACCGGCGTGAGCGCTGGTGTCTGGCTGAAGCTGACGTTGTTGGATGTAAAATACCCGATATACAGCTGATTCAGCTCCCTGCGGATGTTCCTCCAGGTGTCGCATGTGCCTCGTTCCATCGCCAATGGCGCATGCCTCGACCTGCAGGTTCTTCTGGATCCTGTGAGGCCTGCTGCTACTTGACACCGCATCCTCCGTCTCAAGCTTTTTAGGGCGCACCTCCTTGCCCACAAAAGTATACCCACCACCCGTGCTGCAGCAAGTAAACGCAAGCAAAACCGAGATGATAGCAGGCGAGTCCGTCACCTTTACCGCAGTGGTCACCGGGGGCAAAGCGCCCTACAGGTACCACTACCGCCTGTTCAAGGACGGGGAGGATTACAAGAAAATCGGGTGGACGGCTGAAGGGTCGAGGCCCTCAACCCTCAACCATCCCGGAGCCTGGCGCATGCAGATGCTGGTGGAGGATGCCGATGGGCTGAGAACAGCCTACGTCCTGAGCCCCATCGTGACAGTCCATCCATAAACGCAACGCAGGTACAATTAGGGCCCGGCCGTTCATCGACCGGGCCTTTTCACAGCCACATGCGGTTCCCCCGGCCACCGCTCCCTCCCGGTTGCTCCTGTCATCCGGATGGCCATGGTATCTGAGTCGCTGGTGTCGCCCCGAAGACAGGGCGACCCTCTTTCGAGAATTCCGCGCATGGGCCATCTCCGGCACCAGCAGCGCAACGACACAAGCCCCGGAAATGTTATCCCGGGGCTTGTGCCTGTCCGTATCTCGCATCCGGGTCTTTGCCCTTATCTGATGAAGATTTCCTTGGGATAGTCTGTCATATTGTCCGCGCGGTCCTTGCCGACACGCACGCTGTCTTCCACACGGAAGCCCCGCGCGCTTGCGTGGTGCCCCATGAAGATGTCGATACAGTAGCACATGTTTTCTTTGAGCAGGTAGTTGGAATGGCTCTCAATCCAGGGTGGTTCTCCTTCCATGAGGCCCGTAGCATGGCAGGGGCCATACAGAAGCCAGTCCCGATGACCGTTGCGGGTCATGGTATCGTAATAGGCTTTGGCAACCTTACCCGCGTTGTTTCCGGCATACAGCTCCGCGCACAGCACCCCGTGGGCCTCGTATCCTGCCTTCACGGCGTTTAACAGCAGGGGGTCGGGCTGGCCAAAGAACACCGGACGCCCGATCGAGGAGGCATAGCCTTCGTACCTCGCCCCAATTTGCAGCATGACCATGTCTCCCTTTTCGATCCGCTTGTGCCGCGCGCGGCTGATCGCCTGGTTGCCACCGCTGCCGGCCAGCACCCACATGGGATAGGCTTCATTTTCAGCACCATGCTCGTAGATGGCTGCACAGGCCAGTCCACGGACCTGCAGTTCCGTCATGCCGGGTTTGATACGCTCGAGCGTTTCGTTAAAGGCTGCCCGGGTGATGCGCCCCGCCTCACGCATGCAGGCGATCTCGTTTTCGCTTTTAACCATGCGCAGCTGCATCATCACTTCGTCGCCCCGCAGGATTTCCACCTCGCCCAGCTTCTTCAGCGCCTGGGTAATCTCGGTCATCGTCATATGTGGGATCAAGCCAAACCCGGCGACCGCAAAGCGCCGGATGGGGCTTCCTCCAGACAGCTCCGAGAGAACCTCATCCATCGTTGTCAGTTTCTCGCCCGGGTATTCTGGGTTGGAGGATTCACGGAAAGCTGCCAGTCTGCGGATATCACGGACCCGCGAGCGGTCGCTGGCGTAGGTGTAGCTTTCCGGACCGATAAGCAGCACCGGCGCTCCCTGCTTGAAAAGAAGCACGCCACAGCTTTCAAACGAAGGCCAGTAATCGCACAGGTACCGGGCGAACTGAGGCTCCGCCTCGCCACCGTAGGCCAGCAGCGCGTCAATGTCCTGCTCGACCATCAGGCGCTGCAGGTCAGCCGCTCGCTGCGCAAACTCGGAGTCGGGGATTCTGGGTCTGTCACTCATTTCGTTGCCTCCTCAATTCTCAAGCCACCGCACCGGGTTGCGGCTCATGATTTCGTCCACATCCCGCTGCGAGACGCCAATCTCAAGCAGCATGGGAAGGATATGGGTGATCACATGATCGTAGCCCCATCCGCCATAGGCGTGCAAAAGGCTCTTTAGGCAGACATCGCAGGAAAAGATCAGCTGGCTGGCATATCCCCTGTCAACAATCTTCTTGACAAGCCTGACCCGCTCCCAGTCCGTTGCGAAACGACCGGACCCGGGACGCACATCCCATAGATCGGTCGCCATCTCCTTGCCAAAGTTATCAAACTCTATATACACGCCTTTATCGAGCATCGCGACGATATAGTCTTCGCGGTTCTCCACATCACTATGACAGATTACGACCTTGCCAGGATGGATCCCGTGTACCTCAACGATCTCCATGGCGGCAAATCCCTGGGTGGACCAGGGGTTGATATGGATCAAAAGCGGCGCTCCCGTCCTGGTCTGCGCCCGACACGCCGCGGTAAGCGACTTCTTTTCAAAGGGATACATGATATGGCTGATGCCGATTTCTCCGATGATGCCCGCCCGTATCCCCGTATGCCCGATGCCGGTTTCGAGCTCCGCCACGATCTGGTTTTCCATCTCTTCCACAGTGAGCTCAAGTGTTTCAGGCTTCTGCGAGGGCTGCACGTAAAACCCAGCGCCTGCAATGATATGTAGGCCGGTTCTCACCGATACTTCCCGAAGAAGGGCTGGGTCACGGCCCAGGCCGACCGTGGTCGCGTCCACGACGGTGGTGCCACCCGCAGTCTTGAAGTACATCAGCTCGTCAATTTGTGTCTGTCTGTCCATCATCCGGACATTGTCAAGCAGTGCGAAAGGATTGCGCTTAAGCACACCCAGGTGCTCTATGCTCACGGGTTTGTAAGCGATGTTCTTCGCGGCGATTTCCTCTGGCTCTACGAAAAACACGCTCATATCGATAAACACATGCTCGTGTGGGGTGACAAGGCCCAGATCCTTGGCCTCCACGGGCCCAAGAACAGTATTGACCGGCATGGGTTGCCTCCTTCAAAGGGCAGGCATGGGGCACCAAAGCCCCATGCCCGCCCCGCGTGCCAGATGAAGCGGTCGCTGTATCAGTAGTTGAAGCTCTCGACGTTGTCGGGCCCAAAGGTCAGGGCGGGGCCAAGCAGCAGCTCCAGGCCTTCATCGTCCGGATTAATCACGAACTGCTTATCAGCCAGCTTCGAGGCAAAGACCACGCCTTCGCCCGGGACAAGGGAGCCATCCAGCACCCTGACGGCAGCTTCCACCGACAGGTAGCCAAGCTCACCCACATCCCACAGGACGCCGTAATCCATCGGGTTGTCTTCGTCCAGGATGTAGTCAATGATGCCCAGCGGTGTGGCAAGGCCGGTGATAACCACGTTGGGCTTCGCACCGACAATGGCGTTCCAGGCGGCGGCCAGCGCCGGGGTCGACATGGAGGAGGTTCCGATCACAGCGTTGATCTGCGAGCCGTCGGTCGCGTCTCCAGAGAGGGCAATCGCCTCGTTCGCAGCGTTCTGGGCAGCGGTTTCATCAGAACCCGGTGTCCAGATATCCGGGCCGAGGTAGCCCACCTCGTCGGCCTTGACTGTGATCCAGGGATAGGTCTCTTCGCAGTATTTCTCGATGGCCAGGATCCACTCGTTCTGGTTGACATCCAGGCCCGAGCCGGAGATCAGCGCCATGCGGGCAGGCGTTCCCTCGCCGAACACGCCTCTTTCAAGCAGGCCATTGGCGATGACATCCACCAGGGCGACGCCAATGTCCATGGCTGTCGCCTGATTGACATAGAAGGAGCGGGCGTCATTGACGGTGTCCGCGTCAAAGGTAAGCACCAGCACGCCCGCGTTCTGAAACTCACGAAGCGTCGGCGCAAGGCCTTCCGCATCGCAGGGTGAGACGACGATGGCGTCAAAATCGGCGGATAGCCAGCCGGTCAGGATCTCCACCTGCTTTGCATTGGTGGCTTCAGATTGGTTCGGTCCGTCGTAGACAAGCTCGATGCCAAGATCCTCAGCGGCCTTGGCAGCACCCACATAGCATCCGTCAAAGTAGTTCTCGCCCTTGAATTTGGGCAGCATGCCGACCTTATAGGATTCGGCGGTGGCGGTCGTCATGAAAAACAGCGCCAGCAAAAGGGTTACAGCAACAAGTTTTTTCACAGTACGTCCCTCCGTTCTTTATTCGCACCGCCCTCCGGCCGCCCTTGGCCGTCGGGCGAATGTTTCCTGTGTGAGTCTCTCCTTAAGCCTGCCTCGCTGCGGCGCGGGCCTGGGCACGCTCCTTCGCCTTCTGCGAACGAGCCCTGCGCTCGACCACTTCAAAGGCGACGAGGCTGCCCAGGAGGATGATCCCAAGCACGATTTTCTGCTGCGTCTGGGGAAGAAGCACCACGTTCATCCCGCCCTTCAGGATCCCGATCACCAGCACCCCCAGGATGGTCCCGGGGATGGTTCCTCGCCCGCCGTTCATGCTGACGCCCCCCAGAACACAGGCAATGATAACCTGCATCAGGTAGGAGTCCGCCGAGTCGTACTGGATGGTGGAAAAACGCCCCGAAAGCACCAGTCCCGCAATGGCGAACACCACTCCGGAAGCAAGGTAGGTTAAAAACTTGATCTTCACCGTGTCGATCCCCGCGAAACGGACCGCATCTTCGTTAAGTCCGATGGCATACAGCGTACGCCCGTATGCCGTCTTGCTCAGCAGGTGATGCCCCACGAGCGCCAGCACCACAAACACCCACAGCTGCGTCATCACGCCAAAGATCTTTCCAGACCCCATAAACAGGGCGACGCTCGTGGCGGTCACGTTCGTGCCATAGCCCGTGCCCAGCACCGCGCCCTTTGTGATGCCCTTGAACAGGTACATGGTTGCCAGCGTAGAGATCAGCGGGGGCAGGTTGAGGCTTGAAACCATGAAGCCGTTAAACGCGCCGCACAGCGCGCCCAGGACCAGTGTCACCAGCAGGCCAAGAAAGGGGTTGACGGCAGCGGCGACCATTCCACCGATAGACGCGGCAAAGGTCAGGATGGCGCACATGGAAAAATCGATGCATCCCATAATGATCAGCATTGTCAGCGCCAGGGACATGATGCCGATCTCGATGGTAATCTTGATGGTGTCGTTGATATAGGCGAGTGTGAAAAACGCGGGACTCAGCAGGCCGAAGACCAGATACAGAAGGATGCACAGAAGGATCAGGATTTTGTTGTAGTCAAACTTAAACATGCTCTTCACTGTCATGCCTCAGCCCTCCGCCCGGCGCTTTGCCCGGAAGCGTCTGAACCCCACGTTCCTCAGCGCGCTGACGATGACAGCCAGTACAATCAGGATCCCCGTCAGCAGGTCCGCCCAAAAAGTGTTGACGTTCATCTGCGTCAGCGCCGGGGAGATGATCGCCAGCAGCAGAGCCCCCAGTGCCGTACCATAGATCGTACCAGACCCGCCAATCGCGCTTGTCCCCCCAACGATGACTGCGGCAATCACCCTCATCTCGACGTTGTTGCCCACCGTGCACGTCACCCGGGTTCCCTGCGTGGCCAGTATCACAGAGCTAAAGCCCAGCAGCGCGCCTGCGATCATGTAGGTAATGATCAGGGTCCGGTCCACGTCAATGCCCGCATAGACCGCGCCCTGCCTGTTGTTGCCAATCGCGTACAGGCGGCGCATGAAACGGGAATACTTAAAGAAGTACACCGCCAGCAGCAGGAGCACAAGCCCAATCACCACCGACAGGGGCACATAGCCCCCAAAGAGGTTGGCTTTAAACGAAAACCAGGTCCAGTTGTTTCTCAAATTGTAAATCGAGCCTTCGAGAAACAGCAGCAGCGCCCCATAGTATATCTGCGTGGTGGCCAGGGTGATCACCAGCGAAGGGATGTGAAACTTAGCCATCAGCCAGGCGTTGAAACCGCACAGCAATGCTCCCGTCAGGATGCCGGCTGGCAGGAAAACATAGATGGGGATGGATTTATCGATCTTGCTGATGGCCGCCATGACGATGGCGATCACCGAGATCACTGCGCCAAACGAGATGTCGATGTTCCCGGTGATGATGATCATGGTCATCCCGATTCCCGCAATGAAGAGGTAGCTGAACACCCGGGCGACATTCATGATGTTCTGGATGGAATAAAAGCCGTTCAGCCCTCCGGCGGCAAAGTAAAGGAATACCAGGATCGCAATGACGAGGAAGCCGAGGAATCCCTCAGGGGTCACGTACCTCTTTTTCACCAGCTGCGGGGTTTTACCGCTGTCCTGCATATCGATGCCCACCTGTCCTTCATTCATCGCCGAGGGCAACTTTGAGGATCTTTTCCTGCGTCGCCTCAGCACGGTCAAACTCTCCGGTGATGCGCCCGTTGGCCACCACGTAAATTCGGTCACACATCCCCAGAAGCTCAGGCAATTCGGAACTGATCAGCAGGATGGACAGCCCCTGGCTGACCAACTCTCCGATGATCTTATGGATTTCTGCCTTCGCGTTGACATCCACCCCCCGGGTGGGTTCGTCCAGGATTAAAAGTCTGGGTTTGAGCGCAGTGGCCTTCGCAACAGACACCTTCTGCTGGTTACCGCCCGAAAGGTTTTCTACGATAGACGTTGGACCGGGGGCCTTGATATCGAAGCGCTGAATTGCCTCGGTGCCCATTTCGATTTCCCTCGCAATATCAATGACCCCACGCCGGGAAATGTTGCGAAGCTGCGGCAGGGTGATGTTCTTGCTGATGTCCATTCCCAGCACGAGCCCGTACTTTCCCCGGTCTTCGGATACATAGACCATGCCGCCTGCCATGGCATCACGGTAATGGCTGATCTTTGCTTCTTTTCCATCGATGAGGATTTCCCCGCTGTCGATCTTCGTGATCCCACAGATCGCCTGAGCAAGCTCTGTGCGGCCTGCGCCGGCCAGGCCCGACAGGCCCACGATCTCCCGGTGCCTAATGTGCAGGCTGATATCGTCAAGGAGGTCGCCCTGGCTGATGTGCCTGAGCTCTATCACCACGTCGCCGATGTCCGCCTCTGTTTTGGGATAGTAGTTGGCAATCTCCCGGCCAACCATGTCGGCCACCAGCTGGTCCTTGTTGGTTTCGCTGACCTCGCGGCAGGAGATAAACTCGCCATCGCGGATCACCGTCACGCGGTCGCAGACGACAAAGATCTCCTCCAGACGGTGACTGATGTATACAATGGAAGTCCCGTCTGCCTTCAGGTTCCTGATGATCTCAAACAGCGCGGTCACCTCGCGCTCCGTCAGGGAGGCGGTTGGCTCGTCCATGATCAGGATGCGCGCGTTGAAGGTCAGGGCCTTAGCGATCTCAACCAGCTGCTTCTGGGCGATCCCGATGTCACGGATCTTGGCGTTTAAGTCCAGTGACACGTTCATGCGTGCGAATATGGATTGCACCTTTTCACGCATGGACTTAAAGTCCAGGATCGGCACCCCAAAACGCCGCCTGACAACCTCATGGTTTAGGAACATATTCTCCATGATGGTCATCTCGTTAAACAGGCTTGTCTCCTGGTACATGATCGCGATCCCCTTTTCAAAGGCATCGTTGGGATCGTTGATCACAACCTTTTCTCCGCGGATCGTGATGTCGCCGGAATCCTGCTTGTACACACCGGATACTACCTTCATCAGGGTGGACTTGCCGGCACCGTTCTCTCCGCATATGGCATGGATCTCTCCCTCACGGATGGAGAAGGACATGTTTTTCAGCGCATGCACCCCGGGAAAGCTCTTGCAAATATTGTCAAGCACAAGGATATCGTTCATACTGGCCTGCCCCTCCGTCACTTCAGCGCACCATATCGGATGGCCTCGTCAAAAAACGCGAGGATATTCTCCACTGGGGTGTCCGGCTGAATGTTGTGCGCGGGGGCGATGATATAGCGCTCCCGCCGCGTAGCGTCCATGCAACGGCGAACCTCTGCCCTGACGTCATCCGGGCTGCCATGAGGAAGGACGCCCTGTACATCGACCCCGCCAAAGAAGCCAATCTGATCACTGTAGGTCTCATGCAGCGTTTTCAGGTCCATCCCGGCGGCCGCGGGCTGCAGGGGGTTCAAAAAGTCGAGCCCTATCTCAATATAGTCCGGGATAATGGGCACAATGGACCCACAGGAATGGTAGGCAATACGAAGTTCAGGGTTCAGGCGCTTAAACTCCCTGAACATGCGCGCGTACCGCGGTTTAAACTGTGAACGCCACAGCTCCGGTGAGATCATCATGCCTTTCTGTGTGCCAAAGTCATCCCCCGCCCAGATCATGTCGACGCCCAGGGCGATCATGCGGCGGCCTAAGCTCATGGAATAAGCCTCAATGCGGTCGAGCAACGCTGTCACATAGTCAGCCTCCGTCAGCAGGTCGCACAGGAATTTTTCAAGCCCCACCAGATTCCAGGCCAGCTCGAAAATGCAGGCCTCCAGGTCACCCACGATCGCGTAATCCCCACGGTATCGCGCGATGGTTTCCTCCGCGAAGTCCCAGCAGGCTGGATCCTCCGGGTCGGGCATCTGAAAGCGCCGGAGGTCCTCCATCGTTTCGCAGCCCGCCAGCGGCCGGCCCACCGCCTCGCCGTACAGCCCCACCGTCTGATACTCTATGCCCCATTCGTCCAAGGCATTTCCGTTTGGCAGGGTTACGGTGGGAGAGGCCCTTGTGGGCGCAACAATGACCGCATCATTTCCCAGGTCCAGCAGGATGTCCCTGTGGGAAATGCGGGTAGCCAGGAACGAATCGATAAAGCCCACTTCCCTGCCAAGGATCGGTGCGAGCTTTTCCGCCGCCTGTATGGTCAGGTTCGCCAGAATAGGCACCCTGTCGGGTCTGTCTCCTCTGAGAACTGACAGAAACCGTTCTCTGTGATTCAATGCAGACCTCCCGTCTTCCGGGCTTACTCTTTTCGCCGCCCGCGCTTGCGCGCCCTGCTGCCGGCTATGTTAGCGTTCACATGGTCTCCCGCCAAAACCGGGGCGCACTGGCCGAGGCGGGCGGGCAAGCGCCCTTGCAGATAAGAGCACCGCAGAAGTCATGGGCTCATTATACCGCCCGTCCGGGGTGTGTCAACACAGCGGCGTACCTTACATACATTGAGCACGAAAAGGGAGTCGTGCCTCATTAAAAAACGAGCGCGAATCGAGTATGCTCAGAGAATGAAAAAGGAAGTAGTATCCATGAAAGCAAGAATTGAGGTCACAAAGCAACTCAAAGGCGCTTACCAAAGGGCCAGAAAGGCTGAGAAGTCCGTTATTCTGGATAGCTTTTGTCAGAGCACAGGGCTAAGCAGATCAACGGCCAGGCGTTACCTGAGCTCCGGGACACTGGGTGAGAAAAATGTACTGCGCATCGACAGACGGAAGTGTCGGCCAAGCAAATACAGTCCAGCTGCCAAGGAGAAGCTGATCTGGTTGTGGCGCGTCATGCTCACGCCCTGCGGAAAGTATTTAGGGTCTGCTGAAAAAGGCATATTTTGGATTTCAGGCAGCTGATCTCATC
>CAZPIC010000019.1:0-43482 GCA_964586835.1 uncultured Oscillospiraceae bacterium
AGGGCCGCCAGTGGCGGAAGAAGCGAGCCGGAAGCACAATGAGCCAGGGAGCGCGATGGCGCGCGACGATGGCGAATTGAGGGCCGAAGGCGCAGGCGAGGGCCGCCAGTGGCGGAAGAAGCGAGCCGGAAGCACAATGAGCCAGGGAGCGCGGTGGCGCGACGATGGCGAATTGAGGGCCGAAGGCGCAGGCACCCAATCATTTCCGGTGGCAAAGGCGAAGGGGATCACCTGTATCCATCCCGAACACAGAAGTTAAGCCCTTCAGCGCCGATGGTACTTGGCTGGCAACGGCCCGGGAGAGCAGGTCGCCGCCGGATCCCAAAGCGGGCCCCCACAGGGGGGCCTTTTTTGGTGCTGTGGAAAGTATGCCAGAACACAACCCTCCCAGGCTTCATGGTGGTGCAGGATGCAGCGCGCGATGGACTCAAGCTTTTGTGGGCGGAAGACGTAGACATCTAACTATTTCCGGTGCAAAGGGCGAAGGGGATCGCCTGTATCCATCCTGAACACAGAAGTTAAGCACTTCAGCGTTAGTGAGACCTGGCTGGTAATGGCCTGGGAGGTCAGGTCGCCGTCGGATTCTAAAACGGCCCCCCAAGGAGGGCTGTTTTGTTGCCGAGGAAAGTATGCCAGAACACAGATGGGGGAGAGATTCACTGGCTATGACCGCTCGCCCCTAATTCTCACTACCGCCCATCAGTGCCACCAGAAGTTCGGCGATCTCGGGGTCGAACTGCGTTCCTGCACAGCGCTGAAGCTCCTTCAGGGCGTCTTGATATGAAATGCTCTTCCGATAGACCCGTCTTTCCGTCATGGCGTCGAAAGCATCCACGACCGCGATGATCCGCGACATCAGGGGGATCTCTGTCCCCTTAAGGCCTAAGGGATAGCCTGTTCCATCCCAGGCCTCATGGTGGTGCAGGATGTAGCGCGCGATAGACTCAAGCTGCGGAGAGGACATCGCAATGCGGTAGCCGATGTGGGGGTGTTGCCGCATCTGTTCCCATTCCCGAGGGCTCAGCGGAGCTGGCTTGTTGAGGATGCTGTCATCCACTCCGATTTTTCCAATGTCATGCAGTATGGAAAGGAGTTGCAGGTCATCCATGGATCTGGCATCAAGGCCGAGACGTTCTCCGATCATCCCGCTTAAACGCGCCAGCCTTTTTCCGTGTTCTTCCGTTTCTTGGCTCTTTGCGTATAGTGATGCCATGATGGACGCCACGATGGCATGGTGTGCGCTGTCCCTGTTGAGCAACTTGCGCCGTTCCAGGAACTCCTCAGCCGTCCTGATTGCATCATCGACGCTTTGGGAGAGGGTTTCCTTTGTGCCATAGCCCATCGACAGGCTCATCCCCGGCAGGGGGCGTCTAATGACTCCATCGCGGCGTTCCAACGTGTCCCTGATAGCTTTCTTCCGTTTGCGGGCTTCTTCCTCGGAGGTATTAGGCATGAGCAGCAAGAACTCGCCTCCATCGGTGCGCCCGAGGATGTCACCCTCTCGGCTACATCCTTTGAGAAGCTCTGCCACTTCAACAATCAGGCGGTCGCCCTGGCCGAAGCCGAAGGCGTCATTGACCAGGCGAAGGCCATTGATGTCACAGATCATGACGGACAGGGGAAGGTGTTCCGACAGTCCAAGCCGCGCTTTTTGTTTTTCGAGGAAGTTCCTATTGTGGAGACCGGTCAGGAGGTCGTGCTCACTTAAGTAGGAAATCTGCGCATCGCGCTTTTTTTGCTCGGTGATATCCAGGATGATGCCCTCAAACGCCGTAGGAACACCATTCTCGATGACGCCCTGACCAAGCTCTAATACCCATTTTTGCTCGCCCGACCTTGAACGGATCTCGTATTCCGCACGGAAGGAACCCGCAAACCTTAAGATCCGCTCCCACTCCTGCCTGCGAGGTATACGGTACTGAGGGGGAATGAGTTCGTCGAAAGAAAGATCCCGGTTGTGCAGCAGGCTTTCTGGGGGATAGCCTGTCAACGCCTGGCATCCAAGGGACACGAATTCCATCTGCCAGCCATCGACTGCGCAGCGATACGCCATGCCGGGAAGGTGTGAGAGGATCACGTTTTTGCTGCGTTCGCTTTCCCTCAGATTTTCCTGGGCGTCCTTACGTGCGGAGATATCCTCTATCAAAGATAGGTACATGGAGCTAAAGCGAGGGCTGCTCTTCAGGTTGACCTTGTTGGCTCTGATCCATAGGCTGGAACCGTCCGGTCTCAGGATGCGCTTTTCCACAGTGAAGCCTTGGATTTGACCAGCCATGAAAGGCTCGAATAGCTCAAGCTCGGAAGGGAGGTCGTCCGGATGGGTGATCTCCTGCCAGCTCAGGCATGCCAGCTTGCTGGCATCGTAGCCCAGGATGGATTCAGCCTTTGGATTGACGCTCCTGAAGACGATTGGCGAATCGGTTCCCTTGCCATCCATCAGGGCGATGCCGATGGGGGCTTGCTCAAAGATGCTGCGGTAAAGAGATTCCGTGGTTTCCAGGGCCCTGGACTTATCCTTGTAGCGTCTATGACTCAGCCACAGGAGCAGCATGGAGAGCACAATCAGGTTGAAGATTGCGACAATGGAAATCGGCAAGGCCAGCATGCGCGCCGCTTTCATCCTATGCATCGTGGCTGAAAAACACAGCTCCAGCAAGGCAACGGGCTTTTCTTCTGTGATGTCAGGTACCGGCTCCAAGACCCTGACCCAGACCTCCGATGATGCAGAGGCGGGAGCAATCATAATGCTATGGTGCGATCTGAAGAAGGACAGATTGACGCCAGTGTCCGCAGGGTCAGCGTCATAGCCTGTGTCAGCACCGACGAGAACAACGGGTGTGTCGTTTCTGATACCCAGTGCGCGCGCATGGTTGATGAAGTCAGATGCCGCTACCAATCGGTTCAGCTGCTCCTTGATGCTCTGGTATTCAGGGATCTCCTGGTTGTCCGCAACTTCTGACAGCCTTGTCAGCCGGGCGACGGGAAGCACGGCACCAATGGAGTGCGCTAGCTCAAGCGTCTCATTTTCTAGGCTTGTCCTGCTTTGGCGCACCGCAATATACATATAGACTGCGCTCAAGATCAGGGACCCAGCTAGTGCAAGGGCGAACACCGCCTTCTGCTGGGTTTTATGGCGTGGCCTTGGATGTCCGCCATCCTTACCGGAAAGGTGCATAAACATGCCTTTCTGTGAGCCACGGATACCGGGTTGTACCGATGAGCGATGGGTGTGCCAGGGTGTATGCTCAGTATCCGAAAGGATTTTGTGCCAAGAGAACGGCGCTATCCAGCGCACACTCAATACAGTCTCTACATCTGATCAGGGGGATGCAGTAGGGATACCCATACGCGAACTAAACGGTCAGACTTGCCTTGCGTACCATAGCATATTTTTGATGTGGATGAAAGAGTGAAATTATTGGATTTCCAGGATGGACGAAACAGCAGATCTATTGAGCCCCGGGGGCAACCTGGCATGGACGACCGTCTTCTCAGGGCTGTTGCGGCAGTGAAGGGAAGGAGGTATGCTGTCATCTAAGGTCGGGTGCCTGCTCCCATTGTGAGAGGCTGCCCGACGC
The DNA here is from genome assembly GCA_964586835.1 of uncultured Oscillospiraceae bacterium. Taxonomy (GTDB): domain Bacteria; phylum Bacillota; class Clostridia; order Christensenellales; family Aristaeellaceae; genus CAZLYF01. The sequence continues at coordinate 3,579 of CAZPIC010000019.1, forward strand.
ACAGTTCAGCGAAAGACGAGGATAGCCGATGAACAACCTGATCGATATGCGCAGTGATACGATCACATCCCCGACGGAAGAGATGATGCAGGCGATCGCCACTGCCAAACTGGGTGACGATGTGATGCGGGAGGATGCAAGCACCAGAGAACTGGAAGCCTTCGCAGCGCAGCTGACGGGCAAGGAAGCAGGCCTGCTTGTTACCAGCGGTACCATGGGCAACCTGGTGGCTCTCCTGACCCATTGCGGCAGCGGAAGACCCGAAATCATCGCCGAGGCTTCCTCGCATATCATACTCTCCGAAGCGGGAAACTACGCCAGGCTGGCTTCTGTGGCTTCGCGTCAGATCGAAGGGAAAAACGGTCTCATGGACCCTGAAGACATAGAGAACGCGATCCGTGACGAAGACAACCTGCACCATCCGAAAACAGCACTGATCTGCGTTGAGAACACACATAACCGCGGGGGCGGCACAGTGTATACGACAGACCGAATGGCCGCCATACACGCGGTAGCGAAAAGGCACGGTGTACCGATGCACTTGGATGGCGCGAGGCTGTTCAACGCGTCCGTTGCCCTGGGTATCAAAGCGGTTGAGATCACCTGTTTTTTTGACAGCGTCCAGCTGTGCCTATCAAAAGGGCTCAGTGCACCCATTGGCTCTATCCTGGTAGGGGACAGGGCCTTTATTGAGGAAGCTCGACACTTCAGAAAGATGCTCGGCGGGGGAATGCGCCAGTGCGGGATCATCTCGGCCGCGGGGCTGGTGGCGCTTCAGTCCATGACAGACCGATTGCGTGAAGACCACGCGCACGCGCGGCGCTTGGGAGAGGGAATCGCAGCCATCGGCGCGCCCGTGGTCGACCTGGGCACAGTACAGACCAATATGGTTCGTGTCAGTACGCAGACGCTTTCGGTGACGGCTGCAGAGTTTGTCGCGCGGCTCAAGGAGGAGGGACTGTGGTGTGGCGCGCAGTCTAAATACGACATCAGGTTTATGACCCACAGGCATACGACCTCGAAGGATGTAGACAGCGCACTCGTCATCATTAAAAAGGTCGTGAGCGACCTGCGAAAGAGACGTCGGGGATGAAACGTGTGCCGACTGAGCAAAGCGGCGTAATATGGCCAGCCAGGCCCTTGCACCCTCCACAGTGGCTGATGCCGGGGGCCTTCAATCTATGGGACGAGCCGAAGGGTTTTAATCTCAAAGGGATGGAAACGAAGCGCTGTTCGCCTCTCCCCTGTGGAAAGGAGCTTGGTTTTTTCTTCAAGCAGGGTACAGGCCCAAATCTCCTGTACAGCGAGGCCCAGGCTCAGCGTGCAGGAGGTGTCGCCACGCAGGGCCTCATAAAGGCGCACGACGATGTCTCCGCTGCCATCTTCAGCCGGCTTGACGGTGTCGATGAACACATTGGGCGCGTCCACTTCAAAGGCGCTTCCAAAACCCCCGGCACCTGTGGCCACGCGCAGCGGCGCGTTGAGTGCCCAGGCTTCTCGGACGACGGGGCTTTGAAGCAAGGGGCCGTCCCAGCCCAGGAAGGCATAGGTGAAGCTGTGTGTCCCTCGGTCCGCACGCATCTGCGGGCTGGCTGCGGCGCGGAGCAGAGTAAGCGAAAGCGTGCCGTCAAGCTGGCTGATACCGTACTTGCAATCGTTCAGCACCGCGGCGCCATGGGTTTCATCGCAAAGAGCGGTCCAGCGTTGCTGGCAGACCTCAAAACGTTCACTGTCGTAGAGGCGCGAGCGGTGGGTGGGACGCTTGATATAGCCATACTGGATCTCGTTGAGGGCTTCCTCCGCCTGCACCGTGACGGGAAAGTCCACCTTGAGAAGGCGATGCAGCTCATCCCAGTCGACCTGAGTTACAAAGTCAAGCCTTGAGCTGCCGGCGCACAGGACGATGTCTTGTATGAACCGGGAATGGCTCACGCGGCGCTCAAGCCTTACCACGGCGCGAAGGCCACTGGCCTCTTTAAGGAAGAGTTCGGCACCGTCTTCGATGGGCACGGGCTGCAGGGCGTAGTGACTGTCAATGTCCCAGGCGTCAAAGAGGCGCGGAACATCCTTGTACAGGCGTAGCCTGTTCATGGGCGCTGCAGCATGCTCGCGGCTTGTGCGCCTGCAGCGGAAGGAGACCACTTCGCCCAGGCGGTTCAGGCGCACGGTGACCAGGTCGTTTTCAAGGACGGCGCCGTCTGTGGAAAGCTCCGCTTTGCAGTGGGGCAGGGGCGCGGCACTCTTCGCTGGGTACATCGTCAGGGCAGCGCAGGCGGGAACTTTCACCAGGGCGGTGACACCCTGTGGGGTCGAGGTCACGGGCACAGGCGTACCGTCCGCTGTGCGCGCTCCCTGCGCGTAGGCATCGGGAAGCAGGACCAGTTCCTCTCTTTCAAAGGAGAGAGAATTGAGCGCTGTCACGCCTTCCCCTGAAAAAAGGGCTTCTTCGGCGATGCGCGTGACCTCCCCAGCCTCCTGAAGTACCCACGCGTGATCCCGGGCAGCTTCCTCGTTGACCCGCGCGATGGACGATCCTGGCAGGATATCGTGAAATTGATTGAACAACAGACGCTTCCAGGCTGTGTCCATCCGTTCGAAGGGGTAGGCATCCCCGCGTGCCATTGCGAGTGAACCTACAAACTCGGCCTCGCGGAGCGCCACCTCGCACTTCCGGTTGCCCTGCTTGAGGGCGGCTTGGGAGGTATACACCCCCCGGTGGGCGGAGAAGTACAGCTCGCCTACCCAGGTATGCCGGGGGCCGCCCTTTTGCTCCATCTCTTCAAAGAAGCAGTCAGGCCCCGAAAACTTGACCCTGGGCACGCCCTCCAAATCTCTGGCACGGAGTGCGTACTCGACGTGGTCGCGGCAGGGACCACCCCCGCCATCGCCGTAGCCAAAGGGGAACAGAAAAGCGTCGAGGCCTCGCTTCTGCCGTCGCTTACGCCAAGTTTCGCACAATTCGCGGGGATCGGTGCGGTAGGTATAGTTGGTGGGTAAAAAGGTGTCGATGGCACTGCCATCCGCGCCCTGCCATGAAAAATAATGGTAGGGGAAGCTGTCACCTTCGTTGTAGTTCCAGAAGATCTTCTGCGTCACCAGGTACCTGACGCCACAGCCACGAAGAATCTGCGGAAGGGCTGCCGAGTAACCGAAGCTGTCCGGCAGCCACAGAAGCTTGCTGTCGACGTCGAACTCTTCCCGGAAGTAGCGCTTGCCGTGCAAGAGCTGGCGGATGAGGGATTCACCGCTGGGCATGTTGGTGTCGGGCTCCACCCACATCGCGCCCTCTACCAGCCATCGGCCGCCGGCAACGGCACGGAGGACATCTTGATAGAGTTCGGGATAGTGTTGACGGCACAAGGCGTAGGAGGCGGGCTGACTTTGCATGAAGAGGTAGTCGGGGTATTCCTCAAGCAGTCGCAGCTGAGCTGCGAAGGTGCGCGCCGTCTTTCTGATGGTCTCCGCTACAGGCCATAGCCAGGCCATGTCCAAGTGGGCGTTGCCAACCGCAAAAAAGGTGGGCATTGTATCTCCGTTGCGTGCAGAAAGGGCGGGCCGCAGAGCTTCGCGTGCGACCCGGTAGCTGTCCTCCCGGGCTTCAAGAGGCTGCTCAAAGTCCGCGATCAGCGTAAAACGCTCCAAAGCCCCAGCAAGCCGATCCGCGCGCAGGCTTTCCGGGTCAGCCTCCAGCATGGCCTGCTCCAGCGTGCACACATCCAGGTAGAGCTGGTAGGCCTCTTCGTTCCAGATGCCATAGCTGCAGCCGGACAGCGTCGCTCGGCTGCCTTCGACCGCTGGATCCCCGTAGTCTCCCGGGCGCACGGGACCGGTGGCGCAACCCCCGCGTGGGCTTTCTGGAAAGAAGTGGCCGGCATAGGCCTCTATCAGCAGGCGGTAGGTAGTGCCGACGCGCCCGCTGAAGGTGAGCGTGTTGTCTACAATGAAATGGTGGGGGGTATTGACCCAGCCACGCCGGTAGGTGCCAAAGGGCTTGCCATTTACAAACACAGTGGCTTCGCCGCCCGTGCGCAGGTCCAGGGTGATGCGGCGGCCTTCTGCTTCCGGTGGCACTGCGACCTCGCCGCGCAACCAGCAGTACTCAAAGGATCTGCCCCACTGGGTTGCGGGCGGGAAGGGGATGAAGGTACCCTTTTCGGCCTCCTCGGGCGTGAGGAAGTCCATGGTGGTGAAGCCGGACAGGGGGATCTCACCCAGGGGAAGGTAAAAGTCTTTCAGCAGCACATCCTTCCAGTGTCCGATGCGGCCTTTCCACTCTGAGTGCATGTACTTCATGGGTTTTCCTCCAGGCGTGATCTGTATGAAACGCTGGACGGGGCCTTTTTGCGTGCGTGATCTCGTCACACAAGGACGTATACTGCAGCTCCCTGTGTCGTAGTCTTCTGACGCAGAGCCTAGCATTGGCAGGCTGTGGCGTCAAGGAAGGAGAAAAGGACGGCGCTGCGTCCCCTGTCATGGACACATGCATGCGTTTGGGACATCATGCAGAAACTTGACTTTTGGGAGCACCAGTACGGTTAAGAGAAGTATTCTGGATCTATACACAGTTGACCACAAGGGCACCGACAAACTGCCGGTGCCCTGATGGTGGTCAGGCAATGAGGATCAGTGCATGGCGAAGGAGACCATGCCTGCAGCGATATAGGCGGTATCGCCGTTTGGCAGCTGAATCTGGAACCAGCCGTCCTTGGGGATGGAAATCACTTCGTACACCGCGCCGGGGTTGACCTTGCCCACAATAGTAGCCTTCATGGAAGGCTTGGCGCGCAGGTTGGCCTGGCGGTGGTGGGTGACGGTCACGATGCCCAGATTAGCGCGATAGGAGTGATACAATCGATACACACCCAGGATGGCCTCCATGCGGGTGAGGGCCTGGGTGGGGAGGAACTGATGGTCCGCATCGAGGGTCAAAACGGCCTTTCCGGAGTTGTTGTCCGCATGGTCAATCACGATGATGATCATCTCCAGCATCGATAGCGCGCGCCAATCCGCGCTGTCTGTTATCACCAGACCAGTGTACTCCTGGCAGAGATCGATATCGGCTGTGTCTGCGATATAGGGGTCATTGGAGTGATTGATGGCGGGATCGCTGTCGCCCATATCGATGAGAGCGCCATACATTTCCGCCGCTGCCACACCTCGCAATACAATGTTGAAGGGGGCGCCTACGTCAGCCGCCTGGTACTCTTCCAGGGTCAGGTAGACGTGGTTTCGGATCATAGCAGGATTCTTTGACTTCAGCCGGATGGCGTTGGTGAGCAGGGCGTCCAGCTCCTGCCAGGTGCAGTTGCCCTCGGAGCTCATATCCGGTGGCACCAGGCCCAGGCTGCGAGCCATGGAGATCTCCCGGGCGATCAGATCCTCTGGGGAAGGAGGAAGGGTGGGGGTGGGCTTTGCAGTGGGCTTTGCTGTGGGCTTCTTAGTGGGTTTCGCGGTGGGCTTGCTTGTAGGCTTGGGTGTGGGTTTAGGTGTAGGATAGGGTTTAGGCGGAGCATCGGTAAGATACTGTGTTTTCACAAAGCCATTCAGCATTCCGTACTGCACATGGGACCAGACCTTGCTGATGAAGTCGGAATACACCGTCACCCCAGCCCCGTACGGGATTCTATCAAGGATCGTGGCGTTGGAGTCAGGCTGTTCGCGCAGGTTAACGCTTTTTCCATCAGGCGTTTTCACATACATAGTCCTGGCGTCAGGATCGTACATGGAGGCTGCGACAGGCAGAAGAGCTGTCAGGAGACACAGGACCGTGAAGAGGCTAACGAACTTTTTCATACGGTACCCTACCTTTCATGGTTCATTTCGATAATCCAACCAACAGGCGCGAGCAGATCGGAAGGAAGGACAGGATACAGGCGTTCAGAGGCCTGTGCCGGGTCGGGCTCAGCTGCTTTTCCCGAGCTATGGAGGACAGGGACAATACGGAGACCTTTCCAGGCTACTGTGATCCCGGGATAACGTGCAGCGGAGCCCTGCCCTGCCGCACGGTCATCCATTTCGGATAAGCCATCCTTTCTGCAAAGAGGATACTGTACCGGTTCAAGGATTGTCAATAAAAAAACGATGTTTGAGTCTCACTTTTCCATAGGCGACATTGGACCCAGGGCTTGAAATTAGTCTGGCACAGTCCCACACTGTCTACGAGACGGGTGGGCGTGCCTGGTCCGGATGCAGGTCTGGGTATGAGCACCGGTGTGAAAGGGGAAATCCATGAGAGTAATGTGCGTGCAGGCACGTCTCCTGTTGCTGGTGTTGCTGGTGATGATCCTTGCGGGTTGTTCGTCCCCTCAGACAGGGGAGCTACCCTCCGCACAGAGTATCACGGTAGCGGAAGCACAGTCGCAAGAAATCGTGCTGTCTGAGAAGGAAGCTGCCGTTGACAAACAGGGCGTCTATACCCGTAAGGAAGACGTTGCGCTGTACCTGAAAACCTACGGACACCTTCCGGGCAATTTCATCACCAAGGTGCAGGCTCGGGCGCTGGGATGGACTGGAGGCGATCTTCGACCCTATGCGCAGCAGGCTTGCATCGGGGGCGATAGGTTTGGCAACTATGAAGGCTTGCTGCCGGACAAAAAGGGAAGGATCTGGTATGAATGCGATATCGATACCCTGGGACGGGGGAACCGGGGCGCCAGGCGCATCGTGTATTCTAGTGACGGCCTGATCTACTACACGGAAGATCACTACGCAAGCTTTGTGCAGCTTTTCGGGGGTGCGCTATGAAGAGGATCCAGCTGGACGGCCGCAGCATGACCACGCGCGAGGAAGCGCACAGCTGCCTGAAGCAAGGCCTGGATCTCCCAGAGCACTATGGGGGCAACCTGGACGCGCTGGCAGACTGTCTGGGAGAATTGTCAGGCGTTTCCATCCTTTTGACGCACACAGGTATGATGCTAGATTCTCTCGGAGAGTACGGCTCAAAACTCATCCGTGTGATGAGAAGCGCAGCCAAAGGCAGGGACGATCTGCGCTTTCGGGTTAGGAAAGGGTTTTCTTTCAGCCGAAAACACCGGAAGGACAGTCGGAGCGATGGAAACGGATGCTGTTGAGAACAACGGTGAGTGAAGGGAAAAATGGGGGACACCCGGTCCCGCGGGTGTGATTGACGGAGCTGCGGAGATGGAAACGAGGTCGGACAATCGGGTTGTGCGGGTCTATGAGGCCCTCCTTGCCCATTATGGCCCACAGCATTGGTGGCCGGCAGAGACACCCTACGAGGTGATCGTCGGGACGATTTTAACCCAGAACACTGCGTGGGTGAACGTTGAAAAGGCTATTGCGAACTTTGGTTCAGAGCTTCGCCCCGAGGCTGTCGCTACCATGAACCCAGACCGGCTTAAGGAACTCATCCGCCCCGCTGGGTTTTTCAACCAGAAGGCTTCCTATCTTCAAACCGTGACAGGATGGTTCGCACGTTACGGATATGATGCGCAGATCATCAGGCAGGTGGAGCCTGGCCGCCTCAGGACAGAGCTTCTGTCTTTGAGGGGTGTGGGGCCGGAGACCGCGGATTCGATTCTCCTGTATGCTTTCGGCTTTCCAAGCTTTGTGGTGGATGCATACACAATGCGCCTGTGCGCGCGCTATCCCTTTGAGGTGGGTAAAGATTACGAAAGGGTGAAAGCCTTCTTTGAAAGGCGACTTCCCGTTAGCGCAGCGGTCTACAACAGCTTGCATGCCCTCATCGTCATCCATGCCAAGGCATATTGCCGCAGGAAACCTCTGTGTGAAGACTGCCCCCTTGCACAGCGCTGCGAGAGGCAGGGGACATGAACATTCAGTCGACTGAAACGGAAAAAATGGTCGTTAGAAAACAGTAGCAATTGTCTTGCCGACAGGTTGACACCTCTGGCTCATTTTCGTATACTTTTCGTGGCTTGCTGATAAACAAGAGATTGTTTGAAGCTGTAAGGAACATGCTGGGATCATCATACATCACGGAGGAGGAAAATATGGGCAAGGATCTGTTGCTTACGGTGGAAGGCTCCGATTTCATGGAAGGCAAGGTGCTTCGCTATGGCATGGTGGGCGGGGGCCAGGGTGCTTTCATCGGCGACTCTCACCGCAAAGCGATCAATCTTGACGGACAAGCAGCCCTGGTAGCGGGATGCTTTTCGCGTGACCATGAAAACTGCCTGAAAACCGGCAAACAACTTTGTATCGACCCTGAACGCTGCTACAAGAGCTATGAGGAAATGGCGCAGAAGGAAGCCAAGCGGGAAGACGGTATCGACTATGTCGTCATCGTGACGCCTAACGATTCGCATTATCCCATCGCTAAGGCTTTCCTCGATGCAGGCATCAACGTCGCCTGCGACAAACCCCTCTGCCTCACCCCTGAGGAGGCGGACGAGCTGGTGGCCCTCACCAAAGAAAAGGGCCTTCAGTTCATGGTGACCTATACCTATATCGGCCATGTGACAGCCAAGCAGGCCCGCGAACTGGTCAAGGCGGGGGAGTTGGGAAAGATCAGGACGGTCATGGGCGAATATCCCCAGGCCTGGCTAGCCTACGAAGGCGAATGGGGTGGCAAGCAGGGCGCCTGGCGCACTGATCCGAAACACTCTGGCGGCACCAACTGCCTGGGCGACCTGGGAACGCATATCGAAAATACCGTTTCAGCCATCACAGGGCTGAAGGTCAAGAGAGTGCTGGCCAAAATGGAAGTCGTGGTGCCGGGAAGGGTACTGGACGACAACGACTTTGTCATGGTGGAGTACGACAACGGCGCCTCTGGCATGTACTGGACAAGCCAGATCGCCATCGGAGGGGACAATCCGCTGCGCGTGCGCATCTATGGTGAAAATGGCTCCATCGAATGGTTCCAGGAGGACCCGGATAAGATCCGTGTCGTCAAGCGGGACGGCACCATCACGGAGCAACACCGGGGCTACAGCTCTATCCTGCCTGCTGCCGCGAAGTATTCCAGGCTTCCCTCCGGGCATACAGAGGGATGGTTCGAGGCGCTGGCCAATATTTATCGCAGCTTCCATGAGTGCCTCTTTGCCCAGAAGGCGGGCGTGTTCACAGCGGATATGATCGACTATCCGACCGTTGAGGAGGGCGCCGAGGGCATCCATTTCATCCATGCCTGCATTGAAAGCCAGAAAAAGGGCAATGTCTGGGTGGACGTAAAATAACCTGATAAGACGGAAAGGAAGAAAAGCAATGGCAAGACCCATCACACTGGCAACCGGCCAGTTCGCAGACCTCTCCCTGGAGGAGATGTGTAAGCTGGCAAGCGATATCGGTTATGACGGGCTGGAGCTCGCCGCGTGGGGACATGTCGATGTGCACAAGGCCGCGCAAGACCTTGGCTACTGCCAAGAAGTCCTGAACACGCTTAAAAAGTACAACTTGAAAAGCTGGGCTATTGAGGCGCACCTTGCGGGGCAGTGCGTGGGCGACCTGTGGGATGAGAGGCTCAATGGCTTCGCGCCTGCGAAATATGCCAACAACCCCGAAGCCATCCGTGCCTGGGGCATCGAAGAGATGAAACTAACCGCCAAGGCGGCTAAAAACTTGGGCATCGGGATCGTCACGGGTTTCATGGGTTCTCCGATATGGAAGTACTGGTACTCCTTCCCGCAAACGAGCGAGGAGATGGTCGAAGCCGGCTTCAGGGAGATTGTCGAGCTGTGGACACCGATCTTCGACGTGTTTGACGAGTGCGGGGTGAAATTCGCCCTGGAGGTTCACCCGACGGAGATTGCCTTTGACTACTATACGGCCAAGCGGCTGTTGGAGGTGTTCAACAACAGGCCGACCCTCGGCTTCAACTTTGACCCCTCGCACCTCGTCTGGCAGGGGATGGATCCTTGCATGTTCCTGGAGGACTTCATCGACAAGGTCTACCATGTGCATGCCAAGGACGTGGTCGTCAACCTGAATGGGAGGACGGGTATCCTCGGCTCCCATATCGCCTTCGGGAGCCCGAAGCGTGGATGGAACTTTGTGTCCCTGGGCCATGGTGATGTGGACTTTGACCGCATCAACCGAATCCTGAACCATGAAAAATATGTGGGCCCCGTATCAGTGGAATGGGAAGATAGCGGCATGGACCGCGTGTACGGTGCCACCGAAGCGTTGGAGTATATCCGTAAACACAGCTTCGAAGCCTCCGGCGTTGCTTTTGACGACGCGCTGAAGACCGACTGATAGCTCCCTCCACGACGGTGACAGGATGAAAACTCGGAATAACCGCCGCAAAGCACGGCAGTTAAATACAGGAGGTAAAGAAATGAAAAAGATCCTTGCTCTGATGCTCAGCGTGCTGTTTATGGTAGGCATGCTCTCTTTCGTTGCCCCGGCGGGTGCGGAAGTGACAAAGATTTTTGCACTGACCCCCAATGAAGATCATGGCTGGACGGGTTCCATCGCCACGTTTGCCAAGCAGGCTGTTGAAGAGATCAACGCCGAAGGGAAGTACGATGCACACCTGCTGACAGCGGGTGGCCCGGAAGAGCAGATTCAGCAAATCGAAGACATTCTGGCTAACAACAAGCCCGGCGAATACGCTGTCTCCATGCTGCCCTATGACGACACCGTCGAAGCCGCCGTGATGCAGCTGATGGACGCCGCAGTCCCCGTGATCATGGTAGACCGCATTATCATGAGCCAGGCAGACAGGGCCGTCGCCAACGTCAAGGGCGACAACATCGGCACAGGTGCCGCCGCAGGCTGGTATATGGTCAACAAGGGCATGAAGCCTGGCGATAGGGTGTACATCTTGGAGGGTGACTCCTCTTCCGTCAACGTGGCCCGCAACGACGGCTTCAAGGGCTATCTGATGGGCGAAATCGACTACAAGGGGACGATAGCGGAACCCTGGACTCAGGAACAGGTTACAGACGCACTGGTCTATTCCGGTGTGACCGGCTGGAGCCAAGCTGCAGCGCAGGGCTTCTTTGAGACCCTGCTCAGCGACGCTGGCAATGCGGACATCAAGTACATCGCCAGCTGGGACAGCGGTACCGCGCTGGGCGTGGTGGATGCGCTGGCTGGGTCAGCCATTGATGAAGGCATCAAGGCAGCTTTCCTGGCCAACAAGCCCTACATCGGTGGCTGCTCCGGGCATCCGGACCTCTATGCCCTCCTCGCGGGCACCAGCACCGACGAAGTCTACCTGAACATCTACAATCAGCTGGGTGGCATGATGTATACCACCTACGAGCCTGAGATGATGTACGAGGGCGTTAAGCTGATGGTTGAATACCTGGACGGGGCGCCGGTCGTTAAAGATTTTGTGATCCCGACTGAGGTCGTAACCAACGAGAACTATCCGGATTTCAGGCCCTTCTTCTAATAGTTGCGGCTTGCAGCGTGACGTAAAACCAAGCGAGATGCGGGCGCGGCTACGGTCGCGCCCGCATCTTCCAAAGACCTCAATGGTGGGCCATTAGAATGAACATACTTGAAATGCGCAATATCAATAAGTCCTTCTTCGGCGTCAGCGTGCTAAGGGACGTACAGCTGTCGGTCGCGCAGGGCGAAATACACGCGCTCCTTGGAGAGAACGGCGCCGGGAAGTCCACATTGATGAACATCCTGGCCGGCGTGGTCCCTATGGACTCCGGAGAGGTGACGGTAGATGGCAAGCCATTGAAGCAGGCCACGGTCCGTCTGACGGAGGGCATGGGGATTGCCTTTGTGCATCAGGAGCTCAACCTCTTCAACGACCTGATGGTGTATGAGAACCTTTACTTCAATAAGGAGATCACGGGCAAGGCGGGTAGATTGAAGAAGCGTGACATGATCCGGGAATCCGAGCGGTTGTTTGAGCGTCTAGGCACGCATATCGACCCAACCGAGTTGGTGGGGCGGCTGAAGGCAAGCGAAAAACAGACGCTGGAGATCGCTAAATCTATTTTTTTTGACGCACGCCTTCTCATCCTGGACGAACCGACGACAGCGCTCAGCAACGAGGAAATCCAGCTTCTCTTTTCGATCCTGAACGACCTGAAGCGCCAGGGGAAGTCCTTTATCTTCATCTCCCACAAAATGCCCGAGATTTTTGCAATCGCGGACAGCTATACCGTGCTCCGCAACGGTGATTTTATCAGCTCCGGGAAGATCGAGGACGTCACAGCCGAAGAGCTGACCAGGATGATGGTAGGGGAGACCTACAGCTCGCGCAGCTTCTATGTACCGCGGCAGGTGGGGGAGCCTGTGCTGGAGCTTGAAAACTATGCAGGTGACGCCTTCAGCGATGTGAGCCTGACCGTCAGGAAGGGTGAGATTCTGGGGATGACCGGGCTGCAAGGCTCCGGCAGCAGCGAGTTTCTATGGACACTGTTTGGCGCCCTCCCCGCGACAGGCGGGACGGTGCGCGTCCACCGGAGGGATGTTGGCAACAACAGCATCCACAAGGCCATGCAGGCAGGCCTTTCTCTCCTTCCACCGGACCGTAAGGAAAATTCTGTCATCAGCGAAGCCTGCCTGCTTGAGAACATGTACATATCCGAGCATGAACTCTCAAGCAAAAGACAGCACATCTTCCGGAAAAAGGAAGAAAAGAGGTTTGAAAACCTCCGCGGACAGCTGTCCATTAAGGCGAACGCCCCCTACGACGCCATCACCTCGCTCAGTGGCGGCAACCAACAGAAGGTGTTCATCGCGCGCTGGCTGAACACAGATGCAGACATCCTACTGCTGGACAACCCCACCCAGGGCATCGACGTGGGTGCAAAGGCGGAGATCTACAAGCAGATGCTGAAGCTGGCTGAATCGGGCAAGACCATTATCTTCAACACGCTGGAGCTACCGGAGCTCGTCAAGGTCGCAGACAGGTGCGCCATTTTTTTCGAGGGAAAGATCGCTGCGATTCTTGAGCATGAACAGATCAATGAACACACCGTGATGATGTATGCGACGAACGCGGTAGAAGCCGGGGAGGGTGTATCGCAATGAGTCAGGGAAAAGGTGCCGCGGGGAGCGGAAAGAAAGCGTTTGTTTCCGGGTTGCAGAGGTATTCCTATATCATTGCATTTGTTGCACTCTTTTTGCTGTATTACCTGCTGAACGAGGGCCTGACCTGGACGGGGGTAACCAACATCTTCAGGCATTCGGGCGTGATCGGCGTACTCTCCTTGGGCGTGGGGCTTGTCATTGTTACAGCGAATTTTGACCTTTCCATCGGGTCCATCCTCGCTTTTTCTGCCAGTATCTCCATTGTGGTCTTCAATATGACCGACAGCATCATCCTCTTGGTCCTTACGTCTGTCCTTGTCGGAGGCCTGTGCGGGATGCTCAACGGGTTTCTTGTGGGAAAAGCGAAGCTGCCCGCCTTCATTGTGACGCTTGCCACGATGCTGATCCTGCGCTCCATCGTGCAGTACTACTGCCATGTGCTGCCCAAGTTCTATACCGGGGGTGGCAACAACCTGTACAGGCTGGCGACGACACCAGCCAGAAACGCGCTGTTCTCATTTGGAAACTCCAAGGTATTCTCGCTTCCTGTGGTGGGTATTGCCCTGACGGTTGTGACAGCAGCTGTGGTCTATGTGACGACCAGTACAAAATACGGAAAGAAGCTGTATGCGGTCGGTAGCAATGCACGGGCTGCCAGGCTGTCCGGAGTGAATACCGATGGCGTCGTGGTGGGGGTCTTCACCCTCAGCGGACTCTTTGCAGGCTTTGCGGCTTTTCTGTGGACCGCCATGCAGGGATCGGTCGACCCGGCTACCACAGGCAAGGGAAACGAGATGTATGCCATTGCTGCCGCCGTGCTGGGTGGACTTAGCATGTCGGGAGGCAGGGGCAAGTTTCTCGGTATTTTTTTCGGAGCGCTTTCCTATACAGTGATCGACAAGATCATCGCGTCCGTCAAGGTGGATTCACTGATCAACGATGCAATCAAAGGCACCATCCTGCTGGTGGCAATCCTGGCGCAGAGCGTCGGTCCCGGCCTGCGTGCCGGAAAAAGAAGACGTCCGAAAGCAGAGCTTCCCAAGGCAGGGGATTCGGGAGAGGCTGCCATTTCCGTGCACTGAGACGGAGGCAGCCAGCGTCATTGGCCCGCCCAGCCCACGCGTGATGGCAGGCTGAGCGGGCCGATATTTTATTTTGCGAGACGGACAAGCTGAGCTTCTTCGCATCCGAATGCTGTATCAGCTTCTATGTGTCCGTCTTCCGATGCGTGAGCTCGTACCGTGGCGAAAACGTCCGCGGAGAACCACCTTCCGATGCTGCCTTGGTGAGGGATTACGAATAGGATATGATGAAGTAAAGCTGCTGTCAGCGTCGGGGTGAGACCGGATTGCGGACCGCGAGGGCATATGCCTTTGCAACGGGCTGGGAAAGGATGCAATTGCCTGCCGGGGTCAACACACGACGATTTTTATCAGCATCGCAGGCTTCCGTCAGGCTCCTTCGAACAACGGCATCAAGGAGGGAACCATGCCCTTGACGATCGTCCGGCTGGACATTACAAAGATGAAGGTGGACGCCATTGTCAATGCAGCCAATGTGCAGCTTCAGATGGGGGGTGGCGTTTGTGGCGCCATATTCAGGGCAGCTGGTGCAAAAGCCTTGCAGGCAGCCTGTGACGGGCTGTCTCCCATCCGCACAGGGGAGGCGGTCGTTACGCCCGGATTTGGGCTGCCCGCAAAGTTCGTCATCCATACCGCGGGACCCGTCTACCAGGGAGGCGAACAGGGTGAAGATGAACTGCTGCGCGCCTGTTATATCAACAGCCTCAGGCTGGCTATCGAAAATGACTGTGAGACCGTCGCCTTCCCGCTGATTTCGAGTGGGATTTATGGCTACCCCAAACCCAGGGCTCTGGGCGTCGCGACCAAGGCGATCCGTGAATGCCTCAACGAGTACGATCTGCAAGTGTACCTATCCGTTTTCTGAAGGGAGTCCTTTTCGACAGCCTGGGACAAATCCTTGAAGGATGCTGTGGGACATCATCCCCGGTGGACGAGAGAACACCAGCAGGGCATACAACGCTGGCTATGTCAGGTAGAGGGCCTTGCGGAAAAGGGAAAAGAAGGGCTGAGAGTTCGTTTTCCTTGGTAGGATCCTCTATGCGGTGCAGGCAGCGGGTGGACGAGCGCTCTCTGCTTTTATTGCTGCGAGAACGCCCGGCATGATTCCTGAACTGTGTTGCGTGGCAGAAGACGACGGATGTATCGTGGACTGCATCCTCTACACCGGCTTCAGGATCCTAAAGCCGGACGGAACGAAGGCCGACGCCCTTATGTTCGGACCTCTGCGGGCGCTGCCCGACCGGCAGAGGCAGTGGAATGCTGGTGCAACACAGCCTTTCAGAAGCGCGAAGGCTGGGACACCGTGCGGCGATGGTTGTCGGTGTGCCAGGGTGCGACCCGAGGCTGGGCTTCAGGCCGCGCGGGAGTATGGCTTGAACTTCAAGGAAGGCAGCGCCCCGATGTGTTCATGGTGTATGAGTTTGTGCTGGAAACGCTGTTGGGCGGTGGGACGCTTTGCAACTTCGCGCTGAAGCTTAAGAATGCCGGACAGGGCACAGCAGGCTTTGAAGCCTTTCATCGGCGTTTCCTTAAGGAAATACAGGCACGAGGACCGCACACCCTGCTTGTGGCGGCCTGGATGCCCTGCTATACTGATTGCATATGAGCATAGGAGGCGGATGCTCGTGAGGAGGCTTCGAACCCTGTTGCTGGCTCTGGCGCTGGCGATCACACTGGCCTTGGCGTCCCCTGTGTACAGCAGCGGCATCAGCCTGGAGGGCCTGTCCGCGCAGGAGCTCGCGGCGCTGCGAGATGAGGCGGACAGCCGCCTGCGCCTGCTGCGCCTGCCGGATATTGACGGCTACCTGGATGTCCTGGATGGCGAGGACTATGCCCGTGCCCCGCGGGCTCACACAGGAGAACGCGTACGCCTTGAAGGGGAAGTCATCTGTGTGGACGAGCGGGAGGACGGCTTTGAGTATCTTGTATCCCTGGACAGCAATCCGGGACGTGTCTTCCTTGTCAGGCACAGGCCCGAGGAGGGGGAGAGCCTGCTGCTGTGCGGCGATTGGGTTACGGCCTACGGCGTGTTTGAGGGGCTGTCTCCCTTTAGCGGAGGTGCTCTTCTGAAAAGCGGCGCGCCTGTGGTCCGGGCGTCGCTTGTCGTGCGGCGATTCCCCGAACAGGGACTCCCAGCTGCAGACCCGTACACTGCTACGAGGGAGGACCCGGCGCCCATTGGTGTGCGGGCTGTGACGGAAGGTTCCTTCTGGACGGACTACGCTTCCCTTGAGATAGAGATGGTCTCGGCCTGCCGCGGGACAGCCGCGTACAACTGGGCACAGGACCTGAGCCGCTACAACATCACCCCGTCTCGGACACAGGAATTCCTGTTTGTCTGGGTGAGAATCAAAGCCCTTTCCACGCCCCATGGAAAGGTAGAGTTGGACAACGACGACTTTCGCTTTGTCAGCGCTGAAGGCGCGGAATACCCGCCCCATTACCTCCTCAACGCCACCGAGCCCGTGCGCAGCCTGTATGAAGGCGGGGAACGCGTGTCGCTCATCGCCTGCCTGATCGACAAGGAGGACCGACCCCTGGTCGTCTTTCAACCTACGTCGGGAATCCCCCTGTGGTTTGACCCCAACAGAAGACAGGTGCTTGACCTTGCGGACCAGTCCTTTCCTGAGCTTCAGCAAGGGGACAGTGCAGAGGCTGTCGCCCGGATGAAGGCACTGCTGACTGAGATGGGCTTCCTCAAAAAGGTTGACACGGGCAATACCTTTACCAGAACCCTCAGGACCGCCCTCGCGGACTATCAGAAGGCTATGGGCCTGAAGGCCACCGGTATCGCAGACGAAAACACCCAGCGCCTGCTGCTCTCCGGCACCTATCCGCCCTGACCGGACGGGACAGGCGGGAGGATCACGCATATGAGGAGAAGATCCTGGCAGCGGACCGTGCTCATCGTGCTCTTTGTCTGCCTGACGCTCTGCGTCTCTCTCGCGGATTGTTCGCAACCTCTTGTCCCGGGACCCTCAGGCGTGGGCGATACGGGCATGCATGTCAGGCTGCTGCAGCGGGAGCTCCTGCGCCGGGGGTATCTGGCGGGGGAGGCGAACGGCGTGTATACGGACGAGACCATCAAGGCTGTGGAGCGCTTCCAGCGGGACCGGGGACTGATAGTGGATGGCCGGGCCGGGGAAACGACGCTGATAGCGCTGTTCGCCTGGGCGCTTGTCGATCCCGCCTGCGGCGGGAACATCCTGGAGGCTATGCCGGGCGAAGGGTGTGAGCTCACGGGGATGCCTGCGCCCAGCGGCCTTGGCGCCCGCGGAAACCATGTAAAAAGGCTGCAGGCAGAGCTTCAGCGCCAGGGATATCCCAACGCTGCGCCGGACGATCTTTTTTCTGAGAACATGGGAAGCGCGCTTGCTGCCTTTCAGAAGGACGGGGGGCTGCGATCGGGCGACAGGGTGGACAGCGACACGCTGCATGCTCCGTTTGGCGGGCGACCTGCAGACGCTGCTGCCACCGAAAAGCTGGACTGGTACGGAGGTGGCAGCGAATGGATCCCCCGAGGCGCTGTGTTTCAGGTACAGGATGTGCGCACCGGAAAAACCTTTGCCTGCCGGCGGATGGAGGGCGTCGCCCACCTGGATGCAGAGCCCCTGTCGCCATACGACACCTTTGTGATGCTGGGACTCTTTGGCGGGGAGTGGAGCTGGGACAGGCGCCCCATCCTCCTCAGGGTCGGCGGGCGCGTGGTCGCGGCGTCCATGAACGGCAAGCCTCACGGCTTCAGTTCTATCACAGACAACGCCATGAAAGGACACTTCTGCATACACTTTTTCGGAAGCCGGAATCACAATACGGGCCGTGTGAGTGACACGCACCAGGCCTGCGTCATAGAGGCCACCCGCGCGGTGTGGAGGCAGGAATAGGGAGCCGCCTTTATAAGCGGACCTTCATGGCAGAGGGATACGACGCTTCGCTATATGAGTGAGAGGGTTTCACGCCATCCAGCGCCCTCCCGTGGGATGAGAGGCAGGGACCAAGGCTGGATGCCTGAGCGAATCGCGCTGAAGGCTCCAGCCTTTTACAACTCTGTTACATAGGGGTCAGCCAGGTCATGGTACCATGCCTGCAAGGGAGGTGGGCAGATGGCGCAGATACTGGTCGTGGACGACGAGAAAGGCATCCGGGAGATGCTGTGCATGCATCTGTCCCTGGCTGGACACCAGTGCCATGACGCCCGGGACGCTGCACAGGCAAGGCTGTTGCTGAGCAGCGAGCAGATCGACCTGGCGCTCCTGGATGTTCTGATGCCCGGAGAAGACGGGTTCTCCCTGGCGGAAGCTTTTGTAAAGCGGGGAATTCCCGTGGTTTTTCTGACGGCGAAGACAGCGGTGACCGATCGGGTGAAAGGCCTGAAACTGGGCGCGGACGACTACATCGTTAAACCCTTTGAACCGGCTGAGCTTCTGGCCCGGATTGAAGGCATCCTGAAGCGTTTGGCAAAGGAACAGCCGGTGTACGAAGACGCGTCCATCCGGGTGGATTATGCGGCGCGCCTGGTACAGCGCGCTGGTGAAACGATATCGCTGACGGCGCTGGAGTATGAGCTGTTGTCGCTTCTGACACAGAACGAGGGGCGTGCCATCAACAGAGAAACGCTGCTCGCCCGGGTGTGGGGCTATGACTTTGCAGGGGAAACCCGCACCGTCGATGTACACATTCAGCGGCTGCGCAGCAAGATAGGCGCAGCAGCGATCGAAACGGTGTATAAATACGGCTACCGCTACAAGAGAGTGGAAAAGGCATGAAGAAACGTCTGATGGCGGGGATGACCCTGGTGTTTGTCCCGCTGTTGCTGCTGCTGGCGCTGGCTGTGTCGGAGCACAGCTTTCAGCTGTCCATGCAAAGGGAACAGCAACGGGTACAGGTGTCGGAGGGAATCATTGCCGCCAGCCTGCGCAAAGAGATCGGAGGAATAAACTATTCCCAGCTGCAGGAGGAGGCAAGGCACCTTGCAGATGTCTACCGGGCCCAGGGGATCCGGCTGGAGCTCGTACATAACGGCATTCCGCTGACGGGTTTTACGCTGCCGGATGACAGGTACCGGACGCTGCTTAGTGGTGGACGGGCTGCGCTGCTGGATGTTCTGGAGGGGCGCCGCGTCTATGCCATCGCGGACCCCCTGTCCGTCAGGACTACGCTGCTGCTGTTGCGGGACGTAGGGGATCTGTACGAGCTGCGCGCATCGTTCAGACGGACCTCGCTGTGGTACGCCCTGCTGGGGGCAGTGGTGACAGCGCTTCTGTCATGGCTGCTGGCATACGGCTTTGCGCGCCCTGTCAGGCAGCTGACCCAGGCAGCGCGGGCGCTGGCGTCTGGTGCCGGAGGAGGGGCGGCTCTGCCCACAGAGCGGCGGGATGAGTTGGGGGCGCTGGCTGCCTCTTTTGACGATATGCGCGAGGCTGTTGCACAGAGAGAAAACGCGCTGAGGGAGGAGGCTGCCCATCGGCAGAGGATGCTGGATTACCTGGCGCATGAGATGCGCACGCCGCTGTGCGTGCTGCTTGGAAACACGCGCCTTTTGCAGCAGGGTGGGCTTGAAGAACAACGGCGTGAGAAACTCCTTGGCGATATGGCCCGAGAGATCAAGCGGCTTGCGGACATGGACACTCGCTTGCTGACGCTGACCGGCATGGCCGACGGAAACCTTCGTGTGGGTCGCGTAGACCTGCTGCCCCTGCTGCGGGAAACTGCGGAGCGCCTGCAGCCGCAGAAGCCCGATGTCCGCATCGAGGTGACGGGAGAGGATGCCGTTATAGAGGGGGACGCTGCCCTGCTGTCGATGGTAGCTGATAACCTGACAGCCAATGCTCAGCGTTTCTCTGAGCCGGGGCAGGTGGTCACACTGATCGCGTTTAAAGGTGGGTTCACGGTATCCGATAACGGCAAGGGCATGACTTCGGAGCAGTTGCAGCGCGCGACGGAACCCTTTTTCAAGGCCGATCAGTCCCGCACGCGGCTGGGGGACGGCGCCGGGCTGGGTCTGAGCCTGTGCCTGAGCGCGGCGGAGCTGCACGGAGGGCGGCTTTTCCTTTCTTCCCGGCCTGGAAAGGGGACGCTTGTCACCTTTACCACATCGTTACGCCGCTGTGAGGACTTCGCAACACGGGAGGGCCTATCCTCCGTGCAGGAGGTGAATACACCATGAAAGTAAAAATCCTGTTGCTGACCCTGCTGCTTGCGCTGCCCCTTGCGGGAATCGCGGTCCAGGAAAACGCGGTGATCCCCCTGCCCACCGTCGCGCCTGAACTCCCCGTGCGGCGCCAGAGCGGATCCGAGTACTCCGTAGAGAACATGGCAGGCTATTTCGGGCTGGAGGAAACGGGGGGTTATCCGTACCAAACCCCGTCGCTGACAGAAACGGAAAAGCGCCGTGCTGTAGATCTGTTGAGGGAGTATGATGCGGGCGTGCGGCCGAGGGGAACCATCCTTGGCGTGACCGAAAACGTGCGGGTGGGTGTGTATGCCCTGAACCCGGAGGACTATGAGGGGCAGGCGGTGTACGTGTTGTTGCCCATGCGCGAGATGAGCGATGACGAGATCCTGATGATCATCGATGCGTACGCACAGCTGTCCCTGCGCTTTGACCCGGACACGTTGTCCTTCCGGAACTGTGCCCGCGGAGGAAGCATTGAAACCTCCCGATTTTTAACCGATGAAGAACGGGAGCGTATGTCGGTTCTGCGCGAGCTATTCAGGCGCCAGGGTTTGCGCCCGGACAGGGAGTTCACCCCTCTGCCCGGGGATGACGGCTTAGGCTGGGTCCAGCTCCACGAGGAAGATTTTGCAGGCCTCCCAGATTTCCGGTTTCGTCCTTATCGTTATCAAAGCGATGAAGAGCTGCTGCGGTTCATTTCCTTTCAGGACACCGGCGAAGACGTGGCGCCAACAGAGTATGCCGAATACGAAAGGCAGACCCGCGCGGAGCTGTTAAGGCTGATGAATGCGCCGCTGTCGCTGAATCTGACACAAGAGGAGATGGGGTATGCCGACGAGAACTCTGTACATATGGACCATGTCAGGGTGTATCGCGCCTATTTTGAAACAGCCACAAAGGGTGGACATTATTTCTCCCTGCTGGATGTTGAAACCGGCAGAGTAGTATTTGCCTGGCCCGGCGAATCCGCTGAAGGAAAGCTCAAGTACTCCGACCTTCATCTGGACCCCTATGACGCCCGGTGGCTGGCGGCGGTCCGCCGCTTCATCGCGGAGAACAGGTTGGACGGCGTGGGCATCAGAAGCATTGAGCCCATGGGGGAAAGAAGCATCCAGGACATTGGCTTTGGCGCCCTCTTTGGCGTCTTCATGGAAGACGGCGGTTACTACGAGCTGACTGTTCCTTACCAGACGGAGGAAGTATATGGCGGATTGATGTATATGATCCATCCGCCCAAGCACGTCACCAGGGAAGAACTGAATTTGGGAGGCAACGAATGAAACGGCTGATGATAGGCCTGCTGCTCTGCCTGCTGGTGGGGACCGTCCTGGCGGAGACCATGGACAGCTATACCCTTTCGCCCGCGCAGATTGATATCGAGGCGCTCAAAGCCTTGACCTTTCAGGAAGACGCCGGGAAGGCTGCGCGTGATGTGTCGCGAAACTACGAGTTTTATGACATGGACAATGATGGGCCTCCCTTTTGCGGAGCGAATGACCAGGATTTCGGGAGCCAGAACTGGTTTTCCGCGTATAGGACCTGCGCTCTGGGTGAACATCATGAAGAAGGCCTCTGGGAGAACGTGGAACCAACCGGCACCGCGCGCACCGCACTGACCAGGGACGAGGCGCTGCACCAGGCAGAGGACATTGCACAGAGGCTGAAACTGGGCGACTGCCTACTGCAGAGCGTCATCGCCTATGGAAAGATTGAGGTTCTCGCGCCAAGCTACAAAGTGGCCTTCGGACAGGCGCTTCACGGCCTGCCGGTCTACCGCGCAGCGCTTCACGACGCGGACGCCTTCGGGCCGGACAGCAACCGGGTGACGATCGTCCTGGGCGACTGTGGACTATACAGCATCCAGGGAAGCTGGAGCGCGTTCGCTCCTGCAGGCAAACCGGGCGAGATTCTGGACGAAGGCCAGGCCATCGCACTGTTCGCCTTTCAGGGCATCAGTGCGGACGAAGCCGAGAAATGCTACCTGATACAGCCAGATGCCAGCGGGGACGTCGCTGTGCCTGCCTACCGGTACCGGAACAGCTTCATCCATGCCGTGACGGGAGAGGCCCTGCAATAAGGAAAAGGCAGGCGGTCTTTCAGAGGCTCAGGCGCTGTCCGGACAACCCGATAACGCCCTGTGACCTGAAGACAGCATCGAGGCTTCAATCTGTGGAAGAAGCAGGGGCAAGGTTCATTCCAGCCCCTGCTTTTTGGGGTGCGCCAGATATGCGCATCCTTAAAGAGCTGAGTGACGCAGATGGGCATGGCGGCAGGAAGCACAGCGGAAGGCAGGGGTGCCCGCCGTGTAATGCAACCTTAACTCCCGAATTTTATAGCGTGTCGACCGATCTGATCACCCAACAGCATTGAAAAACCTGAAATTATTAAGCAGGTCCCTATTGTGTTCCACTTCAGAACACGCTATAATATAGCGTGTTGGAGGTGATTACTCATGGGACGATTGGTCTATCATCGCAAAAAGGATACTGGGACAACCTATGTGTACGAGGTCGTGGAGGAACACTGGGACAAAGAGCGCAAGCAGATGCGGAGCAGGCAGGTTTGCATTGGCAAGCTCGACCGTGAAACAAACGAACTGATCCCTTCCAAGCGGAGAAACAGGAATCCGCCTACCGCTGTGACTGCCTCTACGTCCGTCGTCGGGCTACCGCTGATCCTGGATCGGATTGCCCAGGAGACAGCGCTTGCAACGAGCTTAAAGAAGGCCTTCCCGAACCGTTGGGACCAGATCCTTACGATGGCGACCTTTCTGGTCTGTACCGGGGACGCCCTGGTGCATGCGGATGCCTGGTGCAGGAACCACAGCGTGCCGGCGAGCGGACCTTTTACCAGCCCGCGCATGAGCGACTGGCTTGCCGCCATCACGGAGGATGGGCGCCAGACCTTTTTCAAGGTCTGGGGCAAACGGGTCAGTGAAAACGACTTCCTATGCTACGACATCACTTCGGTCTCCTCCTACTCAGAGCTCAATGAATATGTCCATTACGGTTACAACCGGGACAGGGAATCCCTGCCCCAGGTTAACCTGGCGATGGTGTATGGCCAAAAGAGCAGACTGCCCGTCGCTTACCGGATCCTGCCTGGAGCGATCAGTGACGTGAGCACCATCAAAAAGATGCTGGCCGGCTTTGACAAGCTGGATGTTCCGTCGTTGTTTCTCGTGATAGACCGGGGATTCTATAGCCAGAAGAATATGTCGGAACTATTCAACAACCGCTGTCAGTTCATGATCGGCGTACCCAGCAACCGTCAGTGGGTCCGAGATGTGATCGACCTCTGCCGGGACGCGCTGCACAGTCCACGCGGCTATCGCGATCTGGACATGGACAGTCTGTACATGCACACAGTGCTGTATCAATGGCCGGAGAACCGGCGGCGCTGCTATATGCACATCTATTATGATCCTCACAGGGCAGCTGATGATTTTGAGGCGCTCAACAGGCATCTCCAGCTTTGCCGGAAAGAATTGGAGAGCAAGCAGCTGAACAAGCTGCACGAGAAGGATTACCAGCAGTTCTTTCTGGTCAGGGAGACCCCCGTCCGGGGCCGGCAGGTCGATTACAATGATGACGCTATCGCTGCGTACCGCGACCAGTATGCCGGCTTCTTTGCGATCTTGACAAGCAAGAAGATGGACGCGCTGGAAGTGCTGCAGATCTACAGGAACAAGGATGCTGTCGAGAAGGCGTTTGACGACCTGAAGAACTCTTTGGATATGAAGCGGCTGCGTATCCACTCGTCTGCACGCATGTCCGGACGGGTCTTTGTCCAGTTCGTTGCTCTGATCCTGTTCAGCCAGATTCTGAAAACCATGCGTGAAAAGGATCTTTCAAGCCGCTATTCCCCGAAGCTTCTCCTGGGCGAACTGGAATCCCTGACCAAGATCCACTACACCGGGAAATACAAGGACATCGTCAGCGAGGTCAGCAAGGCACAGCGCGAAATCCTTGAGGCCTTCAACATCGACCCGAACACGCTATAAATCACTGGGATTTTAGGATGCAAAGGGTGATCACCAGCCTGGGAACTGCGTTGCCCTCGTCTTCCTGCTATGAAAGAACAGCAATCAGCGTTTGGCTACTCCGCCCAGACACATCGCCAGACCGGTGGCTGAGGCTGAAGCCTTTTCAGGTTTTATTCAATGAAACACTCCTCCCCAAAATACTGTCAACGGGATGATTACGGCCGCAGCAGCCATCGGGCAGGTGAGCGTGTCAAACCCGCCAAGCGTGAAGAGTTCGACAATGGCGCTGACCGCTGCTGTTGCAGCTGCGATAACAAAGCAATATTGCCAAGGCAATCGGCCGCGGAGGAGCATAATGGTGAAGACGGTGAGAAAGGATACGGCGAACATCGTCAGCGTGCCCTCAAGGCTTTTGCGACCTTCTATCATCTTGCCCTGTAGAAAACGGCGTCCGAAACGCTTGCCGACCAGCGCGGCAGCACCGTCTCCAAAACCCCAGGCATAGATGCAGGCGGCTGCCAGCGCTCTGTCTTCCAGCCAACCCCAGCAAATGCTGATGATCGCCGCGAACATCACGAAGACAAGCATCAGGCTGCGTTTAATCTCGCCATCGCTGCGCTGTATCAGCAGTTCGGAATAGCCGCTGAAACGTTCCCCGAAAGCCAGCAGTGGGTAAACCAGTGTGGCAAAAACCAGCGCGGCCAGCGCAGACAGTTTCCAGGAGGTGAAGGCAATCAAAAACACCGGCAGAGAAAAGAGAAGGACCGAATGCAATGCTTTGCGGAACAGCTCCCCCGGCATGGCGACCAGCTTGCGCGCAAGCAGCGCGAGGAAAGCAGCGACAGCGAAATAGGCTAGCAAGACGGAGAATCCTTCCAAAAAGGCGCCGATCATCTGTGCGCCTGTATCCTGGCCAGATTGCTCTGAATCCGCTCCAACAGTCGGGAAATACAGAAGAGATCCTCCTCGGGGATGTTCTGCCTGATTACATCAAACACACTGCTGTACGCCTCTAAAACCCGTGCGCTGATGTCCTGGCCCTTCTGCGTCAGCAGGATAAGGCAGGCGCGCGCGTCCCTGGGATGCGTTGTCCTTTGCACATGTCCCGTGCGCACAAGTGAATCCACTGTCCGTGAAATGGCCGCCTTTCCGCTGCTGATCCGAACCTGCAGTTCTTTTTGGGACAAGCCGGAGCATTCCCCCTTCAGATGAAAGAGGATGTCGCCGGCCGCGCTGGTCAAGCCCAGTGGGCTCAAGCGCGCATTGATTGCAAGCCTTGCTGACACCAGTACTCTTTTCATCTCTACCCAGAATTCCTGCATGGTTGGCATTGCGATAACCCCTCCATCCTCAGTGCGATCCAAGTTTAGGCTTATTTAGTTGATATGTCAACCATTCAAGGTTGCGTTGCCCTGCTGCGTCGTGGCCAGTCGTGTTCTGCCACATCGGTTCTATGCGGGAAGGGTTTTCGCATGTTGCGTTGGTTACATGCTTTTCCTTCTATATCGTCAGGATAAAGGCGGTGCCTGTTTCTTCATCGCTAATGGCCTTCAGGGTAGCCCCGTGCAACTGTGCGATTTCCGTTGCGATAGACAGACCCAGGCCATACCCCCCCTCCCCTTTGGTACGAGCCGGGTCCATGCGGTAGAAGCGATCGGATAAATGCGCTAGGTGCTTCGGGGGAATGAAGGACTTGCTGTTTCGGACGCTGACAGACAGCTTGTCGCGGCTTTTCTTGAGCAATACCTGGATATTTCCACCATGGGGGGTATACTTCACCGCATTGTCCAGCAGGATAGTCAGCAGTTGGCGTAGCAGCCCGGCATCTCCTTGGATGATCTGTTCGGGCAGGATGTCGCTTTCGAGCATCAAGCCCTTTTCATAAGCCATGGCTTCAAAGGCCAGGACGGTCTCACTAACCAGGTTGGACAGGTTGATCTTTTGCTTTTGGACAGGCTTCCGTGCCTCATCTGAATGCGCCAGAAACAGCAGATTTTCTATCAGTTTTTTCATCAGCAATCCTTCGGTGCGGATGGTAGACAGCCATTGGTTGCTGCCCTGTTCGCTCTCAAGGATATCCAGGTTCGCCAGGATCACCGTGAGTGGCGTTCTGAGCTCATGGGAGGCATCGGACACAAAGCGTTGCTGTTGAAACCAGGCGGTCTCCACCGGCTTGAGAGCCCCGCGTGACAACACAATGGAAATGAAAAAGAAGATGCCCAATGCGCCTAGGTAGACCAGCGCCCAGGCCAACTGGCTGCTGTGCAGTTGGGCTTGTTCGTTCTGAAGGTTGACAAAGGCGATGCGCCCCTCTTGTCTGAAATAGGCGATGCCCAGGTCAGACCAATAACCTCTGAGGGAGGAGGCCTCTTCCACCCGTTCATACAGGGTGGCGAAGGTGCTGGGATCCAGCTCCATCCATGGGGTGATCAGCTGCCAGGTTCCATCCGTATCCTTTTCTGCAGTGAAGGACAGCTTGGGCCGCGATTGCGCCTGGTCCGGCCCTGGCAGATTGGTTCGAAAAAAATTCCGCGGCTGTCTTCTGATGTCTATCGCTAACTCACGGTTCAGTGCCGCTTCATATTCCCTGGTAAACTGCAGGTGATTGGTGACGAGACCAACCAGCAAAACAATGGTCATCACCACGAAGACCAGCGCCATGCTGATCAGTATGAACCTGCGGCGCAATGCCTTCAGCATGGAGCGTCCTCTAACAGATAGCCCAGACGGCGCTGAGCGGTGATCTGCACCCGGCTGCCCAGATAGAACAGTTTCTTGCGCAGGAAGGAAATGTAAGCCTCCACGTTGTTGTCAATGGCCTCGCTGTCTGCCCCCCACACCTTGAGGATCAAATCCTCCTTGCTGACGATGCAGCCGGGCATGGACATCAGGATATACAGCACATCATGCTCCTTGCGGCTCAGACGCACCTGCTTGCCCTCCCGGGACAGGGTGCTGCTGTTCAGTGACAAAGTGACATCGCCGAAAGTCATTTCCTCCATCTGTACCGGTCCTGGACGTCGCAGCAGGGCCCGTACCCGGGCCAGCAGTTCCTCCGAGGTGAAGGGCTTGGTCAGATAGTCATCCGCTCCGCTGTCCAAACCCCGTACTTTATCACTCACCTCATCACGCGCCGTCAGCATCAGGGCAGGAATGGCGCTGTCTTGCTTGCGCAGGGCGGAGATAATCTGAAAGCCGCTTTTCCCGGGCAGCATCACATCCAAAATCAAAGCGTCATATTGACCGCTGAGAGCGTAGTCCAGCCCGGATTCACCGTCATAGACGGCCTCGGCGCTGTATTTTTGTCCCTCCAACAGCCTTACCAGTGCACTGGCCAGGTTCTTCTCATCCTCTACCACCAATATGCGCAATCCTTTCACCTCCCTTCCTCTCATCTTATCCTACATGATATGCGCCCAGGCTGAAAGGAACCTGAAAGGGAGAACGGGGTCATTTTCAGTTTGTTTTCAGCCTCACCCGCTACGATACGAACATGGAAAGGAGGCGACCCCATGAACCAACAGCATCAAGTGTTTGAGCGGATCGAACAGAAGTACCTGATTAGCCCTGACCAGCGTGTAGCGCTGAAGACCATTCTGGGGACGCGCATGCAAGCGGACCAGTACGGCCTGCAAACCGTTGCCAATATTTACTATGACGATCCGGACTATTCCCTGATCCGGTACAGCCTGGACAAGCCCATCTATAAGGAGAAACTACGTCTACGCAGCTATGGGAGGGCGCAATGGGAGGATCATGTGTATGTGGAGCTTAAGAAGAAACTCAGGGGCGTTGTCTATAAGCGCCGCGTCATCATGCCCCTGAAGGCTGCAGAGCGTTTTCTGAACACTGGAAAAATTGACGGCGCTATGAACCAGATCCAGCGGGAAATTTACGATTTTTGCTGTCGGCGACTGATCCTGCCTGCAGCTTTTGTAGCTTATGAACGGGAAGCCTGGCTGGATCCTGCAGACAGCGGGCTGCGCGTGACCATGGACTACAACATTCGTTGCCGGGCAACGAACCTCAGCCTCAGCCAGCCTCTGGAGGGGGTCGAACTACTGTCTGTGGGCCAGATACTGATGGAATTGAAAGCTCGCAGGGCTATGCCTCACTGGATGGCTAGAACACTGTCTCAACTCAGGATCTATCCCATTTCCTTCTCAAAAGTCGGGGTCTACTACCGGGATTATCTGTTGGGAGGCCTGCAGCTGCAAGGAGGAGCCGGCCATGTTGCTTGAAAGCATCTACAGCGGCAGCGTGAGCGCAGAGAGCTATTTGCTCAGCCTCCTGACTGCCCTGGGGCTGGGACTTGTCAGCGCGCTGGTGTTCAAGTACCGCAACAGCCATGCAAGCCAAAGCATGGTCAGTACCCTGGCGCTCCTCCCCGTTGCCGTGCAGACGGTCATCCTACTGGTCAATGGCAATCTGGGGGTAGGTGTGGCGGTGGCGGGAGCTTTCTCCCTGGTACGGTTTCGTTCCATTCCAGGTTCTGCCAGGGAGATCGCGGCGCTCTTCATTGCCATGGTGGTCGGACTGGCAATGGGAACAGGCCATCTGCTGGTGGCAGCAGCCTTCACGGGTTTCATGGCCCTGGCCACCCTGATACTGGCATGGCTTCGCTTTGGGGACCCTGGAGATGAAATCCGTGAATTGAAGATCACGATCCCTGAAACGATGGACTTTGACAATGTCTTTGACAAGCTGCTCTCAGAGTATACCCGGGACTGGAAGCTGATGAGAGTGCGTACCACCCATATGGGTTCCCTGTATGAACTGAGCTACCGGGTCGCCCTGAAACCCGACGTCTCCATCTGGAGCTTCATGGACAAACTTCGCATCCACAACAGCAATTTGAGCATTATCCTGGGCAGAAACCTGACAAGAGCAGAGGAGCTGTAATGAGAGCGCTCATGAAATCACTGTCCCTGTGCCTGACTGCGCTGATGCTGATGCTGATGGCGTGGCCAAACCCTTCTGTGAAGGGAGAAGAAACTGTGGTCCTGAGAGACGAAGACCTGACGATCACCTATGACCCATCGTCTGCGTTCCAGGTGGATCTGAGCGCCGAGTCGGGAGACTTTATCATCACTCAGGCTGGCACTTATGTGCTGACCGGTAGTCTTACAGGGCAACTGGCCATCCAAACGGACGCGAAAGCCTTGGTTCGCTTGGTGCTGAACAATGCCACCATATTCAACCCCAAGGGCGTGGCCGTCTACGGCATGTCGGGAGACAAGATCATCCTCACCTTGGCGGAAGGCTCCAGCAACGCCATCACAGACGGAACAGATTACGCCCGGGACGAAGAGGGAGCGGACGCTGCCATCTACACCAAAACCGACCTGACCATCAACGGAACCGGCAGTCTTGCGGTGAAGGGGCAAACCGCACACGGTGTCGTCACCAAAGACAGCCTGCTGGTGACGGGAGGAGCGATTACCGTGACAGCTGTCAAGAGTGGAATGAGAGCCAAGGACAGCTTGGTGATCGTAGGTGGCAGTCTGAAAGTCAATGCGGATTCAGACGGCCTGGCAGCAACCGGCGCCGATGCAGGCAAGGGGTGGGTGCACATAAGCGATGGCAACTTCGTCATCCGCGCCCAACGGGACGGGATTCATGCAGAAAGCCGCTTGACCGTCATGGGCGGAAGCTTCGATATCATCACGGGCTCGGGGAGCGCAGCAGCTCTTGAGTTTCGGGATACGGAAGCGCTGCTTTGGCAATGGGGCAGAAGAGAACAAAGGGACAACATCGGAAGTGACAGGCGCCACGGACGCAGCGCTTGGAGCGATGAAAGTGCTGCCAGCGCTCTGCCAGACAGCTCTCCAGAAGGTTCCGGCGGCAGCATGAAGGGCATCAAAGCTAAGGAGATGATTGCCATCTGCGGCGGGAGCTTCTGTCTGGACACGGCGGATGATGCGCTGCACTCAAACGGAGACCTTGTTATTGCATCGGGCGACTTCCTCCTCTCGAGCGGGGATGATGCCATGCATGCAGACGGAAACCTGTGGATCAAAGACGGCAATATCACCATCAAGGACTGCTACGAGGGCCTGGAAGGAAAGACCGTGACCATTGATGGGGGCATCCTTTCCATTTATGCCCGGGATGATGGTATCAACGCAACCGACCCCAGCATTGGGACAACAGGCTTTGGAGACAGCAGGATTCAGGAAGGCGTCTATGTACAGATCAACGGTGGGCAAGTGACGGTGACGGGAGGCAATGACGCCATAGACTCCAACGGTACCCTGGTGATCACCGGGGGCGAGGTCAATCTCACAAGCTTGGCTGCTTATGGTGGCAACACCGCCATAGATACCAACGCCGGAT
The DNA here is from genome assembly GCA_964586835.1 of uncultured Oscillospiraceae bacterium. Classification (GTDB taxonomy): domain Bacteria; phylum Bacillota; class Clostridia; order Christensenellales; family Aristaeellaceae; genus CAZLYF01. The sequence goes on from CAZPIC010000019.1 coordinate 34,087, forward strand.
ATACCCATCTGGGGGGCAGCGTCACCACCAATGATGGCAGCGAAGCGGGCCGCACGCGACAGGGTCGGCCGGGTGAGAGACCTGCCAGGGATGGAGCGGGGCATACTGAGCCGGATGACAATCCACTTCAGGGGAGCCCAAGGAGGCACAGACCTGGCGATAACCCTCCGACAGGCTTTCCGGAGGAGCTCAATCCAGAAGGCGAAAGGAAGTGACAAATTGAAACGCATGCCGCTCGTTTTCAGATTGTTTTCTGCCACTGCTGCGACGGTGGAGCGGATGCAGGGTGAGACTGTGGAGACAAAGAGGAAGGTTGAAGCTTAAAGAGTGTCACACAGCGTAAAGGGTGATCAAGCAGACAGGGACTGCCGGGAGGCAGTCATGGAGAAGGGAAGAACTGTCAGGTTAACGCTGGAGAGGCGCATCCTCCTTGAAAAACAACCTCTCAAACGACAGATTTCAAGCCCCTGTGGCTGTGTGCGAAGCATAGAAGGAGCGGTTGGACGGTGTCGGAAGAAGTCATCGAAGCATCGGGAACATGTTTGGTGAGTATGTTCCATCTTGTTCCTCATTGAGGGCTGAGTGTACTCGGGGTAGGCAAGAAGATAAAGCGGGGCTTCTCGAGGAGATGGAACGCGGGCATCCAGGGTTCTCCCACCGCTTCTATACAGACCTCAACACAGAAAAACGGAACAAGCCAGGTTGCCAACTCCCGGAGCCCCTTGGAGAAGGAGGAGAATCGGACCTATGGTACTCGGTGTTTCTGGCAGCATCGGTACTCCTGATACAGGCGATATTCAGGCTTTGTGAACATTCGGACCGCAGCGGTGTTTGCGAAAGATATTGAACAACAACAATCCGCGAAAGAGGGTTTAGGAAGGCTGAATGGATCGGCTGTCCGGTAAAATGAATCGATTCGGAAGAGATCAGGTCACGGGCTCTTGGTTTGCGCCATTCGTTGAGGTATGGCTGGATGACCGATGCCCTACAGACAGGTGGGCTTACCGCTATTCAGCCCCGCGCTTGTAGGATGCAACCCTTTCCCTGGACCAAAGAGCTTGCCTAACGACAGGGCGAAACCGCACTGTCTTTCACAAACCCATCGGCGCTTACGGCAGAAAGGCGGAGATAAACATGAAACACAAAGGGATGAAAATGTGCATTTTTCTTGTGCTGTGCGGGGCCCTGCTGGTGTGGTCCACAGAGATTTTCGCAACCAAGACCAGCACCCCGGGCGTCAGCGCGCAAGACTACACAGAGGTGACGATCAGCCTGGGCAGCGTGACCAAGACCGTGATTGCCACCGGCGCTTTGCGCCTGGACAAAGAGGAAAGCCTGGTTGTGCCGGAGACAGTTACTGTCACAGCCATCGATGTTGCACAGGGGGAGGTGATCTCCCAGGGGCAGGTCCTGGCCCACTACAAACTGGAAGCTCTGCAGGACGCTGTCGATGAAGCGCGGTCAGCTCTGGACGCGCAGGACGAGGAACTCCTGGACCTGCTGAGCCAGCAGAGCAGTCAGCAAAATATCAAGCCTTCCATGGCGGGCGTCGTCAAGGTCCTGAACCTGGAGGCGGGCCAAATGGTGCAGGAGTCTCTTCAGGGTCAGCCAGCAGCCATCCTCTCCACCAACGGGCTCATGGAGGTAAGCATTACCCCCACGACAGCGCTTGCTTTAGGGCAGGAGGTGCGTGTGAAGGTAGATACCCAGATTTATGCCGGTACAGTGGCGCGCCTGAAAGAGGATGAAAGCGCCCTTATTACCTTCCCGGATACCAAGGCATTGGTCGATCAGGTGGTACAGGTAACCCAAAACGGCGTTACCCTGGGCAAGGGACCGGCTCAGATCAGCCAGCCATACCGGCTGTATACCAGCGTGGAAGGCGTGGTGGACAGCGTGTCGACCAAAGTGAATCGCTCCGTCACCCGAAATACCACCCTATTCAAAATCATAAACTGTGATCCGTCCCAAGAGTATCAGGAGGCGCTGGAGGAGTGGGAAACCCTGACTGAGAACCTGGAAAGCTTGGAGGCTCTGTTAGAAAACCCAGTGTACATCAGTCAGGCCGACGGCATCGTGTCAGAAGTGAGCGTGCAGATCGGGGAAGAGCTTGAGAAAGGCGCCACCCTGATCAAACTGTACCCCCATCAGGGTTTCATGCTGGATGTGGCGGTAGATGAACTGGACATCCTCTCAGTGGAAGTCGGACAGGAGGGAACGGTCACCCTGGATGCGCTTCTGGGAGTGCAGCTGCCGGTCAGGGTGGAGTGGATATCCCGTCTAGGGACCTCTTCTTCAGGCATCACCAGCTATACGGTCACCCTGTCTGTAGAGGAGGACAGCCGGCTGTTGAGTGGCATGAACGGCACCATGACTCTGACGGTGGGTGAACACAGCGGCGTTGTGGTCGTCCCTCTTGCCGCTGTGCTGAGTGACCGCAATGGCAGCTATGTCCTGACGAAAGACAGCTCCCTGGCGGCGGGCGAAGCCCAGACTGGGATTAAGACTTATGTGGAAGTGGGGCTGTCAGATGCTGACAACGTTTCGATCAGTGCCGGGCTTAAGGAGGGAGAAGTAATTTTAGTGCGAAACAGCGCCCTGACACAGACCGCACAGGAACGCCAGAATAATAACATGCCGGGATTTGGTCAGATGCAGAACCCCGGAGCCGGAGGAGCTCCCGGCGGGAACTTCCAACCCGAAGGAGGCAGGCGCTAATGATCCGCATGCATCAGATTGAAAAATGCTACAAGCTGGGGGGAGAAGACATCCATGCGCTCAACCAGGTCAGCTTCAATATTGAAGATGGCGAATACGTGGCTATCATCGGTCCCAGCGGCAGTGGAAAATCTACCCTGATGAATATCATCGGCTGCCTGGATATCCCAGACAGCGGCACCTATGAACTGGCCGGCGCCGATACCAGCCAGTATTCCGGCCAACAGTTGTCCAGACTGCGCAACAGACACATCGGCTTCATTTTCCAGGGTTTCAACCTGTTGGGCCGCCTGAACGCCCTGGAAAATGTGGAGTTGCCCCTGATCTACCAGGGACTTGGAAGGCGGCAACGTCGTGAACAGGCAGAGGAAGCGCTCAGGGGCGTGGGCTTGGGTGACCGCATGAGGCACCGCCCCGCCCAGCTTTCGGGCGGACAGCAACAGCGCGTCGCCATCGCCCGTGCCCTGGCAACCAAGCCCAGCCTGATCCTGGCGGACGAGCCAACAGGGAACCTGGATACTTCGACAGGGGCCGAGATCATTGAACTGTTTAGCCAGCTCAACCAGCAGGGAAATACTATCGTGCTCATCACCCATGACCAGGGCGTGGCTGCCCAGGCGCGACGTTCGCTGCACATCGTGGACGGCAGGATTCAGCAGGATGAACGAAACGGAGGGGCATGATGCAATCGGTACAAATGGCACTGAAGTCCATTTTAGGAAACAAGATGCGCTCTTTTCTGACTATGCTGGGAATCATTATTGGGGTTATTTCTGTGGTGGTGTTAGTATCCATCGGTCAAGGCGCCAATCAGTCGGTAAGCAGCAGCATCCAGAAAATGGGAACCAATTTGCTGACGGTCAACATCATGACCCGCAGAAATAACCCCATCACCTTGCAAAGTGTGAACGAGATGAGACTGTTAGACGGTGTGGCGCAGGCCAGTCCCGTGGCAACCAGCACTGGAATCCTGAAGGCAGGCCTCCAGCAGTATGAGGATGGATCCTTGATCGCAACCACTCCCGGTTATGACCAGATACGCGATTACGAGCTGGAGAAAGGCCGTTTTTTGACGGAACCCGATGTCAGCAACCGCAGCTTTGTCGCGATTCTGGGGCAGGAAGCGGCAGAGGAACTCTTCGGCAGCATCAGCATCGTGGGAGAGAGCTTCACCTGGCAAGGATATCCCTTTACCGTAGTCGGGGTCCTCAAGGAAATTGGCACCAGTATGGTGGGTTCCGGGGACAATCTGATTATCATTCCCTTTACGGTGGGCGAGCGCCTGTTCCAGCGCAAGGGCATCAGCAACGTGTATGTGTCAGCTGAATCCGCGGACGATGTGAGCCTGGCGCAGGAAAGTCTGACCGCTTACATGGATTCCAGGATGGTGGGCGCGTCCTCTTCCACCACCTACAATATCTATAACCAGGCGACTGCCCTGGAAACGCTCAGCTCCGCGACAGCAACCCTGACCCTGATGCTGGGCGGAATCGCAGCCATCTCGCTGCTGGTAGGCGGCATAGGCATCATGAACATCATGCTGGTGTCGGTGTCCGAACGCACCCGGGAAATCGGAATACGCAAGGCCATCGGCGCTTCGCGGCGCAATATCCTCGGGCAGTTCCTGATAGAAGCGCTGGTGCTCAGCTTGATGGGAGGTGCCCTGGGACTGGTCATCAGCATGGTGGTAACCAAGCTGTTGACCCCGGTGCTGAACATGGAAGCAAGCATTTCCCCGACGATCGCCCTGCTGGCCGTTGGATTCTCCGTGTTCATCGGGATCGTCTTTGGCCTGTACCCTGCCGACAAAGCGTCCAAGCTACTGCCGGTCGAGGCGCTGAGACAAGAGTGATTTTGGCATGAGCATGATAAAGGGTCAGCCATGGTCCCCCTTTATCATGGCGACAATTCGGCGGGCAGGAGCACAGGCTGTGGCTTCGTTTCGATCCATGAGCTTGACCGTGTTTTAGATGTCTATCCCGGGATTTCGAAGAATTGTGAGAGAAGGAAGCCCGTCCACGATACTGTCTCCTGTGGCGGTGGACCAAAGGCACTGAGGGCTTCCGGCGCTGTGGCAGCCGCGACCCGGAATCCCTTGATCACCGGGCGAAACAGGGTGTGGGACGCAGGCCGGCGTGCATTATGGTAGAATAAAGAAAGTTGGCAGACAAACCGGGGCGCGCTAAGCGGAGCGCGGAGGAAGAGGGGCTGTGAACGGCGATATGCTGGAAGTGGCTGCAGCCATCCTTCGGGATGGCGATAGAATTCTGATCTGCCGGAGGCCTGCCAGCAAGATGCTGGGGCTTCTGTGGGAATTTCCCGGGGGCAAGCGTGAGCCCGAAGAGACGCTGGAAGACTGCCTGGCCCGCGAGTGCAGGGAAGAACTGGGAGTGGACATCGCTTTGAGGGAACCCTTTTTGCAGCTGTGCCATGAGTATCCGGATTTTTCGGTCTGTCTGACCTTTTTCAGCGCTGTGATCCGCTCGGGTACGATCTGCCTTCATGAACACAGCGACGCCTGCTGGGTTCTCCCGGAAGACCTTCACCTGTATGATTTTTGCCCTGCGGACCAGCAGGTGATCGCGGCGCTGCGGGATGAGGCGAACGCAGCGGGGGGAGAAGGGCAGCCATAGCCGGGATGACTATTTTGCTTTGATTCCCTGGATGCAAAAGTGGCTGCGTTGCGTTTTCACACCCTGAGGCAAGGAGGACACAGAGCGCAGCGGAAACCCGATGACCTCATGGAGGGAGGGCCTATGCATATCATCGTTCCCATCAAGCAGGTACCGGAAACCGGCAACGTGAGGATGGATCCGGCCACCGGGACCATGATCCGGGACGGGGTGGAGAGCATCATCAACCCGCTGGATCTCTATGCCATTGAGGAGGCGGTTTTGCTCAGGGAGGCGCACGGGGGAAGAGTGACCGTCTTATCTATGGGGCCCCCCGCTGCTGAGAAGGCGCTGCGTGAGGCGCTAGCCATGGGCTGTGACGACGCAGTGCTTGTGACGGACAGGGCCTTCGCAGGTGCGGATACCTGGTCAACAGCTTATGTACTGGCGAAGGCTATCGGAGAGCTTGGCAGCTTCGACCTCATCCTCTGTGGGGAGCGCGCCACGGACGGGGATACGGGACAGGTGGGGCCCAACATCGCAGCGGCGCTGGACGTTCCGCTGGCCACTTATGTCAGCTGCATAGAGTCCCTGGACCCTGACGGGAGGGAACTGATCCTGTGGCGCATGACGGAATACGGCTATGAACAGCTGAGGCTTCCCCTGCCGTCCCTTCTGACTGTGGTGAAAGAGATCTCCCATCCGCGCCTGCCTACGCTGCGCGGTAAGCAGCGGGCGCGGGCTGCGCAGGTCTCCGTGTTGAGCACGGCCAACCTGGACGTGGAAGCCGACCGCATAGGGCTGAAGGGTTCGCCTACCCGTGTGATCAGGATTGCATCTCCAAAGGTCACCCGAGGCGGCATCCTGCTTCAGCCGGCAGACGAGCAGGGGCTTGAGACAGCGGTGGACGAGTTGCTGGCCTTTCTCAAAGCTAAAAACCTCATCCCCGGAGGCTGAGATGGGACATCAGGGTGTATGGACGATCGCGGAGGCGCACGAGGGCAGGCTGCGGGCAGTATCCTTTGAACTGCTCAGCCGGGGCAGGAAGCTGGCTGACGACCTTAGGGCAGAGCTGGTCTCGGTCCTTATTGGCGGACGCATTCCGGACAGGGCACTGATGGAGCTTGTCCACAGCGGGGCCGACCGCGTGGTTGCGGTCATGGATGATCGGCTTGAGGACTTCATTGCCGAGACCTACAGCAATGTGCTGTGCACCCTGGTAAGGGACCGGCGTCCCGACGTCGTGCTGGCAGCCGCGACGCTCAATGGGCGTACGCTGCTGCCTCACGCCGCCATGCGGCTGCGCGTGGGGCTGACAGCCGACTGCACGGAGCTTGCCATCGAAGAAAGGACGGGAGACCTGCTGCAGACGCGGCCCGCCATTGGAGGGAATATCCTGGCCACCATTAAGTCGCCGAGCAGCCGCCCCCAGATGGCCACCGTGCGCCCCAGGTCTACCCGGATGCCAGAAAAGAACCCTGCGCGCAGAGGAGAAGTCGAATATGTGGCCTTCCAGGAAGGATGGGTGGACGGGCGCGTCGTGAAACTGTGTGAAAAGAGGGGAGCGGAGGACGCAGGGATTCAGGAAGCAGACATCGTGGTCTCCGGCGGCCGGGGAATGAAAAAAGCTGAAAACTTCACTCTGCTGAGGCAGCTGGCTGCGAACCTGGGCGGGGTGGTGGGTGCCTCGCGCGATGCGGTGGACCGGGGATGGGCAAGATACCCGTGCCAGGTCGGCTTAAGCGGGAAAACTGTCACGCCCAGGCTGTATTTCGCTGTGGGTATTTCCGGATCCATCCAGCATCTGGCAGGCATGAAGACCGCGGACGTGATTGTTGCTGTGAACAAAGATGCGGATGCAGCCATCTTCCGGGTGGCGGACTTCGGCATCGTCGCGGATCTTTTTGATGTGCTACCGCTATTGAACAATGGGCTAGAAGAGGGAGGGGATACATGAAGTACGGCCAGGTTGACGAAGCAGTCGTCCGGGAGCTTGAAGTCATGCTCGGCGTGCGGAACGTGTTTACGGACGAAGAGCGGATGCAGCCCTACTCTCATGACGAGATTCCTGCGGACAGGTATGGTTGCATGCCCGCTGTGGTGGTCACACCCACCGACACAGCCGGGGTCGCGGAAGTGGTCAAGTTGGCGGTCAGGTGCAGGATACCGATCACGCCAAGGGGTGCGGGCACCGGTCTGTCCGGCGGCGCCATCCCCCTGTACGGAGGGATCCTGATTTCACTGGAAAAGATGAACAGGGTACTGGAGATGGATCTGGCCAACATGATGATTGTAGTGGAGCCCGGGCTGGTCACCAACGAGATCAATGCTCTCGTTGAGGAGCACGGGCTCTTTTTTGCGGGCTATCCCATGAGCCTGGAGTCCTGCTTTGTGGGAGGCAATATCGCTGAGAACGCGGGTGGAGGAAAAGCGGTCCGGTACGGGGTGACCGGACAGCACATCATGGGGCTGGAGCTGGTTACGCCTGAGGGTGAGATCGTCATGCTGGGCGGCAAGAACGTCAAAGATGTCACAGGCTATGACCTGAAAGGGCTCATCATCGGCTCCGAGGGTACCCTGGGCATCGTCACCAAGGCCATCATCCGGCTTTCCCCGAAGCCCAGACACAAATGTGATCTTCTGGTCCTGTATGAGGATGTGTCGAGCGCCATCGCGGCGGTGCCCCTGATCTTCTCACAGGGCGGCGTGATCCCCACGTCTATCGAGTTTATGGACAAGCTCAGCATGCAGACCTCCCTAGACTACCTCAACGAACACCTGCCCTGCGGAGAAGCCGGGGCTACGCTGCTCATCGAGATGGAAGGCGGGGACCGCGACGGAGTAGATGCGGACACAGAGCGCGTGGGGGAACTGTTGCTTGAGAACGGGGCATTGGAGGTGTATGTCGCGGACAACTATACCACCCAGGAGCGTGTGTGGGCCGTGAGACGCAATATCGCCGAGGCGTTCATGGTCGTTTCCCCCCAGCAGAGCCTGGAGGACATCGTGGTTCCCATCGCCTCCATTCCCGCCCTCATGGAGAGGGTGGAGGCCATCTCCCGCAAGCACGGTCTGGCCATGCCCACTTATGGGCATGCGGGTGACGGCAACCTGCACACGACGTTGGTCATGAATCCCGGTTCCACCCGGGAGGAATGGTACGAGGCGGAAGAGAGGGCACTGTACGAACTCTACGCCGCGGTGGGCACCCTGGGCGGAAAGATCTCCGGCGAACACGGTATAGGCATCAAGCGCAAAGAACCATTCGAGAGGCTGACGGACCCGGTGGAGCTGAAGATGATGCGCGCCGTGAAGCGGGCACTAGACCCCTACAACATCATGAATCCCGGCAAACTATTTGATATGGAACCTCTTGGGTAGGGCGTTGTCCGTCAACCGCTTCAGCACCGCTTGCCTGGCGGGCGCATCGGTTTTTTGATCCTTGAGAAGGGGCGGAAGGGATCCTCAGGCGGTGTGTTCCTGCCATTGCACTCTCGCGCTACATCCTATCGCCTTATGGACCGTACTTGATGTAAGCAGGGCGAAGGAGAGCTGAGCGAGAGAAGCCTTCTTCCTATAAAAATGCATGCCGCCTGCGCCGTCCCCGACGATGCTGCCAAGGTCTCTCTGGCTGAGAACCCTGCTTGTCCGTTTTGGATGTAATACCTGGGTGTTGTCGCAGCTGCAGACGGACGTCTGCAGCTGGATAAACAGGATGTACTCCATCGGTAACCGCGCGTAGTCTTAAGCACGAGTTTACGCGTTGCCCAGTTCAATGCTGATGCAGCGTGACAAAGGACTGGTGCGGTGTAAAAAGGCCCTGGTGTGTGAAAGCAGGGGCCTGAAGTGTGTTCTAAGAGTAGCCTGAATTATTCACGGGCTTGAAGATACGTGCTAAAAATACAATCAGAACGGTACGATACAATATTTTGAAGCTGACTTCTTAAAAATTGAGCGTGAAGGATGCCCGAAGGGCATAGCTACGCCCTTGATATCCTGATGGTGGCTATATTTTGTCAAGGTACGCTGGGCAAAATGCTTGATTTACTGCAGCAGCGGAGTCAGA
>CAZPIC010000020.1:0-43243 GCA_964586835.1 uncultured Oscillospiraceae bacterium
GGGTGAAGGATTCACTGGCGGGTTACAGGGGTGAAATTATCACTGGCGGATAACAGCCGCAGTTTTCACGCTTGACAAGCCTGTCGGGCTTCACTATACTTTCTCTTGTCGCCTGTGCGGCGCGCGGTCGTGGCGGAACTGGCATACGCGCACGTTTGAGGGGCGTGTGGTGAAAACCGTACGAGTTCAAGTCTCGTCGACCGCACCAGCATAGGAAGCCTTCACAGGCTTCTTTTTTGTTCAGGCCTCCCCGTCGCCTGCTGCAGCGAAAGGACAGTCCCATGTTTCACGAATTCGAGCCTGTTTTTGACAACAGCTACAGAGATGCGGCCCCTCGCCCGGGCAGCCCTGTCCTCTACTTCACAAAGGATACCGTGCTGGTCATGGACAGAGGCCCTCTGTCCTATCCGGCCTATCCCCACATCCCCCCGCACACAGGCCGCTTCATCTATCTTTTTTCGCTGGGAGGCAGCCCATACTTTCTGGCAGACGGCTGGCAGGGCGAGATAGCCACGGGCTTGCGCGCGATCCCCATCTCCTCCCTGCGCTGCCCTCCGTCCAGAGACCTTGCTTTCGCCGGCGTTACAGGATACCAGCTCTTTCAGTGGTACTGCGCACGGCGCTACTGCGGGGCCTGCGGAGCGCGCACCGAGCTTGACAGCCGAGAACGCATGATCTTCTGCCCAGCCTGCGGACAAAAAGAGTACCCCTCCATCATGCCTGCTGTCATCGTGGGCGTTCACGACGGAGACCGCCTTCTGCTGACCCAATACGCAGGCCGTACCAGCACCAGGTGGGCGTTGGTGGCGGGGTTCAGCGAGATCGGAGAGCCCCTGGAGCAAACCGTGCGCCGCGAGGTCTTCGAGGAAACAGGCCTGCAGGTGAAGGACATTCTGTACTACAAGAGCCAGCCCTGGCCGTTTTCCGGTTCTCTGCTGGCAGGTTTTTTCGCAGCGCTGGAGGGCTCCCCTGACGTGAAGATAGACGGCATCGAGCTTGACAAGGCCGTCTGGATGACAAGGGAAGAGATCCCGGTCGTCTTTGATGGCTGCTCTTTGACCAACGAGATGATCTGCCAGTTCAAGAAAGCCGGTGCGAACGGCATCCAGCAGCCCTGATCCCACGCCTGCCGCAGCTTCAGCCTTGCCGTTATTCGCTTCGAAGCGCTTCCACAGCCTCTTTCCTGGAAGCCATGCGCGCAGGGATATGGCCACCCAGGACGGTCAGCAGTGTGCTCAAGCCTACAAGCAGTGCCGCGTGCGCTGGCCGGAGGCTCGCGACCCCTGACAAACCTGTAAGCCGATGGAGAATGGCGTTGGCGGGAAGGGTCACCAGCGCTCCGATTGTCACGCCCAGGGCCCCTGACATCAGCCCCAAAATAAAGGTTTCCGCGTCAAAGACACGCGTGATATCCTTTTTCCTCGCTCCAAGAGCCCGTAGTACACCGATCTCCCGCGTGCGTTCCAGCACCGAGGTATACGTAATGATGCCGATCATGATCAAGCTTACAAACAAGGCAACGGAGGAGAAGGCGATCAGCACGGCTGTGATGCCTGTCATAATGCCTCCCGTCATCTGCGAAAGCGCTTCAGACAGATCGGTGTACAGGATGCGGTCCTTCTCCTTCCTGCCTTCGTTGTAGGCATCCAGGTAGGCCTTGACAGCCTCCTTGTCCTCAAAGCGTTCCGGATACAGCATGATGGCGGCGGGCGTCCCGTCCCCCGATCCCCCCGCCATGGACAGAAGGCTGGACAGCCCCCCCTCGCGCAGAGCGCTCGCGTATTCGGTCTGGGCAGAGGCGCTGAGGACAAGGTCGGTCAGCGCGTCGCTGTAGGCGAGGCCGGTACCTAAAAGGCCCACGCGCACCCCCGGCTTGAGCCGGACGATCCCGCAGATGCGCAGCTGTATTCCCTTGTCAGATCGGTACATGGCCTCATAGTCCCTGCCCGGCACCCAGGTGCCGAGGATCGTTCTGGTGTAATAATCATCGTTTGACACAATGACAAACTCGGTGCCCACGATCTCCGCAAAAGGCAGGCCTCGCCCGTCCTGTGTGACGAAACCCAGGGCCTGTAGTTTGTCAGTACAGAGGCGGTTTTGTTCATCCACGACCAGGACGAGGTCGGTGGGCTCACGGGCATAGTCTCCGGCGAGCAGCTGATAATGCTCCTCCAGGTAACCCGGGCTTCCCTTCCGGAGGCTTGTAGGAAAGCTGGGGAGGCCAATGGCACTGATGCTGGTCATCGCATACGACATAGCCCCCGAGCTTCCGGAAGAGAAGGATTCGCCCAGCGTGACGGGAACAGCCTTGCCGTCCACCAGTCGCAGCGCATTCATCGTGACGGAGCGCAGGACACTCAGGCCGCTTACGAGATCCGGATCAATGCCCCTGACATAAGCCAGGAAGTCTTCCGTGAACAGGTTCAAATGTGAGAAGCGGAACTCCTCCGGGTCACAGGGGATGACCTCCTCTGTATCAGCATAGCGCGCGGTACCGCTGGCTTGCTCGATCATCATTCCTCGCAGCGCAGCCATCTGTTCCCGGTCCATGGCCATGACCGCCCGGGGAATGACGATGGGAAACTCCGCCATCGCGTCCCGCTGAAAGAGGTCGATTTGCCGTTGAAAGCCATTGGACAGACTGAGGATCAGCGCAATACCAATGATGCCAATACCGGAGGCGAAGGCCGTCAGAAAGGCGCGTCCCTTCTTGGCGCGGAGGTTCTGAAACGACAGCTTCAGGGCAGTCAGAAAGCGCATGCCCGTTTTCTTCAGGCTGAAGGCTTTGAACGCCTCGTATCCCGCACAGGGATTGCTGTCCGATATGATCTTACCATCCTGAAAGCGGATGATGCGGTCAGCATACTTTTCCGCCAGCCCAGCATGGTGAGTGACCATAATCACCAGCCTGTCGCCGGCCATCTCCCTGATCAGATCCATGATCTGAACGCTTGTCACGCTGTCCAGTGAACCTGTAGGCTCATCGCAAAGGAGAACCTCAGGATCGTTCGCAAGCGCCCTGGCAACAGCGACGCGCTGCATCTCCCCACCGGAAAGCTGTCCCGGCTTCTTGTGAAGGTGTTCGCGAAGCCCCACCCGTTCAAGGAGCTCCAGCGCCCGCCTGCGTCTCGCCTGGGCCGGGACCCCGCTTAAGGTCATGCCCAGCTCCACATTGGCCACGATGCTCTGGTGCATGATCAGGTTGAAGCCCTGAAACACAAAGCCTGTGGAATTGTTCCTGTAGGCGTCCCAGTCGGCGTCCGAGAAGTCCCTGGTGCTGCGTCCCTTGATGAGGATCTCCCCGGAATCGCTCCGGTCAAGGCCCCCGATGAGGTTCAGGCAGGTGGTCTTTCCAGAACCGCTCATGCCGAGTATGGCCACGAATTCCTGCCGCCGAAACGCGACACTGACGCCGTCCAGCGCCACGGTTACGGCGCCTCCCGCACGGTATGTCTTTGTCACCTGCCTGAGTTCAACCATCGCTCAACCCCTCGCACTCTCCTTGATGGCTATTGCGTTTCCCTGCCATCATAAAGACGCCGGGGGAGCGCTGTCAAACACGCATCCGCTCCGCAGACTGAAACCCTCTGACACAGGTTTGCATTCTCTTCTTCACAAAAGCTGGGAATTTGTCTATACTCTGCCAAACAGACAGGAGGGGCAGGTATCCATGGACAGCGCATCAGACCTTCAGCACGTGTTTGTCGTCAACCCAGCCGCCGGTTCTGCCAGCGCGGAAAGCCAGGTGAAACAGGCCCTCCGCTCCCTTGGGGAAGGGGTCGCCGCGTCTGTCTATGTCACCACCGCGCCGGGGGACGCCACGCGCTACGTGCGCTCCCTGTGCGAGACAGCCGTCGCCCCCCTGCGCTTCTACGCCTGTGGGGGCGACGGAACCCTCAACGAGGTCGTCAACGGCGCCGTGGGATTCCCCGGAGTCTCTGTGGGGTGCTGGCCCAGCGGCAGCGGCAATGACTACGTCAAAATCTACGGAGGCAGGGAAAGGTTCCTGAACGTTCAGGCTCAGATCCACGGGGATGAGACACCCGTGGATCTCATGCGTGTCGGAAACAGACGGGCCATCAACATGGTCCATTTCGGCTTCGACAGCCGCGTAGCGGTGACCATGTCCCGCATCAAGCGCAAGCCTTTCATCGGCGGCAGGAATGCCTACTACACGGCCGTCCTTAAAAACTTTCTCGGTCCACTCAGCGCCCCGTGGACCGTGCGGGTGGACGGCGAACTTCTGTGTGACGGACCGATGCTTTTGTGCACAGTTGCCTGCGGTCAGTATGTCGGAGGCTCTTTTCGCTGTGCTCCCCGGAGCGACAATGCCGACGGTCTATTAGACATAGGCCTTGTCAAGTCAATGAGTCACGCTCGCTTTGTAAGCCTGATCGGAGCCTATGCCAAAGGGACGCACCTTGACGACCCTAGGCTTAGAGACTGCCTTGTGTACCGCCGCGGCACCCATGTATCCGTGCTTGCAGAACCTGAAACCCCCATCTCCCTGGACGGTGAGATCCTCCGAGAGGAGGCCTTTGAGATCTGCATGGAGCCCCAAGCGCTGCGTTTTGTAGTGCCCCAGGGGGCCCGGAAAGCCCCTTCCCCGACTGCCTGAAGGCCACAAACTGCTATTAAAGACACATACGATAGATCCTGAGCACATCCTCCCAATGCAGCTTCCTGAAATTGCCCAAAGGCTTTTCAGCCCCGAAGGCCGCGTGCGTCGCTTTCATAGCCATATCCTTAAGCTGTTCCTCTCCAATACCGAGGCCCGGGAGCGTGGAGGGAAGCCCCATGCGCCTGAAAAAGTCGCGCAGACGCGCGATCCCCTCCAGCGCAATCGCGTCGGCGTCCCGCAGGCTGCCGCTGACGCCCATGACGTTCACCGCGAACTGGACGAACATGCCCACGTCTTCCCTGAAGACATACTCCATCCATGCGGGTGTCAGCACAGCCAGGCCCGCGCCATGGGCGACATCATAGGCGGCACTGAGTTCATGCTCCATATCGTGACAGGCCCAGTCCTGCTCGCGCCCCATTCCCACTAAGCCATTATGGGCCACCGTGCCCGCAAAGCCGATCTCGGCCCAGGCGTCGTAATCCTCCGGGTTGTCTAGGACAAGGGGACCGTTGCGGATGAGCGTCCTGAGCGTCGCCTCGCACAGTCCGTCCGTCAGGTCTGTGTTCTTCGTGCGGGTGAAATAACGCTCGAACACGTGGCTCATCATGTCCGCGATGCCATAACCCACCTGCTCTCTGGGCAGCGTAAAGAAAAGCGCCGGGTTCATGATGCTCAGCAGGGGGCGGAGTTTCGGGCTTCCGTAACCATACTTGCGCCCTTTCTCCTCGTTGGTGATGACGGTGTCCCCGCTGGACTCACTGCCCGCTGCGGGGATCGTAAGGATTACAGCCACCGGCAGGGCGGACTCGATCTCCTTTTTCAGTTCATACATCTCCCAGACATCCCCCTTGTAGGGAACACCCATGGCGATCGCCTTGGCTGAATCAATGGTGCTTCCCCCGCCAACGGCGAGGATCAGATCCACCTTCTCTTCTCTGCACAGGCGGATCCCCTCATAGACCAGTTTCAGCCGTGGGTTGGGTACGACCCCTCCCAGTTCCAGGAAGGCCACGCCGGCAGCCCTAAGCGAATCGGTCACCTGGGCATACAAGCCCGTCCGCTTAATGCTCCCACTGCCATAGTGCAGGAGAACTTTCTTCGCATGAGGCTTAAGCAGGTCACCGATATCATGCTGCGTGCCGCGCCCGAAGATAATTCTTGCCGGCGCGTAAAAATCAAATCTCTCCATATCCCCTCTTTCCGGCCCAGGGTGGGCCTGCGTCCCTGTTCAGCGGCCGCCGTATGCGACCCTCCTCTTCAGTATAGCATATCCATAAGCTGCAGCCTGGCTTGCGATTCACACGCCTTCGCGATACACTCCAGGCATCCAAAATCCCTCATGCCCGAGCCCAAAGCGGGAAAGGAGGTTGGGTCATGAAACGGCTGCGCCTGTGCACCCTGGTCTGCCTGTCCATCGCCGCCTGCTGTGTCCCCAGCACCCTGCCCATGCATGCAGGGACCCCGGTTATATCAGACGCGCCGTTTGATCCTGCAGCCCTTGAGAGCCTTGAGGCCTACAGCGTTGCGATGGCCGAGAGTCTCGAGCGCGGAGAGATGGACCCGATCATCGCAGGGTTTTCTCCGGCTCTGACATCCGCGCTCGACGCAGAAGCCTTACGCATTGCCTTCGAACAGACCCGCTTCGCTGCCGGCCCTTTCGCCGGCCTGATTGGCGTCCGCAGCACCGTAGATGAATCCAACACCTCCGTCGACGTCTATGTCCGCCATGCCGCAAGGTCGCTCAAGCTCCGCTTTGTCCATGGTCCGGAAGGGCTGGAGGGGCTATGGTTTCTCTTCGCTTCTCACAGCGAGCTCCTGGAAGTGTTCGGCCTACAGCCCTCCCCTCCTGTAACGGGCAGCGCGTCCCTGGACCATCCGGTCAAGGTAGGCCCCCTGAGCCTGCGCGGTACGCTGGTGACACCGCCCGAGGGCGCCGAGAGCCTCCCCATTGCTGTGCTTTTAGTCCCTGGTTCCGGACCCTGCGACATGGATGGGACCGTTCCGGGGATGGGGCTCAAGCCGCTTCGAGACCTGGCAGATGGCCTTGCGCAGAGAGGCATCTCCTCTCTGCGCTTTGACAAGCGCAGTTTTGCCGAACCCGACAGCTTCGCCTCCGGCTTTATCACGATTCAGGCAGAGATCCTTGAGGACGTTTCCTCCGCACTGGAGCTTCTTCGTGCGCATACCGAAACAGAGGGCTATGCGCTCTTCCTGGTCGGCCACAGCCTGGGGGGGATGCTGGTTCCCGAGATCCTCAGGGAGAACCCCTTCTTGCGGGGCGCCGTCGTGATGGCCGGCAGCCCCAGACCGCTGTGGGACATCCTGTACGACCAGGGTGCTGCAGCGCTGAAGGTCTTGGGGCTCGAAGAGGGCCAGGTCCGAGACGCATTGGCCGAACTGCAGGCACAGAGGGATCGAGCCCAGAGCATGACCGCTGAAACCGTCGAGGAGGTCCTCGGGCTTCCAGGCGAATACGTGCTCAGCCTTAACAGCCTGGCCCTTGAGGAGAAGTTCCGGCAGACAAGCCTGCCTCTGCTCATCCTTCAGGGCGGAAAAGATAGCCAGATCAGCCCTGAGCGGGACTGCGCAGCCTTCGAAAGGCTGTTTCAGGGCTATGAGAACGTCACCTTCCTTTGCTACGATGATCTTGACCACTTTTTCACCGGCGAAGGAATGACAGAGGGCAACGCCCTCCCTGCCATGGATGAAGCGGTGATACGCGATATTGCGCAGTGGCTGTGGAAGCAGCAGTAACGACACGCACAGGAGGCGATGCATGTTTGGGGTGTTTGTCAACACGGCAGCGGTCGTCATCGGGAGCCTGATCGGGCTCCTGTTTCGCAGGGGGATTCCGGAAAAGCTCGCGAAAGCAGCCATGACGGGCAATGGCCTTTGCACGCTGTACATAGGCATCTCCGGATCTCTGAAGGGCCACAGTGCCATCACTGCGATCCTCTCGGTGGTGTCCGGCGCCGTGCTGGGGACGGCGCTGGGAATCGACCATGGCATCGAAAGGCTGGGCCAAAGGGTTCAGCAGCGCTTCAGCAGCAGATCCGGCACGAAAAGCATCGCACCGGCGGAGGGTTTTGTGACCGCAAGCCTTCTGTTTTGTGTCGGGTCTATGACCATTGTCGGATCGCTCAATGCCGGGCTCTCGGGGGACTACGAAATGCTGTACACGAAGTCCGTCCTCGATTTTCTCTCTTCCATCATGCTCTCCGTCTCTCTGGGTGCCGGTGTGCTGTTCTCGTCCGTCTTCGTGTTTGTTTTCCAGGGAGCGATTGTTCTTTCCGCACAGCTGCTCAAACCGCTTCTCACCACTGTGGCTATAGCGGAAATGAGCTGTGCGGGCTCCATCCTGATCATCGCACTGGGACTGAATCTTCTTGGTATCACAAAGATCAAGGTGGCCGACTGCCTGCCCGCCATCGCCCTAGCCCCGCTGTTTTCATCCCTCACGGGTTTTTTTCTTTAGAAGCAGTGCAGCCTGCGCAGAACAGGGGCCCGGAGATTCTCCGGGCCCCTGTTTTGCGGCGGGCTGCGTCGTTTCCCTGCTGGGAATCAGAGGGTTACCTGTTCCGCAGAGCTGCGAAGCACTCGCTGCAGTAGATGGGCCGATCGTTCTTGGGAAGAAAGGGTACCTGCGTTTCCACACCACAATTTGCACAGACAGCGCTGTGCATCTCGCGGGGGGCACTGTTGCTGGCCCGGTTGGCCTTGTGTGTCTGTCGGCATTCCCTGCAGCGGCTCGGTTCGTTCTGGAAGCCTTTTTCCGCGTAGAACTCCTGTTCACCTGAGGTGAACACGAACTCCTGTCCGCAGTCACGGCATACCAGAGTCTTGTCTTGGTACATGGACGGAAACCCCCTGAAAAAGAATATCGGTTGAACCTAAGCTGACCTGGTCTTTGACCCCACACCCGCCGGCCGGGACATTGCTCTGCGCTGTCGCGCCCTCACGCCGTCCTCTCGAACGCTTGCGTCCGGCCGGACTGACTTCTGGACCGCACCATGCTCTCCGGGGTTTTCCCCGGGTTACGTGGGCCGCTTTGCCTGCGGCTGGCATCGGCTTGCAACCACAGACCTCAGTTCCAACCGTGGTCATTATAGCGAAGGGATCGTAGAAGTGCAACAAGCTTTGCAATCATTGTGAAACTTGCGTCCCCGCTTATAAAGTGTTGACCAGGTTGTACATGCGCCTGTTGAAGCGGTGCCTGATCTGTAGTGCCTCTCCGATGGGCAGATGGACGACCTCCCCCCGGCGAACGCCGATGACCCGATTGAGTATGCCGTGCCTGAGAAGTTCAACGGCAACAGCGCCTGCTTCAAAGGCAAAGGCTGCGTCCCTGGCACTGGGGTGGCGTCCCCTCTGCATGTATCCCACCACGTTGTGGCGGACTCGGCGGTCCACCAGGACTTCCAGCACGCTGGCAAAATGGGCAGTGTCCATGGGCTGACCTGGCAGCGAGGGCTTTCCATGGGCCTTCAGAAAACCATGCACGTCAAAGGCCTGCATCGTTTTGAAAGCCCCCTCTCCCACCACGACCGTAGCGCGTGTATTTCCCCGGGCAGCAAGCCTTTTCAGCCGGCGGGCCACATCCTCAACCTCCCATCCCCGGATCTCCGGGGCGATGACAATCTCCGCGCCGGTAGAGAGCGCCGTGCTGAGCGCGATGTCCCCGCAGTCACGGCCCATGACCTCCACCACCGCATGGCTGTCGTGAGAGCGGGAGGTTGCCCGGATCGCCCGCACAGCCTCCACACAGACATTGACCGCTGTGTCAAAGCCAAGGGAAGTCTCGGTATAGCCCAGATCATTGTCTATGGTGCCCGGGATGCCGATGCAGGGCAGCCCCATCTCAGACAGCTGCAGCGCCCCGCGCAGGGACCCGTCCCCTCCGATGACCACCAAGGCACCGATTCCCAGAGAGCGAGCGCAGGAAACAGCCCTTTTTCGGACGGAGACATCATGAAACTGTGTGCATCGGGCAGTGCGCAGATAGGTACCTGGCAGATCTGCGATATCCAGCACTGTATCCAGCGTCAGTCGGCAAAGGCTGTCTTCCGGCGCGTTGGTGAGGCCAACCAGGCCGTTGAATCCACGACGGATGCCGATGAGCTCCAAATCCATCAGACCGGCGCTTCGGGCAATGGACACAACCGCCGCGTTCATGCCGGGACTGTCGCCACCCGAGGTGAGCACTGCAATTTTCTTCATGTTTGCCTCCGCTTGGAGCACACAACAGAAAAAACGGGCGGGAAAGCCATCCTCCCGCCCGCAGAAAAAGCCCTTTCATCCACGCAGTTTCTTTACCCTCGGGCTTCTAAGCACGCCGGCTTGCGGCATGCCGCTGCCAAGCAGGGGTTCAAGGTAGCGCCTAAACGCATCGGTGACATTATTCCCGCTCCTTGAGATGAACTCCATGGGCATGAGCCGTGTTCTGGCTGCGACCTCGTGCAGGGGGCTTAAAGTGTAATCCACAGCGTAGTCCCCCACGCGTTGGATGGTGACGGAACCGTCTGCATCGTGCACGACAGCAATCTGCACGGCCTTTTCAGCGACTTCGCGGGCTTCATGCTGGTCGACCTCGGACACGCATCCCAGGAAGGACCGCTGCAGATAGCCGAAGGTGTCGGACCTCACGCGCTTGATGCCCAGGCGGTCCTTGATCTGTTGGGTCAGCAGCTCGCCCAGAGCCCCTGTTCCGGACAGCTGAACGTTGCCGTGATCGTCGCGCCCCATGTCCATCAGGGTTGACAGTATCGGCACGCCATCCCTGTCCTGAATGCCTTCCGACACCGCAATCACGCAGCGCCCCAGGCGGCTGTAGACCTCCCTGACATCCATCAAGAAGTCCTCAGCTACAAAAGGCGTTTCGGGCAGATAAATCAGATGGGGGCCATCCTCCGGATATACGCGGGCCAGGGAGGAAGACGCGGTCAGGAAGCCCGCGTGCCTGCCCATGACAACACCCACATGGACGCCCGGCAACGCAGCATTGTCCAGGTTGATGCCGGCAAAGGCCTGCGCCACAAACTTCGCTGCAGAAGGATACCCGGGCGTATGGTCATTTTGCATCAGGTCGTTGTCGATGGTTTTAGGAATGTGAACAGCGCGCAGATCGTAGCCGGATTTGCGGGCTTGCTCGTTGACGATGCGCGCGGTATCGGACGAGTCGTTCCCGCCGATATAGAAAAAGTACCGCACGTCATGCAGGCGGAACACCTGCAGGATCTCCTCGCAGTACTTCTCGTCGGGCTTGTCGCGGGTGGACCCCAGCGCTGAGGAAGGCGTCACCGCCACCCTTTCAAGGTTGTAGGAAGTCTCCTGTCCAAGGTCCACAAAGTCCTCGCGCACGATGCCCGAAACACCGTTCATCGCACCGTATACCCCCGTGATGCGGGCATGCTTCGCGCTTTCAAGCACCACCCCTACCAGCGACTGGTTGATCACCGCCGTGGGACCTCCACTCTGAGCCACGACCGCCTTGCCTGTCAGTTGCGCCATTGCCTGTTTTCCTCCGTGAATCCTCTTATGCCTTGCCGTTGCAGCCCAGGACGTTCACAATCTTGTGACGCACCATATCCTTCAACGCCGCGCGGGCATCAGACAGGTACTGCCGCGGATCAAAGTGCTCCGGGTGCTGCGCAAAGTGCTCGCGGATCTTGGCGGTAAAGGCCAGACGCAGGTCGCTGTCGATGTTGATCTTGCACACAGCCATTTCTGCAGCCTTGCGCAGCATATGTTCGGGCACGCCCTGAGCCCCCGCCATATTGCCGCCATAGCGGTTGATCATCTCCACGTATTCGGGAATGACGCTCGAAGCGCCGTGCAGCACGATGGGAAAGCCGGGCAGTCGACGACCCACCTCTTCCAGGATGTCAAAGCGCAACTTTGGCTCACCCTTGAACTTGAACGCACCATGGCTTGTGCCGATTGCGATGGCCAGGCTGTCGCAGCCGGTGCGGGAAACGAACTCTTCTACCTCGTCGGGCTGGGTGTAGGAAGAGTCCTCCTGGGAGACCTTCACCTCGTCCTCTACGCCCGCAAGGCGGCCCAGTTCCGCTTCCACCGTGACGTTCCGATCGTGAGCGTATTCCACTACCTGGCGAGTCAGGGCGATGTTCTCTTTAAAAGGCAGGTGTGATCCGTCAATCATGACGCTGGTGAAGCCGCCGTCGATCACGGACTTGCAGATTTCAAAATCGGCACCGTGATCCAAGTGCACCACGATCGGAAGACCGCTGGTCTCCACTGCCGCCTCTATCAACTTGACCAGGTAGGTATGGTTGGCATACTTGCGCGCACCCGCGCTGACCTGGAGAATCAGCGGTGCGTTTTCCTCAGTGGCGCCCTCCACGATGCCTTGGATGATCTCCATGTTGTTGACATTGAACGCGCCGATGGCGTAGCCGCCCTCGTATGCCTTTTTAAACATTTCGCGTGAATTGATCAGCGGCATGTGCACAACCTCCCATGAATCATCAGTAAATCCATCTGTGAGTATACGCCCGGTACCTGAGGCTGTCAAACGCACGGCGAGCCTTCCGCCGGCATCTCCGGGCATTTGACAGCCTCTCGTAGCCTGTCTATAATGCGGTATCCAGACGCGAACCGGCTATCGCTTGGAAGAAGAGGGGAGGCGTCGCCTTGTTCGGCAGAAGAGGAGACGGTTACCTGGTCAAACATATCGATCCCATCGTCGCGCTCACGCCCTATCTGATGCCCATGCGCTGCGATGCGCAGGTCATGCTGGGCTATGAGATAGAATACGAACCGCTGGCCCGTTACATCGTTAAAATGAGAAGCGAGGGATACAGGCTCACCTTCATGGACGTATTTTTCGCCTCCTATGTCAGAACCATCGCAGGGCTCCCGGAACTCAACCGCTTCATCGCTAACAAGCGCATCTACGCCCGCAAGGAGCTGGCCGTCTCCTTTGTCCTGCTGAAAGACACCCGGGATGCGAGCGTTGAGGAGAACACCGTGAAGTGCAAGTTTGACCCCTATGACACGATCTTTGATGTCTCCTCGCGTCTCAGCGAAGCCATCACTGCCAACCGCAGGGAGGACGCAGACAATGCTGCCATGAAGCTTGCCAAGCTTCTCCTCAACCCCGTGCTGGCATCTGTCGTGGCAGGCTCCGCCCGCTTTTTGGATTATATTGGCCTGCTGCCCAAGGCCATCAGGGAGGCAAGCCCCTTCCATACCAGCTTGTTCTTTACGAACATGGCTTCCATCGGGATGCCCGCCGTCAACCACCACATCTACAACTTCGGCACCACGTCCCTCTTCCTGTCCCTCGGCAGCATTAAGCGCGTGGTTGATTTCGATGCGGAAGGGAAGCCCGTGCGCAAGCGCGTCCTTCCGGTGGGTGTCGTCGCCGATGAGCGGGTCTGTGCCGGCATGATCTACAGCAAAATGGTCGCCAGCATGCTCCGGTATCTAAAAAACCCCGAGCTTCTCGAAGAAAAGCCCGAGGTTGTGCTCTTTGACGAGGGACATGTCTATGGCCTGCCGCCGGCGCCCCGGAAGAGGCACTTGCCCAGGTTCAGGAAGAAAGCCCGAGAGGGCAACGCGGCGTTTTCAGACGGACAGAGCTCACTCCGGCGAAAACGGACAAAACGCCTTTCCTGAGGAAAGGCGTTTTTTTGTCCCGGTCTCAGGCCTATGCTGCGGGCTTGCCGTCCAGGATGCCCATGAACTCAGCCCCCGTGATCGTTTCCTTCTCGTAGAGGTAGGCCGCCAGCTCGTCCAGCTTCTCGCGGTTCTCCTCCAGGATTGCGCGTGCCTTCTCATGCTGCCTCCGCACAATATCCATGGTCATCTGGTCAATCCTGGCGTTGGTTTCTGAGGAGCAGGCAGAAATGGGAGCCCCGCCCAGATACTGGCTGCTCTCTTTTTCCAATGCGACGAGCCCAAACTCCTCCGCCATCCCAAAGCGCGTGATCATCGCCCGGGCAAGCTTCGTCGCCTGCTCGATGTCGTTGGCAGCACCTGTGGTGGCTATGTTGAACACCATTTCCTCCGCCGCCCGCCCGCCGGTAAAGGTGGCAATCTTGTTTTCCAGCTGTTCCTTGGTCATGAGGAAGTGTTCGTCCTCTTCCACCTGCATCGTGAATCCTAAGGCACCTGAGGTGCGGGGAATGATGGTAATCTTGTGCACCGGGGCAGACGCTGTCTGCTTGGCTGCAACGACCGCATGCCCCAGTTCGTGGTAAGCGACGATCCTCTTCTCCTCGCCGGACATCAGGCGGTTCTTTTTCTGGTGGCCTGCGATGACAACCTCCACGCTCTCCTCCAGATCCTCCTGCATGACCCGGTTCCTTCCATGTCGCACCGCCCGCAGGGCCCCTTCATTGATCATGTTGGCAAGGTCTGCCCCGGAGGCACCTACGGCTGACTTGGCCATGGCTTCCAGGTCCACATCCTGATCCATCTTGACCTTCTTCGCGTGTACCTTCAGGATTTCGATTCTGCCCAGCAGGTCGGGCAGCTCCACCGGGATGCGCCGGTCAAAGCGGCCCGGCCGTAAAAGGGCGGGATCCAGTGTTTCCGGACGGTTGGTGGCTGCCAGGATCACGACGCCCTTGCGGCCGTCGAAGCCATCCATCTCAGACAGCAGTTGGTTTAGGGTCTGTTCCCGCTCATCATTGCCCCCAAAGCCGGTGCCCTCGCGGCGCTTGCCGATGGTGTCAACCTCGTCGATAAACACGATGCAGGGGGCCTTGGCGTTTGCCTGCTTGAACAGGTCACGCACCTTCGCCGCGCCCATGCCGACAAACATCTCCACAAACTCCGGTCCGGAGATCGAAAAGAAGGGCACCTTGGCCTCACCGGCGACAGCTTTCGCCAGCAGGGTCTTCCCTGTGCCGGGAGGGCCGACCAGCAGGGCACCCTTGGGCATGATGGCGCCAATGCCGCTATACTTCTCGGGATTGTGTAAAAAATCAACGATCTCGCTGAGCGCTTCCTTTGCTTCGTCCTGTCCGGCGACATCCTCAAAGGTGATCCCGGTCGTTGATTCGATGTAGATCTTGGCGTTTGACTTGCCCAACTGCATGGCGTTCAGTCCGCCTCCCATGCGCTTCATCATATAGCGCGACAAAAGCTGTCCCAGTCCGATGAAGAGGACCAGCGGCAGGATCCAGCCTATCAGGAAGTTCACCAGCGGAGAGGCTTCCTCGATGATCGGCGTCGTAAACTCCGCCACCCCGGCCGCGGTGAGGCGGCTGATAAAGTCCGGATCCTCCATGACGCCCGTTTCATAGTAGCCTGCCGGTTCCTTCCTGTCGGCAAACAAAACGCGCTGCGCGTCCTTACTGACTTTGGAGACCTCCCCTGCCTCCACCATGGAGATGAACCTGCTGTAGGGGACCTGCGTCACCGTCGTCTGATTGAGCCGGGGCAGCAGGAAGCTGTTCAGCAGCATGATCGCCAGCAGAGCAATCAGGTAGTAGACGTACATTGGCTTTTTCGGCGTTTTGATTTCCTTCATCACTTCGCTCCTGTGTTTGTTGTGTTCTCGCTTTCGCTTCAACGGTAATTTGAGACCCTGCTTGATATGTACCCAAGGGTGATGCCGGCAACTTGTTCCCCCCTGATGTCGTAACGCAGGGTCGCTGTACCCGGCTCATCACCAGGGATCAGATACATATACTCCAGCATCCCCTGTCCGGGGTCGTCCGCGAGGACCTCATAGACCGCGTAGCCTTCGTTGAGATCATAGTAGATGCCTCGATCCCCCCTGTCATTGGGCAGCTGGCCCATATCTCGGAACTTGTCGGTGACCTCAGCCATTGCCATGCCCACCTTCGTTCCCCGAGGTCCGATCATGGAAGGATCTTCCGTCCTCAGATAGTACAGAAATCCGTCCTCCCCTGTCACAGAGAACCGCGCCTCGCCCCAAGCGTACCGCAGCACGACACACTCGCCCCCCACCGCATCATCTTCGATCGCGACGGTTTCTAAAGCCGCGCCATACTTGGAAACCACCTCTGAAAGGCGGGTCTTCAGAAGGGTCAGATCTCTGAACTGATCGTCAAAGCGGAAGTATTTTTTATAAGGGATATTGATGCGGTACTGGACCAACAGCTCGTTGGATACCTTGCCATAGCTGTTGACCGCGATGGCACGCAGGGTCACGCGGCCGCCGGGCAGCACAATGGGAACGCCTTCATAGCGCGGGGAGTTCTGGGAGGGCGTGGAACCGTCGATGGTGTAATACATCTCCAGGTCCTTTTCTTCGTCCAGGTTCCTGAGGGACACCCTCTGCTTTCTGTCATATTCGCCGGCAGCCAGCGTGGCCTTTGGCGCGACAGGGACTGGCAGCGCGATGACATACCGGACGCTCATCTCGTCGCTGATCAGCTGGCTTGAAACACAGACCGCACGAAACTCGTGTGTCCCTTCTGTCAGGAGGATGGGTGTGGTAAAGAGGGTCCCCTCCTCAGGCAAAACCTCGTCCCCCTTTGCATAATACACGTCGTATTCCTGAGGCGAAACAAAGCTTACCTTCCGGTTGAGCAGGTAGCGTCCCCCGCTGAGGTCGGCCTCCGGAGGCAGAGGCACCAGAGCCGCACGGCTTTTGTGGAAGCTCTCATCGCCCGTTTTTTCGTAAGCCTCCAGCATCAGACTGGTTGCCTCAAACAGGCGGTCGTCAGCGAGCATCAATCGGATCACATTGCGGTAGGCAGATACAGAGGCCGGGTCCAGCTGCGTAAAGATGCGGGTGTAAACCTCCTCGGCCTTGCCGGCAAGGGCGCCGGCCTCGTACGCTTCCGCGAGCATAAACAGCTTGTCCTTCAAATCCTCGCGCTCGGGCTGCTTTGAGAGGGCCTTCTCATAAGCCTCGATGGCCCGGGCAATGGTCCCCCGATCCAGATATTCCGTCCCCAGCGCCCAAAAGCCGTCTGCGCCCGCGTCTTTGCCCATGCGGGCCAGTGTAAGCTGCCCCGAGGTGGTCAGTTGCAGATACAGAAAACCCCCCGCCGCCGCGACCACCAGGACAATGGCTGCAATCAGAGCCACCATCGCCCAATTGACCATCCGCGCACGGTAGTTCCTCGGGCTTGGGCGACGCGTGGCTGGGCGCATAGCCCGGTTTCGCCGTGGGTTGCGCCTGGAGGCTCCGGTGCCCGGCGCTTGAGGGCGGCTCTGTGTATCCGTCTCCGGCCCGTCATAGTATACCGGCACTGTGCTCTTCACCGCCTCCAGCGAATCCCGGCCCATGTAGGACCCGCAGAAAGGGCAGACGCGCGACGCGCTCTGGGACTGTTCGCCGCAGGTTGGACAGTTCACAGGCAGCCTCCCTGCACGCTTTTAAGGCGCATCAGTCTCCGTTCCCGAACACTGCATCGTACTCGTCATCGCCATAAAAGACGCGCTGGGGCACATCGCCTCCAAGGCGTTCAATGGCATTTCTGAGCTCGATATAGTCAAGGTAGCCCACCGATTCGCTCATAGCGCGCCGCCTGAGCGCGGGGATAGCCCGCAGGTCTCCCAAGCGTCCCAGGTAGGTCGCCAGCGTCACCTGCCGCGAAGGGCAGGCGTTGAACAGGGCCAGCAGCGCTTCAAACACCTTTTCCTCTCCCGGGAAGCGGCTTAAAAGCGATAGCAGCGCTTCCTTCCCTGCATCCGTGGCGCCTTCCAGCGCAGAAACCATCGGTTTGACCGCTGCCTCTCCGATCAACTCAAGGCTTTCCACAGCGTTGTCGCACAGTTCGTCCTGAAGCTCCCTCACACGCTGCCAGGCTACATACCTGTGCATCGGAAGGACGGATCCCATCTCACGCAGGAGCGTGACAGCGAGCATTTTGGCCTGCCGGGGCGCTTGATCTCTATCCAAAATAGCACAGAGAAAAGGCGCACTATCCCGAAGGCTCAGGATGCGTTCCAGCAGCAGCTGGGGGGGCTCCATCCCCTGGCAGATATAGCCTTCCATCCATTCCACCAGAGATTGAGGGTCAGCACAGGCAGCGAAGTATTCCCGAGGCCTGGAGCCCTCAAGCCAGGGGGCGGGGGTGTCGAGGAACAGCGCGTAGACCTCGGGCAAGGCTTCCTCCCATTCCTCCTCCTCAAAGTCTTGGCCTTCGCCTGCCAGCCACTGCTGCAGGAAACACCGGAAGGGCCCCTCAAAGTCAATATAATCCATCGAAACCCTCCCCCATCGTCTCCTTGGCAAGCTCAACGAGGTCTGACTGCGCAAACACCTGTCTTAAGCGATGGAAGTGGCAAACGGCCGGAACTTCTCCGCCGTTCTCCGCGATCTCCTCCCTCTTCTGCCGTGATCGCGCGGGAAGAGTCCCGTGCGTCCTTCGCCAGGATCCGTCACAGTGCGGCCAAAGCGGTAGCATCTCTCCAGGATTCCCCGCTACCTCCCGGCTGTTGTCGGCCGGGAAGCCGCCTATCGACAAGACGC
Source organism: uncultured Oscillospiraceae bacterium (assembly GCA_964586835.1). Taxonomy (GTDB): domain Bacteria; phylum Bacillota; class Clostridia; order Christensenellales; family Aristaeellaceae; genus CAZLYF01. The sequence continues at coordinate 18,045 of CAZPIC010000020.1, forward strand.
TGCCACACAGGCATCCGTGCGCCACAACGGAGGAAAACTGTTCCGACGCGGTGAAACAGCGGGCAAAGCCTTCCTCCATCGCGTCTAAGGCCGGCTTGCTGCTGTCGATGCAGGGTTCCTCCTGGCCCAAGTACTGGGCATCGCTCAGCCGGCCCCTGTCACGCTGCCCCGGGCTTGGCTGGCTGTAGCGCCCGGCAGCGCCTTGCCTGACAGGAATCGCCGCAGGCGCCGGATCGCAGGTCGCGACGGTCGTCTGGCACAGCATCCCCCAGGCTCCGTGGCTTCTGAGGGTCCTGCGTACAAGCGCATTCCGTTTGTCCCATGCAGGGTTCTCCATGGTCCTCAGCTTTCAGGCGGCCTGATAGCCACAAAATGCAGTCGTGGTTCACGCGGCCCAGGGGGTGACATCCGCTGGTCGCCAAAGGCGCGGACGTCCACGAAACCTGCCCCGGAAAGGGCGGAAGCAATCTCCTCAGCGCCATGGGCACGCTGTGTCTGGGATTCTTCCACCCGATCAAAGGCACCGTCGGGACGCCTGGCAAAGACCGACAGGTCCATGTTCAGGCAGCGGCCGGCTTCCGACCAGCGGTTACGCCAGATGTAGCTAACATCCTCATCGACATGCACAAGGGTGTTGTTGCCCAGGGTCTTGCTGAGTTTGTGGGTCGACGATAGGTCGAACACCAGCGCACCGCCCGGCTTCAGCGCAGCAAACGCGCGCTTGAAAAACCGGGCCAGCTGCGTCGGCGTCATCAGGTAATTCACCCCGTCGCAAGTGCACAGCACCGCGTCCTGCAGCCTGTGCAGGCTCATCTTGCGCATGTCCTGACATACAAGGGGGATGTCCAGCCCTGCTGCGCGCGCCTTGCGCGCGGCAATGGAGAGCATGTCCTGGGACAGGTCGAGCCCCGTCATACGGTAGCGTCTGGCAAGCGGGACGGTCAAAGACCCGGTGCCACAGGCACATTCGGCCACCAGGCCTCCGGATGGTACCCCCGCCCACTCAAGGAGTTTCGTATAAAACCCTGCCCAGGCATCGTAATCCGTTGCAGCCATGAGACGGTCATATACAGAAGCAAAGGCTGTGTACATCAGTCCGCCTCGTCCTCCGTACCGCCAGAGGGCAGCGGCGCTTCGTCCTCGTCGTCCTCCTTCGGCGCGAGGCCCCGGTTGACCAGGGCGTTCTCGATACGCGCGTTGATAAACCGGTCAAACACCGCGTTGGTGAACGAAGCGAATATAAAACGCGACAGGGCGTTCCCCACCAACAGGTAATACCCCGCCAGCGCCATCAGCGCGACCGTCCCGTAAGGGCTGAACAGCGCCACAACCCCCGCGATAAAAGAAGGAACAAGCGCCGCAAGCCGTACGCCCACCACATGCGGCAGCCGTCCCAGCGTCAGGAGGAGGCTGTTGCGGAGCACGGTCCGAAAGCCCATCCTGTAGGTCACAAGCATCGGATAGACAAAAACCAAAGACAGTACCCATACGACGCCTGCCACAGCGGTCAGCATCTGAGGCAACAGGTAGATCAGGCTCTTTTCCAGCAAACCGCCGTAAAATTTCCATCCCACATAGACGACCAGGGGGACCAGGCCTGTGATCAGCGACATCCCAAGCGCCTGTTTCCAGTTGGCTCGGAAGGCGTCCTTGAAGTCCGACCAGACAAAGGCATGCTGATCCCGGGCCCAATTACGGGTCACATAGGCCAGGGCTGCCGAAAAAGGACCGGTGACCGCGATGGCAGGGATCAGCTTTAAAAGCGCACTGAAGATCAGGCTGTTACGAACCTCGGCGGCATGGGTAAAGACCTCGAGAGCCTCCACGGAGGCTGCAGCCATGTCCGCCTCCACCTCGAAGATCAACATGTTCAGCTGGACCAGGTTAGAAAAGAGGTTAGACAACACATAGATGAGAGGGACCCAAGCGACGGCAGAGATCAGATTCAGCCGGAACAAGGCCGCAAGGCGGATACGAAGCATCTCAAAGAACAGTTGCCAGCGGTTCTTCGGGAGGTCATCCCTGGAGTAATCGCCCTTGCCGCTTTTACCGTAGTAGTAGTTGTTCATGAAACGTCCGAACACGCCCAGCCCTCCTGAAAAAAACTCCACCAGCAGTATACCACCGAAGCCCGCGCCTGAACAGAAACCCACCCGGCGAGATTGACACCGGGGCTTGGTTTTGCTATCATCGCGGGCAGTTCCCGGGCGCTGGACAGTGTCGGCCCGCTGTCAAGCAGAGGGCCTTGGAGGGCCTCCTTTTGCGCAGTGTGCGGCGTTTGGCTGTATGCATGCCCATAGGAGGCGTCAGCAAGGGGCTGTCCGAGTCTGCAACCTGGAAACCCCGGGTTCGCATATATGAAAAGGAGGAACTCCCATGTCCAGAAAATTCCTCGTGATGCTCGCAGCTGTCGCCGCGCTGGTCTTTACCTTTATGGCCGGCGCTTCCGCCCTGACCTATGGCTACATGGCCTACCAGATGTCCGATATCTGGAACGAGTACTCTTCCAAGGCCTTTGAGTACGCCGCAGAGCAAAACGACGTTGAAGTCATCGTGCTCGACGCGCAAAACGACATTGGCCAGTCCGTCGCCGCGATGGAATCATTCATCCAGCAGGGCGTCGACGGCATCTCTATCTTCCCCATCTCCCCAGAGCAGGGCGCCCAGCTCGTGAAGATGGCCAACGAGGCGGGCATCCCCATCACCGTCGAAAACATCGACATCGCCCAGGTCTGTGAACCGGAGCAGTATATCGCCAGCGTCGCCTGCCTCTATGGCGACATCGGCTATGCCGCCATTGAGTGGCTCAGCCAGAACGTTGAGGACGCCAAGGTCTTCTACTGCGCGGGTGCTGTAGGCGGCGGCGTGTTTGAAGCCTACATCGTGGGCGTTGAACAGGCGCTTGCAGACTATGCCGACACCATCGAAATGGTCGGCATGCTCAACGGTGATGCCTGGTCTACTGAGAATGGCCTCAACCTCACCCAGAACTTCATCAACTCCGGCGTCGAGTTCAACTGCATTTTCGCCAACAACGACCAGATGGCCCAGGGTTGCTACCAGGCACTGCTCATGGCCGGCCTGGAAAATGAGATCCCGGTCGTCTCCACCGGCGGATCGCCCGACGCTTACAAATTCCTGGAAGATGGCATCGAGGCCGCAAACATGACCGCCCCCGTGTCCATCCAGGGCGTCCAAACCTTTAAAAACCTGCACGAATATGTCACCGAAGGCATCGTACCGGACCCCAAATTCCAGAGCCTGCCCATCGTCCCGGTCGCCGGGGCTGACCTGGGCGCCTGGATCGACTGGTCTGACTATGCCGGCGCTTACGCCTACGTATACGGCGAATAAGCGCTGATCCACAGGCTGCCCGCGCCCCGGTTCTGTTGCCCGGGGCGCGGGTGCCCATGGTTCTGTTTACCTGCTGACGCAAAAAGCGTGAGGGCCCAAACCATGACAAGACCCCTGGCAAGCCCCGAGCCGCTGATCCGCATGCAGGGCATCGTGAAGGAATTCCCCGGTGTGCGGGCTCTGTCCGAGCTGAGCTTCGATCTGTACGCCGGCGAGATCCACTGCCTGGTGGGTGAAAACGGGGCCGGCAAGTCCACGCTGATGAAAATCCTTTCCGGCGCCTACACCCCCACTGAGGGCAGCATTTTCATAGACGGAAACGAATACAGCTCCCTGAACCCGGAGCTGTCCCAGCAGCTGGGCATTGAGATCGTCTACCAGGAAAACGACCTGGTCCCTACCATGGACGCGGTGGAAAACATCTATGTGGGCAAGGAGCTGACGCATCTGGGCCTGATCGACCGTGCTGGAATGCTGCGACGTGTGCGGGAGATGATGGACAGGTTCCGTATCCGCATCAACCCCATGGAAAAGATCGAGGACATGTCCGTTGCCGACCAGCAGTTCGTCAAGATCCTGAAGGCACTGATGAACGAAAGCAGGATGATGATCCTCGACGAACCCACGTCCATGTTCAACACAGAGGACGCGGGCAAGGTTCTTGACCTGGTGCGCGACATCTCCCAGCGGGGCATCGGCGTGATCTATATCTCCCACTTTCTGAAAGAAGTTGTCCAGATCGCTCACCGCATCACTGTGATCCGGGACGGCTCAGCCATCCGCACCTACGACAACAGCTCCGGGAACGTTAGCCTCGACGCCATCACCCGCGACATGGTCGGGCGACCCGTGGATATGTTCTACCGTAAAGAACACTGCGAGATGGGTGACGTGATGTTTGAAGTGAAGGGCCTCAGGCTGACAAGGGAATCGCCTGAGATCAGTTTCAGCGTGCGCAGGGGAGAAATCCTGGGTCTCTTTGGGATGGTTGGCTCCGGACGCACTGAGATCGTCAGCGCCATATCCGGCGCAATCCGCCGCAGCGAAGGCGAGGTCCTGCTCCACGGCAGAAGTCTGCGCATCCGAACTCCCCGGGACTCCATCCGAGCGGGCATCGCCCATATCACCGAGGATCGTCAGCGCTTGGGGCTGAACCTGGGGGCGAGCGTGCTTGAGAACATCCTGCTGGTGGGACTTCAAAACATGAAGGCCGGCCTTGTATATAACTTCAGGAAGTTCGCACCGCGGGTCCGGCCTATTGTAGATCGGCTCAGAATCCGCACGCCGAGTCTTCTGCAGGAGGTGGTATACCTCTCGGGGGGCAATCAGCAGAAGGTCGTCCTCGGCAAGTGGCTGTACGCAAAGCAAAGCGTCTATATCTTTGACGAACCCACACGCGGGATCGACGTGGGCGCGAAAGCCGAATTTTACAGGGAGATGACAGGCCTGGCCGGGGAGGGCCACTGCATCCTCATGGTCTCCTCGGAGATGCCGGAGCTGATCTCCATGAGCGACCGCGTCCTCGTCATCCGGGACGGCGCCGTCAAGCGGGAGCTGCACGGCGAGGACATCAACGAACAGAGCATCATCCGTGAGGCATTGGGGGTAGAAGGGCATGAAGAGTAAAATCCGCCTGTTCAGGGATCAGCGCTTCTTGCTGAGCGCCGTCATCGTCGCGCTGGTTGTCATTGTCGGGCTGATCAACCCCAAATTTGTCAGGCTCGCGAACATCAGCGCGATTCTTCAGCAGATCTCCGTCCTGGGCGTATTGACGATGGCGATGGCGATGCTGCTCATCAGTGGCGGGATCGACCTGTCCATCGGCAACATGATGACCCTTTCCGGTGTCGTGGTCGCCACCATCCTCATGAATGGCGGCAGCATGTTCACAGCCGTGCTGGCAGGTGTAGCCACTTCCGCCGCCTGCGGGCTCCTCAATGGAATCGTCATCGCCAAATCACACACGATGCCGCTTATCATCACCCTGGGCACCGGCCAGATGTTCAACGGCATATCGCTCCTGATCGCAGGCGGTTCCTTTCTTCAGTTCGCGGGCAAGCTCGACTTTCTCAGGACGGTAAAGCTGTTCAACTTTCTGCCCCTGATGGTCATCTTCATGCTGGTTGTTGTCATCCTGATGCACCTGCTTTTAACAAAAACGCGCTACGGACGCAGGATTGTTGCTATCGGTGGCAACGAAAAAAACGCTTTTCTCTCGGGAATCCCGGTAGACCTCTACAAGATCATCACCTACACGCTCAGCGGGGCGGTCGTCTCCATCGCGGGGCTGATCTTCGCTGCGCGCCTCAATGCCATCACAGCCAGCGCAGGTGCGGGCTATGAGCTCAATGCTCTGGTGGCAACGGTCATCGGGGGCGTCACCTTCGAAGGCGGCCGGGGTACCATCCTGGGTGCCTTCCTGGGCTGCCTGCTGATTGGCATCATCTCCAACGCACTGGACATCCTGGGCATCCACGCCTACGTGAAGATCGTCATCACCGGCGGCATCATTGTAGGCGCGGTGGTACTCAGCAACCTGGGCAAGCTCAGGCAGGCCAGGCGCTGAACGGGACACACAAACACATCAACGGGAGAAGCACATGAAAACAGGCGTCAGTTTCTTTACCTTTGGCCTGGACGTGGACCTGCGGGAGGCCTGCGAGCAGACAAAGAAAGCGGGCTATGACGGCGTTGAACCCGTGCTGAGCGAGAAAGGCTCGCTCAACATGAAGACGACGGACAGAGAGCTCACGGGCATCCGCCGCATGGCGGAAGACCTGGGCCTTGAAATTTTCTCCGTAGGCGCATGGAACCTGTGGGAGCACAACTTAGCCGGGGAGGACAAAGCCGAGGCCATGATCGCGCGGGACATCATCAAAAAGCAGATCGACTGCGCTGCCGCCTTTGGCGCCGACACGGTGCTGGTGGTACCCGGCTGGGTGGGAACGCCCTTCGCGCCGGGAATCGTTCGTTACGACCGTGCCTATCAAAACGCCCAGGAGGCGCTCCGTGCCCTGGCGCCCTACGCGCGCGCCGCAGGCGTCAGCATGGCGGTGGAGAATGTATGGAACAAATTTCTCCTTTCCCCACTGGAGATGAAGCGCTTCTTAGACGAGATCGGCGATCCCTTCGTCGGGGCCTACTTCGATGTGGGCAACATCATCTATATCGGCTATCCCGACCAATGGATCGAGATCCTGGGCCGAGAGCACCTCAAGAAGATCCACGTCTGCGACTGCCGCTCTGAGCAGGCGGGGCTGGGCATGTTTGTGGACCTCTTTGAGGGCGACGTCGACTTTGAAGCGGTGATGAAGGCGCTGCACCGCGTGGGCTATGACGACTGGCTGACCGTCGAATTCCTGCCCAACTACCGACGCTTTCCCTATCAGTCCATCATCAACGGGCGCCTTTCCCTCGAACGGATCCTCCACATCGTGTAGAGACAACAGGAGCCTGCTTTCGCCACGGAGCCTGCGTTGACAGCGCGCCTGGCGAAAGCTATACTCAGACCCACTGTCCTATCAGCCGTCACCCCAAGCGCCCTCAATGTCCACTGGAGCGATTGAATGTCCTACAGGGCCTATCCAACAGACCACGAAGCAAAGCAGTTGATCCTCGACATCGGACGCAGGATGTATCAGAAGAACTTCGTCGCTGCCAATGACGGCAATATCACCGTCAAGGTCGACAACGACATAATTTGGGCCACGCCCACCGGCGTTTCCAAGGGCTTCATGACCGAAGGCATGCTTGTGAAGCTCGCTCTGGACGGCAGGGTCTTAAGCCGGGGTGAGCTTGAACCCTCGTCCGAAATAAAGATGCACCAGCGCATCTACCTTGAAAATCCTCAGGTGGGCGGGGTGGTCCACGCCCATCCTCTCATCTGTACCTCTTTCGCCATTGCCGGAATCAGCCTGGACCGGGCAATCTATCCGGGAGCCTTGGTGAACCTGGGCATTGTCCCCTGTGTGCACTATGAGACGTCGGGATCCCCCGGCGTTGCGGACTCCGTTGCTCCCTATTGCCTTGATTATAACGCGCTGCTGCTGGCCAACCACGGCGCGGTTGCCTGGGGCAGGACGCTCCTGGAAGCCTTCTTTCGGCTGGAGATGATGGAGCACTATGCCTCGCTCCTCATGTATACGGGAAACATCATCGGCAAGGCCAATGTGCTCAGCCGCGATCAGGTTGCAGCACTCCTTGCCATCCGTGAAAAGCTTGGCATCACTGCGGGAGGCGTGCCTCCCTGCGCGGTCGAACCCACCAACCTGCAGGACGTGATCGCGCCTTCCATCGCCCTGGCAAAGCAGGATGAATAGAAGCCCCGTATCAGGTCCATCCTATCCTTAAAAGTCGACATTGAGGCCCCCGAGCGGGTTTCCTCAGGCGATATAGAACAGCTCCGGCAAGCAGTGCTTCTGCGGCTGTCGGACGCGCAACCCGCCGGAGCGCGCAGGGAGGATATCAATGAAAGCAGTCATAGCCGGAGGTGTTGCCGCTGGGATGTCAGCGGCCTCAAAGATCAAAAGGGTTGATCCCTCCGCCCAGGTCACCGTATATGAAAAGGGTGGCTTTCTCTCCTACGGGGCCTGTGGCCTTCCCTATTTCATCGGGGGCTACAACGATGATCCGGACCTCCTGATCGCTAGGACAAAGGAGGAGTTTGAGCGCCAGGGCATCTCCATCTTCCTGCACCATGAAGTCATCGCCTTGAACGCCGCGACCCGCAGCGTGCAGGTGCGAAACCTTAGCACGGGGGACGTCTTTGAGGACAGCTACGACAGCTTCCTGATCGCCACAGGCTGCAACAGCGCAAACCTCCCGATCCCCGGCGCGGACCTGCCCGGCGTATTTCGGGTCAGATCCATGGAGGAGGGGCTGCTCCTCAAGCGCGTCCTCTCGCGCCCGGACGTCAGAAGGGCTGTCATCATCGGCGGGGGCTACATCGGCGTGGAAATGGCGGAGGTCCTGGCCGCGCGCGGGCTTGAGACCGTGTTGCTGGAGGCGGCGGACAGGATCCTCTTGCCCTTTGAACCGGAGTTTTCAGTGCTGGCAACCCAGGAGCTTGAACGCAACGGAGTCCGCGTGCGTGTCCAGGAGGGTGCTTTGTCCATCGCGGACCTGGGCGACATCAGGCGGGTGACGACAGCCAGGGGGGTCTATGACGCAGAGCTTGTCCTGATCAGCGTGGGTGTCGTGCCTGCCACAGGCTTTTTGAAGGATACAGGAATCCGACTGGCGGAAAACGGCGCGGTCATCGTGGACAGGGAGATGCGGACCTCGCTTCCCGGCGTCTTCTCCGCGGGTGACTGTGCTACCGTCTACAACCGGGTCATGGAGGAGGACAGCTTTCAGCCGCTGGGCACCGTAGCTAACAAGTGTGGCCGCATCGCCGGGGGTAACATGACCGGTCTTCGGCAGAAATTTCCAGGCGCCCTCGGTTCAGCTGCGGTGAAGATCTGCGACCTGGAGCTCGCCCGCACAGGCCTTGGCGAGCGTGATGCCAAAAAGCTTGGCTTTGAGACCAGCACCTCGATGATCTCTACCATGAACCACCCCCCCTACTATCCAGGCAGCAGGAAGATCTCTATCAAGCTGGTCTGTGAGAAGGGCACTCGACGCCTGCTGGGCGCCTGTGCCGGGGGCGGCTTCGGTTGCGGCGCGGTGCTCAGGATCAACGCGCTCGCGCTCGCGGTCCAGGCAAGGCTCAGCGCCGATGATGTGGGCATGGCGGATTTCGCCTATGCGCCACCGTTTTCGGGTGCCTGGGACGCAGTACACATTGCAGCCAATACGGTTCCATGACAAGCAAGCTACAGTCGCTCAAGACCGCGGTGTCCATGATCTCCGACGGTGCCGTGGTAGGTCTTGGCGGGGTCACGCTCAACCGTGCTTCGATGGCTGCCGTCTACGAGCTTGCCCGGGCTAAAAAGCGTGGGCTCCATCTCGTGAAGACCGCAGGCGCCCTGGATGTCGACCTCCTCTGCCTGGCAGGCTGCGCAAGTGAGGTCTCCTCCGGTTTCATCGGCTGTGAAACAGCATTCGGGCTCTGCCCCAACTACCGCAAGAGCGTCCAGGAAGGCAGCGTCCGAGCCAACGAGCATGCCTGCTATACGGTCATCTCAGCCCTGCGAGCCGCGGCGTACGGCATCCCCTTTATGCCTGTCCGGGGGCTCGTAGAAAGCGACCTCATTGCAGCAAACTCCTATTTTCGCGCAACGACGGATCCCTTTTCCGGGGAACAGATCTACACTGTGCAAGCCATCAGGCCGGACTGGGCCATCGTACACGTCCAGCTTGCCGACGAGTTTGGCAACGCGCTGATCGAAGGCCCCGCTTATGATGACCTCCTCCTCACCCGTGCTGCCGAAAGCGTACTGGTCACTGCGGAGGAAATCGTCAAGACTGATCGCTTCGCACAGGGTGAGCTGAAGGCCAACATCCCACACTTCCTCACACATGCCGTCGTTCTTGTAAAAGGGGGTGCTCACCCCTGTTCCTGCTATGGCCGTTACGGGGTCGATGGCGATGAAATCCAGTCGCTTCTCGCACTCCGGGATCTCGGAGCCCTGGATGAATGGCTGAAAAGCCGGGAAGAGGACCAGCGTGTACAGGGTTTGTGACCAGATCTGCGTTTCTCTCGCTCGCCTGATCCGGGACGGAGAGACCGTTTTCCATGGCGTTTCCTCCCACCTCCCCATGGTCGCACTGATGCTTGCGAAAAGACTGCACGCGCCTCACGCGACACACCTGAACATCCCGGGCGGCGTTGATCCCCGCCCGGGCTTCTTTGAAAGCGCCACCAGTGCAGGCGACAGCCTGTATCAAAGCGCCGTCTCCGCCTTCTCCCTTGCTGAAGCCTTCGATCTGTCCATGCGTGGAAAGCTGGATGTCTCTTTTCTGTCAGGCGTGCAGTTTGACAGGAGCGGCGGAGTCAACGCTTCCGTCATAGGAGAATACGCAAAGCCCAAGGTGCGCCTGCCGGGCGGGGCTGGAAGCGCTGTTTTTATTCCGACTGCCAGGCGCGCCATCCTCTGGCGAAGCAAACACGACCGGCGTACCCTTGTCGACAAGGTCGGCTTCCTGACCTCCAGGGGCAGGGTGTCCGATCTTGTCACGCCGCTATGCCACTTCTTCATGCACGAGGGTGAACTCGTCCTCAAAAGCGTCCATCAGCACTCTTCCATCGAGGAGGTCGCCCAGCATACCGGGTTCCCCCTCCGCTACTTCACGCTGACTCAAACCGAGCCCCCAAGCCCCATTGAGCTTGCCACCCTCCGGAAGATCGATCCGCAGGACCTGAGAAACCTGGAATTTCTTCCCCGGTAAGCACCCCGGACACGCGCCGGTCCTCTCATAACAGACGCGGTGATCCGTTGCGACCTGGGCGTCAGGCCATCAAAAAGAAGAAGCGGACGCGGCCCCGTACGGCGCGCCTTTCTCTTTAAAAATCCGATGTTGCTTGACGATATCAGGGAACCGCTGAAATGTCCCCAGGCGTCAGGCTTGCGGTCTGAAGATCAGCGATGATGCGCTGAGCGCTGCGTATCGGACGCTCTCCACACAGCCGGGGAGCGCCGCTGACAGCCATGGCTACCGTAAAGACATTGCAAGCATCCCGGACGAGTCCAAGCAGGCTTCTCCCCTCGCGTGAGCCTCCTCATGGCGAAGGGCCTCCTCTTCAACCGGATGAAGGCGGCGCAGGGACCAGGCTGCAAGCTGCGCAGAGCCGCCTCTGTTGCCTAAAGGGGTTTGGACGTCATGATGAGCCCAGAAAAGAAAAACATTCTCCACTATGAAACAGTTGCCCTGGATGACGACGACAGCGCACTGTTGATCCTTGACCAAACCAGGCTTCCCAGCGAGATTAAGGTCCTCCGACTGCACAGCCAGGAGGAGATCTGGGAGGCAATCAACCTGCTGAAGGTGCGCGGCGCACCAGCCATCGGCGTGGCGGCGGCCTTTGGCGCCTACCTGGCAGCCAAGGCTATCACAGCGGTGTCCTACGCGGAATTTCACACCAGGTTCCAGGAAGCCAGTGCCTACCTCGCCAGTTCGCGCCCCACCGCGGTCAACCTCTTCTGGGCGCTGGACAGGATGGAGAGAGTGGTCGCGGACAACCCGGACAGGCCCATTCCCGACATCAAGCAGCTCCTGCACGATGAAGCCCTCGCGATCAGAAAAGAGGATGAGTGGGTCTGCAGGAGCATCGGAGAGCATGGCCTGACGCTGATCCGCGACGGGGACGGCATCCTGACCCACTGCAACGCGGGGCAGCTGGCCACCTCCAGGTACGGGACGGCGCTCGCGCCCCTTCACCTGGGCCGGGAACGAGGCATGCAGTTTCGCGTATACGTGGATGAGACACGGCCGCTGCTGCAGGGCATCCGCCTGTCCGCCTTTGAGCTTCAGGCCGCCGGCATCGACACGACGGTCCTCTGCGACAACATGGCCTCCCAGGTCATGAAAAACGCTTGGATCGACGCTGTATTCGTAGGCTGTGACCGGGTCGCCGCCAACGGGGACACCTGCAATAAAATCGGCACCTCCGGCGTGGCCATCCTCGCCAGACATTATGGCATCCCCTTCTATGTCTGCGCACCGACGTCCACCCTCGACATGGACATGAAAAGCGGCGGGGACATCCCCATCGAGGAGCGCCCTGCCCACGAGGTGACCGAAATGTGGTATCAAAAGCGCATGGCGCCTGAGGGGATCAGGGCGTACAATCCGGCTTTCGATGTGACGGAACACGGGCTGGTTACAGCCTTTGTCACCGAGTATGGGATCGTCCGGCCGCCCTATGGCGAAGGGCTGCAAAGGCTCTTTGAGCAAAAGGCGGCCAGCCGGGCATGAAGCTGAACCCTCCGTTTCCCGGGCTGTCTCTCACAGCTCAAAGACAGACCATGGGCAAGGGCGCCCTGAAGGAACGTCCCGCACGCCAAGCATGGCGCGCAGGCCAGGCGGGAGGCTTGCGGAAGCCTGTCAACGTGTCAACCCGCCACGTTCACCCGTCCCAAAGGGCTGTGGTCGTATTTTTTCGCCGGAATCCGGCTTATGAGGCTGTGCACGCCCTGCTTAAGCCTGGGCAGCGTGCCTGTGTGGAGCAGGCGGACAATGTCCGGTGAATCCCGAACTGCGGGCCTGTCAACGGTGCAAAATGCGTCCGTCTTGGCCGGGGGATCCTCGTCTTTCTGTTCCTTCCCTGCCGCCTCCACAAGAGGGACAGGCCTTCGGGCTGAAGGACTGGGTCTCCCCTTTGGTCGACCGCCTCGGGCTGCTGGGAGCCAGACCGGCACCGTAGAATAGCCTACAGGGTGGGGCGCAAGAAAACGGCGCTGATGCTGTCCCTGGGCTCTCCCACCCTGAGCCACCAGACCATCGCCGGCCTCATCGACCCAAAGACGCTGTGGACAGCTGTGCGCGGCAAGCGACCGCTTTGACAACATCACGCGATCATAGCGGTTGTATTTTGCGCTCCAAGCCTGCTGCTGTCAGCGCAGGCTGCGCTCAGCGCCAGCAATAGCACGGCCTGTCGATCACGCGGCTTCTTATTGCCTGCCTCTATGGTGATCACAAGGCTGTTTTCAGCGTGGGCGCCCCGTCTTAAGCCCATCAGCATGCAGGCGGGCCTGCGATAGCCACCCGTCGACATTGTCACCGTGGCGGCGAGGTCAAAGACTGCATGGGCCTTCCCGCGTGACGCAGACAAGCATGTCCGCTGGCAAACTCCTTCGCCGCCTACAAAAGCCTCGAGGCCATGCTGTGAACGCGCGGTGGACGCGCCATCCTCATCCTTCCAAAGCTTAAGTTCCAGGTCCCCCCGGTCCACATTTAACGCTATGGCATCAGCCTTGCCGCAGCCTTGGCTGCTGCATGGCGCCAGTACGCTTCGTCCAGGCTCAGGTATTCCCCCTCCCTGTAGAGAACCCTACCGTTGACCATTGTCAGGCGCACGTTCTCCCCGCAGGCGGCGTAGACCAGGTCTGAAAGCGGATCGTTGCCGGGTTGCAGGTTCACAGCCTGCCCATCGAGGAGAATGAGGTCCGCCCTCATCCCCTCCCTGAGCGTTCCGACATCCGGAAAGCCCATGGCCTTCGCACTCCCCTCCGTAGCCATCGCCAGCGCCTCCCGCGCCCCCATCAGCGAGGCGTCTTCACGGACGCCCTTTTGCAAAAGAGAAGCCAGGCGCAACTCCCGAAACATATCCAGCGTGTTGTTCGAAGCCGGACCATCGGTGCCAAGAGCCACACGGATGCCCCCCTCCGTCATGGCTGGAAGATTGGTGACGCCGCTTGCCAGTTTCAGGTTGCTGGCGGGGCAGTGGGCCACGCTCACCCCGGCATTCAACAGCAGCGGAAGCTCCTCCGCGCGCAAATGGACACAGTGGGCTGCAATCACGGGCACGGAGAACAGCCCCAGGTCGCTGAAGTGCCTGGCGGGCGTCATCCCATGGCGCAGGAGGCAGCCCTCCACCTCCTGCCTCGTCTCCGACAGGTGCGTGTGCACGCCTGTCCCCAGCGCAGCGGCGGTCTGTGCAGCAAGGACGGCGTCCTCTCGCGTAGAGCTGTACTCCGCGTGCAGCCCCACATAGACCTTCAGACGCCCGTCCCCCGCCCCCTCCCAGTCCGCATGCAGCGTCCGGTGGCTCAAGATGCCTTCCCTGTCAACGCTTCCACGGGAGACATTCGCGCGGATGCCGCTGTCATGCGCCGCCTGAAGCACCTCCTCCACATGGAAGTACATGTCCGCAAAGGCCGTCGTCCCGGTGCGCAGCATCTCCATGATGGCCAGCATCGTCCCCGCGCGCACAATATCCGGCGTCAGGTTGGCCTCTACGCGGAAGATCTGCTGGAGCCAGTCGTGTAGGTTCAGGTCCGAACCCACACCGCGCATCAGCGACATCGCCGCGTGCGTATGGGCGTTGGCAAGGCCCGGCATGCACAGGTCCCCCCGGCCATCGAGGGTCTCCATGACGCCTTCCCCCAGAGGCTCCGGGCAATCCGCCCTGTCCCCCGCGTAGCGCACACGGGTCCCTTCCACCAGGACACAGCCGTCCTGCCAGTATTCTTCCCCGTCGAACAGCCTGACGTTGCTGATGCGAAGCATCCGATGCACCTCCTCAGCCGCCGGAGGAGCGCAGGTATGCCTCCTGCTCCCCGGACAGCGTATCAATCCGTTTTCCCATCGTCTCAAGCTTCATGCGTGCCACCAGGACGTCGATGTCCTCGGGCACCTCATGGACCCCCGGGCCAAGGTTTCGCGCGTTCTTAATCAGGTGTTCGGCTGACAGCGCCTGCAGCGCGAAGCTGATGTCCATGATCTCCGCGGGGTGGCCGTCGCCCGCTGCCAGGTTGACAAGGCGGCCCCCGGCCAGCAGGCATACGGTTCTGACACCCTTTCCGCCCCCGTCAAACGCGAAGACTTCAATATTTCTTCGCGCTTCGTGCACGCTGAGGGCTCCCCCGCGCATGGCAGCGGCAGCGACCTCCACATCAAAGTGGCCGGCATTGCATAAAATAGCCCCCTCCTTCATCGCGCCTACATGGCGGGGGGTGATGACATCCCGGCAGCCTGTTACCGTCACAAAAAAGTCTCCCAGGGCGGCAGCCTCTTCCATGGGCATCACGTCAAACCCGTCCATCACCGCTTCGACAGCCTTGATCGGATCCACCTCGCAGACAATCACGCGGGCGCCGAGGCCCACTGCGCGGCGGGCCACGCCCTTTCCGCACCAACCATAGCCTGCCACGACGGCTATCTTCCCCGCCACAACCAGGTTGGTGGTACGCATGATGCCGTCCCATACAGACTGGCCGGTGCCGTAACGGTTGTCTAACAGGTACTTCATCTTCGCGTCATTGACGCAGATCATCGGAAACCTGAGGCTTCCCTCCCGGTCGCGTGCGCGCAGACGCCTGACACCGGTGGTGGTTTCTTCGCAGCCGCCGATGAGCTTTGAGGCCAGGTCGGGGCGCTCGTCCAGAAGGATGTCAACGAAGTCTCCCCCGTCGTCAATGACCAGGTGCGGCCTACACTCCAGCGCCGCCATCAGATGCGCCCGATATTCGGCGGGGTCCGCGCCATACACAGCATATACACGGACCCCCAAAGAGGCCAGAGCCGCAGCCACATCGTCCTGGGTGGACAGGGGGTTGCTTCCCGTGGCATACACTTCGGCCCCTCCGGCTGAAAGCAGCAACGCAAGCCGCGCGGTCTTCGCCTCTAAGTGGATGGACAGTGCAACGCGCAAACCGGCAAAGGGACGTTCCTTGCAAAAACGGCGTTCAAGAATAAAAAGCAGAGGCATGTGAGCCCGCACCCATTCAATCTTCCTCAGTCCCTCCGGCGCGAGGGAAGGGTCCTTCACCCTGCACTCAGGCATGTCTCCCATTGCAGCCTCCTTCCGTAGAGCAGGGATCCCGCAGGCATTCACGCCAGGCCTCGGATGCACCGCGCTCAGATTCTCGTTTGGTCCAGCATACAGGAGTCAGGATCGATGCCGCAAGCGTTCAGACGCTACAGGGCGGAGTTCAAGCATGCCCCACTGATGTATGCCACACAGGCTCTACCATGATGTATCATAAGGCGATGATGAAAACAGGACCCTTCGCACGTTTCCCATGTCTTTAGGAGGCGACTGCGCTTCTTGAGTGCAGGAAGAAGCATACCACCAAATGCCGTGCCTTGTCTGCCAGAACCAGACTATCTTCTAAGGTCACAGCCCCCAGCGCTGTCAACGGCCCTATGGAATCATGGCGCTTCCCGGGCGACAGAGGGACAGGGATTGAAAGATGAAGGCCCTTTGCGATGGCGTGGCTTTTCATGACGAGGGGGATCGTGCAGAGGACAGGTTCAGGACAACAAAGACGACGCTGGCGTGCCGTCTGGTTCAGGGCACATCGTCGCTCCCCTGTGCCGGCGTAATGCAGCACAGCATGCTGTTTTCACCATCTTTTCACGCAGCACCACGTGCTGCTTTTCACCACTTTTTCACGCAGCACCACGTGCTGCTTTTCACCACCTTTTGACGCAGCACAGCCTGCTGCTTCTCACCACCTTTTCACGCAGCACCACGTGCTGCTTTTCACTCCCTTTTCACGCACCACCGCGTGCTGCTTTTACCACCTTTTCACGCAGCGACGCGTGCTGCTTTTACCACCTTTTCACGCAGCGACGCGTGCTGCTTTTACCACCTTTTCACGCAGCATCACGTGCTGCTTTTCACCGCCTTTTCACGCAGCACCACGTGCTGCTTTTCACCACCTTTTCACGCAGCACAGCGTGCTGCTTTTCACCACCTTTTCACGCAGCGCCGCGTGCTGCTTTTCACCACCTTTTCACGCAGCACCACGTGCTGCTTTTCACCACCTTTTAAGATCTGCTAAAACGGCTTAAATGCACGGGCCACCCTTGTAGTCTTCTTTTTTCTCTGCTATCCTTTACAGCATGTTACGCACGTCGGTTCACGCCTTGCATCTGTATCAGGTGGTCTGATGAAACAGGACAGGGAATCGCAAAACGTTGTTGATCTGATGCGCTTGTCCATCGGTCAAATCTCACAGGTATTCAGCCTGTCCAGTGAAGCGCTTCGGTATTACGAGAAAAAGGGCTTGATTTCCCCTTACCGCAATCCGGAAAACAATTACCGATACTATGACTTCACCACCATCCAGCGCATCAGCTGTCTCAAACGCATGCAGAATCAATCGTTCACGCTGGACGAAATCGCACCGTTACTCTCGCGATCCTCCACAACGGATCTTCTGACACTGTACAAGGACAAACATGAGCAGGCGCATCAGGAACTGGCTTACCGCAAGCGCATGCTGCGCTTCACTCAGGAACAAGTGGCGTGCCTGGAAGCGTTGCAGCAGCCTGGGTATGCACCCGAAGTGGTCGATATACATCCCTATTATGCCTGGGTCTTTTCCGCTGTAGAGGAGTTCTGGGCCCAGGCGTTATGCACGCCGCTGCTGGCCAAGCTTTTAGAACACATGCCTCTGACATCTTTTTCCACCTTTATTGGCAGGGAACATCTTAAGACCCCCTGTCCCAAATTCAGCCGCGGGCTTGCGCTCAGCGCTCAGGATGCCAGGCTGATCGGTGTGCGCGAAGAACAGGCAGAGATCGTCCTTCCGGCAGGGCAGGCCCTCCATTATCTGTTATGGGTCATAGACGGGGAGACAGATGTGAAGGCTCTGACGGCTCCCTGCCTTGAATACCTGGCCGCGCACGCCCGCCAGCCGGGGAGGGGCCTTTTCACCCGACAACTCGTTTGCCGTATGGGGAAGGATGGGAAATTCCAGCATCTTGTCTCAGTATATCTTCCGCTGGAAAATCCATAGAAGCTCTTCCAATCCGCTAATCGGGTAGGACCCCGGCCTGCTGGCCGGGGGACCTCCCACACCACCGTGCATACCGTTCGGTACACGGCGGTTCAAGCGCTTGAGTGCAGTGACTCGTACTGGGCAAGGAGACTGTAGTATCCTGCCTGTTCGAGTCTTTTGTTTGTAATGGTATGCGTGAGTATACCACTTCCTGCTACTGCCCAATATCCCTTGCGGCTATTTCCGTTCCGGTAGGCTTTCCAGTCTTCCATGCCTAACTTCATCAGGTTCTTGACGCGGGTCTTGGGTCTTTTCCATTGTTTCCAGATGTACATCCGTAAGCGTCTTCGAAGCCATCCATCCCAGTCTGACATCGTGCTCTTCATGCTCGCCATTCCGAAGTAGCCCAGCCATCCGCGGATGTACACTTTTACCTTGTTCATCACCACGCGGACGTTTCTGCCCTGACTGCGGGAAGTCAGTTCTCTCAGCTTTTGCTTCGCTTTCTTCAGGGACTCTGCATGAGCCCGAATGAAGGATCCATTCTGACCCCTTCCCAGTGCAAAGCCCAGAAACCTAAAACGGTGGATGGCTGTCACGCTGACCACTCTGCTCTTCTCACCATTCATCTTGAGTTTCAACTTCCCCTCAAGATACTTCCGGCTGGATTCAAGCAGCCTATGCGCCGCGCGTTCACTTCTCGCCAATACCACGATGTCGTCTGCATACCGAATGACCGGAACGCCTCTGCCGCCTATCTCCTGGTCGAATCTGTCCAGGTAGATGTTGGCTAACAAGGGGCTCAGAGGCCCGCCTTGCGGGGACCCCTCTTCCGTCTTCACCAGCAATCCGTTTTCCATGACCCCGCTTTTCAAATACCTCTTCATGAGGTCTGTGACGCGCTTGTCCCGGACTTGCTCCCGTACCATGTTCATGAGCATTTCGTGGTTCAAGGTGTCAAAGTACTTGGACAGGTCTATCTGTACTGCGTACCGGTAGCCCTGCTCCACGTATTCCTTCACCTTCCGGATGGCCATCTGCGCGCTCCTCCCCGGGCGGTAGCCGTAGCTCCCTTCCCAGAACAGCGGTTCATAGATGGGACTGAGTTGTTGTGCGATTGCTTGTTGGATGATTCGGTCTGCCACCGTGGGAATGCCCAACTTGCGTAGCCCGCCATCTGCCTTGGGGATTTCCTTCCTGCGCACCGGGGACGGCTTATACTTCCCGCTCCGTATGCTCTCAAGAAGTTCCCCTCCGTGTTCCTTTAGCCAGTCAAGCGCTCCCTCCACGGTCATTCCGTCTATCCCGGGCGCTCCCTTGTTGGCTCTCACGCGCTTGTACGCTCTGTTTAGGTTCTCCCTGTCCAGGATGCGTTCAAGCAGGTCTGCACCGTCCGCTTCTTCGGGCTTCCGAGGCCCACTGCTCCGCGCTCCTGCATATCCTTCGCGTTCCGCGCTATCTCTTTGCTGGAAGCCCTCTTTCCCTTGGTTTTCTGCTTTCATCGCATTGGTCCTCCTTCCTCCGTTCTTCGGACTTACGATTGTTCGGCCCTTCCCGTTTCAGCGGTACTATGGCCTCTGCTGACTTCTCGCAGTTCGTTGTTACTACGCGACCTTTCAAGTTATCTTTACTCCTCCGCGCCTGCGAGACCTCCCCGGGTACTCACACGTTCTTTCTCTCCATCTGCCTGCCTCATTTACCGCACATGATTCCGTGTAGTGATTGGGCTTTGACCTGTCTCGCAGCCTTACCCTCATGTGCGGCCTGATAAGGTTTCTGTTCGTCAGGCCGGAGATTTGCCTTCACCTTTCTTTAGATCCCTCCTCACGATGGACACCCTTGGTGTTCGGCTATGCCCTTCCCACTACCGGGCGGGCTCGGGACTTTCACCCTCTAGAACGTGCGCTCACCGGGCGCACAAGAAACACCGCAGGATTTTGATGTCTCCTGCGGTGTTTTCATGATGCTCTGCCTGGATCCCCAGGCTTCTCGGTTATTTGCTGGGCGCCATTTTGAACGCCTGAATCAGGCCGGAAGCGATTGCCTGGCTGTCCACCGTTGCGCCAGAGACAGCATCCACGCCCATCGACTGCGACTTGATGAAAGCATCAGCGTATTGCTGCAGCTGTTCATCCGTCATAAACATCTGGTCGCGATGCTCACCAACGCGGATCCCCGCAAGCTTGCCATCCTGAAGGGTGTAGATCACCTCAAACTCATCATGCAGGCCTTTGACGTTGATGCTGTATTCGCCATCCTGCTTGCCGTCCCAGGGATTGCTGAAGCCTTTTGCCATCTCCGGCTGTATATCGGATCGAGCGTCAAAGGCGGTGTTGACGGCCGCACGGCCCGACATGATGGCTTCCGCCAGATACGTGCCATTCTGGTACAGGTTACAGACAAAGCTCCCCAGTTCGCCCGCTTCATAGATGCCGGGGATGGGTTCGTTGTCCCAGTTGAGGACACGGCTGAGAATGTCACGCCGCGCTCCGCCCGAAGTGGCGGGCAGTGTTGGATTCATATGGACCGCATAGAAAGGCGGGGTCTCGATCTTGGCCAGATATGCACTGGGGCGCCCAAAGTCCTCGTCCACGCCTAAGTCACACATTGCATTCCACCGGTCAACAGTAGCCTTCAGCGCGACCGGATCCCGTTCCAGCAGCAGAGCCAGCCCCTCGATAGTATCCGCTTGATAGATCCATCCTTTTTCGACTTCAACGCTGTTGTCCTGTGACCATTTGTACTGATCTCGGGAAGTGGCGGGCCAGCCAATCCAGTCGTTGACGATGGGACCTCCTGTTGTCCGCATGGTTTCGTCAAAAACGAAAGAAACCGGCATGCTCTTGTAAATCGGCACATCTACATACTGCCCGTGTTCCTTGTACTTCATATGTTGCCGCTGATAAGATTTTGTCTCCTCGTAAAAACGGGTACTATCCGCTGCAACCTCAATCCAGTTCCATGCTGTGGGGTAGAACTGCCTGATGAAGGTGGTTGGATAATCAGGAACTTTGATGCCATTGAAGTAACCGCAGGACATGGTGTGGTTGTCCATATGCCACATTTGTGCCCCAATGGACGCGAGCATCTTAATACCGTCCCCTGTGCAGTAGGGGGATCCGGCTGACATGACGTTGTCGCCACCGTTGAAGTTGGCGATCATCTCCATGTTGGCTGCATACCCACCGGTAGCCAGCAGCACGCCTCGCTCGCTTTTTACGGCTGTCTCCTTGCCGTCTGGCCCCTTTACAATGACGCCCAGGACCTCAGTGGAGATGGGATCATGTACCAGCGCCACCACCGGCGTTTCATATGCTACCTCGACCCCCAGCTTTTCCCCGGCTGCGGCCAGGGCATTCCAGCAACCGCCGGCTTCATACACCTTGCCCCCGTCTGCTTTACGCAGATGTCCTGTGGAGCCAAGGAAGTTCGAACCCTCGATGTCCTCAAACTCGATGACGAGGGAGCCGACGCGAAGCGGCCCCCCCGCAGGGTGGCCCAGCTCATAGCCGCCCAGTTCGCAAACCGCTTCCACCCAGGGCAGCTGGTTGGCCATCTCCTCGGTAATCCAATTGAATTCCTCCTCAGGCAGCACCTGAGGATAGTTCAGGTTTTTGAAATAGGTTTTAAAGGTGTCGATGTCCTCAATCTGAGGGAACAGGATGGATTGGCCGGAAGCGATGGCGTTTCCGCCTGCCGCAATGACCGGTGCCTTTTCAAACACCGCCAGCTTGGCGTCAGGGGCGACCAGCTTCAATTCAAGTGCAGCTGCTGCCCCCGCCATGCCGTAGCCAGCAATCACGAAGTCTACTTCTTCGTCCCAGACGACCTGGTCGACTTGTCGTACCCAGCTGCTGGTCGCCTGAACTCCTGTTGTGCAGGAAACAAGAAGTGTCATCAGCAGCATGAGAACAAGGATCCGTTTCATTCTTTCTTCCTCCTAAGTGAATGATGTTAGAACGCCACGTAACGTGTTGCCCTTGTCTATCAGGGTAGACCATCAACCCGCTTGAGGGTCAAGTGGGATTTTTCACACATCTTTCGCCGACGACCCCGATGCCACGCCGAACGGCATGGAAGGTCGGGATACACAAGAGCCCCCGGAAAAGCTCCGGAGGCCCGTGAGGCGAACGTGACAGGGTTCAGTCTGACATCAGGCGTTTTTCCCCTGTAAGCTCCTGCATAGGCTTAATATTCTGCGTCGTTTCCAGCACACCCAGGTACTCGCCCTCCGGAGACCGGACCGCAGCATAGCTGATATAGATCAACTTGTCCCCCATGCGGATCCAGAAGTCCTCCCGGTCCTTGCACCCGGTCCTTAAGTCGTCCACAATTTTCTCCACGATGTGCACGCTGGCAGGCGGATGGCAGTTTGAGACGCTCCTTCCCAGTACCGTGACGGTTCTTGGAAAAATGCGCTCGCTTCCCCGCGAAAAATAGCGCACCCGGTCCTTTGCATCCACAAAGGTGATGTCCACGGGTAAGGTGTTTAATAAAGCCTCCAACTCTCTTTCCGTAAAAGCGCCGGTGGAAAGCGAGATGTCTCCTGCCTGTGTCACAGGTCGTGACCCATCTTTCTCCTGTTCCGCGCGCGGCCACTTCACGACAGGCTCGTCAATGAGGCAGTAGCCAAACTCGTCCGTATCCCGGGCAACTTGCGCCCAGTCTTCCCGGGTGAGCTTCTCCATCAGAATCGGAAGCAGGATATGCTCCTCCTTGAAGATCATGTCGCGCACGCGCTCCAGCACATCCTCTACGTCCTGAAGGTCCTTGCTCTTAAGATTCGCACGGGCATGCTCGATCTCTTTCCTGATCTCGTCGTCCACACCCCACATGACCTTCGGCGGCGCTGTCACGCCATACTTTTCCATATATGGAAACAGAAGGTCTTCCTTTTTCCTGTAGTGGACATCAATGCGGGACAGCCTTGCCATTCCCTCTCGGAGATCTTCCAGTGCCTGGGCATCCGGCATCAGCAGAAGCTGTGCCTCAATGAAGGCCATCTCCGCTTCCAGCGCACGATTTTCCGCCTTCAGTGTATGCGCCGGATGTCCCGGGATGAGGGAGAGGTCCGAAGGCTCATGTATTTCCTCGATGGAGCCCTTGAACACGGCTGCGTGCACATCGCAGAGCCTCTGTATCTCCGAGACGGGCATCCCCTCGTTGATCAGCGCCTGTTCAGCCCTGGAAATCTCCTCTGCCGAGACGGTCCCGAAGGTTTCCATGAAGATGCCCTGCACCTCCTCGACGCTCTTGCCTTCATGCAGAAGCGATAGGATGTGCCTGAGCCTATCCATTCTGTGCCTGTTAAGTTCTTTGTCCTTCCTCACGTTGACGCCCCCTCCGTGCGGCCTGTGACCTCATAGCCACGCTCCACAAATCGCTCAATTGTTTTTTCAAGGCTGATCCCCCGCAGGCGTGCTCCCCTGGGAAGGGTCATCACGCGGCCGGCGGTGGCGCAGACAACCGGGTCCCCCACTTCTCGGAAGCCTGCCTCGCGCAGGATCTCCACAACCTCAGGGTTCTCCCTGCAAAGCTCATAGACTGTCTTTCCAAGGTCCAGCTTCTTTCCCATACACGCGACACCCCCCAGCCAAGACGAATATACCCGCCCTGCAGTGTCCTGTGACGGCAGGGCGGGTAAAAATAAGGAAAGAGGGGTCGGTCCCAGGTTCAGGGCTGCTGGTCTGACACGCTGTCCATCTGCGCCTGTGCCTCTTCCGGGGTCAACAGCATCAGGACCACCTGGTTGGGCAGGCAGATGACCATATTATTCAAAATACGCTTGTTCATGTTGTCCAGCGTCACCTCGCCCTGGTGTACACAGTCCTGATTGTCGCAGCTGGCTTCCTTCATCCGAATGGACTGAGGTGTATAGGACACCACATTGCGTTTTCCATCGGGCTGGACGATCTCAAACTCGTTTTGCCCAAACAGCGGGATCGGGTCGTACACGATATTGCCGATCTGTACGGACAGGTAGGCCTCGGAGGCGGCTAGCGCGGTGGCAGCCTGCCCTTGCGTGGCTGCGGGTGACGAAGTTGGAGTGGGCTCTGGCGTGGGATCGATGTCCCCGGAAAGCAGAACAGCGCTTTGAACGCTATCCGTCTCCGGTATTGTAGCGCTGGTGGCAGCAGGCGCCTGGGTGCTCAAGGGCAATAGGCTTCCCCCGGTAGGCGTCCTGATATGCTTTGAAAGAAGGGCAACCAGCCCCAGGGTCAAGGCGGCGGCGACGGTGATACCGACGATGATAAAGTCTTTACGGCGCAGCGGACTGTACCTCCTTCCGTGCGCCTGCAAGCGCAGCGGTCAAGAATAATTATGCCCCTTTAGAGGGGGTCGCGCAAGCCCTTGGCCGGCAGTGCTCTTCATCTATCTCCATGAAAAAGTACGGCCAACGATTGACATGGAACCTTTGCCACCGTGAATACGCCAGCCTGAGAGCCACCCCATGCGCAAAATGGGCTGGATTGCCACCATAAAGCTATCACGGTGGCCTTTTCATGTAAATCGTTGGCAATGTACCGCCTACTGCTTCACGGAAGTAAATGAAGGGCCAGTGAAGAGCCCTTGAAATCATAATTTTAGACAATCTTAACCAGCCCTAACGGGCGGGTGATGCAGCTTATGTGGAAGAAGCCGCGGACTACGCGCTTCGGACCAGACTTCGCATCAACTCAGGCTTCTTTCCCTGCGGATACTTCGGGCCTGCTGAAAAAAGCATTGTGAATGTCAACTAAAAAGTGAGCCAATCGCTGAGCTAAAAGTGAACCACTTGCCCCACAAAGAGGTCCCGTGAGGAGAGGTTCGCGGCGGCGAACAGGCCGCAGGCATTGCGCCGGCTGGCGGTCGAGGGTGGCATAGCCATCCGTGAAGTCCTTGACGGGCAGCCGGCGCAATGCGGATCCCACCGTAGAATCAGTTCTCAGCCAGCGCTGCTTTCAGTCGGTAAGAAGCACCGTTCATGTCCAGAACGTGGGAACGGAACGTCAGCCGGTCAATCAGCGCGGCAACCATCGTGGTGTTTTCGAACAGCTCTGTCCAGCGGGAGAACGGGAGGTTCGTCGTCACGATCGTGCTCCCGCGCTCACTGCGGTCTGAAATGACCTTGAACAGGTGTTCAGACTGGTGCCGGTTGAAGCTCAGGTAACTCAGTTCATCCAGGATCAGCAGATGGGTCTGTTCCAATGCACGCTCCAGTTTTCCAAGACGGTAATGGTCCCGGGCCTCACACAGTTCCGTGGACAGGGTGGCAGCGTTCCTGAACAGCACGCGGAACCCCTGTGCGCAGGCCTTTACCCCCAGCACAATCGCCAGATGCGTTTTGCCTCGCCCAGGATTTCCAATCATGACATTGTTTTATCGGGAGGACACGAACTGGCAGGCGGACAGCTCCCGGATGAAGAGAGGCGACACCGATTCGTTCAGCTGACTGAAATCAAATTCATCCAGAGTCTTTTACCTGAATTATTCACGAGCTTGAAGATGCGTGCAAAAATACAATCAGAACGATGC
>CAZPIC010000021.1:0-42856 GCA_964586835.1 uncultured Oscillospiraceae bacterium
ATCATTTCCGGTTGGATCTCGCTTAGCCTTCTGTCCGTTATTATAGCATGGAGCCTGTGTCGATCGGTTTGGTCTGCACCCTTTCCTCTCTTTCCATACTCTTGCCCTGCATAAAAGTCAAGACCCCCGTCCGACGTCCTCCTGCGCCCCTGCATGCCTGTCGCCAAAGCCATCTGATGGCCAACGGCCGGATCGGGGGCTGTGGATAGCTAAAGGACATGCTGCAAAAGACCGGAGAAAGATGCCAAAACGCAGGTCCTGTTCTCCTGGAGGGGCAGCCTTCTTCTCCATAAAAAAGGGAAGCAATCCGCCTGCAGGAAGGGCCCTGCCAGCGTTCGAGCCCTTGAAAGGGGCTGAGGGAACCCCACGTTGAGACCCGCCAGACCCTGCAGACACAGGGACGGCCTGAGCTGCGTCCGGCACAGCTGCCTGTCGGTGCAGGCGCACACCGGGCGCATCTAAAAGGGCGGGAGACCGGCGCCTTCGCGCCTGTTCTCCCGCCCCTGCCCTCCGGGCGCCCTTAGAATACGCTGTCCACCTGATCAACCACCACGCTGCCCCTCTGGTCGGTCACCTTGAGGACCAGGGTGAAGGGGGTTCCCTGCAGGGGCTCATAGGTCACCATTTCAATGCTGCCACGGTTGCCACCCTGTACATGGCTGGTGACACCCGGCATTGAGGCCTTGATCGCATAGGGAGGATAGCCGCCGATGAGGTTGAAGGTAAAACTGGTCTTGGTGGTATACACCGTACCGCTCGAACGCGGAACGCTGCTGTGCTCGCTGCTGACACCCGTGATCGTCAAGCTAAGCGGGGGCACGGGCGTCGGCACTGGCGTCGGACCCGGCAGCCTCACCACCTTGATCTCGCGTGCCACAGCCTTTCTGCTGCCATCGGCAGCGGTCGCCGTGATGGTGGCGCGCCCCGTTTTCACCGCGGTGAGCAGGCCGTATTCGTCCACCGATACGATGTGCGGGGCAGAACTCCTCCAGGTCACCTCCTGCCGGGCTACAGCAGGCTCGACCTTTGCGTCCAGCTGAAAGGAGTTGCGCCCTGTGGTCAGGTCGATCTGGGGCAGCTCGCGCTCAAACACTGGCTCGTCCCCAAGCAGCATGAGCACTGCTGTGGCGGCAGGATAGACCGCAAGGGGCAGGGTGTCGGAGACGCCGGACCCATCACCCGCTGTGGCGGTGATCATCACCGTCTTGCGCTCATCCACTGCCCTGACGGTCACCGTCCCTTGCCTGTTGACCCGGGCCACCTGCTCGTCCGAGCTTGTCCAGACCAGACCGCGCGCGTCCGCCTCCTCGGGAAATACGTTTGCAGAGAGCTTCACCTGCTGGCCCGCAGAGGCCTCCTTCGGGCCACTGATGGAAACCAGGGCCACCAGAGTGGATACGTTGATGTTCACCGACGCGGACTTCCTGCTGCCGTCCTTCGCAGTCGCCGTGATGGTACTCCGCCCCTTCTTCAGCCCCGTCACCAAACCATCCTTGTCTACTGTGGCAACTGCGGGCCTGGAGCTTGCCCATTCCACGCCCGCCCAGGGGTTTTCGGGTTCGGTCAAAGCGGAGAGGGACAGGGTACGGTCCTCCGCGTTTAAGTCAATGCCCAGAATTTCCCCCTCAAACGGGACGTCCTCGAAAAAAAGCATGACGGTGGCCGTGGGCTCAAGCTGCACAAAGGGAATCTTGCGACGGCGGGCCAGATCTTCGGCCTTGCTGCCCGCAAACCCCTCAAAAGACAGCGCAGGGCAGTTTTCAAAGGCGGTCGCATGGATGTCCGTCACAGTCCTCGGGACGCGGACAACCTTTAATAGCTCGCAGTCTGCGAAGGCCTTCTTTTCGATGCTTCGAAGCCCCGCGGGAAGATGCACGCTTTCAAGCTCAGCCAGGCCCTTGAACGCGGAAGATCCTATCTTCAGCACGCCATCGGAAAGCTGAACGCGCCTGAGGCCACTGGCCTTCACAAACGCACTGGCGGCGATGGCCGTGACAGGAACCCCCCCCAGTTCAGACGGAATCACAAGCTCCGTTTCTTTCCCTCTGTATCCGGTGATGGTCGCCTGTTTCCTCTTGACATCATACACGAAGCCATCCTTCGTCGCCCCCTGGGCAACCGGCATCATGGCTAAGAGGACGCTCAACAGAAGAATCGCGGCCATGCCGCCTGTCAGCACCTTTTTCATGAACAACCTCACTCTCTGTCTCGTTGGCGTTTTCCTTAGGGTATCCGCGGCAAAGCCTAACATATTTCCCCTCTGCGAACAAGACCTTAGGCATAGGCTGTCGGATTGACAAAGCCCTCTGCAGGCATATAATCAAGGCCTGAATGGCCTGCCTGAAAAGGCCCTGTGGGGGAGTTCATGAGAAGCCTTTTTTCTCTTTTTGTCGCAGTCTTGCTGTGCCTGACGGTGTCCGCCAAGGGGGCTTCAGAAGACCCCATCAGCGTGCTGCTGCTTGGAACGGATGATTTTGTCCTCTCCGTCACGGGCAAGGAGGAGGTCAGCCGCGCAGACGTCATCCTGGTACTGAGCGCGGGCGGAACGGCGGGGTCGCTGAAGCTTTTGAACATAGAACGGGACTATCTGGTGGACCTTCCCGAGGGCCATGGACTCAACAAGCTGTGTACAGCCACCTACTTCGGCGGCCCACAGATGGGGCTTGACGCGGTCAACGCCCTGTTTGGGCTTGAACTGTCCCTCTATGTCCAGGTAGACATCGACAGCGCCATCAGCATCATAGACCTCTTCGGCGGCATCCAGGTGGAGATCTTTGAAGACGAGCTGGATGTCATCCTGTATCCGCCCTTTGACAACGACTACGTGTTTGACCATGCCGGCGTGCACACCCTGAGCGGGTACGAGGCCCTGGCCGTCATCCGCTCGCGCGACCACCGCATCGACGTCATTGAATCCAACCGGGGCCGCAACGAGCGCCAGCTCCGCGTCCTCAACGCGTGTATGGATCTGTTTAACCGGATGGAACCTGGAGAGAAGCTTGACTTCATCAGCAGCGTCTTGCCCCTGATCCGCACCAATATCTCCTTGGGAGAACTGCTGCCCCTCGCCCTCACGGCGCTGGGCAGCGATATCAATCAGCTTGAATACAGGCGCAGTCCGGAGAGCAGCTACCAGACAAAGACCGTCAATATGCACAGGGTCATCGTGGTCGACAACATAGAGGAAGAGGCTGCAGCTGTCCGGGCCTTTCTATACGACTGAAGCTCGGACGCCCGCCACGCGCTCAGAACGGATAAAAGTCGATGCTCGGATTGTCGCTGCCGCCGGGGTGCAGCACGATGAACAGGTCCTCCGTAGACCAGGTCGCCTCTCCCGTTTCGCTCAGGGTAATGGGGTCTGAATAACGCGTGTACAGCGACACAAAGGCAGCGTAGTATGCTTCCTCCTCTTCAAGGAGGAAGCGTCTTTGTGTCAGGGCGCCCTCTTCGAAGAGATACTCAAGGGTGGTGGGCAGGCGATAGAGGATATAGTCCTCCACCGTCACCTTTCCCTCGCGCAGAGGCACGCCTGTCCGCCCGCTGAGCTCGTCGGGGGAAGAACCCCATGCGACGTCATCGAGGGCCTCCTCGTTCATGGCCTCAAGCCCTGTGGGATCCGACCCGGGCACACCATGTATGTACGCAGTCCTTGACTGATAGTCGTCCGTATACTCCCGGGACAAGCGTGACAGGCGCCACTGGTCGTCAAGCCTTAAAAAGCAATACCGTTCAATGAAGGGTTCCCCCTCCTCGTCCCAGGAGCGAAAGGACAGCACCCGGTAGGGTGTCCTGTGCCCGTCGACCCGGACGGTGTACGCTGTGTATCCCTCCGCCAGGGCGCGGGTGTCGGCCTCCTCAAAGCCCTCCGCCGCGCCAAGGCTAGAAAAGCCCTCCTCGCCCATGAACCCGCCGAGGATGCCGACCGCCTTGCGCAGCTCCTCGCCCTGAAGCGCTGAGAGCTGCCCAGCGTACGCCTCCAGACCGCCCCCGTAGGAGAGGGCGCCGGGCGTCCCTTCCTGAAGCGCGGTATCCCCCAGGATGTTTGTAAGGACGGTCTCAAGGTCCGGCATATCCGCCGCGTTCAGCTCAAAGCGGTTTGCGTACAGCCCCCGATAGGGCGACGCGGGGTCAACGATGTCGTAGTACACATAGCCATAGATGGCAAAGTAGGGCGCTCCGTTGACGATGCGAAACTGGATCACTTCGCCGACTTCCGGATGCGAAAAATCGACGTCTTCAGGCACAAGCGCGCTCGCGTAGAGCACCGCGATCACCGCAGCCAGCACACACAGCAGGGTTCTTTTCATCGCACATTTCTCCACAGCATGACGTATTTAGACAGCCTTATCCCCGGACCAACGCTGCTATTCCAGCGCTGCAAGCTCGGCAAAAGACTCTTTAAGCGCTGGGTACAGTCTGCGGTACAGCGCATGAAGCCTGCGGTACCGCTCTGTGCTGGCGGGGTCGGGAGCCTGCGTCTGTCCGTACTGGATAACAGCGCTGCAGGCCTCCGGCAACGAGCTGAAGATCCCGGTGGCCACCGCAGCCAGCAAACCGGCCCCGAGAGCTGCGCCCTCTCCCCGGATGGTCCTAAGCGGAAGGCCAAACAGGTCTGCCAGCATCTTCCGCCAAAGAGGACTGACGCTGCCGCCCCCGGTCACGACCATGGCCTCCACAGGGACCTGCATTTCCCGGAGCACGTCCATGCAGTCTGCCAGCGAGAAGGCGACGCCCTCCAGGACCGCCCGCAGCAGATGCGCCTTGCCATGCACAGCGGACAGGCCAAAGAAGACCCCCCTGGCGTTGGCATCCTTGTGTGGGGTTCTTTCTCCCATCAGGTAGGGGACAAAGAACAGCCGGTCAGACCCGATGGGCACCGCCTCGGCCTCCTGGTCCATCAGGCGATAGACCCCCGTCTGAAGAAGGCCCGCCACCTCCTTTTCAGCCTGGCAGAAATGGTCCCTGAACCACTTGAGCGAAAGGCCCGCCGCCTGGGTCACGCCCATGACATGCCACGCGCCTGGCACAGCACAGCAGAAGGTGTGCACACGCCCTAAGGTGTCGATGACAGGGCTGTCCGTGTGGGCGTAAACCACGCCCGAGGTCCCGATAGTGGTAAACGCCTGCCCCTGGCGCACAATGCCCGTGCCGACCGCTGCGGCGGCATTGTCCCCCGCACCCCCGGCCACGACTGTCCCCACAGCCAGGCCCGTCTGCTCAGCGGCTCCGGCATGGACCTTCCCGGTGACCTCCTGGGATTCGTAAACCTGGCCCAGCAGAGCGCAGTCGATGGAAAGGGCATCGAGCACCTCGTCCGACCAGCGCCGTGCGGGCACATCCAGCAGCTGCATGCCGCTGGCGTCGGAGACCTCGGTG
Organism: uncultured Oscillospiraceae bacterium; assembly: GCA_964586835.1. Classification (GTDB taxonomy): domain Bacteria; phylum Bacillota; class Clostridia; order Christensenellales; family Aristaeellaceae; genus CAZLYF01. Next base: position 5,377 of record CAZPIC010000021.1, read on the forward strand.
GCAAACTCACCCGTAAGCTTGTAGCGGATATAGTCCTTGGGCAAAAGGATATGCCTGCACCGCGCATAGACCTCCGGCTCGTTTTCCCGCACCCACAGGATCTTTCCCGCCGTGAACCCCGTCAGCGCTGGATTGGCGGTGATGCGGATCAGGCGCTCCGCTCCGACCCGCTCGGTGATCTCGTCACATTGTTTCTGGGTGCGCTGGTCGCACCAGATGATAGAGGGGCGCAGCACCTCCCCCTCGTCGTCGAGCATCACCAGCCCGTGCATCTGCCCGGACAAGCCCAGCCCGGCCACATCTTCCCCGCGCAGACCGCTTTGGGATAGCACGCTTCGAAGGCCTTCGCATACGGCTGCCCACCAGTCCGCAGGGTGTTGCTCTGCCCAGCCATTTCTGGGCTGGTACATCTCATATTCCGCTGTGTGTTCGGCGATGGCAGCGCCGGCTTCGTTGAACAGAACCGTCTTTGTTCCGGAGGTTCCCACATCTATTCCGATAAAGTGCATAGCCCCTCCCCCATCGCGGCATTCCGTGCGCCGGCAAGCCCCTCGATACGGACCCCAGGCGCCTTTGCCGTCAACTCCGCGGAATATAGCAGCCGGGGTGGGGATTGTCAATGAGCACGGCCTGTAGCGCAGCCGCGCTACAGGCCGTGCGTGAAGAGCGCCCTGCGGGCGCGCGATGCGCGGCTGTGGCCGCGCGTGAAGAGCAACGCTCCGCGTTGCGTGAAGAGTAGTGCTTCACACTACGTGAAGAGCAGCACTGCGTGCTGCGTAAAGAGCGCCTGTGGGCGCGCGAAGTAGCGGCTGCGCTGCCCGTGAAGAGCCTATGCGTGGCAGTGGCCACGCGTAAAGAGCAACGCTTCGCGTTGCGTGAAGCAGCGGCTGCGCCGCCGTGAAGAGCAGCACTACGTGCTGCGTGAAGAAGTAGGGGTTTTTAAGCGCAGCGGGCGGGCCCGCTGCGCGGGAAGAGCAGTGTTTCGCACTGCGTAAAACATAGGGGTTACGGGGCTGAGAAATAGGCTAACCCCAACTCCGCAACTCGTTTACGAACTTCATTCCAGTTGCCGCGCATCGCGTACGCTGCGTAACTCTCATCTTCTTTCCGCGCCCGCAGGCGCTCTTCACGCAGTGCGGAGCACTGCTCTTCACGCAACGCGGAGCGTTGCTCTTCACGGCCGCAGAGCGGCCTCTTCACGCGCGGCTTCAGCCGCGCTTATCACACTATTTCCTGAATCCTCGTGTTGACCGTCCGCTGCGTGATGTGCAGGGTTTCGCCCGTATGCGCGTCGATCACGACGAAGTAACCCCACGCGGCGGTTGCGTCATAGGGGTGCTCCGCATCCCCGGCTCCAAACAGGGTGCTGATCAATACCTTCCAGAGAGGACGATCGGGGTCTGTGACATCGTAGTAAAAGACATGGCCTGCGCTGTCGTCCACATACGCTTGCTGAGCGCCCCGTTCAAGCGCGATTTCCCGGGCGATCTCAAATGCCTTTGCTTGGGAGATGGAGGCGGCATCCTTCACGCCGTAAGCGTACTGGGTCAGCGAGATCAGGTTCGGCCAATAGTTTTTCTCGTAGCGGTTCGCCAGCACATCTTCCAGGTATTGGGCAAACTCCGCATGCGCTGTGACATAGCCCTGCACGATGGGCCTTGCGATTTGAGACCAGGCGGCCTTCTCGTCCACCGTCCAGCCCCAGAAGTATTCGCCGCGCGCGTTGTACAGCGTATCGCTGATCCCCGCAGCCCGGAGCAGCCCCTGGATTTCAGCGATCCACGCGCCTTCCTTTGTTTTCATGGCCTCCGATTCGCGCCAATCAAAGGCCTTAACGACCCGGCCTGTCTGTGCATCGATTTCCACTAAATACCGGTCTTCCCCTTTCTGCTCCCATTGGAAAAAGCCAATCGCCTGGAAACGTCCTTCTTCCAGAATGTATTCACTGCCCTCGCTGAAACCCGAGCGAAGGGTCATCTCCTTAAGCATGGCTGCATCCACACCCAGGCGCAGCTCCAGTGCCTTTTCGGCAATCTCCTGGGCCTCCGACAGGCTGAGCTTTGCCCGGGCTTCAGGGCCGTTCGGGTCTTCAATGCCCAGGAAGGCGCCGTATTCGTCGATCCAGAATCGAAAGCAGAAGGAGTCCCCGTCTTCAAACCCCACGGACTGAGGATCAAAGAGGGTGATTTGATCTGCACCGCGCTCCGCTTCCAGATAGGTTTTTTGGTCGATGGACGCGGTCACCGTATAGATCCGCTTGTCTTCATCCCAGACGCTCGACGCCTGGACGTCCCGAAGTAAGGCTCTGGGAAAATCGCCGACCTCGGTCAGGATATTCATCATGGCGAGGTAGATGCGGCTTTCTATGATGGGCTGCTTTTCCCGATTGTCCCATTGGGTCCAGTACTCCTCGCTCCACTGCCCGTAGACAACCTGTTCTTCCTGTGTCCGCGTTGTCTCCGGAAATTCAAGCTGCTCTACGGTATAGCTGTCAAAGTAGCTTTCACCGTAGCGCTCGGTAATGATGGCGTCCGCTGCACTCCCGCGCTCTGAAAGAGGCCGCGATGCATCCAGTGCGGTTTTTACCCGCGCATCCTGTTCGGTGGTGATCCCCGCGTCCGTCATGGCTTCCAGCAGTTTGATCTTGTCTTCATCGGACCAGCGCGCCAGTTCGCCGGACAGATCCATGACACGCACCGTTTCAAAATAGCCTTTCAGCGTCTCCCAATTGTTAAGAGCCAGTGCAGCGATCGCCAGCAGCACTGTCAGAAGAACCACAAGCACCAGACTGCCTGACCGACTTGTTCGCATACGTTCGTCTCCTTTGTTTTCTTTGGCACGTTTGAGCACGCGCGCAGTTAGAAAAGCGTCACAAGGCAGTCCGGAGAGTGAGTGATCCATGGACTGTCGAATTTTTTCTTTGACTTGCCTGTCCGTCATCGTACATCCCCCTTTTCCAACTGTGCTTTCAGTTTTTTTCTTGCGCGGCTCAGGCGGCTGGATACGGAAGGCTGGGTGATTCGCAGGAGCTCCGCGATCTCCGTCATGGACAGATCCTGGTAATAATAGAGGATCACTGCGTCTTTGAGCTTTTCCGGCAATCGCAGGATGGCCGCGGTCAGTTCTCTTTCGTCTTCCGAGGCGTGGAGGACGGCAGCTTCCGGCAAATCCTCCGGCGTAACCCGCTTGTCCACATGCCGAAACCAGGCGGAGCGCTGCATGTCCCGGCAGGTGTTGCGCGCGATTTTGACCAGCCAGTTTTTTTCGCTGCATTCCCAGCGAAAACGATCCATGCTTTGATACGCTTTCAGAAAGGTTTCCTGTACGGCATCTCGTGCCTGCTCCGCATCGCACAGATACGCATAGCAGACTTTGAGCAGCAGCGCCTGGTGCTGCGCGACCATGCACGAGAGCCTTTCCTCATGGCTGCCGTCGGGAACCCTGGCAACGTCCATCAACATCTCCCCTTTCGTCCATATAGACGAGGCATGCCTGGATTATATAGAATCGGCAGAAAAAGATTTTTAACCCCTGGGTCCCTTCCGCCGGCATTCGCTGCAGAGAGGAACGACAGACGCTTGCATTTTAAGTGTCCGGAAGTCGTTTGAAAAGGAAGGGAAAGACGATATAATGGGGCAAGCACAGCCCAAGAAGGCTTGAACCGGGGGCTTTATATGACAAAGGCGATTATCAATGGCATCCTCCTGACGCAGCGGGAAACGATCGCGGGCAGGACCCTTCTGTTTGGGCCGTCAATCCTTGAAATCACCGAGGACGCTGCGCCCCGGGCGGACGAGGTCATCGACGCGCAGAGGCAGTTTGTAACGCCCGGCCTGATCGACACGCACATCCACGGCTACCTGGGCGCAGACGCCTCCGACGGCAGCGAGGCAGGCCTGGTCACGATGGCTGAGGGCCTTATCAAAAATGGCGTGACCTCCTTCCTGCCCACCACGATGACCCTGCCGCTTCCGCAAATCGAGGAGGCGCTGGCGGTGATACGCCGCCTGATGCAAAAAAGCCGCGAGGCCTCTTTCAGGGGCGCGCAGATCCTAGGCTGCCATGTCGAAGGCCCCTTCCTCAACCCGCTGAAGAAAGGAGCCCAGGCAGCAGAGCATATCCTGCCGCCGGACGCCTCCTTCATCAGACGGCATGCCGACGTGATCCGGATAGTGACCTTCGCGCCGGAAGTCCCGGGCGGCCTCGCCTTTGCCCGCGCCGTCAGGGACATGGGAGGCGTGACGCTTTCTTTAGGACACTCTACCGCAAGCTACGAGGAGGCCCTCCAGGCCTTTCGGGCAGGGGTGTCGCAGGTCACCCACCTGTTTAACGCCATGCCCGCGCTCAAGCACCGGGAGCCGGGCGCGGTGGGCGCTGCCCTGACAGAAGAGGTGTGCTGCGAGCTGATTGCCGACACCTTCCACGTCCATCCCTCCCTCTTCCGACTGATACACCGGGCCAAGGGCGAGCGCCTCGTGCTGGTCAGCGACTGCATCCGCGCGGGTGGGCTCGGTGACGGCCCCACCACGCTGGGAGGCCAGCAGGTGAGCGTCCGGGGCAACGAGTGTCGCCTGGCCGACGGGACCATCGCGGGAAGTGTCCTTCGCCTGAATGACGCCGTGCGCCAGTTTCGCGACCATGCCGGCGTCACGCTTAGGGAAGCCGTCAACGCCGCCTCCATCCAGCCCGCCCGATGCATCGGGGCGGAAGGAGCAAAGGGCTCGCTGGCGAAGGGAAAGGACGCCGACCTTCTGATCATGGACCAGGATTGCCGGATCCTGAATGCCTTTGTGGGCGGGGTTCAAAAATATTCAAAAGATGCGGTTCCATAAATGACCCGGCTGCCTGCAGGCCCCTTGGCCCAGGGATCACCTCTGGCTCTGCTGACCCGCAGCTGCCTGAAAGAAGCCCAGAGAGCGCGGGACAGGCTTTGGCGCAGGCGGCGTCCCCGGCAGCTTCGCGCAGGCAGGGGCGGGCACCACCTCTTTAAACGTTCGTCGGGTTTGCAAGCGGAGGGGCAGGCCTGGCAGCGTTTGCAAGCGCGCCGTCAAGCCCACGAAAAAGAGACCTGACGGTCTCTATCTCCGATTCCTGAACCGGGCCCTTATTTCAGCATCTGAAGGATGGCAGCCTTCGGCCGCACACCGATGATCGTCTGCGCCATCCGGCCCTCCTTAAAGAGCATGAGGGTTGGGATGCTCATGATGCCGTATTTCTGGGCAAGGCTGGGCTGCTCATCCACATTGATTTTGCCCACCTTGATGTGAGGATTTTCCTTGGCGATCTCATCCACGACGGGCGAGACCATCCGACAGGGCCCGCACCAGGCCGCCCAGAAATCGATCAGCACAGGCTTGTCAGACTTGAGGACTTCGCTTTCAAAGTTCGCGTCGGTTACCGTAACGATGGCCATGCTTCCACACTCCTTCAAAAAGTCACTACCCACGTACAGATGAAGTATACCCCCTCTGGGCGCGGCCAAACACGCTCGCAGAAAGAGCCCTTACCCGTGGGCCAACTTTCTGCGCATCCGCGTGCTTGGATACTCGATGAGGAGCATGAGCGCGATCATGCCGCACAGAAAGGCGCCCACCATGCTCCAGCGCCGCGAGTTGATGCACTGGATAAGGCTTGCGCCGATGCCGCCCGCCCCCACGATGCCCAGCGTCGTGGCGTCCTTGATGTTGATGTCAAAGCGGTAGATGGCTGTGGACACGAAGTTGGCTGTGATCTGCGGCAGGATGCCGAAACGGATCTTTTCAAAGGCACTGAGCCCCTGTGCGTCCAGGGACTCAAGGATCCGGGTGTCGATGTCCTCGATGGCTGCTACATACATCTTCGTGATCATACCGATGGAGCAGACGCTCTGCGTCACCACGCCACAGAAGGGACCGGGGCCCGTCACCCGGATCCACACCAGCGCCCAGATCAGGCTGGGAATCGTCCGGATCAGGAGCACGAAGGAGCGAAAGATGAACGCAGCCCATGGGGGGAGGAACCTGGCGCTGGACAGAAAGCTGAAAGGAATGGCGAGGATGGCGCCCAAGAGGGTGCCCAGCAGCGCAATGGCCACCGTCTCAAACAGCAGGAAGGGAACCCCGGCCTCTCCCAAATCAAACAGCAGGGTGGTGTCCGGGTGGAAGATGCCATAGACGATCCCGTAGGCGACCTCGCTGCCTCTGCCAGCCAAGCCTTTATAGGTGATGCTGGCGGACGACCAGTACAGCACCGCTGCGATGGCCAGCGTCACCAGCAACTGCTTCCACCAGCTGCGCGGCCTCTCCCCGTAGCGGGTGAGAATGTTCTCCTGAGAATCGCCCAAGGTCCGTCCCCCCTCAGCTAAGCCGCCTGCGCAGCCAGGCGCTCAGGTTTTCGATGACCAAAACGGTCACAAAGAGCGCTGCCAGAATGGTGCCCAGGCTTTCATAATCCCGCCACCCGACGGTCTCGTTGATCAGAATCCCCAGGCCGCCCGCCCCCACATAGCCCAGGATCGAGGCAGCCCGGACATTGATCTCAAAGCTGTAGAGGCAGTACGACAGGTAGGTGGGCAGAATCTGGGGAAGGCAGGCGGCAGTGAACGCCCTGATTCTCCCGGCGCCCAGGGATTCCAGGGCCTCAAAGGGCCCCATATCGATGGTTTCTATGCTTTCATACAGCATCCTGGAGACGATGCCGAAGGTAAACACCGTGATGGCAACCGTGCCCGCAAAGGTGCCCAGCCTGAAAATCAGCGCGCAGACGCTGGCAATGACCAGGGTGGGCAGCGTTCGGATGACGTTGAGCACCACCCTCAGCGCGGCGACCGCAGCTGCGCTTCGGTTGATGTTGGTGCTGGCAAACACGGCGACGGGCAATGCGAGCGTCGATCCGATCACCGAACCCATGACCGACATGCGGATGGTGTCCAGCAGCGGCGGCCAGACCTTTTCCAAAAAGCCCCAATGCGGGGAAAAGATGCGCCTGAGGATCACCGTGAACTGATAGCCGCGCTTCCAGAGGATGGACAGATCAAAGGCTGTGACGTGCAGCGATGCGAGGACCGCCGGCACCAGGATCGCCAGCACAATGGGCGTGCGCGAGCGTGGCCGCATCACTGCGTGCCCGCTTGGAAGTTGGACGGGCACCGGCTGCAAGTACAGGTCCAACAGAAAAGCCAGGATGCCCAGAGCGATCAGCGACAGGCCGGTCACGGGCAGGGCATGGAGGATTGAATCCACCGCGAAGGGACTCGCAGCCAGCGCAAGGCCCCCCGCCACAAGCACCACCGCGCTCAGCACCCGCAGGGGGACGGTTTTTTTTGCGGAGGGTGTCACAGGCACGGCGTCTGCCAGCGCCGCACCCGAGCGTGGCGTGTAGCGCCACCCCTTTTCAGACATCCAGGGCCTCCGCCTCTTCTGCTTTAGGTACAGGCGCGCCCCCGTAGATCTCGTCCAGGATCTCCTGGGTCACCTCCCGCGCGGGGCCGTCGAAGACAAGGTCCCCCGAGCGGATGCCCACGACCCGGTCCGCATACTCCAGGGCCAGGTCTACGTGGTGGATGTTTAGTAGAATGGTGATCTGCGTCTCCTGGTTGATGAGCCTGAAATCCCCCATGACCTGCCTGGCTGTCACGGGATCGAGCGCGGCGACGGGCTCATCTGCCAGGATGATCTTGGGGTTCTGGCTGAGCGTCCTCGCCAGGGCCACGCGCTGCTGCTGACCGCCGGAAAGCTGGTCGCAGCGCGTGTAGGCCTTGTCCAGGATCCCCACCCTGTCCAGCGCCTCCAGAGCTGCCAGTTTCTGTGCCTTTGTAAAAAACCCAAAGAGAACCGCCAGGAAGTGCATATCCGGCACCATGGAGGTCAGCACGTTTCTGAGCGCCGTCGCCCGGGGAACCAGGTTGAAGGACTGAAAAATCATGCCGACGCGGCGCCTGAAGCGCCGCAGTTCCTTGCCCCGCAGCGACATCACGTCCACACCGTCCACCCGCACCCGGCCTGCCGTCACGTCCGTCATGCGGTTGACGGTGCGGATCAGCGTCGACTTTCCCGCGCCGGACAGCCCCACAATGGCCACAAACTCGCCCTGGGCGATTTTCAGATCTACTCGCCGGAGCCCCACGGCGCCGTTGGGGTATGTCTTTCCCACGCCGGCAAACTCGATCATGCGTCGACCCACCCCTTCCCCGCGCCAACAGGTGCGGCATCCGCCCCGAGAACAAGCCTGTCGGCAACAGACACCGGGGCCGCCCGAAGGCCAGCCCCGGTGTCCGGTCTCTTTTTTACTTGACCACTTCCAGCGCTGCACGCGCCTTGTCATAGTCGGAATCCTGCGCGATGGCGTAGCCGGTATGGCTGTACACGTCGAAGATCTTCTGCCCCTCCGGCGTGTTGATCACGTTGATCAGCGCTGTCTGCAGGGCTGTGATGAACGCCTCGTTGTAGACCTCAGGGTTTGCCTTGGTAATGGACACCGTGTCGTTGTAGATACCGTCGGTCACGCCGATGACATTGAGTTCTTCCCAGATGGACCCGGGGCGACCCATGCCCGCCTTGCCTGTCTCGTCCGCGTCGGTGGTGGGGATGTTCCAGGCCTTTTCGTAGTCGTTACGCCCGTCCGCGTAGCAGACAATCACGTCCACGCCTTCCGCGGCCGCCTGGGCGAAGGACTCGCCATAGCCGGAGAGGGTGACGACATTGGACAGGTCGGAGATCTTTCGATCATACTTGTCCAGGAGATAGAGGGTGGGATAGATGTACCCCGCCGAGGAGGAGTTGCGCAGCACCGCCCAGCTGGCCTGATCCAAATCTTCCCAGGAAAGCTCGTCGCCGCCGTTGACCTTGTCGGCAAGGACCTTTCCGTACTCGCTGGGGGCGGCGTAGATCAGCGCACGGTAATAGGTGACCTGCGGCCCGTCTTTCAGCGTCTGATTCGCCACCCCGTTCCAGGTCCGGGGGTCCGTGCTGTCGTTAGACAGGCCATTGCGCGTCGCGGTCAGGATGACGTCGACCTCATCGCTGAACAGCGCATAGGTCCCTCCGGGCAGCCAGCCTATGTCGATGGCGCCGGCGGCCATCGCTTCACCGGTGGCCTCATAGGAGGTGCCCACCGTGATGTCCACCTCGTCAATGTCGTATCCCAGGGCGCGCATTTCTGCCTGAACCAGCTCGGGCAGGTTTTTCGTGCCTGTGATGATAACATCCGCGTCCTTTGAGGGAACAAATTCAAAAGTCAGTTTTTTCATGCCGACCGTCTCGCCGATGGCGGCACCCAGGGCGGTCGTGCACATCACGACAGCCAGCGCAAAGACAAGCAGTTTTTTCATACCACGCCTCCATTGCTTTTTATTTCAGGGAGTATAGCACAGCCCCGGAACGCCCACAACTACTCTGCGCTGATCACGATATTCACCAGCCGGTCGGGGACAAAGACAAAGCTCCTGACTTCCCTGCTGCCCACAAAGCGCTGCACCAGCTCGCTGTCTGAAAGAAGCGTCCGCGCTTCTTCCCTGGACAGGCCCGAAGGGAGAGTCAGCCTTCCCCGCAGCTTGCCGTTGATCTGCACGGCGATCTCCACCTCCGGACGGACCAGCGAACGCTCGTCGTAGGACGGCCAGGCCTGGGCAGTGAGGGGCTCCCCATATCCCTGCCTCTGCCAGATCTCCTCGCAGATATGGGGTGAAACCGGAGATAAAAGCAGCAGCAGCGCCCTCATTTCCCCCGCGGTGACGGGGCCCTTCACCTGATAGAAGCGGTTGACCAGGCTCATCAGCGCGGCGATGGCTGTGTTGAACTTCATCTTTTCATAGTCATCCGTCACCTTCCGGATGGTGCCGTGTACGTCCGCCAGCAGCTCTTGGCGGACCTTCCCGCTCCGGTTGTCCAGCTTCTCCTGCAGCCGCCAGACCCTGTCCAGGAAGCGGCGGCAGCCCCGGGCGCCGCTTGTGCTCCAGGGGATCGCCTGGTCAAAGGCGCCCATGAACATCTCGTACATGCGGAAGGCATCAGCCCCGATCTCGTCGATCATCTCATCCGGATTGATGACATTACCGCGGGACTTGCTCATTTTTTCGCCATTTTCCCCGAGGATCATCCCGTGGCTGGTGCGCTTCAGATAGGGCTCGGGAGCGCCCACCAAGCCGATGTCGTGCAGGAAAAGGTGCCAAAAACGGCTGTAGAGGAGGTGAAGCGTGGTATGCTCCATGCCGCCGTTATACCAGTCCACCGGCATCCAATAGTCCAGTGCCTCCCTGGATGCGAAGGCCTGGTCATTGTACGGGTCGCAGTACCGGAGGAAGTACCAGCTGGATCCTGCCCACTGGGGCATGGTGTCCGTCTCCCGCCTTGCGGGACGCCCGCAGCGCGGGCAGGGAACGTGCACCCATTCGGCAACGGCTGCAAGCGGGCTCTCGCCCGAGTCTGTGGGCTCGTATGCGTCCACCTCCGGAAGCAGCAGGGGGAGCTCCTCTTCCTTCAGGGGCACCTCCCCGCAGCTTGAGCAGTGGATGATGGGGATGGGCTCGCCCCAGTAGCGCTGGCGGCTGAACACCCAGTCACGCAGCTTGTAGTGGACCTTGCGCCGGCCAATCCCCTCAGCTTCCAGATGCGCGGTCATCGCCTCCACGGCTTCCTCCACGCCCATCCCATTGAGAAAGCCGCTGTGCACCAGGGTACCGGAAGAGATGTCGGCGTAGGCCTGCTCCTCCACGTTTCCTCCCGATACGACCTCCACAATGGGAAGCCCGTATTTTTTTGCGAAGTCCCAGTCGCGCTGGTCATGCCCGGGCACAGCCATGATGGCCCCGGTTCCGTAGCTCATGAGCACATAGTCCGACACCCACACCGGGATGTCTTGCCCGGTCGCCGGGTTGACCGCCTGGATCCCCCGGATCTCAACCCCGGTTTTGTCGTGGGTCAGCTCGGTGCGCTCAAAGTCGCTTTTGTGGGCAGCCTCCTCCAGGTAGGCCTGCAACTCCTCCCTGTTTTGGACCCGGTCCGCAAGCCGTTCGATCATCGGGTGTTCGGGGGAGACGACCATGTAGGTCGCGCCGAACAGGGTGTCGGGCCTGGTCGTAAAGACGTGAAGCTCAAAGTCGGAATCCCGGATGTGAAACGCCACCTCGGCCCCCTCGCTCCTGCCAATCCAGTTGCGCTGCTGGGCCTTCACCCTTTCGATGAAATCCAGGCTGTCAAGCCCGTCGAGCAGCTTCTGGGCATAATCTGTGATCTTCAGCATCCATTGGCTCTTGACCCTGCGAACCACGACGCTCCCGCACCTTTCACAGACGCCGTCGACCACTTCTTCGTTGGCCAGGCCACACTTGCAGCTGATGCACCAGTTGATCGGCATCTGCGCCTTGTAGGCAAGCCCGTGCTCGTAGAGCTTCAGGAAAATCCACTGGGTCCACCGATAATAGGCCGGATCGCTAGTATTGACCTCCCGGGCATAGTCAAAGCTGAACCCGATCCGCTTGAGCTGGTCGCGGAACCTCGTGATGTTGTCCCTCGTTACGCGGGCGGGGTGGATGTGGTGGGCGATGGCGTAGTTTTCGGTGGGCAGCCCGAAGGCGTCCCAGCCGATGGGATACAGGACGTTGTATCCCTCCATCCTTCTTTTTCGTGCAATGACATCAAGCGCCGTGTTGCTGCGCGGATGCCCCACATGCAACCCCGCGCCCGAGGGGTAGGGAAACTCTATCAGGCAGTAGTACTTAGGCCGCGCGGGGTCCAATGGCGCGGCGAAGGCGCCCTCCCGCTCCCAGATCTCCTGCCACTTTCGTTCGATGCTTTTAGGTGCGTAGCCTTCCATAGGCGACCTTCCTCCTCTGTCTCTCAGATCATTCCTCGGGGACTGAGCGAAACGGTCAGCGCCTGCGCCTGCACGCAGCGCGACAGCATGTCGCCCGTCAGGGTGACGGAAGCCATCTCCCCGGGGGTCAGTATTTTACGTCTGCGGCACAGGAGGAGCTCCCCGTCTGCGTGGACGCAGATCCGGTGGTCCTGGTAGACCCTGTCTGGCCTGAAGAGGATCTCCACCGCCGGGGGTGCTGCCCCTTCCTGCAGGACGATCTTCTGCGGGACTGCTCCCCGCACGCCCGCGCCGTTCAGGACGGGCAGCGTCCGCCCCACATTGCGCCTGCCCTGCACCCAGGCCGCCGCAGCTTCCCCCGCTGCCAGGCCTTCCAGGCTCACCTGGTCTGCCAGGTCATGCACGTGCAGGACGTTGCCGCAGGCAAAGATCCCCGGGACGCTGGTCTCCAGGGTATTGTCCACCACCGGGCCCGCTGTCGTCTCGGAGAGTTCGACGCCTGCAGCGTGTGACAGCTCGTTTTCGGGGATCAGACCCACAGAGAGGAGCAGCAGGTCGCAGGCGATGCAGCGCTCCGTCGCGGAAATGGGGTTCAAGTGCTCGTCTACAGCAGCCACCGTCACGCCTGTAAGCCGCTCCCGCCCGTGGATGTTCACCACGGTATGGGATAGCAGCAGGGGGATGTCATAGTCCTGGAGGCATTGCACGATGTTGCGGTTGAGCCCGCTGGAGTAGGGCATCAGTTCCACGCAGGCGTGCACCTTCGCTCCCTGCAGCGTCATCCGCCTGGCCATGATGAGGCCGATATCGCCACTGCCCAGGATGACCACGTCGCGCCCGGGCATCCAGCCCTCCATGTTCACAAAGCGCTGCGCCGTGCCCGCGCTCAGGATGCCGGCGCAGCGGGTCCCCGGGATGGCCAGCGCCCCGCGGGGTCTTTCCCGGCAGCCCATGGCAAGGATGACCGCCCGGGCGTCAAACAGCTCCGGTCCCCGTTTTCGGCTGATGGCCCTGACCCGCCTGTCCCCATCTATGTCCAGGACCATGACGCCCGTACGGATATCCAATTGCAGGCTGCGCGCTTCGTCAATGTCCCGCTGCGCGTATTCCGGACCCGTCAGCTCCACCTTGAAGCGGTGCAGCCCAAAGCCGTTGTGAATGCACTGCGGGAGGATGCCCCCCAGGTGCTCCTCCCGTTCCAGAACCAGGACGTCTTTGATCCCGGCGCGCCTGGCAGCAATGGCCGCTGCAAGCCCCGCGGGACCGGCGCCCACCACCAGGACGTCCACGGGGATCGCCCGTTCAGCCAAGGAAGCAGGCCTCCCTTGAACATGAATCCAGGTCGCCTGCAAGCACCCTGCTTGCACCACCATATTTGGTGATCTCAGAAAGGCTCACATCCAGTTCTTCCGACAGGATCTGCATCACCCGGGGGCTGCAGAAACCTCCCTGGCACCGACCCATGCCGGCACGGGCACGGCGCTTGACCCCATCCACACTGCGCGCACCCACAGGCCGCCGGATTGCGTGCCTGATCTCCGCTTCTGTTACCTGCTCGCAGCGGCAGACCACGTGCCCGTACTGGGGGTTTTTGCGCCAGGCTTCCTCACGCTCGCGGGCGTTCATGTGGCGAAACGGCTTTGGAAGGGGACGGGGGCTTATAAATCCCCTGTTTTTTCTAAGCTTCAGCCAGGTTGCCACCCAGTCCCCCAGCTCCATCCCAATCGCGGGCGCGGCGGTCAGGCCGGGGCTCTCGATCCCGATGGCTTCAAAGGCGCCTTCGGGGGCACCCTCCACAGCGCCGATGATAAAATCGTCCCCCTCGTCGTGGGCGCGGATGCCCGAGAAGGTTGTAATGACCTGCTTTGTGCTCAGGCCAGGCCAGGTCAACCCGGCGCGTTCCCGGATGGTTTCAAGCCCCGCCCGGGTGGTAGCGGTATCCTCCCCATCGTCGATGTCCTCTGCTGTGGGTCCCAGCAGCAGGTTTCCGTGCGTCGTTGGGGTGATCAGGACACCCTTGCCCATCCTGGTGGGTACCTGAAAGAGCGTCATGGAAAACCTGAGCCTGTCTTCCCGGTCTGTCAGGTAGTACTGGCCGCGCCTGGGAATCAGGCGGAGTTCTCTTGAGGAGATCCGGTTGTGCAGCCTGCCCGCCCCGATCCCCGCACAGTTCACCACAGCCCGGGTGCGCAGCGTCCCTCTGTCTGTGCGGACTTCCCACCCTGCTTCGCTGTGGACCAGCGTCTCCACCCGTGTGCACAGCAGAAAATCCGTTCCGTTTAAGGCAGCGCTGTCCGCCAGCGCGCAGGTGAGCTCATAGGGGCTGACAAGGCCGCTCCCGGGGGCGTGCAGCGCGCAGCACACCTGCGGATTGATGCGGGGTTCCATCCCCAGAGCTTCTTCGCGACCCACGATCCGGCAGCCGGGAACGCCGTTTTCCTCCGCCTGCCGAAGCAGCCTCTCCAGTACGGCACGCTGGCCTTCGTCAAAGGCCAGCACCAGGGCTCCGGGCCGCCCGTAGGCAATCCCGAGTCCGCGGCACAGCTGTGGGTACAGGGCGGCACCCTTCACATTGAGGCGGGCTTTTTCAGAACCGGGGGCTGCGTCGTACCCCGCGTGCACGATGCCGCTGTTGGCCTTGCTGGCCCCCTGGGAGACATCGTCCGCCTGGTCCACAACGACAAAACGCCCTCCGTACTGCGCAAGGCGCTGGGCCACCGCGCAACCCACCACCCCGGCGCCGATGACGATCGCGTCATACATGGACAGCTCTCCCTCGCCCTTCCATCAGAAAAAAGACAACGGCGGCATTATAGCACGGCCCCTCCGCTTCGTCCATGAAACGGCAGGTCCCTCCTCGTTTCTCAAATATTAAATTTGTGTTGCAATCTTATTACTTTTGTAATATACTGCCCCTGTCGATTCCCCATCCTTCCCGACGCGCACGCAAAGGAGGTCCATCATGAGCATGATTTCAGGCAGCGGAGCGCGGAGGCTGTGCCTTCTTGTACTGTCTGCCGTGCTATGCCTGCTGACCCTGTCCGGTTTAGCTGAAACCTTTGTGGGAACCATCAATGCCGACAAGGTCCTGTTTCGGATGCAGGCCAACACAAACTGTGGCTACTACGACAGGCTTGACAAGGGGACCAAAATCACCCTCCTCAGCCTGAGTGGTGAATTCTTTAAGGTCTCCCACAGCGGCAAGACAGGCTACATCATGAAGAAATTTGTGACCACGTCTTCCACAACGCTCAAGCGCCTCACGGCGTCCTCAGAAGCGCAGAGCAAAAGCAAGTATGCAAAGGTGACAAGCATCAGCGGCCTGGGAGACCCACCTTCCTATGTCCGCTATGGCGATGCCGGAACCGATGTGGAGAAGCTGCAGCGCGCGCTGCAGCTGAAGAAGGCCTACCAAGGCGTTGTGGACGGCAAGTTCGGGCAGATGACGACGGAAGCCTTAAAGACCTACCAGAAATCGGCCGGCCTGAGCGTGACGGGCCGGACGGATTATGCCACCATCAAGGCGCTGTTTGGCCGGGTTCTTGAAACCACCGCAGCGAACGACCCCCAGATGAAAGGCATCTCGTCCATCTCCCAAATCAGCGTCCCGAACACCAGCAGGAAGGGCAACAGCGGAAGCCACGTCAAGGCGCTGCAGCAGGCCCTGAAGCTCAAGGGCATCTACAAAGCTCCTATCGATAGCAGCTATGGGGACAAGACAGTCCAGGCCGTCATGGCCTTCCAAAAGCGCTATGGCCTTGCTGCAGACGGTACGGCAGGCTTTGACACCATCAGGAAACTCTTTGGAAAAAACGCAGCCAACTACAGCACGCCCACCGAAAAACTTGACTGGACCAACGGTGGAAACCTTAGAATCCCCAAGGGAGCCGTCTTCACGGTTAAGGATATCTATTCGGGCGTAACCTTTTCCTGCAAGCGATGGTCAGGCGCCAACCATCTGGATGCGGAGCCTGTGGACAGCGCCAGCACCGCCAAGCTGAAAAGCGCCTTCGGGGGCGCCTTCAGCTGGTCCCGACGGCCCGTCCTGATCCGGTACAACGGCCGTGTGTATGCCGCATCCATGAACGGGATGCCCCATGGAACCAGCACCATCTCCGGCAACGGCTTCGCCGGGCACTTCTGCATCCACTTTCACAACAGCCGCACCCACGAGACCAACCGGGTGGACCCGGCCCACCAAAACTGCGTCAACCGGGCGATGAAGGCCACCTGGTAGCCTTCCAAAGGGGCAGGGGAGGGCGGCAGCTGCCGCCCTTTTTCCTTGCGCGCACGGGGCTGCGCGTTGACAGCCAGGCGCACCGGCGCTATGATGCCCGCGATCAGGGGAAAACCCTTTCATGGAGTGCACTGCGGCGCCGTATCCCACGCCCTGCGCCGGGGGCCTGAATGCCTGTCCGCGTGTGTTGCCTGTCCGTGCTGCGGCCCGTGAAGGCACCGTCAGGGTTTCGCCTTGGAGCGGGTTTTTTTTCGCCCGCGATGAGGAGGTTAGTGCATGCAAAAGCCCGGGTTCCGGTTGATGAGGCAGCTGATACGCCAGTATTCAGGCCTCTTTTCCGGTGCGCTCGCCTGTACGGCGGCGACGGTCTTTCTGGGGTTTTTGACGCCCGTCCTCGTTGCGGAGGTTCTGGACCACAGCCTGGGCAACGCAGGCTCGAGGCTGCCCGCCGCCTTGAACCGGCTGCTGTCCCAGGCCTTCGGGGAAAACCGCCTGGCGGGCTCCCTGTGGGTCTTTGGTGCGGCCATTGTGTTCACCAGCGCTCTCAGCGGAGTTTTTTCTTTTTACAAGGGCCGTCTCAGCGCGACGGCAGCCGAAAAGGCGGCGTCCTTTTTAAGAAGCGAACTCTATGGCCACCTCCAGGACCTCCCGTATGCCTGGCACGTCATGGCGGATTCCGGGGACCTCATCCAGCGCTGCAGCTCAGACGTGGAGACCGTCCGGCGCTTTCTTTCCGTACAGCTGATGGCCATCCTCAACGCGGTGCTGATGATCGGCATCTCGCTGTCGCTGATGATCCCCATCGACGCGAGGATCACCCTGATCAGCCTGGCGCTGATTCCCGCGCTGTTTGTCTTTGCCTGGCTTTTCTTCGGGATGGTCATGCGCGCCTTTCACGCCTCCGATGAAGCCGAGGCCAGGCTCAGCGCTGTTTTGAAGGAAAACCTCTCCGGGGTGCGCGTCGTCCGCGCCTTTGGCCAGGCGTCCAGCGAGATCGAGAAGTTTGACCGAGCCAGCGACGATTTTATGGACAAGGCGGTCCGGGTCTCTGCGCTGGAGGCCGCATATTGGTCTCTGGGCGACCTCCTCAGCCTGGCCCAGGCCATGGTCACCCTGCTGGTGTGTATCCTCGAAACCATCGCAGGCGCCATCACCCTGGGGGACATGGTGGTCTTTACAAGCTATGTCGGCATGCTTTTATGGCCGATTCGCCAGCTGGGCAGAATCCTGTCCGACGCCGGGAAAAGCGTGGTCTCCCTGGGAAGGATCAGCGAAGTGCTTGCCGTGCCCGCTGAGCCCTGCGGCGACAGCCTCTTAAAGCCTCCTCTGTCAGGCGACATTGTGTTTGACCGTGTCTGCTTTCACTATGAGGACGGGCAGCCGGTATTAAGCGACGTCTCCTTCACGGTGAGGCGGGGCCAGACCGTCGCCATCCTTGGGGCGACGGGCTCGGGGAAAAGCACCCTTGTTCACCTATTGCTGCGTCTCTACGAGCCTTCGGAAGGCGCGATCCGCATCGGAGGCATCCCTGTCTCCGCCATCGACCGCAGGCATCTCAGGCAGAGGATCGGGCTTATCCTGCAGGAGACGTTTCTGTTCAGCCGGTCTATCCGGGACAACGTGACGATCGCAGCCCCGGATGCGAGCCCGGAACGGATGAAGCGGGCCGTCCGCGATGCCGGTGCCTGGGACTTCATTCACGAAAGCAAGAAGGGCTTTGACACCCTGGTGGGAGAGCGCGGCGTCACCCTCTCGGGCGGCCAAAGGCAGAGGATCGCCATTGCGCGCACGCTGCTGAAGGACTGTGATGTCCTGGTGTTTGACGACTCTCTCTCCGCTGTCGACACCCTGACGGACGCACAGATCCGGCGCTCGCTGAAAGCGCGCCGCGGAGACCTGACCACGATCCTGATCAGCCACCGGATCACGACCCTCCGACAAGCCGACCTGATCCTGGTGATGGAACAGGGACGCATCACGGACAGGGGGACCCATGACGAGCTGGTGCTGCGGGAAGGCCTGTACGCGCGTATCCACGCCATCCAGCGTGGGATGGAGGATCAGGACAACGGCTCTCCCCCAGCTCCCACGCGCCCGCACGTCGAAGAAGGGAAGGACGGAGCAACACCGTGATACGGCTCAGGGAAGAAAAGGCAGCAAGACGGTCCTTTGACGGAAGCCTGTGGAAAAAGGTCTACAGGCTTGCGGGCCCCTTCCACAAAAAGATGGCACAGGTCGCCTTTCTGATGGGGATCATCGCCCTGTGCGATGCCGCCTTTCCACAGATGACCCGCATGGCCATTGACCGCTTCATCGCGACAGGCGACAGCTCCGGGCTTTTGCCCTTCTCTGTGGCGTATCTGGCGATCATCCTTTTACAGTCGGCGAGCGTCTACCGCTTTATTTACCTGGCCAGCAAGGTGGATAACGGCCTGTGTGGTGAGATTCGGAAGCTGGGCTTCCGCAAGCTGCAGGAGCTTTCCTTTTCGTTTTATGACCGCACGCCGGTTGGCCACCTGATGAGCAGGATGATCAGCGACGCACGGCACCTGGGCGAGACCTTTGGCTGGGGGATTGTCGACCTGGTCTGGGCGCTGGTCTACCTGTGTATCAGCGTCGCTGCCATGGGCTTTCTCCACCTGCGGCTGACCCTCCTGGTCCTGCTTGTGCTCCCTGCGCTGGCTGTAGCGTCGGTCTTCTTCCAGAAGAAAATCCTTGCCGGCCACCGGGAGATCCGAAAGGCGAACAGCGCCGTCACCCAGGCCTTTGGCGAGGGCATCATGGGTGCCAGGACGACCAAGACCCTGGTCCTGGAGGAAAGGAACAAGGAGGAGTTTGCCTGGACTTCCAACCAGCTTCAGCGTGTCTCCGTGCGTGTAGCCACCCTGTCGTCCCTCTTTTTGCCCGTTGTGATCTCCATGGGATCCATCGCCACGGCCCTGGCTCTTTCCAGGGGCGGAAGCCTTGTCCTTGAGGGCGCATTGTCCTTAGGCAGCCTGACCGCCTTCATCGGGTACACGCTGCAGTTTTTTCAGCCGGTCCGCGACCTGGCCGGACTGTTTTCCGAAATGCAGCGGATGCAGGCTGCTGCGGAGAGGGTCGTCGCCCTCCTTGAAACGGAGCCTGAGATCAAGGACAGCCCGGAGGTAGAAAGGGTCTTCGGCACCGCCCTCCACCCCATCCGGGAGCACTGGCCCCGCATGAAGGGCGACGTACGCTTTGAGCGGGTCGGGTTTCAGTATCGGGACGGAGAAGAGGTTCTCAGGGATTTCAGCCTTAGCGTCCGTGCAGGCGAGACGCTTGCCCTGGTCGGTCCGACCGGCGCGGGAAAGACGACGATCGTCAACCTCCTGTGCAGGTTCTACGAGCCTACGGAAGGGCGCATCCTCGTTGACGGCGTCGACTACAGGGAGCGCAGCCAGCTGTGGCTACAGTCCCATCTTGG
Organism: uncultured Oscillospiraceae bacterium; assembly: GCA_964586835.1. Lineage (GTDB taxonomy): Bacteria > Bacillota > Clostridia > Christensenellales > Aristaeellaceae > CAZLYF01. The sequence goes on from CAZPIC010000021.1 coordinate 24,849, forward strand.
CTACGTCCTTCAGGAGCCACAGCTCTTTTCCGGAACGATCGCCGACAACATCCGCTATGGAAACAAGAGTGCCAGCGACGCTGAGGTCCTGCACGCAGCGGAGATGGTCCGCGCGGACCGCTTCATTCAGAGGCTTGAACAGGGCTACGAAACCCAGGTCGGGGAAAGCGGAAACCGCCTCTCCACCGGGGAAAAGCAGCTGATTTCCTTTGCGAGGGCCATTGTGAAGGATCCGAGGATCCTCATCCTGGACGAGGCCACCTCGTCCGTGGACACTGAAACGGAAGCAGCCATTCGCAAGGCGATCCAGGAAACCATACAGGGAAGGACAAGCTTCATCATCGCCCACAGGCTCTCGACCATCCGGGGCGCCGACCGCATCCTGGTCATCGACGACGGTCGCGTAGCTGAAAGCGGAACGCACGAGGAACTGATGAAAAAGGGCCGCATCTATGCCCGCCTGTATACCAACCAATTCAGGGAGGAGCGGTCCCTGGGCGTGCTTGCCGGAAAGCGCGAGGCCCCCTGAGCATTGCTGGGCAGGGCTCCGCAGTGCTTGCATTTCGCCCGTCACGCCGCTATACTGGCGTGGACGCGAGGAACGGGAAAAGGCAGTGGCCGGCTACAGAGACCTGCCGGTAGGTGCAAGGCAGGCAGAAATACTGCTGTTCCGCCCGGGAGCGTTCCGCGATGAGCGGAAGGGTGCGCCCTTTATAGCGCCGCAGAGTGGGCGAAAGCCAAGCGGGGTGGCAACGCGGACAGAGTCCGTCCCCAGAAGGGGGCGGATCTTTTCATTCATCAGACAGGAGGTCCCTATGCTGGACATCAGACGGATCAGACAGAACCCAGGTGAGCTCGAGGACATGCTGTCAAAGCGTGGCAGCAGCGTCGACACCTCGCCGCTTCTTCGCCTGGACGAAGAGCGCAGGGGGCTGCTCGCCAAGGCCGAGGCGCTGAAGAACCGGCGCAATGAAGCGAGCAGGGAGATCGCCCAGATCAAGCGCGGGGGCGGTGACGCTTCCGCACTGGTGGCGGAGATGAAGGGCGTGGGCGACAGCATTGCCGTTCTGGACGCCAGGGTGAAGGAAATCGACGTGGACCTTGAGTCCCTTTTGCTCCTTCTACCCAACTATCCCCATGAAAGCGTTCCCGTCGGCACCGATGACAGCGCGAACCTTGAGATCCGGCGCTGGGGCGAAGTACGGGAGTTTTCCTTTGCGCCGCGCGCCCACTGGGAGATCGGCCCGGCGCTTGGCATCATGGATTTCGAGGCAGGAGCCCGGGTATCGGGCGCAAGGTTCACCTTCCTCAAGGGCTTGGGAGCAAGGCTGGAGCGGAGCCTGATCGCCCTCTTCCTCGACACCCACGTGGCGGACGGCTTTGAGGAAGTCTATCCGCCCTATCTTGTGACGCGCGCCTCTATGACCGGCACCGGGCAGCTGCCCAAGTTTGAGGAGGACGCCTACAAGGTCAGCGAAGAGCTCTTTCTCATCCCCACCGCTGAAGTCCCCGTCACCAATATGTATAGAGAATCGATCCTGGAGGGAGAACGCCTTCCCCTGCGCAATGTGGCCTACAGCGTGTGTTTCAGAAGCGAGGCGGGCAGCGCCGGAAGGGATACGCGCGGCTACATCCGCCAGCATCAATTTAATAAGGTGGAAATGGTCAAGGTGTGCACGCCCGGACAGAGCTATCCGGAGCTTGAGCACATGACGGCACAGGCGGAAAAGGTGCTCAGGCTTTTAAACCTGCCGCATCGGGTCGTTTGCCTGTGTACAGGGGACCTGGGTTTTTCTGCGGCCAAAACCTATGACGTGGAGGTCTGGATGCCCAGCTACGGCAGATATGTGGAGATATCCAGCTGTTCCAACTGCGAAGACTTCCAGGCCAGGCGCGCCGGGGTTCGCTACCGCGAATCGGCAAAGGACAAGCCTGCATTCTGCCATACCCTCAACGGCTCCGGCGTAGCGGTCGGCCGTGCCCTGGCCGCCATCCTTGAAAACTGTCAAAACGAGGACGGGAGCGTGGCGCTTCCCCCCGCTCTCCACCGCTACATGGGCCAAAGCGAGATTCGCTGACGCGCGGGAATCTTGATGGCCCGGTCTGTGGATGCTACACTGCGTGGCGGGAGGTTGGCTGATGTCTGCCTGTCTATGGAGCGACTTTTATACCCGCGCGCAGCTTCAACGATGGTATGGCGCCATTGCCGCGCGCAGCAGCTGCAGGGCGTATCAGGCTGCAGCAGATATTGCGCAAAAGAGCGCGCTGAACTATGCCGCGGAACGCGTCTGCCTGCCGGGGGTACGGATCGTGCTTGCCCCTGCCACAGGCAAGCACGCCTTTGGGCCCACCCCCTTTTCGGGAAGCTTCTCCGGTGTGACCGATTTTGCAGCGCTGATCATCCGGCGGACGGACCCGGACGCCAAGCTGAAGGCGGGCATCTCCGGCGAAGCCTTCGTCCTGGAAGCCTGCGCCCTGGGATTGGGAAGCTGCTGGGTGTCCGCAGGCTTTCGAAGAAGGCGCTGTGGCGTCGCCCTCAGGCGCAGCGAAAGGGTCGCGGCACTGATCCCCTTTGGCATCCCCGGGGCACTGAAGGGCCCCCCAGGTCGCAGCCGGAAAACGCTGGCCTCCCTGTGCAGCAGCGATCCCGTCTCCTGGCCGTACTGGGCTTTCCGGGCCTCCGAAGCCGTGCGCATGGCACCTTCCGCCCGCAACAGGCAGCCCTGGCGCCTTTCCTTCTCAGGAAACACGCTGCGCCTCTCCAGCGCCAGGTTTGGCCAGCTCGACGATGGCATTGCGATCCTGCACGCGCAATGCGCCATGGCGGAGATCCCCCATACCTGGCGTTGTGGGCACGACGGCAGGAGCGTGCTTTTGAGTGTGAGTGAAACCGATGTCCCTGTTTGAAATCAACGAGCAGCGCGATCTGCCCCTCGCCCTTCGGATGCGTCCCCGCACGCTGGACGAATTTCTGGGCCAGAGGCATCTCGTGGGTCCGGGCAAGCTTCTGCGCAGGGCGGTCGAAGCGGACCGGATGACCAGCTGTCTTTTTTATGGACCACCGGGCTGCGGAAAGACCTCCCTGGCCTTTGTCATCGCCGGCACGACAAAGGCTGCCTTCGTCCGCATGAACGCGGTCACAGCGGGGGTGTCCGACCTGAGGGATGCCGTTCGAGAGGCCTCCAGCCTTAAAAGCCTGTATGGGAAAAGCACCTACCTGCTCCTGGACGAGTGCCACCGCTGGAGCAGGGCACAGTCCGACAGCATCCTGCCCGCCATCGAGGAAGGTCTGATCCGCTTCATCGGCTCCACCACAGAAAACCCCTTCATCTCCCTCACCCCCGCGCTGCTGAGCCGCCTGCGTGTCTTTGAATTTTACGCCCTGGAGGACAGCGACGTAGAGATGGCGCTCCAGCGGGCGCTGGCGGACGGTGAGCGTGGTTTGGGCCAAATGAACGTGGTGCTTGAGGAGGAGGCCCTCCGCCATATCGTGGGCGTGGCCAGGGGAGATGTGCGCATGGCGCTCAACGCGCTGGAGCTGGCGGCACTGTCCACGCCCGTTTCCAATGGCACGATCCGCATCACCCTGGACATCGCGGAGGACAGCGTTCAAAAGCCCGTGCTCGCGTGCGACGAGTCCCTGTACTACGATATGCTCTCGGCTTTCTGTAAGAGCATGCGCGGGTCCGACAGCGACGCCGCGCTCCTGTGGTTTTCAAGGCTTCTGCACGCAGGCGCGGACCCGCGGCTGCTGGCCCGCAGAATCATCGTTCACGCCAGCGAGGACGTAGGCCTTGCCAACCCCATGGCGATGCTTCAGGCGGTCGCGGCGGCCCAGGCGCTGGAGATGCTGGGGATGCCCGAAGCCCGGCTTCCGCTTGTCCAGGCAGTCATCACGGTCTGCGAGAGCCCCAAGTCCAACAGCGTGACGGTCGCGGCGGACCTGGCCCAAAAGGACGCGGCGGCAGGCAGGCCCGGCAGCGTGCCGGAGGCGCTGCGCGATACGCACTACAGGGGGCACGAGCGTCTGGGCAGCGGCCGGGGTTACCTCTACCCCCACGACTTCCCGGGCCACTATGTCCGGCAGAACTATATGCCCACAGGCTTTGAGGACACCGTGTACTACAGGCCTGGCAGCCTGGGGCATGAGAAAGGTTCCATCAAGAAGAAGGACGACCCCGATGAATCCTGATCGCGATATCCTGGCTTTTCTGCGCGAACACGGGATTCCCTTCTCGCTGTACAGGCACAGACCGGTCCACACCATGGAGGAGTGCCTGTCCCTGAAGGAGATAGACTGGGACGGAGCACAGATGTGCAAGAACATCCTGCTGTGCGACCGCAGGCAATCGGTTTTCTTTCTGTTCCTCAGCCTCCACAACAGGCCTTTCGTTACAGCGCAGGTCAGCAAGATGCTGGGCGTGTCCCGTTTAAGCTTCGCGCCGGCGGAAAAACTCCGCGAACTGCTGGGGACCGACAGCGGCGCGCTGAGCCCGCTTGCGCTGATCCGCGACAGCGAAAAAAGGGTCCACCTCGCGACCGACGCCGCGCTTGCCGGGCCTGACGATTTGATTTTTCATCCCGGCGTCAACACCGCATCCGTCCGCCTCCGCGCGGCGGATTTCTTTGGGCGCTTCCTTCCGGCAACCGGGCACGGAAACACCGTCATTGACCTTGGGATCATAGGGCAGGAGGGCTGAGATGGCCTATCACTTTTTCGCGTATATGTCCCGCATGAAGTTTATCAGGCGCTGGGGGCTCATGCGCAATACCTGGCCCGAGAACGATATGGAGCACGCCATGCAGGCGGCCATGCTCGCCCACGCCATCGCGGTCATAGGCATCGAACGATACCAGAGGCCCTACAGCGCAGAGCACATCATGGCGCTGGCCCTCTACCATGACTCCAGTGAGGTCATCACGGGGGATCTGCCCACGCCCATCAAGCACAACAACCCGTCCATCCGCGCTGAATACGAAAGGATCGAAGGCCTCGCGGCCAGGCGCCTTTTGTCCATGCTGCCCGGGGACCTGATCAGGCACTATGAACCCCTGATCCTCGCGGACAGAAAAAGCCCGGAGTGGCGTATCGTCAAGGCTGCCGACAGGATCTGTGCCTACATCAAATGCCTTGAGGAAATTAAAGCTGGCAACAGGGAATTTGTGGAAGCCCTGGCGGGTATCGAGCACAGCATCCACAACATCGACCTGCCTGAGGTAAAGGACTTCATGCGCGAATTCTCTCCCGGCTTTGGTATGACGCTGGACCAGATCTCCAGATAGGCGGCCGCCCGTCTTCCCACGCCTGCCGCAAGGGCCCGGGCCTTAGACGGGCTCTTTGCCTTTGTCCCCCGCGCTCGGCGGAACCCGTCTGTCTTCGCGGTCTTCATTCATCAGGCGGGTCAGCTCATGCAGGAAAGTGGGCAGGTCTGTAAACTGCCGGTAAACGGAGGCGAAGCGGATGTAGGCGACCTCATCCAGGCTTTTCAGTGCGTCCATGACCTTCCCGCCGATCTGCTGCGTGGTGATCTCCTTCTTCAGTGTATTAAGGGCACATTGCTCCACCGAAGCGGCGATGGCATCGATGTCCTCTGCCGCCACAGGCCGCTTGTGACAGGCTCTGATGATCCCGTCCCTGATCTTGTTGATATCAAACACTTCCCGTGTATTGTCCTTCTTGACGACGAGAAGGCGTGGCATCTCAACCTTTTCATAGGTCGTGAACCTCTTCCCGCAGCTGTTGCATTCCCGTCTTCGCCGGATGCTCGCGCCATCTTCCGTCGGCCGTGAGTCGATCACGCGGCTGTCGGTTGCGTTGCAATACTGGCACCTCATCATCCACCCTCCTTCCGTCCGCATAGGGCCCTGTCATCACCCGCCCCTCAGGCCCGGATCAGGAACTCTCCTTCCACTGGGACAGCATTTTCTGCATCCATCTGACGACGTCCATGCCATAGGCACGCTCCAGGTAAGCGTTGCTGAGCACAGCTTCACTCCTGCCTGAGGCAACCGTCTGTCCCTGGGACAAAATCAGGGCATGGGTTCCATACATCCTGGCGATACTCAGGTCGTGCACCACCGAGACCGCCGCGTGCCCCCCCTCCTTCAGCCAGCGCCCGATCAGCGAGAAGACCGCTTTTTGATGCATCGGATCCAGGTGATTGGCCGGTTCGTCCAGCAAAAGAATGCTGGGATCCTGGGCAAAGACCTGCGACAGAAAAGCGCGCTGGAGCTCTCCCCCCGACAGCGTCATCACGCTGTGCTGGCGCAGCTCCGACATCCCCGTCATGGCGAGCGCCTGTTCTACCCTGTCCGTCCCCTTCACGTCGTCCTGGCCGAACAGCCCTCCGCGATGGGCGTACCTTCCCAGGCACACAAGCTCCTCCACCGTGAACGCGTAGGCCACATGGCGCCGCTGCGCCAGGACGCCCAAGCGCCTGGCCAGCTCCCGGGGCTTGAGCCGGCGGGCATCTGAACCCAAAACCTTCACCCTTCCCTCATAGGGGACCATCTGGGAGATCGCAGAGACCAGCGTGGTCTTTCCCGCCCCGTTGGGTCCAACCAGCATCAACCACTGCCCTTCTTCCAGCCTTAGGTCCACCTCGTGCAGCACGGTCTTGCCGCCATATGCCACCGACACGCGGCTCACCTGAAGCATCACGCGGACTGCCTTTCTCGCCTTTGTCTGAACAGGATGGCTGTAAAGACAGAGGCGCCGATGAGGGAGGTGATCACCCCAAGGGGCAGTTCCATCGGGCTTAAGAGCGTCCGCGCAAGCATGTCGCAGAGCATCAGGAACACCGCCCCAAAGAACGCAGATGCGGGCAGGAGGCGGCGGTGGTTCGGGCCGAAAAGTAAGCGTACGATGTGGGGCATGACCAGGCCCACAAAGCCAATGGTCCCGCCGATGGCGACCGAAACGCCGATCAGCAGCGAGACAGACACCATGATCAGCAGCTTGACCCTCCGGACAGGCACGCCGATGTGGTGCGCGTTCTCTTCCCCTATGGCAAAGGCATTGAGTTCGCGGGCGTGCGCGCGCAGGGCTGAGCCGCAGACGCCCAGCGTGCTCAGCAGCACCAGCGCCTGCCCATACGTGCTTCCCGACAGAGAGCCCAGGGTCCAAAACGTAATCGGCCTGAGCTTCTCGGAAGAAAAGGCAAGGACAAGGCTGGTCAAACTGCCGGCGAACATGGAAAACACCACCCCGATCAGGATGATCGTATTGGTCGCCAGCGACCCGTCGAGGGAGTAGGACAGTGCGAGGATGAGGATCATGGACAGAAAGGCAAAGACCACCGAGGAGACAAAGACCCCCACCTGGGGAAGGCCCGGAAGCCCCGCGCCAAAGGCGATGGCGAGCACGGCGCCCAGAGAAGCGCCAGAACTGACGCCCAGCGTCGACCCGTCCGCCAGCGGGTTTCTAAGGAGGCCTTGCATGGAAGCGCCACAGAGCGAAAGGGCTGCACCGCTTAAAGCCACGCAGAGAATGCGCGGCAACCGGACGTCCAGGATGATCGCCCGGGCCGGCGTAGGAGGCCCCTCCAGCCCCAGCGTGGCATCGATGAGCAGCCGCACGATTTGACCAAAGGGGATCGTCACGCTCCCCACGCTCACACACAGCCCCGCCGTCAGCAGCGCCAGCAGCGCGAAACCGAGCAGCACAGACATCCGGAAGCCCTCTCGCCTCATCGCGCGATGACCTGCCTTTCACCCTTTGCTACAGGCGTATTATATAGAGGGCCTCTCCAGGCGTCAAAACCACGGCGAAGCTCCGTTTCTTTACTTCTCTCCTGAAGCCGCCTACAATCAGGCGCAGGACGAACCAAAAAGCGGGAGGACGCAATGGAACAGCAACACAGGCTCCACCTATACACAGGGGACGGCAAGGGAAAAACCACAGCAGCCATGGGCCTCGCGCTGCGCATGCTGGGGCACGGCGGCACGGTGCTCATCGCTCAGTTCATGAAGCCGGGGACCTCCGGTGAGCTCAGCACCCTTAAAAAGCTTCCGGGCGTCACCGTCTTTGAGGGTGTTGTAATGGAACGCTTCACGTTTGAGATGGACGCCGCCGAGCTGGAGGAAGCCAGGCGGTCCCAGACCGCCCACGCTCGGGACATCGCCGACGGGCTTCGCCGGCTGAAACCCTCATTGACCGTGCTGGATGAGCTCGCCGTAGCCATGGACAGCGCCCTGGTGTCCGAGGAGGCGGCGTTCGCGCTGATCGATGAGGCCCTCCGGTGGGGCGAAACGGTTGTTACGGGCAGAAACGCGCCCGAGGCGCTGGCTCGGCGAAGCGATTATTACAGCCTGATCCAGCCGCTCAAACACCCTTTTGATACGGGACTTCAGGCGCGCAGAGGCATCGAGTGGTGACCGACGCACCAGGCTGAAAGGCCCGCTCGTCGCAACGTATTCCTGTTCGCTGGCCCACGCGCGGACAGCGACCCTGTATTCGCCCTCGGGCGCCTGGTGGCCATAGGCGTCTGTGCCGTCCCAGTACGCGACGCTTCCACCGCCCTTCAGGCGCTGAGGCCGCGTCGCTTCTTCCGTCTTCAGACGGGACACCCGTGTTCCCTCCCCGTCCAGGATTTCAAGCGTCAACCGGCACGGAAAATCATGGTATACCCTGATTGCCGCCTCTTCCCCGCAGAGGGGTTCAAAACGCTCCGTCACTTCCACCCCAAGGGCGGGGTCCCCCTGCGCCGGCTGCACGCGGATGAGCGCGCTGGCCTGAGGCACGGTCCCGTCCCCCTGGGAAACGCTGATAAAGAACAGGACATATCCATAGCTCGTCCCGTCTGCATCCTCAAGGAATAGGCTGCGCCGCTTTCGTCCGGGCGCACTGGCCCCGTTTCCCTCCGTCTTTTCCGGGATCACCTGCGGGTTTGCAAAATCCCACGCGCCCTCCCTGTCGTAGACCAGGTGGTAAAACACCCTGGCTTCATGGTTGAGCGTATACGAAAATCCAAGCTCCCTGTCCACGCCCGTGAGCACACCGTCATCAGGCGTGAGATCGGTGACCGTCCTGAGCCCCTGTCCTCCCGGCGCGGGAGGGCAGCGAAAGAATTCCTCTGTACTGCTGGCCGGATAGATCTGGGGGGTGGATGCCGCGTAGGAACGCAGCAGATAGGCGTGCAGTTCCAGACAGCTCACCGAACCGTCTTTGTTGCCGTCGGCGCTATAGCCGCTGGCTTCGCTGATGCCGGAAGCGAGCGCTGCTGCAAAGTACCCGCCTCCCTGCAGGGTTTCTCCGCCCGATGACCATAGAAAGCTGGGCTCGCTTCCCCCCGCGCTCGTCAGGACGATGGTATCGCCCCCCAGGCCGGTAGGCAGGACCCGAACGTCGCTCATCCCCTTGCCAATCATGGCGCCACTGTTGCAGGCGTCGGCGATGATGATCTTCTTCCCCGAAACTGCGTCCAAAGCCGCGAACAGGGTTTGGGGCACAAGCCCGATCTCTTTGGACCCATCGCTCAGGAGCATCCTGAAGGATTCCGGGTCGTTGGCATCCAAAAGGCCGTGCGTGCCGATATAGACCAGGGACAGATCCCCCTTGACGGCGCCTGCAAACGCCTCCTTGACAAGAGCTAGAAAGGCGTCCTCGTCCGCGATGGCGTTAACCGCCGTGTGAATCGAGAGATACCCTCGCACATCGGCGTTGAATGCCTCTGAGAGAAGGCGCACATTGCTTTCTGCAGCAGGATAGGTATCCGGCTGCGACACAAAACGGTCACAACCGATGAGCAGCGCACGCAGGCGAGGCGCACGCGCCTGCAGAACTCCCGCCCTTGTGGCGGGCGGGAGCAAGAACACCAGAAGAAGGAAGGACGCGGCTGCGCGCAGGAGGCTGCTTCCCCTCCCGCCCCGCTGTGCCCGAGCGCCTGAATCCATGGCTGATTCTAGCATTCCTCACCCCTCCGATCAAACCCGTCACGGGTGTGCTTTCTCCACGCCTTTCATCCCATTCGGGGGCAGGAAGCCGGGCGACGGAAAACCAGGCATGTAAATATGAAAAAATTTTCATTGACGTCTCCGGGTTCTTATGATACCTTTTATGATTGCATCGGTATCGACCTGATGCGATGGGAACAGGGGTTTGTACAAGAGGTGATTCCTGTATCGTTTCAGGCGTCCGGGCAGCAATGGAGGGGTGATAGCGAACATGATGCATGAAGTCAACATGGGGAAGCGGCGCAAGCGAATGAGCTTCTCGCATATCGACGAGGTTCTGAACATGCCCAATCTGATAGAGGTCCAGAAAAACTCCTATCAGAGGTTTCTCGACGAGGACTTTCGGGAAGTGCTGGCAGATGTTTCCCCTATTACCGACTACAGCGAGAACCTGGTGCTCGAGTTTGTTGACTACACGCTTGACAAGACGCCAAAAAACAGCGTCGAACGCTGCAAGGAGCGTGACCTGACCTATGCCGCGCCGCTGAAGGTGTTCGTCCGCCTGAAGAACAGGGAAACAGGCGAGATCAAGGAAACCGACGTCTTCATGGGTGACTTTCCCCTGATGACCGAACACGGCACTTTCATCATCAATGGGGCGGAGAGGGTGGTCGTCAGCCAGCTTGTCCGTTCTCCCGGGACCTATTATACCAGGGCGCTCGACAAAGCCGGCAAGCCACTTTTCTCCACGCAGGTGATCCCCAACAGGGGTGCCTGGATCGAGTACGAAACCGATTCCAATGACTGCCTGTGGGTGCGCATCGACCGGGCGAGGAAACTGCCGATCACTGTCATTCTCAGGGCGCTTGGATACGGGACAGACGCGCAGCTGGTCGGCCTGCTGGGCGAGGATGAGCGTCTCCTGGCAACGATCAGCAAATCAGACGAGAACATCAAATCGCAGGCGGATGCCCTGCTTGAGATATACAAAAGACAAAAGCCCGGAGAGCCCCCCACCGAAGACGGGGCCCGGATCCTTTTGCACAACCTGTTCTTTGATCCCAAGCGCTACGACCTGATGCGCGTCGGCCGCTACAAGTTCAACAAGAAACTCTCCGTCGCCGCAAGGATCACTGGGCAGATCTCCGCAGAGGACATCATCCACCCAGACACCGGAGAGATTCTGGCTAAGAAGGGGGAACCCATCGCGGAAGGCGCGGCCATCGACATACAGAACGCAGGCATCAATACGGTCGGCGTCCTGTGCGGGGATCATGTCCATCTCGTCGTGGGCAACAACTTCGCCGATGCGTCAGCCTACCTTGACTTCGACCCTCGCGAATGCGGCATCCAGGAGATGGTTCACCTGCCCACGTTGATGCAGATCCTTGACAGCGCCCAGGGAGAAGACCTACGCCGCGTCATCCAGGAAAACGCGCAGTCACTGGTCCCCAAACATATCCTGATCGACGACATCGTAGCCTCTGTGAGCTATCTGCTCGGTCTCCCTCACGGTGTCGGCACCGTGGACGATATCGATCACCTTGGAAATCGCCGCCTGCGCAGCGTGGGAGAGCTTTTACAAAACCAGGTACGCATCGGCATGTCCAGGCTTGAGCGCGTCGTGCGGGAACGGATGGCCATCCAGGACGCCAACGACGTGCGGCCCGGTGACCTGATCAACATCCGGCCGGTGACCGCTGCCATCAAGGAGTTCTTTGGCTCGTCACAGCTGTCTCAGTTTATGGACCAGCCCAACCCGCTGGCTGAACTGACGCACAAGAGACGGCTTTCCGCGCTGGGGCCGGGCGGCCTCAACCGCGACCGGGCCGGGATGGAAGTCCGCGACGTCCACTACAGCCATTACGGTCGCATCTGCCCGATCGAAACGCCCGAAGGCCCCAACATCGGCCTGATCGGCTCTCTGGCGACCTACGCCCGCATCAACGAGTACGGCTTCATTGAGGCTACCTATCGCGGGGTCGACCCGGAGACGCACCGGGTGACCGACAGCATCGCCTATATGACGGCGGATGAGGAGGACAAGTACTATATCGCGCAAGCGATGGAGCCCCTTCACCCCGACGGCAGCTTTGTCAACGACTACGTCACCGTGCGCTGGCGTGAAGAGGTGCTTCGGGTTCAGAGGGATAAGGTGGACTTCATCGACGTATCTCCCAAACAGCTTGTCTCCGTGGCCACAGCCATGATCCCCTTCCTCGAAAACGACGACGCGAACCGCGCCCTGATGGGGTCCAACATGCAGCGTCAGGCCGTTCCCCTGCTGCAGCCGGAGGCCCCCCTCATTGGCACGGGTATGGAATACAAGGCCGCCCACGACTCCGGCGTGGTGCTGTTGTGCAAGCACACAGGCGTGGTGCACAGCGTCTCCGCCGACCGGATCGTCATCCGCGACAGCCTGGGTGAGCTTCACCCCTACCGGCTGACAAAGTTTGCCCGTTCCAACCAGAGCACCTGCATCAACCAGCGCCCTCTGGTGAACGAAGGGGACCACGTGGATGCTGGAGACCTGCTGGCCGACGGGGCGAGCACGGACATGGGTGAAATCGCCCTGGGCCGCAACATCCTGGTCGGCTTCATGCCCTGGGAAGGATACAACTTTGAGGATGCCATCCTCATCTCGGAACGCTTTGTCAAAGAGGACGTCTACACCTCCATCCACATTGAAGAGTACGAGTCCGAAGCGCGCGACACCAAACTGGGCGCGGAGGAGATCACCCGGGATATCCCCAATGTCGGGGATGAGGCCCTCAAGGACCTTGACGAAGAGGGCATCGTGCGCATCGGCGCCGAGGTGCGTTCCGGGGACATCCTGGTGGGAAAGGTGACCCCCAAGGGGGAGACCGAGCTGACTGCCGAGGAGCGGCTTTTGCGCGCTATCTTTGGCGAAAAGGCCCGCGAGGTGCGCGATACTTCCCTGAAGGTCCCCCATGGTGAGGGCGGGATCGTCGTCGATGTGAAGGTGTTTACGCGGGACAACAAGGACGAACTCTCCCCCGGCGTCAACCAGATGGTGCGCGTCTATATCGCGCAGAAAAGAAAGATCAGCGTTGGAGACAAGATGGCCGGACGGCACGGAAACAAGGGCGTGGTGTCCCGCATCCTGCCGCAGGCGGACATGCCCTACCTGCCTGACGGAACGCCGCTGGACATCGTCTTAAACCCCCTTGGTGTGCCTTCGCGCATGAACCTGGGGCAGATCCTGGAGGTCCACCTGGGCATGGCTGCCAAAGCGCTGGGCTGGCACGTGGCCTCCCCTGTGTTTGACGGCGCGACCGAAAAGGACATTGAGGACTGCCTTGTCAAGGCGGGCTTCGATAGTGACGGAAAAACCGTTCTGTATGACGGACGCACCGGGGATCGCTTTGAAAACCGTGTCACGGTCGGGTACATGTACTACCTGAAGCTGCACCACCTTGTGGATGACAAGATGCATGCCCGCTCCACCGGTCCCTATTCGTTAGTGACGCAGCAGCCTCTGGGCGGAAAGGCCCAGTTTGGCGGGCAGCGCTTTGGGGAAATGGAGGTATGGGCCCTTGAAGCCTACGGCGCAGCCAACATGCTTCAGGAGATCCTGACGGTGAAATCAGACGATGTGGTGGGACGCGTCAAGGCCTACGAAGCGATTGTGAAGGGCAAGTGCATCCCAACCCCTGGCATCCCCGAAAGCTTCAAGGTGCTGATCAAGGAGCTGCAGGCCCTAAGCCTGGACATCAGGGTATGGGGCGGCCAGCGCGAAGAGATCGTCATCCGCGAGTTTGACGAAGAGGACATGGTGCCGATCGCGCTTAAGCATGAAGGTCTGCATCCCGACGCCCTCATCGCCCAGGCCGAAGAGATTGATGAAATTGATCTGGATCTTGGAGAGGATGACCTGGCTATCGCTGACGAACTGCCTGAGGGAAGCGACAAGAGCCCGCTCGCCGAAGACCATGAGGAGGATGACCTGGACCTCGATCTGGACGATGACGAAATTGAATAATGCCGACAAGGAGGGCATCCTATGTTTGAGCTGACCGACCTCGATTCCATCCAGATCGGCATGGCCTCGCCTGAAGAAATCCTTGAATGGTCCTACGGCGAAGTGGTAAAGCCGGAGACCATCAATTATCGTACCCTGAAGCCCGAACGCAACGGGCTTTTCTGTGAGCGTATCTTTGGACCCGTCAAGGACTGGGAATGCAGCTGCGGAAAATACAAACGAATCAAATACCGCGACAAGGAAAAGATCTGCGACAAGTGTGGTGTCCAGGTGACCCGCGCCAAGGTACGGCGCGAAAGGATGGGACACATCCAGCTGGCTGCGCCGGTGAGCCATATCTGGTATTTCAAGGGCATTCCAAGCCGGATGGGGATCCTGCTGGATATCTCCCCCCGCAGCCTTGAAAAGGTGCTCTACTTCGGTTCCTACATCGTGATCGACCCGGGCAACACCGATGTGACCAGGCTTGAGAAATACGCGCTGATCTCAGACAGCGCCTATCGCGCGCTGATGGCAAAACTCCCCGAGGAACGGGGAAGCTTCCGCGCGGGCATCGGCGCAGAGGCTGTCAAGGAACTGCTGAAAGAGCTGGACCTGGAGAGCCTCAGCCGTCAGCTCAAAGAAGAGATTGCCATCCTGGTCGAAAAGGAGCGGGACAGGGAGACAGAGGGGCAAAAGCGCACACACGCCATCAAGCGTCTGGAGGTGGTCGAAGCCTTCCGCACCAGCCGCAACCAGCCTGAGTGGATGATCCTGGACGTGCTGCCGGTCATCCCCCCCGACCTTCGCCCGATGGTACAGCTGGACGGTGGCCGCTTCGCCACCAGCGATCTGAATGATCTGTACAGGCGAGTCATCAACCGCAACAATCGTCTGAAGCGGATGCTTGAGATGGGCACCCCCGACATCATCGTCCGCAACGAAAAACGCATGCTCCAGGAGGCTGTGGACGCCCTCATCGACAACGGGCGCAGAGGCCGTGCGGTCACCGGCCCCAGCAACAGGCCTTTAAAAAGCCTGTCCGACCTGCTGCGTGGGAAACAGGGTCGGTTCCGTCAGAACCTCCTGGGCAAGCGCGTCGACTATTCCGGTCGCTCGGTCATCGTGGTTGGCCCTGAGCTTAAGCTCCATCAGTGTGGGCTGCCCAAGGAGATGGCCCTCGAGCTGTTCAAGCCCTTCGTGATGGAGCAGCTTGTTCGGCTGGGGATCTCAAACAACGTCAAGTCCGCCAAGCGCGCCGTGGAGAAGGTAAGGCCCGAGGTATGGGACATCCTTGAAAACGTGATCAAGGAGCACCCGGTGTTGCTCAACAGGGCGCCCACGCTGCACCGCCTGGGCATCCAGGCCTTTGAGCCCGTGCTGGTCGAGGGCAAAGCCATCCAGCTGCACCCGCTGGCCTGCACGGCGTACAACGCGGACTTCGACGGAGACCAGATGGCCGTGCATGTCCCGCTATCGGCGGAAGCCCAGGCGGAAGCGCGCTTTCTGATGCTAGCGGCGAACAACATCCTGAAGCCTCAGGATGGAAAGCCAGTGATCTCCCCCACCCAGGACATGGTCATTGGCTGCCACTACCTGACCACAACCTATCCTGAGGGCAGAGGGAGCGGAAGGGTGTTCAGCTCCCAGGAAGAAGCCCTCATGGCCTATGACGCCGGGGAAATCCAGCTGCAGTCCCCCATCCGGGTTCGCGTCCGGCGTGAGTTCCAGGGCGAACAGGAAAGCAGGATGATCGACTGTACCCTGGGCTTGCTGATTTTCAATGAAGCGATCCCCCAGAACCTGGGATTCCAGCCGCGCGAGACCCTCGACGACATGTTCCAGCTGGAGATTAACCGGGAGGTCGTCAAGAAGGACCTGGGACGCATTGTGGAAAGGTGCTTTCATACCCATGGGGTCAGCGTATGCGCCAAGGTTCTGGACGACATCAAGCATCTGGGATACAGATACTCCACCAAAGGCGCCATCACCGTATCCATTGCCGACATCAAGGTCCCTCCGGAAAAGAAGGAGTGGCTGAAAGAAGCAGACGAATCCATCGCCAAGATCGACGCGAAGTTCCGCCGTGGCCTGATGAGCGAGGACGAGCGCTATCAGTCCGTCATCGGCGTATGGAACGACATGACCGGCCGGCTCAAGCGCAGGGTCATGGACAAGGACGTGCTTGACAAGCGAAACCCCATCTACATGATGACCAACTCCGGCGCCCGGGGATCCGTTGGCCAGGTTGCCCAGCTTGCAGGCATGCGCGGGCTGATGGCCTCCCCTTCGGGCAAGGCCATCGAGCTGCCGATTCGGGCAAACTTCCGGGAAGGGCTGAGCGTCCTCGAGTTTTTCATGTCTTCTCACGGAAGCCGAAAATCCCTGGCTGACACGGCCCTGCGGACGGCTGATTCCGGCTACCTGACACGGCGGCTGGTGGACGTGTCCCAGGAGGTTATCATCAGGGAGATCGACTGCTTTGAGAACCGCGGGGAGAGGATCCGCGGCATCACGGTGGAACCCATCGGCGAAATTGAACCGCTTGAGCGCCGCATTACAGGGCGCCTGGCGGCAGAGGATGTCTATCATCCCCAGACGGGCGAAATGCTCTGCCATATCAACGACATGATCAACCCGGACCTGGCCAGGCGGATCTCCGAATCCGGGATTTCAAAAATGCAGGTCCGCAGCGTGCTGACCTGCCGCTGTCAAAACGGCGTGTGCTCCCGCTGCTACGGTACAAACCTCGCCCACGGCGGCCCGGTGGATATCGGTGAAGCAGTGGGCATCATCGCCGCACAGTCCATCGGTGAGCCGGGCACGCAGCTGACGATGCGCACCTTCCATACGGGCGGCGTGGCAAGCGTGGAGGATATCACGCAGGGCCTTCCCAGGGTCGAGGAGCTGTTTGAGGCAAGGAAGCCCAAGCGGGAGGCGACCCTGGCAGAAATCAACGGGACGGTCTCCATCAGCACAGGCAAAAAGCGCCGCGAAATCATCATCACCTCCGACGATGACCCGGGAGAAAAGAAATCCTACCTGATCCATTACGGCGCCCGCCTGAGGGTGGAAGAGGGCCAGCACGTCAATGCCGGTGATGAGCTCATCGAGGGCTCCATCAACCCGCACCACCTGCTGAGAATCATGGGCGTCAAGGCTGTGCAGGAATACCTGCTCCGCGAGGTGCTCAGCGTCTATCACTCCCAGGGTGTCAGCATTGACGACAAGCATATCGAGCTCATCGTCCACCAGATGCTCAGAAAGGTCCGCATCGAGGACAGCGGCGACACGGACCTCCTGCCCGGAAGCCTTGTGGACATCTTCCGGTTTGAGGAAGCGAACGAAAAGACGATTGCGGACGGAGGGCGGCCAGCCGTCGCCAAGCGCGTCCTGTTGGGGATCACCAAAGCCTCGCTGGCGACGGACAGCTTCCTGTCGGCAGCCTCCTTCCAGGAGACAACACGCGTTTTGACCGAAGCTGCCATCAAAGGAAAGACCGACCCGCTCCTGGGATTGAAGGAAAACGTGATCATCGGAAAGCTGATCCCCGCGGGCACAGGCATGAAGCGCTACAAGAACATCGAGCTGCAGGAAACATACTGACCGTCGGGTCTTGCAGGCGCCCTGCATTCAAGCAGGGCGCCTGCTTTTTTGACCTTCCCTCCGCGGGTCACCAGAAAAGCCGGGGGCCGCAGTGCCTCATGTCAAGTTGAGCGCGAAAGAAATCTTCGATGCCTCACAACCTTTAAGCGCGAAGATCAGCGGGTCCTGGCAGGAAATTTCCGCGGGGATGGAGGGGGAGAAGCCGCCATGCCAGGCTTTCAGCCGGATCAGCCCCAGCGGGGCTGGCCTTTTTGCTGACCCCGCATGGCGGCAGAGGCTCCCTGTCCATCCGGAAAGCGGAACATTTCCGAGGGGAATAGAGTCCCGTTTTATGCCTGTTGGAAGCTGAACGTAAAGACTTCTATAGAGCAAGCGCTTTCACCCCTCCCTGCTGCTTCTTCATCCGACGTTCCTTCGCATCTTCCACTTTCATGACCAGATCGTCTGTTTTTGTTTTTGCAAGGTCTGTCACCTAGATTATTCACAGGCATGACCGGAAAGGTCGAGATACGAAGAAATCACAAGG
>CAZPIC010000022.1:0-40381 GCA_964586835.1 uncultured Oscillospiraceae bacterium
CCTTGTGATTTCTTCGTATCTCGGCCTTTCAGGTCATGCTTGTGAATAATCCAGGATATACCCTATCGGGGCGCTTGCAAGAAGAATTTTAGTATTTGTACCCTAACGGGGCGAAAGAGAACTTGGCTGTAGCCATTATTCCCGTCCGGGACATTTTCTTCTTAGTGCGCCCATTTCCACCGCTTGATGGAAGCTCATTTTGTAGCCAAGGCGGGATATCCAGCAACTGCTTGAGTAAAACGCCGCGAAAAGACGAAGGGCTTGCTGTAAAATGACGAAGAAGGTTGCTACAGCACGAAGAAAGGCAACATCCGAGCGGCTACGAAGAACGAGTGACTGCGACCCTTAACAAGGCAATGTCGGGTCAGCTCACCACTCACGACAAGCTTGGCCGGGGACATCCACAATTTTCATCCGCTGCTCAGCGCAGAGCAGCGGATGAAGCAGACCTTGAGGATAGCACGGGGGGCACCAGCTGAAACCCTGAAGATTTCGGCCAGCGCCGCATCGGAGAAGATGTCCTTTCTCCCCTCCGCGCCATCGAGATGGGTGGCGTCGTGCTGTTCGCATGGGGAGCGGTCGGTTTTAGTTTGCGTGTCCAAAGCCATTTTCAGCAGGAGGCTGAGATCCTGAGCAATTCAGGGAACTTCAATCCTATAACATGATTCCTTCAAGATGACGTAGAAAAATATGAAAGAGCCCCTTCCCGGGCCCATCGGATCATGCTATTCACGTTGATCGATCCAACTTTCGTGAAGAATCACCTTTTTAAGCGCAGGCACCCTCTGACAGGCACGCGGTCTGCCCGGTATGTGCGCCTTTGGACGGAGGATATTCCCTCCACTGCGTTTCTCAAACTCGCCAGCGCCCGGAAAGCCGACATACTTAAGCTGTTTAGATATCCCGCTGCGCCGGATTGGCTTCCTTCTGCTCTGGACAACCACGACCTTTTGAAAAGGAGGGGTGGCCCTTCACCCTGCTTGACGCGCTGCCCAAAGACCTGTGCCTTGTTCCCGGTACGGTCTGAACCTGCCCGGATATAGGCGGACGGAGGTCTGCCCGGACCGACGAAAAGGGACAGGGCTGCCGATGATGAGACACTGCCCGGCTTCCTTGAACGCTGTACCGGGGTGAACACGAGGCAGGCCCCAGTATGGCAGGGCGCGTTGTTGCGGACAGTCTGAACAAGCCCCGCGCCCGGAGTCCGGCCTTCACGGGGTACGTGGTCGTCTGCTCGCTTAGGCGGACGTCTGGGTGCCTTGCGCCAAGTGGTCCGGCTGGGCGACAGAGGCCCCCGCGTGGCCGGATCTTTCAAGCCCTCCGTTGCGGAAATACAGGATCACATCCAGCGACACGAAAAAGATATTGCAGCAGTACACCGCGATCACCCAGGAAGGCCGGTAAAGGATCTTTCCCAGGACGCCTACAAGGTATCCCGTATCGATCAGCAGCAGGAACAGCAGGCTCTTCCCCTTGTTGCTTCGCGTCCTCAGTGACTTCATGACGGAAATCGGCCAGGACACGCCAAAGCACAGCAGCATGCTGGCTTCCAGCAGCTCAGCCATGATGGGTCTCTCCTTTCGCGGGTGCAGCAGGCGGGTAGACGATCTTTCCCTCCTCCAGAGACTCCATCACCCCTTCAAGGATCTCCATCACATACACGCTCTCTTCCGGCAGGCACAGCATAGGCTGTTCGCCTTTCTCTACGCAGCTTGCGAAATACGATATCTCTTTGCCATGGTTGCTGTAGCTGGGGCACGCGACAAGCTCCGGCTTCTCCCCGTGCCTGTACAGGGTCAGCTCGGACATCCTGCACAGCTCGGTATTCTCACCACCGATGAAGGAATAGCCCACCGTGCCTTCCGTCCCGTCCACTCTGAGCATCATGGTAAAGGGAAAGCCCGGCGTCATCATCGCGCTGCCATCCACCACCGCCTTGACCCCGGACGTAAAGGACAGGGTGGCCATGATGTCTTCGTAGCCGCCCTCATCACACGCTGTGCCCACGGCATACACGCTTTCCACTTCTCCAAATACGGAAAACAGGTAGTCTATGTCGTGCAGCATGATGTTGTACAAGACGCCACCTGATTTTTTCGGATCGCTGTACCACTCTCCCCAGCTTGGCCTTTGACCCAGCCGGGCCGCGTATACCTGCTTCGTCCTGCCGATGCGACCGCTTTCAATCAGCTGTTTCGCTCGCGCATATTCCGCTTTGAAACGCAGGCTCTGTCCCACCATCATCTCCACCCCCGCCTCTGCGGCGGCACCGACGATGGCGCGCGCGTCCGCCGCATTCATCGCGATGGGCTTTTCAAGCATGAAGGGCTTGCCCGACTGAATCGCGCGAAGCGAGAACGGCAGATGCAGGTGCGAGGGCACGCAGATATCCACGATATCTACCCCGTCGTCTTCCAGCAGCTCCCCGAAGCTTGCATAGGGCGTCGCTCCATACTTCGCCGCCATCTTTTCCCGCTTGTCGGCCACTACGTCCGCGACCCCGACGAGCCTGACATTGTCGAACTGCTTCATTCCCTCAGCGTGTTTTTCAGCAATGAATCCCGCTCCAACTATAGCTACTCGCTTCATTGTTTTCTTTCTCCATGGATGATTTTGTCAAGAAAGCCGGCTGTATCAAAAAGCAGCTCTTCCCTGTCATAGGGGCCAGCGCCCATGTATTCCGCTGTCAGATAATGGTCATACCCGCATTGCCTGAGTTGGGCGCAGACCGATGTGAAATCCGTATCGCCTTCGCCAAGCTTCACAAAGCGGTCCTGGCTTGCGCTTCTGTCCTTCAGGTGCACCATCGATATCCGCTGTCCCAGGGCGCGGATCCAGTGCTCCGGATAGCCGATCCGGTAGACATTGCCTACATCAAAGTAGACACGGACCCACTCGCTGGCAATCCCGTCGACAAACCGGGCCATTTCCAAAGGCGACAGAAGAAACTTGTTTCCAACGTTTTCAACACACAGCACTACACCCTGCCGCCGCGCAGGCCCCGCCATCCTTTTCAGGGCTTCCGTCGCGGTGTCATAGGCCACTGTGTAGTCTACGATTTCGTCACGCGTATCAAACGGCAGGGCGTACAGGTCATCAAAGAGCGCGTCAAGGTCCAGCTCCACACCCACAGCGCCGGGGACACACAGAACGTGCCCCGCGCCCACCAGGCTTGCGGCGTGTATCTGCCTTGCAAGGATCTCCTCCGCCTTCTGCCTGCGCCCGGCGCAGGGGGAGGTCAGGGAGTACTGCCAGTACAGGGAACTGCAGACACACGGCACTTCCAGGCCGATCTCCCTGGCAAAGTCACCCAAAGCCCGCAGCTCGGCGTCGGCGCTTTCCATCGAAAACTCGCCCGTTGCCGCCAGATTGAGCTCCACCCCGTCAAATCCAGCTTTCTTTGCCAGAAGAAGGCCTTCCCGCAAAGGCGTCTTTCGGTCAAAGACCCAGGCGTTGATGCCCTTTTTCATTCCTACCTGCCTTCGGGCAGCAGCCGGAAGGGCGTCATGCGCAGCACGTGGTTGCAGCGCAGGAAGGCTTCCGCGTAAGGAACCATACACAACCTTCCCCGAACCATCGCGCCAGCGCGGGTGGTGGCAAGGACATCCTTGCCTACGTGGTCTCGAAGCCACTCGATCTGGCTTGCGTGGCAGGCAAGCGCTTCCATCTTCCGCTCGATGACGTCCGTGATATCCACATAGTCTGTCGCTATGAAAGCGTTCCCGGCAGAAGGCTCCATGTAAAATAGAGGCGCGATCACGCTGCACCAGGGCTGTTTCGTCCTGTAGTTGGGGATGGTCGCCATGAAGCTGGCATTGAACACCAAGTCCGACACCTCGTTGTGGTCTCTTTGATAGTCGTCATGGTATTGGGTAATGATCATATCGGGCTTTACCATCCGGATCACATCGATCATGCGGTCAATCAGCTCCCTGTCCCGGGAATCAACCTCCAGGTCATTGACCCCAAGGTTTATATAGTCTTTCGCTCCTATCAGCCTGGCAGCCTTTGTGGCTTCGACGATGCGGATCCGAGAGATCTCTTCGGGCGAGTGCGTCATGGACCCGGCATTGCCATGGGTCACGCCACAGATCACCACATCATCCCCGCGCAGCGCGCAGCGGGCCAGCGTTCCAAACGCATTGATCTCCAGATCGTCAGGATGACATCCAACAGCCAGAACTCTCATTGCTCTCCTCCCGTTGCGGTCATTTTCTGATGTATTTTATATTGCTGAAGACAACGGCGACCACGATGATGACCCCCAGCACCGCCGTCTGATAATATCCGGATAACCCCACAACATTCATCGCGTTTGCGATGACACCCATCAGAATACACCCCAGAAACGCGCCGCCGATGGTCCCCTTGCCGCCGGAAAAGGATACGCCGCCGATGATGGCCGCCGCCATCGAACGAAGGGAATACCCATCCCCGGAGCTTGCCGTGACCGCATTTGTCCGCGCGATCAGCAGGGTCGTTGCGATGGCCACCAGCAGGCCTCCGTAAGCGTAGTTGATCGCCTTCAGGCGTTTGTACTTGATGCCGGACAGGTAGGCATTTTGCTGGTTTCCCCCTACCGCCACAATGCGGCGTCCGTATCTGGTGTAGTTCAGCAGCACAAACGTGCAGACCACCACCGCCGCAAACACGTACAGAAGCAGCGGAAGCCCGAAGAGGCTGACCTCGTTGAAAAAGGCGAGCTTGTTGTTGGCAACCAGGATGTTTCCGCGCGCAATGATCAGGGTAAGCCCGTAGTAGAGGTACTGCAGCCCCAGCGTCAGAATCAGGGGGATGCATCCGGAATAGCTGACGATGATCCCGTTGATCAGGCCGCAGGCGGTGCCGACGGACAGGCCGATCAACACAACCCAGACCACCCCCATATCGGTGGTCGCCGCCAGGGTGCATACAGTACAGGAAACCAGCCCGATCATACCACCGTAAGACAGGTCGTTGCAGCCCATGATGATCAGCATCGCCTGCGCCATGGTGACAATTCCAAGCACGGTCACCTGCTGAAAGATGTTGGTGATGTTCTTCACCGTAATGAATTTGTCATTGATGAGGGTAGCCACCACGCCCACCACGAAGATAACAAGCACCAGTATGGTTTTTTGCCGGTCAAACACCCGCGTGATGACGTTGCCCTGCCCTTTGTGGGATGTGTTCATAACGCTATGCTCCTATCGCCTGTACGATGATATTCTCTTCCGTGATGTCGCTGCCCGTCAGCTCCGCGGTCAAGCGGTTGTTGCGCATAACAAGGATGCGGTCTGAAAGGGCGATGAGTTCCGGCATGTCTGAGGAGACCAGGAGGATGGCTTTCCCTTCATCCGCCAGTGAACACATGAGCTTGTACAGCTCGGCTTTGGAATTGACGTCCACGCCGCGCGTGGGCTCGTCAAAGACAAAGACCTTCGCGTTCGTGTTGATCCATTTGCCAAACACTACCTTTTGCTGGTTGCCGCCCGACAGGCTGGACACCGGGACGAACGGGGACTGTGCCTTGATGCCGACGTGCTCCATGGTCGCCGTCTGTGTCATGACCTTCGTTCTGGGATAGTAGAAAAAACGCGCGATCTTTCTGATGATCGTCATGATAAGGTTTTCCCCGATGGACAGGCTGAGATTGACGCCCTGCTTCTGTCTGTCTTCGGGAACCAGCACCAGGCCTGCGTCTATCGCCTGGCTTGGGTCGGCGAATGAAACCTCCCTGCCGTTGAGCACGACGGTGCCGCCCGCCCTTTTCTCAGCGCCAAACAGACACATCGCCATTTCCGAACGGCCCGATCCCACCATCCCCGCAACGCCCAGGATTTCACCTGCCCGTATGGAAAAGCTCAACGGCGGATCACTCCTGCGGCGCCTGAGCTCGCGCACATCAAGGACGGTATCCCCGATCAGGCCGCACCGAGTCTTCTGGTAAAATACCTCCACCGACCGCCCCACCATCATGGAGGCGATCCTCGACACATCAATGTCCCGGTCCCTGTTGCTGATGGTCGCTACCAGGCTGCCGTCCCGAAGCACGGTGACGCGGTCGGCGATCTCTACTACCTCGCTGAGGTGATGCGATATGTAAATGACCCCAATGCCGCTGCGGCTGATGCGCTTCACCAGTTCCAGCACGTTGTTCGCGTCGCTGATGTTGAACATGGACGTGGGCTCATCCAGGATCAGGATCCTTGATTCTCTTGCCAGTGCCTTTAGGATCTTTACATACTGCTCCTCAGCGACGCTGATCGAATGCACCATGCGCGATGGATCGATGTTGATGCCATATTCCCGCACCAGCCGGCGCGCGTCATCCAGCGTCCTTGATCGGGAGACAAACTTTCCCTTTGCGACCCGTTCCTGGCCGATGAAGATGTTTTCAGCGATGCTCATGTGGGCTACCAGGTCGTTTTCCTGATAGATCGTCTGAACGCCATGCGCCAGGGACAGCTCGGGCGACAGCCTTCCAAACCGCTTTCCGTCTATCTCAATCATGCCCGAATCAAAGCTGATCGCCCCTGCGACCGCCTTGATCAGCGTCGACTTTCCAGCCCCGTTCTCCCCACAGACACAGTGCACTTCCCCTTCATACAGGTCAAAGTCAATGCCGTGCAGCACCTCGACACCGCTATAGGACTTCGACAGCCCTTCCACGGACAGGATCTTCCTTCGCCGCTCAGACATGTCTTTCGACTCCCTCCTTTTTAGATCGAGGAGGCTGCCCACCACCTGAGGAAAGTGTGTGACAGCCTCCTCGCGTGCAAGGGGATGCGCTTACTTCTCTATGCCGCCAAGGATTTCCCAGGCGCGCGCAGTATCCTCAAGCGTCATAAAGTCCTCGATGTTGTCCCCGGTGACGATGATCGGAGGCACATACCTGAACATATCGTCCTCAGGCAGCCTTTCACCGTGCACAACATAGTCGTACAGGATCTTAAACGCGTTCATGCCCTGCAGGAGCGAGGTCGTGTTGGTGTTCGCGGTCAGCTCGCCGCTGAGCAGGGCTTCGCGAAGCGCCGCCTGGCCCCCGGAACTGACCAAAATCGTCTCGTCCAGGATGCCTTCGTTCTTCAGCGCCTGCAGGACACCAAGGCACATCCCACCAGTGTTGGGCACCACCACGTCAAATTCCCCGCCGCTGGTGATGTAGTCTGTGATCACGTTTAGGCTGGTCTCCGCCGTCCAGTCGCTTTGCAGGATCTGGAGAGACGCAATTTTCCCGGGGTTGGCGTTCATATAGTTCTCAATGCCCTGCATGTGGGCTTCCGCAACAGCCTGTCCAAGAGATCCGCTGACAAACACCACCCTGGAGCCCGGGTATTTTTCTCCCAGGTAGGCAAACTGAACCTCCTGGCAAAGCTGATAGCTTAACATCGAAACGCCCAGATAATCGCCCGCTGGTTCTGCGGGGGGCGCGTTTTCAATGACCACGGGAATGCCGGCGTCATTGCACATGCCAATAATCTGGGTGCTGAGGTCCGGCGTGAGAGTGAACACGCAGATCCCGTCCAGGTCTTCATTGATCATGGCTTCCGCAGCCGCCAGCATTTTCTCGGTGTTGTTCTCCGCATCCATCTGCACAACATCCACATCCATCATCTCGCCGCTATAGGCAAAGCCAACAAGCGAGCCTTCGCACCATTGGTCGGCAAAGTTATAGCCGATCTGTCCGAACCGCAGTTTTTCCGCGTGCGCGCCGCCTGTCAGCAAGCTCAGCAACACAACGCATGCCATCAGAATCCCGAGTCGCCTTTTCATTGTGGTTCCTCCTTCTATTTCTTTGCCTTCCGGCAAATGAATCAACCCATCCTGCCCGCGGCCTTCAGGAACCGCCAGGACTCCGCCACGTCGGCATCAATCTGCTCCCGGGTGGGCGGTGTCCCGGTGAAGTATTCGATTTCCACGCTGTATGCGCCGGCGTAGCCCACGGCGTCCAGGGCTTTAAATACCGCGTCCAGATCAATCCAGCCTTTGCCCAGCGCGGTGAACGCCCGGCTGTCGAAAGGCCCGTCCTTGTCCTTTAGGTGCACATGCTTGACATAGGCCGCGCATTTTAAGATATCGTCCTGTGGCAGCACGCCTCCATGGCGCGTGACATTGGCTGTGTCATACGCGATGCCCAGCAGCGGGCTGCCGATCCTGTCAATCAAGTCCAGCAGTTTCTCGCCGCTTCCATATCGCCCGTGGGTCTCAACAGCCAGATTCATGCCGGCACGGGCACAGGCATCCAGTGCGACCGTGATTCCTTTCATCAGCCTGTCCTCTTGGACCTCCTCCTCGCCAAAGTGCGCTTCTCCCGCCGAAGTGACGATCGTATGGCATCCCAGCCTCTGTGCCAGCTGAACCGCTGCGCAGAAGTCCTGCAGCCGTTCGTCCTTGCCAAGGTCGCTGTGGGCGCTCATGATCGGGATCGAAAGCCCCTGCCCTCGGATCATGTTGGCGATGTCATCGAGCATCCCGGGTGACATGTCTGGCATGATATGCTCTGTCCAGCCTTTGACCGCAGCGATCTCCAGATCCTCAAACCCAGCAGCGACGGCAGAGGACACCGCTGCCTCCAGGGGAAAGCCATGGTAGCTGTTGGTGTGCAGTGCCATCCTGTTCATATCCGCCTCCCGTGTTGCCGAGCTGCTCATTCAAAGCCTGCGAAGACATTGTCCACGTAATATTTCGCGATCCCCAGGGATTCGGCGTCATGCCGGGGCGTGGCATATCGTATCTGAACCTTGTTCATCACTTTTCTGAATCCGGATACAGCGATCTCCTCGCGCAGCAGATCCAGGAAAACGTCGCCCAGCTGTTCGATGCCGCCTCCCAGCACGACGATGTAGCATCCCAGGGCGCTGACAGCGTTGCTGATGCCCATGGCCAGGCGCTGCGCCGTGGTCTTCAGGACTCTGAGCGCCAGCTCATCTCCCCTCTCGGCTGCTGTGCACAGTATGAGAAGGCTGATCGCCCCCTCATCCCCTGTACACAGTGCAGACAGCACCGACTGCACGCCAGCACGCAGCTCCCGGACAGCAGCGTCAATCACGGCGTTCTGGTTCACATATCGCTCGAGGCATCCCCTGTTGCCGCAAAAGCACGGCCTGCCATCATAGTTGATGGAGATATGGCCTATTTCACCAGCCAGACCGCTGGCCCCGGCAAACAGCCTGCCGCCAAAGATGATGCCCGCGCCCACACCAAAGCCGATGTTGATGTACATAAAGTCGTTGATCGCATGTTCGCAGCAGCTTCTCTCCGCGTACGCAAGGCTTGCCGACACATTTCCGACCAGCAGGGGCATGTTAAGGCGGTCCCGGATCATCTCGATGAAACTCGCCGGTGCCTTGATCTGAAGGACAGACGAAGAGAAGTTGTCTTCTTCCCATGAAAAGGTCCCTGCGAAAGCCAGACAGAGGGCTCTGGTTCTGGACGGATCGAGGGCTTTTGCCTGATGGCGGATGAGGTCTTCCACCATGTCCACATAGATCTGTCCGTCAATGCTGCGGTAATGGACGGGAGAGTCGCTGATAACCTGGGCGGGCAAAAGCTCCTTCGGAAAGGGGGCAAAGAGTGTTTCCAGGGGCTCAAACGCCAGGTCGTACAGGATGTACTGTATCCCTGTTGGCCGGAAAGAAATAACGGGGACTTGCAGACCGGAGGGATCGATCTCAAACAGGACGGGTTTTCGCCCGGTGGGAGAGTCGCCCATGCCTGTCTGGCGCACATAGCCCATCCGCACCAGCTCGTCCACCAGGGCGGAGACCGTCGTCGGCGTGAGCTTTGTCTCCCGGGCGAGCAGCGCGCGGGTGGTGCTCCCGCTGCCCATGATCAGGTCAAACAGGCGCCTGATGTTGACCTGCTTGATCGACTGCAGATCCAGCAGCGGGTTTTCGGGGAATTCCTTGTTATCAAAGTGTCTCATGTCCTGACCCTGCCTCTGCGGACTGTTTGTTAATCCAATGAACTAACAAATGTTTGCACAGAATTGCACGCCGCGTCAAGGGCTCTGCGCATCTTCGTCAGATTGTATGAATTATCTCGATTATTTTAGGTGTTATGACAAGACGCCGGCTTCCGCCACCGGAAGCCGGCCATTCGACTGCAGGGGACACTGTCCAGCGTTTGTCGCCGCTTAGCCCCCCCTCGTCCCCGGGGCACCAGGCGCTTACCCGCAGGCTGGCGCATGGATCTGGCACAGCTCGCTCGTCCGCTGCCGGAAATATTCCGCGATGTCCGTAACGCTCGCTGCGTCAAGGTCTTCCTCAATCTTGCCCAGGTAGAAGGGCTGCCCGATGATGATCGTATTGGATTTCTTTGAATAGTACAAAGGGCAGATGGGCAAATCCTCCCCGCGTATCTTTCGGTACAGTCTGGCAAACAGCACAAACCCCGCAAGATACTCCACAGGCATTTCATAATAGCCTTCCTGTGAGTTTTCAGGAAAAACCACAACGCTTTTCCCGTTGCCGACCGCACGCACGCTGATTTCCAGCGTCTTTCTAAAACGGCCGTCCTGGTAGGTGGGGATGACAGCAGCGCCCCGGTAGAACATGCCCACGATAAACCCGAACAGATACGCCATGAGCATCGCGGGACCTTTGCTCCACTTGAGTTTCTGCCGGTAGAAAACATGGTACAGATAGTGCTTGCGCTCACGAAAGCTGCCGCACATCTGGTGCACTCCCCAGAACACAAAGTCGCGGGGAAGGAAGAGTTCCAGCTTGAAGGGCCCTGCGGCAGAGCTGTGGTTCGCCAGGTACAGCGCGGGCATCTGCCCCAGGGAACTTAGATCCAACACGCGCGGCCGTTTGACAAAAAGGCGCACAATCGCTTTGGTGGCACCGAACACAGGATGGCGACGCTGGATCAGGCGCTCTCTTTCCTCAATCGTCATAGTGTCCTCCGTATTTCAATGCTGGCAAATCGCCACAGGTTTCAGGGGACGGACAGCAAGCCCCTCCGCCTGGCCGGAAGCAGGAGGCCGCGCTGCAGGCTCAGCCTGAAGGCTGTTTCCGTCAGCCGGTACATCCCCCCAAAGAGAGCGCCGCAAACAAGCTGATGGAAACTTCCCGGCAAAGACTCGGATGCCCGGGGCGCAAAAAGGCGCAGCCGGGAATACATCTTCGGGTGAAGTCTCCGGAGCTTCGCCCACAAATCCAGCTGCCGTGTCCGGCTCTCCCCTGAGCCGTTCGCGCCGACAATCAGGGTGTTTAACCGTATCATTCCGGAAAGCCGGCGCTCCAGATACTTAGAAAGGTTTGGCGCGTCTTCTCGGGTCGCGTTCCAGTCGATGCGTTCCAGCAGAAGGCTGATCACGCGGGCATGGTCTGCAGCCCGGGTGACCAGCACCCTGCCTTCAATGGTCTGCCCCGGCCTGCCAACCGCGTAATGATACAGCGGACGGTCCAGGTAATAGGCCGACCTGACCTTTGCAAGCGGCGTGTACGCAAACAAATTGTCCGTGTAGAAGACATGGGCAGGAATATCGGGCACGGTCTCTCTCAAGAAGTCGGTCCTGTAGACAAAGGCGTGCAGCGAAAGAAGGTGTGCAAAGGTAAAGCGCCCAAGGTCCCTCCATCCGAAGGCGCTGCCGGCCGGAAGCACGCTGTCAAAATGCACTTCCCGATATTTCCCTGTGGGCAGGTGTTCATACACCACATCACAGACGATCAGTTCCGGCGGGTCTCCACCAGCCGCAAAGCTTCCGACAAGCGTAAGCAAGGCCTTCAAACCCACGCTGTCCGCCCAGTCATCTGAATCGAGCACCTTAAAATAAAGCCCCCGCGCCTCCTCCAGGCAACGGCTTACAGCCCTGCCATAGCCGCTGTTGGCCTGGTTCAGGGACCGCGCTGTCCCGGGATAGAGCGCCTCAAAGCTGTCCGCGATCTTCCCTGTATCATCCGTGGATCCATCGTTCATGATCAGGATCTCGACGGAGTCCCCTGCAACCTGCAGGCTGCCCAGGCAGCGCTCCATCCATGCAGCAGCGTTGTAGCAGGGAACCGCGAAGGTAATCAGCACCATGTCCAAGCCTTTCGCGGGCGCAGACCAGAATAAAAAGCCTGCGCGTCCGCTCACAGAAGCACGCAGAGCATAGCATGCGTTCCTTGGTCTTTCAATCGTTTCGGCCTGCACCCCACACAACAACAGCCCCCTTTGTGAGCCGGGCCTGTGTTCGTGACGGATGGCCTATACCTTAAGATAGAATGTATCGGGATGCTCAGGGTCGAAAGCTTCGCTGGCCCACATGACGGTGATCAGATCTTCGCTGTCTGAAAGGTTTTCTATATGGTGGGTATATCCTGGCGGGATCTCCACCGCCTGGAGGCTCTCCCCGTTCACAGGCACCTCGATCAGCGGATGCTCTCCGTCCTGAGGGGCCGCGTCCGCTTTGCGAAACCGTATCACGCCAAAGCCCGACACCACAATGAACTTTTCGCTCTTGCTGTGGTGCCAGTGGTTGCCTTTGGTGACGCCCGGGCGCGTGATGTTCACGGACACCTGGCCGCGTTCGGGGGTGCGAAGCATCTCCGTGAAGCTTCCCCGGGCATCCGTATTCATTTTCAGCGGGAAGGCCCAGCGGTCCTCCGGCAGGAAAGAAAGCCAGGTCGCGTAAAGCTTGCGGGTAAAGCCGTCGGACAGGACGGGTACGGACAGGTTTTCACGGCTGTCCTCAAATGCACGCAATAGCTCCGTGATCTGCCCCAGGCTTCTCTGATACGTCACAGGCACCGCGCAGTATGCGCCCTCCCGATGCTCGCGGCTCGCGAGCGCCTCCACCAGCTCGTTGACAACATCGTCGATATACACGAGAGTCAGCAGCGCACCCGGGTCGTTTACCGTGATGGGCAGCCCGCGGGCGATGCGGTGACAGAAGGTTGCCACAGCGCTGTTGTAGTCCGGCCGGCTCCACTTGCCAAAGACATTGGGAAAGCGGTAGACCAGGGCTTTCGAGCCGCTCCTTCGCGCGTGGGCCATCAGAAGCTCTTCGCCACCACGCTTGGAACGCCCATACGCGTTGTCCAGGACTGCCTGGGCAGAGGAGGCAAGCATGACAGGGCACGGGTTTTCGTGCTTTTCCAGCAACTCAAGCAGCCGAGCCGTCAGGCCGACGTTGCCGGTGACAAACTCGGACGGGTCTGCAGGGCGGTTGACGCCGGCCAGGTGAAACACGAAGTCCGTCTCGGCACAGTACCTGTCAAGGAGCGCAGGATCGGTATCGAGGTCAACCCCAAGGAGGGCGATCTCCGCGCCCAGCCCCTCACGCTTCGCCTTGCCATCGCGGATATTTTCGAGCTCGGCGGCCAGATTTCTTCCCATGAAGCCTGCGATGCCCGTGATCAGAATCTTCATCCGCTTCCTCCGTGGCACGCTCAGGGCAGCATCGCCTTCTGCCCCTCCGGCGCCTTCCCTTCCGTGTGATCGGCCTCACAGCCGTTTTGAAAGCTGGGAACCATGCCATGCAGGATGGGCAGGATTTGGCCATGGTCCGATAGCACCGCGGCGCGCAGGAGACGCAACTGGTTTGCAAACGCCTCGTCGTCTATGTCGAGTGGCGGGGCAGCAAGGATTTTTTCATGTGCTGTTTTTGTAACCTGCCCAAGCTCTGTGTCTAGCAGGAGCTCTTCATGGAGCTTTTCTCCCGGCCTCATGCCTGTGATGGCAATGGGCATGTCCACATCGGGTTCAAAGCCGTAGAAGCGGATCAGCTTATCTGCCAGGTCCTTGATGCGTACGGGTTCACCCATCTCCAGGATATAGATGGTGCCCGAATCGTCCATGCCACCTGCCTGCAGCACCAGCTGCGCTGCTTCCGGAATCGTCATGAAATAGCGGGTGGCCTCCGGATGGGTCAGGGTGACGGGGCCCCCGTTTTTGATCTGCCTTTCAAACAGCGGGATTACACTGCCGTGAGAGCCTAAGACATTTCCAAAGCGCACCGCCATGCATTTCATGTCCGTCTTGCGGGCGTACTGCTGGATCAGGATTTCCGTCACGCGCTTGGTGGCGCCCATGATGTTGGTGGGATTGACCGCCTTGTCCGTGGACAGCTGCACAAAGCGCACGACCCCGTGAGAAGCAGCAGACTCAAGGAGATTCAAGGTGCCAAACACGTTGTTCTTAATCGCTTCAGCAGGGCTTTTCTCCATGAGAGGCACGTGCTTGTGTGCTGCCGCGTGGAACACCACCCGGGGGCGCCAGGCCTCCATCACCTCGTCCAGACGCTCCCGGTCACGGATGGACCCCACCAGTACGTCCACCCGGCAGGAAAGGCCATAATATTGCTGCAGTTCAACCAGCAGCTCATAGGCACAGTTTTCATAGTTATCGAAGATGATGAGCTGCGCCGGATCGAACTTCATCACCTGGCGGCAGATCTCCGCCCCGATGCTTCCGCCTCCCCCCGTCACCAGGACCGTTTCTCCGCTCAGATAGCCGCTGATGCTTCCAATGTCCAGGCTGATCTCCTCCCGTGAGAGAAAGTCAGCGATGTTGGGCTCACGCATGGTGATGGTGCCTTTTTGATGGAACTCCTCCTCCACCCTGCGCGGGTCCGACAGGATGCGCACGCGGCACTTCGTCGCGTTGCATAAGGCGATGACCTGCTCGATTCGTTCGCCCTTGAGCGAGGGCATGGCGATGATGATCTTGCGTATGTCAAGCTGCTTCACCAGCTTCGGAATGTCCTCAATTTTGCCGCGGACGGTGATGCCCTGGACGGACATGCCCTGCTTTTCCGGCGCATCATCCACAAAGGCAACGGGGCGGCCAAAGCCGTGGTTGTCAGTCCTGGCCTGCCTGGCGACATAGTTGCCCGCATCCCCTGCCCCGACAATCATCAGCGGGGAGATATCCGGAGCCAGTCGCGCTACGCTGTGCCTTTTCTGGGACTGTCGGCCGCGGAAGCTTCTGGCCATCAGACGTGAGGACACAATCATGCCCATAGCAAGAATACAGGCAGAAACGAGCACCGCCCGGGACAGGCCCCAGCCAAGCACGTTGTTGAGCGCTACGCTCAGGAGGCCTGCCAGCGCGATGACCGCCGATTGATACAGCAGCTGGCGGCCACCTGCGTAGCGCCACATGATAGAGTACAGGTTAAACGCTCCGAAAACCCCTCCGTACAGAAGAAGAAGGATGGGCATAAAACGCAGCATGTCAGCCCGCAAATCCCCGGGGACCGCTCCTTCATAGCGCAGGAGGACCGCCAGCACTAAAGCCACCGCCACGATAAAGACGTCAAGCAGGGCCAGGCAGATATGGCGGCGATATCGAATGTATCGCTTAAACAATGGGCGCACCCCGCAGGCTCCAGTGAAATAGGGGCGTCCGCGCCGAAAGAATCTGTAAGAATCCGTGCATAATACCCCCCTGCCTGGCTGTTTCACAGGCATCATGTCCGTGCTTCCGCCCTCCGTCGCATCCCGGACTGAACGCGAACCCGCCATAACAGGCAAAGTACCTTTGGATTATACCCTCAGGTATATAAAACCGCAAACTTCTCCTTACCGCGGAAAGGGGGTCGTCCTTTGGGCCATCGGAGGGGGAGCCGAGTACTTGACGGGCGTAGTATAATGGTGGGCGTTGGCGCAGGGGCAGCAGCCATCCTTCAGAGACGATGCTCAGGGTGCCTGAAGGCGAAAATGCGGGAATCCGCGCGGCCAGACCCCCATGCAGGCCTTCTGTCTGCGCAATATGCGGGACAAGCGTCAAAATGGACAGGGAAGTGGGGGTTGGGAAAATTGGGATCCGCTACACCTTGGTGGATGGTTGTCGTGCTCGGCATGGGGATCGTCTTTATCGGACTGGGCCTTATGGTGCTCATGTGCAATGGGCTGCGCCTGTTGTTTTACAGGGCGCGGCAGAACGGTCCCAGCCCGGCTTCGCCGGTTGACGAGGGCATACCTGACAGAAAAAGGCTGATTGCAGCCGTCTCTGCCGCCATTGCAGAAACCGAAGGGACAAACCTGGCCGGCTTTCGCATTGTTTCATTGAAAAGGAGAGGGGCTCTATGAAAAAATACCGGGTCATTGTGGACGGGACAGAGTATGAGATTGGCATTGAGGCGCTGGATGATGCGGCGCTCCATCCGCCGGCAACCGCAAGCGCTGCGGCCCCGCCCCCCAGTGTAGAGAACAAAAAAAATACATCCGGCGGAGAAAGGATCCTCTCTCCCATGCCCGGCAACATTCTCTCCGTGCGCGTCCAGTCAGGGGGCGCCGTAAAAAAGGGCCAGGTGCTTTTGATCCTGGAAGCCATGAAAATGGAAAACGAGATCATCGCACCACGGGATGCCGTCGTCCTTTCCATGGACGTTTCAAGTGGCATGACGGTCGATACGGGCACTCTCCTCTGCGTGCTCCAGTAGGAGGCGCGCATGGATACGATACTGGAGTTTTTCAAACAAACAGGGTTCTTCCTCTTGGGCGGCGACCTGCGTCCCCTGATGATGATCCTGATCTCCTGCCTGCTGCTGTGGCTGGCTATTGGGCGCAAGTTTGAGCCCCTGCTCCTCCTGCCGATTGCCACCGGCATGCTTCTTTCCAACCTGCCGGGCGCTGGCATCTTTCACTCTTCCCTCTTTGCGGGAGGGGAAATCAACTGGGGCGCGTTCACCCACACCGCAGGCCTGTTGGACTACCTCTACCTGGGCGTCAAGCTGGGGATCTATCCCTGCCTGATCTTCATGGGAGTCGGTGCAATGACAGACTTCGGCCCCCTGCTTGCCAACCCTAAAAGCCTGCTGTTAGGCGCTGCTGGGCAGCTTGGCATCTTCCTCACCTACACCGGCGCCGTCCTCCTCTTGGGCTTTACGCCCCCGGAGGGTGGCTCTATCGGCATCATCGGCGGCGCCGACGGCCCGACCGCCATCTTTGTAACCACGCGCCTCGCCCCCCACCTTCTGGGCCCGATCGCGGTCTCCGCCTACTCTTACATGGCGCTTGTACCAGTGATCCAGCCACCCATCATGCGCGCGCTGACTACACCTGATGAACGCGCCATCCAGATGAAACCCCTGCGCGAGGTGTCCCGAACGGAAAAGATCATCTTCCCCATCGCGGTCATCATCTTTGTGGCCTTCCTGGTCCCCTCCGCCACACCGCTGATCGGCAGCCTGATGCTGGGCAATCTCCTGAGGGAATGCGGCGTCACAGAGCGCCTGAGCAAGACCGCCCAGAACGAACTGATGAATATCACCACGATCTTCCTGGGCCTCTCCGTGGGAGCAACGGCCACGGCAGAGATCTTTCTGACCTGGTCTACCATCAAGATCCTGCTGCTGGGCGTCTTTGCCTTCGGGCTGGGCACCGCCGGAGGTGTTCTCCTCGCGAAGTTCATGAACCTCTTCCTGAAGGAGAAGATCAACCCGCTCATTGGCTCTGCCGGTGTTTCAGCGGTGCCCATGGCTGCCAGGGTTTCACAGGTCGAGGGACAGAAAGCCCGTCCCGGCAACTACCTGCTTATGCATGCCATGGGCCCCAATGTGGCGGGCGTCATTGGATCCGCCATTGCCGCCGGGGTGCTCATCGCGCTGTTTGGCTAAAAGAAGGGATATAGCATGGCACACCATCCGCTGATGATTACTGAAACCATCCTTCGCGACGCCCACCAGTCGCTGGCGGCCACGCGGATGCGCACCGACGAGATGCTGCCCGCGGCCGGCGTGCTGGACAGCATCGGCTACTGGTCCATGGAGGTCTGGGGCGGCGCGACGTTCGACACCTGCCTGCGTTACCTGAACGAGGATCCCTGGGAGCGCCTGCGGACACTGCGCAAGGCGCTGCCCAACACCCGGCTCCAGATGCTTCTGCGCGGGCAGAACCTGCTTGGGTACAAACACTACGCTGACGATGTGGTAGACGAGTTCGTCCGGCTTTCCATCCACAACGGCATCGACGTGGTGCGGGTGTTTGACGCGCTCAACGACCTGAGAAACCTGGAAGCAGCCATCCGCAGCATCAAGAAATACAAGGGCTTTTGCGAGGCGGCCATCTGCTACACCACCAGCCCCGTGCACAACGAGGAGTACTTCGTCTCGCTGGCGCAGCAGATGGAGGAAAACGGCGCCGATACCATCTGCATCAAGGACATGGCCGGCCTTCTGCTGCCCCAGGTTGCAGCGCGCCTGGTGACGGAGCTCAAAAAGAAGATCCGCATCCCCATTCACCTGCACACCCACAACACCTCGGGTATCGGGATCGTCGCCTACATGGAGGCAGCCGCTGCGGGGGTGGACATCG
Source organism: uncultured Oscillospiraceae bacterium (assembly GCA_964586835.1). Classification (GTDB taxonomy): domain Bacteria; phylum Bacillota; class Clostridia; order Christensenellales; family Aristaeellaceae; genus CAZLYF01. The sequence continues at coordinate 18,228 of CAZPIC010000022.1, forward strand.
TCGATTGTGCCCTCTCCCCGCTTGGAAGCGGGACAGCGCAGCCTGCCACCGAGTCCGTGGTCGCCGCGCTGGGGAGCACTCCCTGCGATACCCACCTTGACCTGCAAAAGCTGGCCAAAGCCGCCTCCCACTTTCAAAAAGTAGCCGAGCGTCTCGAACATGACGGGTTCTTTATGCCCGGTCAGGTCCTTCGCACAGATGTCAATGCCCTGATCTACCAGGTGCCGGGTGGGATGCTGTCCAACCTGATCTCACAGCTGAAAAGCGCCAATGCCCTGGACAAGTTTGAACAGGTGCTCGCGGAAGTGCCGGCGGTCCGCGAGGACTTCGGCTATCCCCCCCTGGTCACCCCCACCAGCCAGATTGTTGGCACCCAGGCGGTGCTCAACGTTCTGCAGGGCGGGAGATACCGCTCCTTTACGAAGGAATCCAAGGCACTGCTGAAAGGCGAGTATGGAAGGCTGCCAGCTCCGGTCAACCAGGATATCCAGCGCCTCGCCCTGGGTGAGGAAGAGCCTATCACGGTCAGGCCCGCCGATCTGATCAAGCCGGAACTGGACAGGCTTACCGAGGAGACGCGCGACTTCGCCAAGTCCAGAGAGGACGTGCTGAGCTACGCGCTGTTCCCCCAGGTTGCGGAGAAGTATCTGCGTGAGCGCAATCACCCCGTTTCGCCCCCCGCCCCAAAGGCAGAGGAAGTGCGCGTCCTGACCGTACAGGACAGGGCCTGACTAAAAGCGGCCGCTACGCACAACACAGGATAAGCTGAAGCCCCGGCAGGCGAACCCTTCCGGGGCTTTGCCGTGGGTCCTTCTGCTATCCTGGCTGTCCCCGCCCAAACTCACCTAAGGTCGCTTGACAAGCTTCGGCCCCTGGGATACAGTTGCCCTAACACAGACAGGGAGGGATACGCGGTGCCCCTTCGAGTTTTTGATACACCGCTTGGGCCCATGCTGGCGCGTGAAGAAGAAGGCGCCCTGGCCGGCCTCGACTTCCTGCAGGCAGACAGCGCGGTCCCTGTCTCGGATAGGACAGCGTTGCTGCTGGCGACGGAGGAGCAGATCAGCGCCTATTTTGAAGGCCAGCTCAGGGTTTTCGACCTTCCGCTTCACCTGCGGGGCAGCTCGTTTCGACAGGCTGTCTGGTCGCGTCTGCTGGCCATCCCCTATGGAAAGACCGCATCCTACGGGCAGATCGCACGCGAACTTGGAAAGCCCGCGGCGGTCCGCGCGGTAGGCGGAGCCAACCATCACAACCCCATCTCCATCATCGTTCCCTGCCACAGGGTCATCGGCTCGGACGGGGCCCTTACAGGCTATGGCGGCGGCTTATGGCGCAAACAGGCGTTGCTGGACCTGGAGCGTGGAAAGAGGTTTGACAGACCCATTTCAATCGGTTAGCATCTGGGTATATACTTTCATACAGCCGCGAAAGGAAGGGGATTTTATGAAAAAACTATTGACTTTATTGCTGGCCGTTGTACTGATGGGAAGCCTTCTGTCTGCAGTCGCTGAGGGCGGCGCAGACATGGACGCCTTGATCAAGGCCGCCCAAGCGGAGGGAGAACTGATCGTCTACGGCTCCTCTGAAGAGGCACACGTCTCTGGAAACGTCAAGCGCTTTGAGCAGAAGTACGGCATCAAAACCTACTATAACCGCCTGTCCACCGGCGAAGTACAGTCTAAAATCATGGAGGAAAAGGGTAACCCGTCCGCGGACGTCTGGTTTGGCGGCACGAACGACCCCTATTCCGAGCTGGCCACCACAGGTCTGCTGATGCCCTATGAAGCCATGAACCAGGACAACCTCCTGGGGCCCATGTACAGGGATCCGGACGGATACTGGTATGGCATCTACAAGGGCATTCTGGGCATCATGGTCAACACGGAAGAGCTGACCCGCTTAAACCTGGAGGCGCCCAAGGGCTGGGATGACCTGCTTAAGCCGGAATACAAAGGCCTGGTCTGGCTTTCCAACCCCAACACCGCCGGCACTGCAAAGCTGGTCATCAACACCATGGTGCAGATGCGAGGCCATGACGAGGGCATGAAATATCTGGTGGAGCTTGATAAGAACATTGCCCAGTACACAAAGTCCGGCTCCGGCCCCTCCAAGAATGTGGGCATCGGGGAGTGTGTCATCGGCATCGGCTTCCTGCACGATGGCATCAAACAGATCCTCGACGGATATGACAACATCCAGCTCATCATCCCCGAGGAGGGCACCAGCTACGAGATCGGCGCCACCGCCATCTTCACCGGAGCCAAGCATGTTAACGCCGCCAAACTCTGGGTGGAGTTTTGCCTGACCACGGAGGCCGTCGACCGCTTCAAGGATGACGACTCCTTCCAGTTCCTGGTCCTCAAGGACGCCGAACAGCCGCCCCAGGCGTTGCAGTTCGGCCTCGACCCCGACAATGTCATCGACTATGACTTCGCCGACGCGAAGATCAATACCTCTAACTACGTCAAGGACTTCTTCGAGGCCCTCGGCGCAGCAGCGGATGAACGCTTCAAGACCGAATAAGCACCGACGCGGTGCCCGGTGTACCGGAAAGGGGATGGGTATGACCCCATCCCCTTTCATCATTCGATTGCGGAACCCTTATCCCTTCATCCCCGGATGAAAGGAGGCCATCATGGCGGCGCATTTGGGCGCACAGCTTGACCGCAGAAAGCTGCGAGGCGATCCGGTTCTGATCATCACCATCCTCCTGCTCGTACTCTTTCTGACGCTCTTTATCCTCTACCCGCTGGCCATGCTACTGGCGGACAGCGTCTTTTCAACCGACACGTACACGGCCTATACGGTGACGGAAACCCCGTTTGAAATGAGTGTTCCGGGCGACGACGGCGCCAGCATCGACCGCTTCATCCGCAGGGGGCAGGCGCGCAGGACGCCTTACTACGTAGTGGAAAGCGCAGAGGACTTCCATATCACGCGCACCCTTGGCAGTACCGCCAGCCTGCTGTACATGGACCACGTGGTCCCCGACGGCACAAAAGAGACGGTCATCGTGGTACACACGCCCAAGCCCCTTGTCTCGCTGCATGCATTTATCCATATCTTCGACGACCCCATCTTTAAGACCGCTCTCACCAACACCCTGAGGCTCGGGATGATCACGTCCGTGGGTGCCACGCTCATTGGGCTGTTGTTTGCGTATGTGGACTGCTATGTCAGGGTGCGTCCGCGGGCGGTCAAGAAGTTGTTTGACGTGGTCAGCGTGCTGCCGGTCGTATCCCCGCCTTTCGTCCTCTCGCTGTCCATGATCCTGCTCTTTGGCAGGGCAGGCCTGGTTACGCGCAGGATCCTGGGGATCTATGATTCGGAAGTCTACGGGATGTGGGGCATCGCCATTGTTCAGATCCTGACCTTTTTCCCCGTCTGCTACATGATGCTCAAGGGGCTCCTGAAAAACATTGACCCAAGCTTGGAAGAAGCCTCCAGGGACATGGGGGCGAGCCGTTGGAAGGTCTTTGCCACCGTCACCTTTCCCCTCCTTCTGCCCGGCCTTGGAAACGCCTTCCTGGTCACCTTTATCGAGTCGGTGGCGGACTTCGCTAACCCCATGATCATCGGCGGCAGCTATGACACGCTGGCGACCGCCATCTATCTTCGCATTACCGGCGGCACCTACGACATTCAGGGCGCTGCTGCGATGGCTGTCGTCCTTCTCAGCCTGACGCTCATCATGTTCCTGACACAGAAATACTACCTGGAAGCCAAGACCGCCGCCACGCTGACGGGCAAGGCCTCCAGAGAACGCGTCCCGATCACGGACCGCTCGGTCACCCTGCCGCTGACACTTCTGTGCTCCCTGATGGCGGTGTTCGTGGTGCTGATGTATGTCTCTATCCCCTTTGGCGCCCTGTTCAAGCTTTGGGGCAGGGACTACTCACTGAGCCTCCGCTGGTACGAACAGCTTTTCAAGATCGACGGGCTCAAGGCCTTCAAGGATTCCTTCGTCCTCTCCCTGATCGCCTCTCCCATCACGGCGCTCCTTTCCATGATCATCTCCTACCTGGTGGTCAAAAGGCGCTTTCGCAGCCGAGGTTTCATCGAATTTGTATCCATCCTGGCCATGGCCGTGCCCGGCACGGTGCTTGGAGTTGGCTTTATCCGCGGCTTTTCCGGCGGCGTTTTTCGCACCGGCCTTCTGTCGGGAATCTATGGCACGGGGGTCATTTTGATCATTGTATTCATCGTGCGCTCGCTGCCTGTCGGAACGCGTAGCGGCATCTCCGCCCTCAGGCAGATCCATCCTTCCATCGAGGAATCGGCCTACGATCTGGGCGCGGGCTCGGGTAAGGTATTCGTCACGGTGACGCTCCCTTTGATCAAGGACTCTTTCCTCAGCGGGCTGGTGACCACTTTCGTGCGCTCAATCACGGCCATCAGCGCCATCATCCTGCTGGTCACGCCGCGCTACCTGCTGATCACCACCCGTATAAACGAATTCGCTGAGAAGGGGTTTTTCGGCATCGCCTGCGCCTATGCCACCGTCCTGATCGCGATCGTATACACGGCGATCCTCATTATGAACCTCGTCACGAGATATTTCGGCACCAGCAGGCCGGTCAGGAGGGTCCGCGGACATGGCTGACAAACATGGAGTCCGGATCGACACCATCTCCAAGATCTATACAGACCCAAAGACAAAAGCGCCCTTTTATGCGGTGGACAGGATCAGCTTGGATATCTCCCCGGGCGAGTTCGTGACCCTTTTGGGTCCCTCCGGCTGCGGGAAAACGACCACACTGCGCATGATTGCGGGCTTTGAGAGCCCCGATGGGGGCGAGATCTACATCGGCGACAAGCCCATCAACCACCTGACCCCCAACAAGCGCGACACGGCCATGGTGTTTCAAAGCTACGCCCTCTTTCCCCACTACAACGTGTTTGACAATGTGGCCTATGGTCTGAAGCTCCGCCATTTCTCCCGGGAGGCCATCCGCGAAAAGGTGGCGCGCATCCTCGCGTTGGTGGAGATGACCGGGCTGGAAGCCCGCATGACCAACCAGCTTTCCGGCGGCCAACAGCAACGCGTCGCCCTGGCGCGTGCCCTGGTGGTGGAACCTGCGGTGCTTCTGTTTGACGAGCCCCTGTCCAACCTCGACGCAAAGCTGCGGGTCAGCATGCGTACGGAGATCCGGCGTATCCAGCAGCAGCTGGGCATCACCGCCGTTTATGTCACCCATGACCAGGCTGAGGCGATGAGCATCTCGGACCGCATCGTCATCATCAACAAGGGCATTATTGTCCAGGTGGGCACGCCTAAAGAAGTGTATTATCATCCCAGCAGCGCGTTTGTGGCAGACTTCATCGGCGAGGCCAACTTCCTGCCCACACAAGCCCTGCACGCAAAAGGAGACAGCCTTCGGCTTTCCATCCACGGCCACCAAATCTCGCTGCCCAACCCCGGGAACCTCCCCGCCGGTCGCGAATACCAGCTGCTGCTGCGCCCGGAAGCAGCGAAGATCGGTGCTTCCGGCCCTCTGCCCTGTCGGGTAACCCTGTCATGCTTTATGGGCGCTTATCAAAACTACCATGTGATGGTGGGAAGCTCCCTGGTAAAAATCTCCGATCCCTGCCCGATCAACAAGCGCGTATACCAGGTTGGAGAAGAAGCCTTTTTAGACTTTGAAGAAAACACCGCGCACCTGCTCGACGCCGAACAGGACACCAGCCCGGAGACCCTATAAATCCCGAAGACTTCCCCCTGGGCCTCAATAGCGGTGTGCGGCTACCTCTTGCCGCTGGACAGCCTGTGGGATCACAGCAATGTCTCCCTCAGGCTTCGTATGCTGCTCTGCCCGCTGTCTGTATCCTGCGCACCGGAAGGATCTCTTCTCCCGCGAGGGCATTCCTCAACGCCTTGCCAGCATCCTCAGACGCGTGCAGCCCTTTTCAAAATGCGGCAGGTTCCGGCACCAGCGTGGGAGACCTGTCCCTGATGATTGATGCGGAAACGTTTTCAGCTGAACCTTCCCTTGTTTACCCTTCTGCTGTTGCACTCGTCTATGAAAGGCCGCTGCGGCTCACGGCTCATCCTCATCCTCTTTCTCTTCCTCCCCGGGATATTGAATCGGTGCCTCGCCCACGCTCCGGATAACCGTCGGATAGTCTGTGACTTCGTCGGTCTCTCTCAGTACTCTGCACCGAAAGCGCCAGTCATCCCCGAAGTCAAAGATATACAAAAAGGGCGCGCCGTCCTCAGGCAGCGCTTCCCTGAGGGTGCTTCGATGGCTTGAGCGTTGCCCGGTCTCCTCCCACTCCCCGTAATATGCATCTCCGTCGCTGTAGGCTCTGTTGTCCATGAAGAAGGCATGGAGGTGGTCATCGTCAAACCCATAGGCATGGATGATCGCCCGGTGAAGATCAAACAGACGTGCATCTGCGGAAATGCGGATATGCCGGTAGCAGCCCTTGCCCAGCGAGACACTGATCACGAATGTCCGGGCGTCGGCTTTCGCACTCTTTTTACGGGGCTTCACTGGCAGGAAGAACGTGAGGCCGTCGTCAGGCTGCTCCTTTTCCCGTTTTTCCGCCTTTCTGAGGATACTGCGCATCGTTTTCTTCATCGACGCAGGGATTTCATCCTGCTTTATACACCAACGAAGTTGTTCAAGCATCTCCAGCGGAATGACAAGGTTTGGGTTGATCTTCATCAGTCCGTCCACCACTGCCAGGAGTTCGCCCTCCAGGCCGTCGAACGCAGCGAAAATTTCGTCCTCCAGGGCGTCAGATGCTGCTGAAAATTCGTTTTCCAGGTCGTAGGACGCACGGTCCCTCATCCTCTTTACGGCATCGTCAAGGAGAAGCAGGCGATCCTGATGTTCTGCCCGCACATTGGCTTGCCTGGCGGTCTCCCACAGCAGCGCCCGGGTCCGCTTATCACATGTATAGATGGTCTCCGGCCTTCCGCGAGACAGCATACATTCTATAAACGCCAAGGACAGTTCCTCCACGTATTCGTCCGGGTCGGAAGCCCTTGTATAGTGGATAACCTGTCCGTCCGTGTGGTCAACGATGGCCAGGTGAAAGGGGAAGCCCGGCTGTATTTCTTGCTGCTCAATCCAGGTCTCCACCTGGCCTTCGTGAAAGAGCACGGGTTCCGGGTCCAGGAACAAGCCGCACTCCCAGATCCCCTTTCTGTGCGTTTTTTTCAGCCTGGCAAGCTGTATTTCATCCAGCGGGGGCGGGGAGGGGAACCGGGGTTCGGAGGCTTCAGGCAGCAATGTCCTGCCCCACTCAAAGCCTCCGTTTTCTGTGTATGTCAGCAGGGGAAGCGACCTGTCGAGGGGGAACCCATCATGAAAGCCCAGGCTTCTCAGCGCGGTGCGTTCGTCTTGCCCCCGCGAAGACCTCTTCGGCTTAGCCTGCTTCAAGCGCAGAGCGATCTCAAGCCCTGCACGCAGTGCAAGCTGCATCCACTCCTCGCTCTCCTGATCCTCCAGGTACCAGGGATAGTACCTTGGCCTGAATCGCTGAAACCTGGGGTGCAGCGACCCTTCGGGGAGCTTCAGCCCCGCCTGCCTGATCTCCTCCAGGTCGCGGGGGTATAGGTTATCCACGGTCTCAAACGAGCACAGCACACAGTCCTGGATCGCCAGGACATCGACAGTATCCACGCGTCCTCGCGCGAAGGCGCCGGAAGACAGCATCCAGTAGCTGTTCAGACCGCTGTCTCCCGGATACAGCGCCAGGCCTAAAAACTCGCCTCCATGCCCCAGCACGCATACATATCCGGTCTTTCCGTCCGGCCTGCTCACAGCAAACAGATCCGCGTCACACAACTGTTCCCAGAGCCCGGTGGCGTAATAATCCATAGCCAGCTTGTACAGTTCTTTTCCCGCCATCTACTGCCTGTCCTCTCCTGCGCCCCGGACGGGGCGCCTGTGTCCCTCCGGTTCTGCCGCTTTCTTGGCGGCAGAACTCAAACCCTCTGCGTTCCCCGTCCCGCAGCCTTCAGCAGCCTCTGTGCGTTTTGTGCATATACCTTCCTTAGCACCTCATCCGGCAGGCCGATCCCATAGATCTTCCATCGACCCAGCGATCCTACGTCCTTCTCCGGCCCATAATCAAAATACTCGTCAAAGGTTTCAAGAAAACGATAGTAATACGGGTAAACCTCTGCGGGATCCTGCCCCGCAATATAGTCCGTGCCAAAGAGGATCCGGTCCGCATAGTCCAGGAAAAAAGCCCTGGCTGTAACCGGCTGCCGCCCCAGCTCATGGATGCGCGCAGCGATATCGATGTGCATATTCGGATACCGCTTTAAAAGCTCCCCCACATAGCTCAGGTCTTCCGCACAGGAACCCACATGAGCAATGATAAACACGGTGTCCGGATGGCGCGCAAGCAGGGTTTCCTGCATGGCCATATGCTCCTCGAACGAAAAGTGCCCATCGCCATAAAACAGCCACTGCGGGTTGTTTTCCAGGCATTCGTAGTATTCATTCCGGGCATCATGCGGCGTGAAGAAAGCCATCGGATCCGCGATATGGATCAGCACCCTCAACCCGAACTGCGCGGCGCTGTCAAAGATGCAGCCAAGGCGCCGGTCATCCAACCTGACGCGGTTCCCCTGGCTGTCTTTCCTGTACAGGGTGATATCCTTCCACAGCTTGATGCCAAGGTATCCAGCCCGCGCGTAGGCTGCCATCACAGCGTGGACTTTTTCTGGAAAGTCGGGCTGCTCATAGCCGGATAGGTCGATCGACGGGAAGGTGAGCGCGAACGACTCAAATCCGGACAGTTTTTGCCGCATGCGCCCAAGCTCTTCCTCCCATACGAGCTCCACATTGCATACGCCGTAGACGCCGTACGCCTGCAGGCCCTCAACGACAGCCGCGGTGTCGTACTTTTCCGGATAATCCTTCCCGATGACCAGCGGGCCAAAGTGCGTATGGATGTCGAACGCGGGGTACTTCGGCCTTGGCACGCTGTGCGAAGCTGCACGAAGGCGCGTCACGGGACGGAACTCGGAAAGCTGAATGCTCATGTCGGTCACCTGCCTTTACACCATACCGGGGATGGAGATCCCCTTGATGAACTGCCTTTGAAACAGAAGGAGGGATACCCTGACCCGGGTCACGGTGGGACGCTTCGCGCAGGGTCCATGGAATGCTTGGCGTTGAAGAGCATCAGCGACGGGGAGATGCCAAATGAGGAAGACCACCTCAGGCCTTGCAGCAAGAGAGAGGCTCGAACCTCCCTTCCAATGTGTCCGGTACCGGATCACCGTCTTTTCCCGCGCAGCGGCGGGTGCCGCCAGGGCGGTCAGCAGCATGGGCTCGCAGGTGCCTGCGCATTCGGTTCTTCCCTCTTTCGCCTACACGCTGGCGGAGCTCAAATTCCCCAGATAGCCCTCGTTTTTTTCAAACATGGCGTTGGTCATGTCACGGATTTCCTGAAGGCTCAACACGCTGGCGGTCAGGGGGTCAAAGCAGATGGCGTGAAAGATCTTTAACGGGTCTCCCTCCAGGAAGCCCTGGACCGCCAGTTCCTCACAGGAGGCGAGGGTATGGACCAAAAGAGCGATATGCTCTGGTAACGGGCCCACATGAATGGGCTGAATGCCTGCCCTTGAGGCGATGGTCGGCACCTCGACACACGCCCCCTCGGGGAGATTTTGCACAAGGCCTACATTGCGCAGGTTGCCGTTGAACAGATAGGGAACATGGTCTCCAAAGAGGGCGTTGAAGATGCTGGAAGCATATTCGCTTCCCCTTGAAAGGTCTTTGTCAGGCTTGTCAAGCCATTTGCGGTACTCCGGTTCCCAGGTGTGCTCGCGATCCAGGTATTCTCTGAGAATAAAAGCATATTCGCCCGGATTCCAACCGGTCCCGTGGGTGCAGTACTTTTCAATCAGGTCGGGACGCTTTCTAAACCAGTAGACGTATTCTGAGTTGTGGCCGGAGGACTCTGTGCAATAATAGCCAAAGGCCTTGAAAAGCTCATTGCGCACAGGCTCGGCGTTGGCGACCTCCGGACGTTCCATGGCCTTGCGGATCAGAGGATAGGCATCCTGACCGTCGCGCTGGTACTTCAGAAAGTAAGCCTGATGGTTGATGCCCGCGCAAACATAGCTGATCTCTTCCATGGGCGCGCCGATTAAGCCGGCCAGCATTTCCGCGGTTCCCTGCACGCTGTGGCATAGCCCGGTGACCCTGGCTTTGGTTTCGCTTTGCAGCACCCTGCACAGCATCCCCATGGGATTGGTGTAGTTCAGCACGTACGCGTCAGGACAGATCCTTTCCACCGCGCGACAGATCTCCAGCATGGCGGGCGCCGTGCGCAAAAAACGAAAGATGCCGGAAGGCCCGCGGGTATCTCCTACGCACAGGTCGACCCCAAAGCGCTTAGGGATCTCGATATCGTGGCGCCACACCTCCACGCCGCCCTGCAGGATCGTAATCAGCACTCCGTCCGCGCCTTCAAGCGCGGCATTCAGATCAGTGGTCTTCGAAACGGTGGCGGGGTATCTGCCAGCGCGCAGGATGCTGCGGACTCCCCGCTCAGCGTAGTCCAAACGCTTTTCATCGATGTCCATCAGGCTGATGTGGATATCTCGAAAAGCTTCAAAGGTCAAGAGGTCCGTCACAAGGTTCCTTGTAAATTCCAGGGATCCAGCACCGATGAAAGTGATCTTTCTCGCCATCGTCTTCACACTCCCCCACACCGTCCGGCCTTCCCCACAATGTCCTGTGATGATAAGCGCTGTCCAGTCAAAACACAAGTTCTCACAGGGCTGGAGCCGCTGCAGAGAAAGCCCTGGTCTGCATCAGCTGTCCTCTGTTTCTCCTCCGGGTCCCTGCTGCCCTGCTCCACATCCCCCGCTTTCTTGCAGGCTTTTTCGCGCCCCTCCGCCTCCCCGAAAATCATTGAGTGCACCCAGCTCCGCCGTCTATGAGGAGGGCTTTCCTGCTCAAAACAAGCCTGATCGCCTGCAGTCTTCTGTCAATGAACGGGGTTTTCTCTTCACCGGGGTGCCCTCTTTATCAGCGCGCAGCCGGCCACCCCGCAGCGCTGCTTGAAGCGTTTACAGAAACAGGACGAGGCTGACAGCCATCAGCGCCATCCCTGCGATCAGTCCATAGATGGACAGATGGTGTTCTCCATACTCCCTCGCGGAGGGAAGCAGCTCGTCCAGGCTGATATACACCATGATACCGGCGACCGAGGAAAAGACAATGCCAAACATCGTATCGCCGACAAAGCGCAGGAGCAGGAAGTATCCGACGATGGCGCCAACAGGCTCCGCCAGCCCGGACAGAAAGGACAGCCAGAAAGCCTTCTTCCGGCTGCCTGTGGCATAGAATAACGGGACCGCAACGCCGATGCCCTCTGGAATATTGTGGATGGCGACAGCAACAGCGATGGGAATGCCCAGGTTGGGGTCCTTGAGCGCAGCTGTAAAGGTGGCCAGGCCCTCGGGAAAGTTGTGAATGGCGATGGCCAGCGCGGTAAACATTCCCATCCGCATCAGGTCTCTTTTATGCTCCTCGCTTTTCCCATCCATTTCCTCTACGGTATGGACCGCATGGGGGTTCTCCTTCTCCGGGATCAGTCTATCTATGACGGCGATAATCAGGATACCCATGAAAAAGCCGCCCACGGTCGCCCAGGTGCCTCGGGGTTCCCCCATCACCTCTACCAAGGCGACCCTCGCCTTCTGAAAAATCTCCACAAAGGACACATACAGCATGACGCCCGCCGAAAACCCCAGTGCGACAGACAGAAACTTTGTATTGGTTCTTTTGGTCAAAAGGGAAAGCGCGCTGCCGATCCCCGTTGAAAGTCCGGCTAACAGCGTCAGAAGGAAGGCGTGCAGTACGTTGGAAGAGAACATGGAAGGCTCCTTTCATAGATGCAAAAGCGGCGACGACAATGATCCGTCCATGGTAAAGCAACACACAACCGCTTGTAAAGCTTTTTTACCACAGTCCTCGGCGGATGATACCAACTCCTCAGCAAATGAGGAAGCAAATAGTTTGACATCCCTGCGGAACTGTGATAGCTTTCAAGTGTCGGAAAGCGTCCGATAGTCCGTGGTCTGTTGGCTCAGTTGGTAGAGCACATCGTTCACATCGATGGGGTCACTGGTTCGAGTCCAGTACAGACCACCAACCCGCTGAAAAGCGGGTCTTTTTTGCAAAATATGGAGTTTACGGATGAAGCGCGCGAGCAATCTGACAGGAGAAACAATACGGATGAAGAAGCACCTCAACGATTATTTCGGGCATATCTTTAGACCGGGTGCAAAGTACAGCTCCTTCCTGACGACCTTGCTGCTGTCCAGCATTGCTTACGGGCTGTATCGCGGCGTGCAAGACAATTACCTCGCACAAATCGTACACATAACTGAATTCGAACGCGGAATCGTCGAGTTTTTCCGGGAACTTCCGGGGCTGCTCGTCGTCCTGATTCTCGCCGCGATGCACCGCATGTCCGCGAGCAAGATCTTCAAGATCGGGACAGCGATCATGCTTGCCGGTATGGTAGGGCTTACAGTGGCTGCAACGGGCAAGTTTGTGGTCGTTTTGTTCATGGTCGTATTCAGCCTTGGCGAGCACATGATCATGCCTGTCAAAAGCACCATCACCATGGATCTGGCAAAAAACGAAAGCGGGGGCATGGCGCTTGGTATCTCAAGCTCAATCAACCAGTTGGGCAGCATTGCCGGCCTCATCATTGTTACGGGACTCTTTGCGATTTTTTCACGCTTTGCAGGTGAATACAATGCGGTGGTGCCTTTTAAGATCATCCTTGCCGTTTCGTCTGCATTTATGGTTGGCGCTGTTCTGATCTCGCTATCGCTGCAAGAGTCCAAACAGAATCCCGTTTACAAGCGGTTCTACTTCGCGAAGAAGTTTAAGACCTTCTATATGCTGGAGGTTTTTTATGGCTCGCGAAAGCAGGTTTTTCTGACTTTTGCGCCCTACGTGCTGATATTGCGATATGGCGCGGGTACCTCTTTGATCGCAATGCTGCTTGCCATTTGCGCGGTTTGCGGCGCGATCGCAAGTCCGCTGATTGGGAAAGTCATTGACAAGCTCGGATACAAAGTCGTCATGGTATCCGACACCCTGATTCTCGTTATCGTCTGCTTTTTCTACGGCTTTTCTCATCGGCTATTCCCGACCCACATCGCGTTTGTCGTCGTGTGCGTAAATTATGTCCTCGACTCCATCATTTCTCTGGCGAGCATGGCAAGCAATGTCTATGTCCGCGACATCGCGGACAGCCCGGAGGAATTGGTCGCGACCTTGTCCACAGGGGTATCCGTCAACCATGTGATCAGCATCTTTATCGCGCTGATCGGCGGCTGGATTTGGGCGAAGGTGGGCATTGAGGTGCTGTTCTCGCTCTCCGCGGTGCTGGGGATTATGAACTCGATCTATGCGGCGACGATCAAACCCATTCACAAACCCTCCCCGTAGAGGTTCGGTTATGTCTATGCGAGGTGCGCGACAGCCTGCCCGTGCCCAGCGACAGTGTGTGCGTCCGCAACAGCTCGTCGCTTTCCTGGCCGAAAAACAGCACCAACCCAGCCTCTTTCTCCGCCTCAATGCCGCCCCTTTTGGCCCAGCTGGTCAGTACCCAGCGGCATCTGGGAGCGGTTCTGACGGTATGCCCCCACGCTGGTCTTCCGCACCGCCGCCAGTCTCGGCAACAGCATGCGGCTGCCCAGCTCCGGCACCTGCGCGAGGTGCTTCTGTTCTTCCGCAAACATCACCCTGGGCACCCTCTTTGTCGTCTCATGCACCTGACCGTTCCCCGTCCTTTTCAGCCAAGGCTCCATGCTAGAATACTACTACACCTTCCAAGAGACTGAGTGGGGCCAATTGTTCTGCAGGTGGTTGTTGCTGCACCTTGGCACCTGAAATGTTATAATTTATGATGAGTTTGAATTTGATGAGTTTATGCTGACTGGATTGACATGTTACTTTTTCTAACCCAGGTTGACAATCCCGGTGAGGCCTCCTTTCTGGAAGGCCTCTATCACGCACACTACCGCCTTCTGTACGGTCAGGCTCTGCGTGTGCTTCGTCATGAGCAGGATGCCGAGGACGCAGTTCAAAATGCAATGCTACGCCTTTCTAAAAAAGTTCCCCTTCTGATGGAGCTGCAAAGTAACAAATTACTCTCCTATCTTGTCATAACGGTTAGGAACACCGCCATCAATCAGTATAATCAGCGGGAAGGGCGCTTGTCGCACATGACTGAGCTATCGCTGGAGGCTGTGGAGGACAGTTCCTTGGCAGATCCGGAAGCACAGGTGGTGGACCAGGCAGCTGTTTCGCAAATCAAGCAGGCGATCAGGCTGCTACCTCCCCGTGAAAAAGATGCGCTGACACTGCGGTATTTCCACCATCTGACAGACACAGAGGTGGCGAAGGCATTGGACCTCAAGGCGGTTACGGCGCGGGTGATTCTGTCACGCGGCAGGCAACGCCTACTAAAAATGCTGGAGGAAGGGAGGGACCAAGATGGCCAGTAATGATAAAGAGAATAAACTGCTGGAGCAGGCTTTTGAGCAGATTGTCACAGAAGACCTGCGGGAGCTGCATCAGTACCTGGCGGATAATCCCGACCTTGGCTGGCAGACAGAGCGCATGTATACCAATAACCAGGCAAGGATTCGACGTTTGCTGCGCTCGAAGAACCGCAAACTTACAGTCACCTGGCTACGTATCGGTGCGGTGGCCGCCACTTTGGTGTTCTTGTTTCTGGGCATCTCTCAGCTATCCAGACAAAGGGAAGATATCGTTTTGCATCCGCAGACCGCGGTGCCTGGCCAGGTATCTGTCGCCCCACCCGAGCTGCAAACGCCTGAACCTATTGCGCATACGGATGTGCCAGTTGAAACGGCGACACCTTCGCCTTCACCCAGTCCGAGTCCCAGCCCTTCTCCAACACCGACTGCGCAGCCTTCGTCAACGCCCAGCCCCACTCCTGGTTTACCGTCTTGGAGCGGCGCTTATCGTCCGGTTCTTCCGGCAGGATATACGCTTGAGGCGGTCAATCAAAAAGGGGTGAGCCATGAAGCGGTGTACGGTTCGGTCGATGGCAATCGAATTATTTTCTCGGAATATGAGGTCAAATCCATTCCCCAGCCGGAGCCGGACAGTGATTATTCTTATTATGCCCTGCAAAACGGAGCCATCGCGCTGGTGCAGCAGCATAAGCAAGGTATAACTGTGACCTGGGATATAGATGACCGTACCTTGAGCCTTTCTCTTAATGTGGCTCTAATGGAAGCTTTAGAGATTGCCAATCATGTGATATCAGTCAACAAATAAGAATCATTGACTCATGTAACATTTCAGCTCCTTGCTTTGTCCCTAATAATGAGGGCGGAAAGCCACAGATGAAAGTGGAGGTATCAAGCATGAGAAAACAATTGATTGCTTTATTGATGGTTGTCATTCTTATACCGTTTGCAAGCCTCGCGGATGGGCCGCCATTGGAGCGCTATTTGGAATTGCCTGCCGAGATGCAATCTTTGCAGCCTGCTGGGTTTACCTTTGTTGACGGGATTTTGGTACCCGATGGGGTAGCTTATCTGCTTTTCCGTAATGGCATTGATTTTAACCTGACGATTGCACAATTGGATTCCAAGGGAGCCTGGAAATCCGTCGTCAGCAGCAAAACAGCACTGCCCGGAGGAGACATCGACTACTCCTTGACCTCTGATGTGCCAGACAGGGTATATGTGAGAAAAAGTGAAAACGAATATTATACTTTCAAGAAAGAAAACAACTCCTGGTATTTAGTTTGTTATGTTTTTATAACTTCGGATGAAGAGATCGTCATCAACTTTGAAGAAGGAAAAATCGTTTATGAAAATCGCTTCACTGGTGACAAAAACACAGCCCGTGGTGAGTACCAGCGAAATCTGCGCTATTTGAACATTAACACGATTCCGTTTTCATACAAAGAAGCCCGCAACAAGTTATCCAACCCGCCGGAGATTCCCGCGGGCGGCCTGCAGGCGCAGCGGGTGCACTTTACCTCCGGACAGAAGTTCCCTGTTTACACCGGGCCAGGGCCAGGGTTTTTACGCGCGGCGGGCGGTAGAGCGGCAGTGTCCACCAACGACTGGATTCAGGTATTTGGCGTGGAAAACGGCTGGGCGATGATTCAGTATGACTTAAGCTCCACCCAGATGCGCATCGGTTATATCGAAGCTTCTTCCCTGCCCAAAAACACGCAGGTGTCGGACCTAAACCTTGTGTATCATCCAAGAGTAATAGGCGTAGCTGTCAGTCTGACGGATGACCCGCTGTTTTCCAGGCACTCTCTGCTTTCCCTTCCCACAGGCAGCGAGGTTACTCACCTGCATAACTTGGGCAGCGAGTGGGCTTATATCGAACACATGAACAGCCAGACCCGCGTGCGCGGCTTCGTGCCGCAAAGCACGCTGTCTGACCAACCCAGTCTGTCCCTGGCACCGGACGGCGCGCTCCACATTGCCAAAGCTTTCAGTGCATACCAGGCCAAAGCTGTTGTGGAGTTTGAACAAAACGAAAATCTTACCCTGTGGGTGTATGCCATCCTACCGGCAGCATGGACAAGCAGTCCCAGCCAAGGCGATGCCCTGATAGACTATCGTTTTTACGATGGCAACCGCCCGGGCGACTGGCTGCAAAAGGAACCTGACCATAAGGGCCTGACGGTGTTCAGCCTACAAAACCTCCCCCGACCTGAATCAGGGCTCATCGGTTTAATCCCTGTGTATTCCCGGTCTGGCGAGGTGGCGGCAGAGAGCCTGATTATCCCGATTGATAAATGAAAGAGATGATACTATGACTCCTAAAAAAACGCTTGTACTTACTATGGTGCTTGCCCTGCTCCTATTTGGCGCCTTGCCCCTTGCATCAAATGCTTCTACAGTCTATCCATACTGGGCAAAAGGCGATGAAATCATCCTGTATCAGCGACAGGATGAGGGCAATCTGCGCGCAATTCCCGCGGTTGAACCCTTTATGGTCACTGGAGAACAGGGGGAGTGGTTTGAGGTGCTAGTTTTTGCTTCGGGCGGCTACCGCTACGAAGGCAAAGTCAAAAAACAAGGCGTGTATCCCTTGCAAGACCTTTCTCAATCCCTTGCTGTTGTCACTAATCCCGTGTCTTCTGACCGTCTGCACTTGCGTGTTTCTGCCAGTGCCGGCAGCGCTTCAAAAGGGAAGTACTACAACGGAACACTGGCGTTTGTTTATGAGATTCGCAATGGTTTTGCAAAAGTGCGGGTTGGGGAGATTGATGGCTACATGGATACAAGATATCTTGCCTTTGGGGAAGCTGGTCTGGCTTTAAACCACAACCTTCCAATACTCACTGTTAACAATCCAGGAACAACAGGTTTAAGATTGCGCAATGGACCTGGGTCAAATTACTCTAATTTTGGTCTGATGCCAAATGGCAGCACCGTTTTGGCGCTGGGTTTGACACCTGCTTGGGTTCATGTCCAAACCTTAGATAAGGGTTTAACCTATTACATGCTCTTGTCCGGTCTGTCACCACGCCTCCAGTTTGATTATCAGGCGACAAGCACAATAAAACCTGTTGTAACAAACAAACCTTCAACATCAAATGCATGGAACGGCCCTGCCGGTTACCACGGCACGGCTCCTTGGATCATCCCTATTGAGGATTATACCGGCGCTGTGAATAACCCCAATCCAGATGACAGGCTGCACCTGCGGACGGAGCCTCGCACAAATGCCAAATCCCTGGGGAAATACTACAATGGGGTGCTGGTGGCTATCCGTGGGGTTTCTGGTGGTGAATGGGCCAAGGTCGCTATCGGAAGCCTGGAAGGCTACATGAAGACAGAGTTTCTGGTGATTGGTGAGGTACATGGACAAACCAAGCCGGCCACAGCCATGCCAGTCATGATTGTCAGCAACCCTAACTCCGCTCGAAACCTGCACCTGAGGGCCGGACAGTCCATCTATTCAAAATCTTTGGGGTTATATAACAACGGAACGAAAGTTGTCTTGATGGGCTTCAGCGATGAATGGGCGCATGTCATTGTGGATGGCAAGATGGGTTTTATGCTGGCAAATTTCCTGAAGTAAACGGCAGGCTTTGCTTTCATCCCGAAAGGAAGGTATAGGATGATTCACATCAGCCTAAAAATTCGTTTTCCCGTGCTGTTTTTAGTCTTGGTTCTTTTGCCCTTTCCTGCATTCGCGCAGGAAAGGCGCATCCTGGCCATAGACAATCTGCAAGTCCAAAGCCAGCGAAGCCAATACGTTGCGCAGGTGGTAGAGGAAAATGGGCAGCGGTATCTGGAAATCCAGGGTTCATCACCGCTTTTCAGACCAAATCAAATACCGCCCTGCGCGGGGGCAGTCGCCTTCCCACCCTGTTGGTAGACAATATGCATGACACCCTCACCCTGCGCTATGAGGGAGATGGAAAAGACATCCCTATGGAAATTCACCGTTTCAGGTCTGATGGTTTGAGCAGTTTTGTGCTGGATGGGCTTTTGTTTGATTGGCCACGTCATCAGATTCGACTGGAGACCAGAGATAACTGGTTGGTTGTATCTGAGTATAGGGCTGGGTCTGACCTGGATACAGAGTACGCTTTTGTCACAGGCCTGGCTGGCGGACAGTTTCCAGGCGTACAGATGAATCAGCCCCTGAAAAGCTTTAAGGCAGATCGCCTGGCCGAGGTGGCGTTACACTACTATCAAAACTACCGCGTTCCAGCCAAGGTGATGGTCTTTGAGGAATTATTTGAACGCTTGAAGCTGCACGACAAACCCAATTCTGGCAGCAAGGTGTTGGGTCAATACTTCAGCGATGTGGTGATCGATGAGGTGCTGGAGAAGGGACCGGAATGGAGCCATGTGAGCATAGGCGGTCGACAGGGCTACATGAAGAACGAGTTTCTGGTCTATGACGCCCTCATCCGTACCATGCAACCGGGTGGCGCATATGGCATCATCATGAAAGACGACAGGCCTCTGACTTTGTATAAAGAACCTGATACAAACAGCGCACAAATTCAATCGCTGGAAGATGGCATCTACCTTTCGGTGCTGGATACTGTGGGGGAGGACTGGCTGCATGTGGCCCTGCCGGACCCCTGGTGGGATGATGGTGTGATGAGCGAAAACCTGTTTATGGCTGACAGGAATCAGATTGTGAGTGGCTTTGTTTCCAACCGCCTAGTGCGCTATACCGACAATTTTGCCTCCTGCTTTGTTGCGACCAAATCCCCCGGTGACAAGCTGCACCTGCGGGAGCAACCCAGTTTGGACAGCCGCTCACTGGGCATGTACTTTTATGATGTGGGGCTGTACCGCCTGTTTGACGACCATGTCATCAACGACGGTTTTGACCGTGTGCGCATCGGTGATCAAATCAGCTACATGAAGGAGAGCCTGCTGTCCTACCGCTCCGCAGGAAATGCGCCTTTCCTGCTGCCGCTGAGCACCACCCAAAAGGACACCGCCTTGCTGGCTGAAGCCAATAGGAAGGCACAGGTGCTGCACCCCCTTACAAAGGGCACGCGCCTGCAGGTTCTCGGCACGGTGGGCTCGTATTATCACGTCAAACTGTCCCCAACCTGGGACGGCGTCATCGGCTATGTGCTGCAAATGGATGTCAATAAAGTGACTAAGGCCGTCAGTGCCCAGGTGAAAATCAAAGACGGCGCGGTGATATATGAATTTTCCCCGGACAAAGTCTATGTCCCCTGGCCATGGCAGACAGAGTCCGGACTGGACAAAGCCAAGGGCTTGAAAGGGATTGTTTGGACATATATAGACAAAGCATCAGGGTATGCAGGAGTTTCCTTTGACAGTCTGGATGGCTATTACCACAACACACACTTCCGGTTGGAGGATCTGCAGTATGACGCGGGGTTAGTGTGGTAGATTTGTGTTTGCCTCATAAGTCAAGAAAAGCGGACTCCGAAAGGAGAATAAAATGAAGAAGTTAGCTGGAATGCGATTGGTCGCTGCGCTTCCTGGATTTCTTGCTTTTCTTGCTCCTTTGATGAGTATCATCGCGGAAGAGGAGGCAATAATTCCTCTTTCAATAGAAGTGCAAGCCATCCTGAAGCAAGCTCATCCGGATTTGCGGATGCTGAAAACTTGACAGTTGGGGCAATTCCTTGGCGGTGGTGCCGGGGGATGAGCAAGGCGCAAAGACCCTATGCCTTGTAGACAAGCCCCTGGGGTAGACAGCCTACCGCCTGGCAGCGGACAATCCCTAGCCTTGCGCCCATCAGGTGAAATCCCCAGCTTGTACATGGACACAGACGACGCCTTGTTTTACAGCCACCCGGAGGCCAGACAAACGCTGTATCCGGACATTGCAGACTTGCGTTCGGCGGAGGGCCTGTGGCGCAGGGGCAATATCAGCTTTTAGGAAGCACGGATATCAACCAGACGAAGAGGACGACGAAACCAGCTGACTCCAAAGGAGGCGTACGTGAAAAGAATTTTCTCCATCCTTGCAGCTGCGGCGTTGCTGCTCTCATTGCCTGCCGCGGCAGATCCCCAGAGCACCCGGGACTACCTTTCCCTGTACAGCGGCCTCATCGGGCAAGTGGCCTTCGCTCTGCCGGGCGCGCCGCAGGTCGCCCGCGACGCAGATTACCAGGGGTACTGGACGAACAGCGTTCAGCTGTTTGGCCATACAGCCGGCGGAGAGGAGTTTCAGCTCCGAAGCGGCGATATCGCGGAATGGATTGACGGCGAATTGAACCACAACCCGTCCCTGGGCACCTTCGAGGCCAAGTCGAACGCGCTGCTGGGTTACGCTGGCTTTTTTATCCACGTGTTCGGCGGCCAGCTGGACAACCTGAAGGCCGGGCAGGACGGGGATCTGGTATACGCCAGCTTCACCTACACATATCCTGACACGCCTGGTGTCCCCTACCGCTGCAGGGCAATTCTTCAGGGAAGCACCGCGGTCTGTTTGATGGGTGAGGACTGCGCGGCGCTTGATGAAGCCATGGACCTGCTAAGGTCTGTGACGGAGGAAGAAAGAGAAGCCCTTGCGCGTCCTGAGGCGGAAACAGTCACCCTGGGCATCCTGAGCGCCAACTTCCCCGGCAAAGCGTACGTCCGTGAGTCAGAGGAATGGACTTATGCCGCCCACTTCTCCCGGGAGTTTTCCTTCCTGGCTGTTCAGCATCTTCGCGTTTCCGTCGAGCTGGATGAGCAGGGGGCTGCATTGGAAGAGGCGCTGAAAGGGCTGGTAAAAACCCATATGCTGCCCTCCATATCGGGAGAAGGCGTATATAACGCAAGGCTTTCCAGTCCCTCCGAAGACACCGCCCTGCTGGAGTTTTCCACCGTCACTCCTGTGCCCCTGGGCGAGGAACACGGGCAGCATTGGCTTTGCCGCCTGTATATCGGGACGCACGGCGTCTGGTATGTGTGGGTGGCCGAAACGGAGAATGGCAAAGCGTTTTTGGACACCCTGGTATTGTCGTGGGAGGAAGGTGTCGGGATTTGATAGGCCCGGGGCGCCCCGGACGGCCTCCGTGGTCGGCCGCTTCGGCACAAGCCAACCGTTGCGTCCCGTATGCCACCCGAGCGGTTTCCCGCCCGTGCTAGCAGGAGGGCAGGTCCTACCGGAAACAGAATTCCAGCCAAGTACCCTTCGTCAGGCGAGGGGATTGCGGCCCGGCTTCGCGTGTTCTGGCACATAAGGTTTGAGAAGCATGGATTCTTGGCAAAGCGCCTGACACAGGACGAGCAATATCAGCTTCGCGAGAGCCTCACGCGTCTGAACCGGGCCGGTCGAAAACCTTCAGAGATCGCAACGAGGAATCAGAACAAGCTGCCCATACCGGGGTCAGAGGAAGAGCTGGGCAGAAACGCACGGTCTGTCCTAAAGAGAACGCAGAGGAACAAGGCGAGGGTCAAAAGCTACTTTGGTGTGAAGTACACACAGTATGCGAGATAGCGTCCGCTGTTTAGTTGGCGGAACAATAACCTGAATTATTCACGGGCTTGAAGATACGTACAAAAATACAATCAGAACGATACGATACAACACTTTGAAGCTGACTCCCTGATAAGATGAGCGTGAAAGATGCCCTAAGGGCATAGCTACGCCCTTAGCCTGGATTATTCACAGGCATGACCGGAAAGGTCGAGATACGAAGAAATC
>CAZPIC010000023.1:0-39246 GCA_964586835.1 uncultured Oscillospiraceae bacterium
TGGGTCTATGAGTACGTCCCAAATGGCCACAGCATCCACAAACGCATCGTGAAGCGGGAACCCATGCGTATTTAGCAGGCTGTTGCCCAGCGCATCCATGAGCCGATCACGCCGGACCCCCGCGAAACCATCGGAAAATCTAGGATACGCTTATCCTGAGTGATTCACAGGCATGACCGGAAAGGCCGGGAGATGAAGAAAGCGCAACGGGGTTGAGGCGGGACGCATTCACCTGGAATGGGAAACCGAAGAGAAAATGTGAATGGCGCAATAGATGCAGAAACGCATGGAAGCAGGCCTCTCGTTTGCCGGAAGGTTGGTGCTCACAACACAATCCGCAATGGAAGTGCTTTCACAGGCAGGATAACGAAGTCCAGCCGGCATTCAGCAGGGGCCTGAGGATCGGCAGGACGGCGGCGGGGACCTCTGCTTTGACGCGGGCTTTTCCTGGTCAGGGAATTATCTCAGTCCACCTTGTCACACTTCCACAGGTGAAGGGACGAAGACCCGCTGGATCCATTCAACGGCATCCAGCGGGAGCTAAGAAAGAGGATCTGCCGGCCCGCACGCCCAGAGATGCAGCTGTGGGAAGATGGTTTTCTTAAGTCTTCCCGCCTGGTGGTCCCTGGGTGGCCCCCGATAGGATGCCAGGCCTCCGGACAGACCGTCCCTGCAAAGAGCCCCTTTTTAGCAGCGTGCCGGGAAGCAGGACGCAGAGCGCTTAGAAGCTCGTGGTGTCCGGGTCGTGGGCATAACCGACGATGCCTTCAAGCGCGGAAAGGACGGACATATCCTCCTGCGAGAGCTCGAAATCAAAGACCTGTGTGTTTTCCCGGATCCTGCTGACTGTTGTTGACTTGGGCAGGGGCAGAAACCCCATGTTCAGGCTCCAGCGGAGGAGGACCTGTGCGGCTGTTCTGCCGTGGTGGCGGGCAATGGCTGTGACCTCTGGGATGCTGAGCAGCTTTCCGGTCCCTAGCGGGCTGTAAGCCTCCGGAAGCATGCCCAGTTCACGGCTATATTGGACCAGATCCTTGTCCACGTCACCGGGACAGAGCCTGAGCTGGTTGACCATCGGTGCCACCTTCGCTGTTGCCATGAGGGCTTCGATATGGCGGCGATGGAAATTGCTGATCCCAATAGAACGCACGCGCCCTTCTTTCAGAAGCTCCTCTAAAGCTTTCCAGGTCCCGGCATTGGCTTCCTTCCAACGGTCGCGAAAGTGGATGGGGTTGGGCCAATGGATCAGATACAGGTCCATATAATCCATGCCCAGTGCATGAAGGGACCCCGCGAAAGCGGCTTTTGTGTTTTCGTAGCCGTGCATGTCGTTTTGCAGTTTGCTCGTGACAAAGACCTGTTCCCGCTCGATCCCGCTTTCCCGTATGGCCTGGCCCACGCTCTGTTCATTGCCGTACATCGCTGCTGTGTCGATGTGGCGGTAGCCCGCCTCCAGGGCGGCGGCGGTAGCGTCTACGGTGGCTTTGCCGTCAGGGATCTGCCAGGTGCCAAACCCCACACAGGGAATGCGTACGCCGTTGGACAGTGTATAGGTGTCGGTCAGACGATTCATTCAGAGGTCTCCTTTCCTCAGGACGCAGCCCTGGCCTCGGGGCAAGGGACAGCGATCGCGTTTGCTTAAGGTTTCATCAGCTTGACCAGCACGGCCTTCTGGACATGCAGGCGGTTTTCTGCCTCGTCAAAGATCTCATCCGCATGGGCTTCGAACACTTCCCGGGTGATCTCCTCCCCTTTGTGCGCGGGCAAGCAGTGCTGCACCATGGCATCCGGCTTCGCGACCGCCATCAGTGCCGCGTTCACCTGGTAGTCCTGAAAGACCGCCCTGCGCGCTTCAGCCTCGCCCTCCATACCCATGGAGGACCACACATCGGTATAGATCACATCGGCGTCCGCGGCAGCGCTCAGCGGATCGGCATAGCGCGTATAGCCGCCGGCTTCCCTGGCGAAGGCAAGGATCCGCTCGTCCGGCTCATGTCCTTCCGGGCAGGCGATCGTGACCTGCATACCCATCTTCAGGCCGCCCACAATCAGCGAATGGGCCACGTTATTGCCATCGCCCACGAAGCAGAGCTTCAGCCCCTGCAACGCGCCACGGTGCTCGCGTATGGTCATCAGGTCCGCCAGTGCCTGGCAGGGGTGACAGAAGTCCGTCAGCCCGTTGATGACGGGGATGGATGCGAAACGGGCCAGCTCTTCCACCTCTTCCTGGCGATAGGTGCGGATCATGATGCCATCAAGGTACCGCGACAGAACGCGCGCGGTATCGGCAGTCTCCTCGCCGCGGCCGATCTGCAGGTCGTTTGAAGAAAGAAACAGCGCCGTACCACCCAGCTGGACCATGCCTGCTTCGAAGGAGACCCGTGTACGCGTGGAAGCCTTCTCAAAGATCATACCCAGCGTCTTGCCCTTCAGCAACGGGTGCGCAATGCCGCGCTGCTTTTCATACTTGAGCTGGTCAGCCAGGTTCAGAAGATCGGCGATGTCCTGCTGCGACAGATCCAGGAGCTTTAAGAGATCGTTCATTCTGCAATGACCTCCCCCATGGCGTCAGCCGCTTTTTCAAGAAGGGCTTGGTCGATGTTCAGCGGTGGCAGAAGCCGCAGCCTGTCCTGGGCCGACAATGCCAGCACGCCCCTTTCACGCAGCGCTGCAAGCACCTCCGCCACGGGCTTCTTCACCGGCACGCCCAGCATCAGCCCCAGGCCTTCGGCCTGCGGCAGGCGCTGTTTTAGGTACGCGCCCTTGGCAGCCACCTCGTCTAAGAAAGCGTCCGTCAGGCGCGTGAGCACGCTGAGCGCACCCGCGCAACAAACGGGATTGCCGCCAAAGGTGGATCCGTGCGTTCCGGGCGCGAACGCGTCCTTTGCCTTTTCTCCAAGCAGGCAGCAGCCAAAGGGGAGGCCGCCTGCCAGCCCCTTGGCGGTGGTGACGATGTCGGGGGTGACGCCGTAGTGCATATAGGAAAATAGCCTGCCCGTGCGGCCGCTGCCTGTCTGCACCTCGTCCACGATGAGCAGGACGTCGCGCTCCGCCGCGATGCGCGCGATTTCGCGGACAAATTCGGCGGACAGGACATGCACCCCGCTTTCGCCCTGGATCATCTCCAGCATCACGGCGGCGCAGGGGGTGGACTTTGTCAAGGCGTCAAACTCTGCGGGGTCCTCGGTGCCGACAGAGACAAAACCCTCTGGGAACGGACCAAAATCGACGTGGAACCTCTCCTGCCCCGTAGCGGACAGCGTGGCCATCGTGCGCCCGTGGAAGGAGCCACGCAGGGACACGATGGTGTGGTGCCCCGCGCCGTACTTCAGCACCGCGCGCCGGCGCGCGGCCTTGATGGCGCATTCATTGGCTTCTGCACCGGAATTGCAGTAAAAGACCTTTCTCATGCCCGTACGCTGACAGAGCATTTCGGCCAGCTGCGCCCCGGGCGCTGTAGAGTACAGATTGGAGGTGTGCTGCAGCGTGTTGACCTGTGTGCAGACGGCTTCGGCCCAGGCCGTGTCCGCCGCGCCGAAGGTGTTGACGGCAATCCCCGAGCCCATGTCGATGTACTCCCTGCCCGTGTCATCCCACAGAAGCGCGCCCCGCCCTTCTGTCAGGGACAGGGGAAAGCGCGCGTAGGTTGGGGCGATGTACCGAGCGTCCAGCGATTTGATATCCATGTTCATGACCCTCACTCCCCGTACAGCATGGTTCCCAGGCCCTCGTCGGTCAGCATTTCGATCAAAATGGCGTGCGGAACACGCCCGTCAAGGATGAACACGCGCCCAACGCCCCTTCGGATGGCTTCCACACAGCTGGTGACTTTGGGGATCATGCCGCCTGCGATGATGCCCTCGCGCATGAGCTGCGCCGCATCACTGACGTGTATGGCGGAGATGAGCGAGGTCGGGTCATCCTTCTGACGCAGGATGCCGGCCACATCGGTCATCTGGATCAGGCCCTCCGCGCCCAGGACGCCGGCAATGTGTGCGGCGGCGGTATCGGCATTCACGTTGTAGAGATTACCCTCTTTATCGCAGCCGACGGTGGAGACGACAGGCACGACCTTCTGCTCAAGCAGAGTGAAGATGAGCCCGGCGTCAACCTGCGTCACTTCGCCCACATGCCCCAACCGCTCGTCCAGGGGCTTTGCCTGCAAGAGCCTGCCGTCCATGCCGCTGATGCCCACGGCGCGCGCACCGGCCAACCCAAGCAGGTTTACCAGGTCCTTGTTCACTTTGCCGCATAGGACCATCTGCACCACATCCATGGTCTCGTCGTCTGTCACGCGCAGGCCGTCCACGAAAACGCTCTTTTTGCCCATTCTGCTGAGCAACGCGCTGATTTCTGGCCCACCGCCATGGACGAGGACCACCTTCACGCCGATGAGCGAGAGCAGCGCCACATCCTCCATGACCCCCTGCTGTAGCGCGCTGTCCTGCATGGCACTGCCGCCGTACTTGATCACGAGGATACGCCCGATGTACCGGCGGATATAGGGCAGGGCTTCGGTGAGCACTCGCGCGCGGGATGCATTGTCGATCATGGCTTTTACCTCCTCAGCTGCGGTAGCTGCCGTTGATGCGCACGTAATCACAGGTCAGGTCACAACCCCAGGCTGTGGCGTGGCCTGGGCCTTCACCCAGAGAGATCAGGGCTTCGATGTCCTTTTCAGAGAGGATCTCTTTGGCCAGGTCTTCGGAAAAGCTCACGCTGCCGCCATCTTTACACATGAGGAGATCGCCTTTTGCGGAACGGAAGCGCACGGAGACCTGCAGGGGATCGAAGCTCGCGCCGGAGTATCCCAGGGCGCACAGGATCCGGCCCCAGTTCGCATCGGCGCCGGCGATCGCGGCCTTGACCAGAGGGGAGGTCACCACCGCCTTGGCAGCTACCCGTGCGTTCGCCTCATCTTCCGCGCCCGTCACGTGACAGGTGAACAGGTGGCTGGCGCCTTCCCCGTCGGCAGCCAGCATCCGGCAGAGCGTTTGGGTGACCATGGCCAGCGCCTCACAGAAAGTTTGAAAGTGGGCATCCTCCCGAAGGATCGGCGGGTTGCCCGCAGCACCGCTGGCAAGGATGGCACACATGTCGTTGGTGGAGGTGTCCCCGTCCACAACGACCATATTGAAGGAAGAGGCAAGGTCCGCGCTGAGCGCTTTTTGCAGCATTTGCGGGCTGATGGCCGCGTCAGTGGTCAGGAAGCACAGCAGGGTGGCCATATTAGGGGCGATCATGCCGGAGCCCTTGCACATGCCGCCCAGCGTCACCGTGTGGCCGTCCAGCTTAAAGCGCACAGCAGCCTGCTTGGAAAAGGTGTCGGTGGTCATGATGGCCTCAGCTGCGGCATCGTCCCCCTCGGGCGATAGCGCGGCGGCCGCCGCCGGTATGCCCGTCTCAAAGGGCGCGAGCGACAGCGGCTGGCCGATGACGCCTGTGGAGGCTACGATGACGTCGTGGGTATCGCAGCCTGTCGCCTGCGCGACCAGGCGGCACACGCTCTGAGCGACCTGCGTCCCATCGGGGGTGCAGGTGTTGGCATTGCCGCTGTTGCACACCATGGCTTGTGCGTAGCCGTCGGAGAGATGAGACCTGGTGACGGTAAGCGGCGCACCCTGGACCCTGTTTTGTGTATAGACAGCCGCCGCCGCCGCGCGATGATCGCAAACCAGGAGCATCAGATCTTTCTTTGCCGTGTTTTTTCGGATGCCGCAGTGAACGCCTGAGGCCTTAAAACCCAGCGCTGCGCATACGCCGCCCTGCACAGACTCCATCATAAAACCAGTCCTTTCGTTTCCGCCTGCCCCGTCATGAGGTTCAGACACTGTAGCGCCGCGCCCGAGGCGCCCTTGCCCAGGTTGTCAAAGCGGGCGATGACCAGCGCCCGCTCATCGTTCCCTGTCACGAGGATCTCCATTGCGTCTTTGCCGGCCAGGGCGTTGGCTGCCAGACAGCCATCGCCGTCAGCCGCGCCGCGACGCACGACGGGGCCCGGATAGCTGGCCTCGTAGCAGGCAAGCAGAGCCTCCGGCTTCATGCCGAATACCGGGATCACCGTCACCATCCCGCGTGGGAAGTCGCCCACCACCGGCATAAATGCCGGCGCGCAGTCAAGCTCTGCCCACCGCGTGATCTCGGGCAGGTGCTTGTGTAACTGTTCCAGCGCGTACAGGCGGGGGGAAGCGTAGCCTGCCGGACGTGCCGGATCTTCATAGGCGGCGATCATTTTCCTGCCGCCACCCGAGTAACCGGTCAAAGAGGTCACGCTGACCCTTGCGTCTGAACGAAGGAGGCCCGCCCTGCGCAGGGGGTATAGCAGCGCGATCACGCCTGCGGCGTGGCAACCCGGTACACTCACGCGGGCAGCGCTTGTGACGCTTTCCCTTCCCATGATTTCCGGATAACCGTATACCCAGCCCGGCGTGCAGCGGTGCGTGGTGGAGGCGTCAATGACGCGTACACGCGGATTTTCAAGCAGGGCGACAGCCTCAAGCGCCGCCTTGTCCGGAAGACACAGGATGGCGATGTCGCAGGCATTGAGCATTTCTCGGCGCCTGGACGGATCCTTGCGCTCTTCTTCCGGCAGCGTCATCAGAGCGTACTCTTCTCTGCCCGCCAGCCTTTCACGCAGCTGCAGCGCGGTCGTCCCTTCCGACCCGTCGATGAACAGCCTAGTCATGGTTCCATAGCCCTTTCCTGAATGCTTAGCCGTGAGAGGTCATAAATATACATTAGGTTTCCGGGCGCGTCAAGGGCTTGAAAGCGTGTATTTTGTCCGAATAGGCGGTATTGTATGGAAAATAGCGGATAGAATCCCCGCGCTGGCATCCGGGGCAGGGCACCGCTTGTGTTTCAGAGGATGAATGTATATGCAGACTCGCAAGGGGCCCGAGACCGGGGATCGAGGCGCAGTTGAAGGCTGGGGAAGGCGTTACGGGGCCTGTTCAGGAAAAAAGGAAGGTTCATAACCAAAAAAACGAAAATGGCAGCCATGCTCTGATCCTTCACCACAAAGCGGTATAAACGCGGTGCACGCTGAAAAACCATCAAAGATCGTCAACCCGGGTCTAAGCCGGCAGGAAAACAGGTCCTGGGGAAGGCGCTGGCGCCGCGTGTCCTGGGGAAGAAACCCAGGTTTCTTCCACCAGGCTGACGGATGGATCCAAGCCTGCGGAAGCATCATGACCCCATTGAAGACGTGCTGACAGGTTTGCCGGCCCTCATGATTGGAGTGCCCTTCACCAGGCTGATGCGCCGAAGGCGAAATCAGGACGGAAGTCCCCTGAACCCGCTCCGTGAGTTTGATCCTAAAACCCTTGGCCCTCTCCTTTTTCATCATCCCGGTGCCTCAGGAAGGAGCCCTGGATGCCCGCGCTGCGGAGCTTGTGGGCAAAGCGAACGGATGCTATAGTCGGATCAGCAATGCTTTGTGAGGTCTTCGCAAAGGAGGCTTAACCAAAGAGGGAGACATCTTTTTTCGTTACATGCAGGGAGCCGTCAAGGCAAGGACGGTGTCAAACCTGCGTAAAAACGAGGATGCCGGCCATGGGAAGCGCCGCAGCGTGCCCTGCCGGGTGAAAGCCCCGCAGGACAGGAAGCGAACAGGATGGATCAAGCGGCATGGAGGGGGAAGGGACGATGGACAGGTTAAAGTGGGGAGTTTTGGGTGCGGGCGGTATCGCGGCCCGCAGAACAATCCCCGGGATGCTGTTGGCAAAAAACGTAGAGCTGGTTGCCCTTATGGATGTGCGCAGGGATCTGGCTGAAGGGCTTGGCACAAAATTTGGCGTGGACGCTGTCTATACAGACGAGGATGAGCTGCTTGATAACCCGCAGGTTGAAGCCGTGTACATCGCCTCGCCGGTCGCGGAGCACGCGAGACAGGCGCTCAAGGCCGCCGATCGCGGTAAGCATCTCCTGGTTGAAAAGCCGCTTGCACTGACGAGCCAGGAAGGCCGCCAGGTGGTGGAGTATTGCCAGGAGAAGGGGGTCAGGATCGCCGCGGGCTTCATGATGCGTTTCGGTTCGCATGTGCGGTCCATGAAGCAGTCGTTCCAGGACGGAAAGATAGGGGACCTTGTCTCTGCCTATGCCCAGTTTACCTGCTGGTATCCGGACATGCCGGGGGCGTGGCGCCAGACAAAGGCAAGTGCCGGGGGCGGCGCCCTGATGGACATGGGCGTGCACTGCATCGATCTTGTGCAGTACATTGCCCAAAGCAGGGTGGCCCAGGTCTGCGCGCTGCAGGATACCCTGACCTTCAGCTACGAGGTGGAGGATTCTTCCGCCGTCCTTCTGCGCCTGGAGAACGGCGCCCTGTGCGTGATCCAGTCAAATTTTAATATCCCCGATGAGGCGGCGAAGTGGCGGCTTGAACTGTTTGGCACCAAGGGAAGGCTCCTTGGGGACAGCGTCATCGGTCAGGTGGACGGCGGACGGTTGGAAGGCGTGTTCCTGCAGGCCTCAAAAAAATACGACGCGCAGCAGGACATCCGCCAGGGCGAGCGGATTAATTTTGACGCAGCATTTGGAGACCTGTACACGCGCGAGATGAAAAGCTTCAGCCGCTCTGTCCTGTACGGTGAGCCTCTGGAGGCCCCCGCGGAGGAAGCGGTTCAGGTGCAGGAGGTGGTGGAGGCAGCGTATCGTTCCGCAGACGAGAAGAGGACCATTGACTTCATCTGACCCTGCCGGCACCACGCCTGAAGGCGACGGCCCGGCGTTTTGGAAGAAAGAGCTGAAAGGGTAGGACACGTATGATTATTTCTGTTCCAAGAGAAATCATGCCGGGAGAAAAGCGGGTGGCAGCAACGCCTGAAATCTGCGCGAGCTATATCAGGGACGGGCACCGGGTGTTTGTGGAAAAAGGCGCCGGTGCCGGTGCCTATTTTCATGACGCTGCGTATGAGGCCGCTGGCGCCACGGTGTTAAGCGATGTCCGTGAGCTGTTTAAAACAGCCGAGCTGCTGCTCAAGGTCAAGGAACCCATGCTGAATACGGAAACGGGATGTCATGAAGTGGAGATGATGCACGCGGGGCAAACCCTGATAACCTTTGTGCATCCCGCCGCGCCGGCAAACCACGATATGGTTCGGAAGATGGCTGCGCAAGGCGTCACCGCGCTGACGCTGGACGGCGTGCCGCGCATCACCCGCGCGCAGGCCATGGACGCGCTCACGTCCATGAGCACCTGTGCCGGATACAAGGGCATGCTGCTGGCAGCAGACCTGCTCCCTGCCTTTATGCCACAGATCTTCAGCGCGGTGGGCATGATCAGGCCCGCCCATGCGCTGGTGGTTGGCACGGGCGTGGCGGGATTGCAGGCGCTGGCAACAGCTAAACGCCTGGGTGCGGTGACCTTTGCCTCCGATATCCGGGCAGCCGCGCGCGAACAGGCGCAGTCATTGGGGGCGAAAATCGTTGAGGTGGGGGTGCCGGAAGAGGCTGCCAGCGGAGCGGACGGATATGCCCGCCAGCTCAG
This sequence comes from uncultured Oscillospiraceae bacterium, assembly GCA_964586835.1. GTDB lineage: Bacteria > Bacillota > Clostridia > Christensenellales > Aristaeellaceae > CAZLYF01. The sequence goes on from CAZPIC010000023.1 coordinate 9,488, forward strand.
CGGAGAACTGCTCAAAAGGGAGCGGGAGCTCCTTGCGGAAAGGACGCCTGAGGTGGATGTCCTGTTTTTGTCGGCGCTGATCCCGGGCAAGCGAGCACCCCTCATCGTGACGGATCAAATGGTGCGGGGCATGAAGCCCGGGTCGGTCATTGTGGACATCTCCATCGACCAGGGCGGCAACTGCGAGGCGACGGTTCCCGGTGAGACAGTTGTCAGGCACGACGTGCACATCATCGGCATCAAGAATATCCCGGGCCTCCTGCCGGTGAGCTCGACCCAGATGTTTGCAAAGAACGTATACAACCTGGTGAAGTACCTGGTGAGGGACGGAGCCCTTCACCTGGAGAAAAGCGATGAGATTGTCCGCGGCATCCTGACGACCGCAGACGGTAAAATCGTGCACGAGGGAGCCAGGGAGGCGATGGGGCTGTGAGCGCGGAACTGATCATGGTGCTCATCTTCGTGGGCGCGGCCCTGGTGGGCTACAGGCTCATCGGGCAGGTTCCAAGCCTTCTGCATACGCCGTTGATGTCGGGCATGAACGCGCTTTCCGGGATCACAGTCCTCGCTGCCGCCACAGCCACAGCCGCGACGATTGCAACCGGCAGCAGGATCCTGGGGTTTCTGGGCATTCTCTGCGCCACCGTCAACGTGGTGGCGGGTTTTGGTGTGACGGACCGGATGCTCCGGATGTTTAAAAAATCCGATGCCGGGGAGGACGGCAAGCATGGGTGATACGGTCTACTATCTGATCTGCGTTTTACTGAGCGTCGGGGTGCTCCTGGGGATCCGCTGGATGAGCCGCGTTGAAACAGCAGTTCGGGGCAACCGGTTCAGCGCCCTTTGCATGCTGATGGCCGTTGTAGTGACGCTGCTTCGAAACAGGATCTTTTCTGACGCCATGGTTTTAGCGGGGCTGGCCCTTGGCGCTGTTGTGGGCCTGATCCTGACTGATCGCGTCAGGATGATCGCCATGCCCCAGGCGGTAGGCCTGCTCAACGGCCTTGGTGGCGCTGCTTCGGCCATTGCGTCTTACCTGGCCGTGGCGCCTGGCGCCGGCCTGCCGGATGCGTTTCAGTCAACGGCACGCATGGTCGCCATCGCTGTGGGGGGGCTGACATTTTCAGGGAGCATTGTGGCTGCAGCGAAACTGCAGGGACTTGCCAGACAGGAGCCCATCGTCCTTCGGGGACATTCCCTTCTGGCCGGCGCCCTCTTTGTGCTGATGGCAGCCTCTGTCGTTATGGCGGCCTTTGTTCCCGGTGATGCCGCCGCCATGCTGGGGCTGGTTGCGAGCCTCGCCTTTGGTGTGGTCTTTGCTATCCGCGTCGGCGGTGCGGACATGCCGATCACCATTTCCCTGCTGAACTCCACGTCGGGGGTCGCGGCCGCGATCGCGGGCATGGCGGTTGGGGATATCCTGCTTGTTGCCATCGGGAGCGTGGTCGGGGCTTCGGGCCTGTTGCTGACCCGGATCATGTGCACCGCGATGAACAGAAGCCTGGTTGGCATCCTCTTTGCAGCCGGACATGGGCACGCACCGACACCCATCACGGACCATGCGTCTCACGCCGCGGAGGACCGGCGGGACCATGAAGGACAGGCGCCCGTCCTGTCAGCGCAGCCCGGAGACCTGGCTGCGTGGGTGGCGGAGGCGCAAAGTGTTGTCATCATCCCGGGCTATGGCATGGCGGCTGCGCAGGCCCAAAGCCATGTCAGGCAGCTCAGCGACAGGCTGATGGAGATGGGAAAGACGGTCAGGTTTGCCATTCACCCCGTAGCCGGGCGGATGCCCGGGCACATGAATGTGCTGCTGGCCGAGGCCGACATCCCCTATGACCTGCTGTTTGAAATGGAGGCCATCAACGACGATCTGGCGGGCACGGACCTGATGATCGCGGTCGGCGCGAACGATGTCATCAACCCCGCCGCGAACACGGCGGTCGGCACGCCCATCTACGGCATGCCGGTCCTTGCGGCGGAACGGGCCAAAAAGCTGGTCATCTGCAACTTTGACCTAAAACCAGGCTATGCAGGCGTGGCGAACCCCCTTTACGAGCCCAGCCCCGATGTCCTCGTGCTCTTGGGGGACGCAAAGGACAGCCTGCAGACGATCCTTAACAGGATTCAGACACCGGGCGGGTAATGCCAGAGCCCGCGCTGCCGGACGATTTCACCGGTCCAGCCGGGTGGGACTACCAATCTACCAGGTCCCACTGTGAAACAGCCCGCGGGTCGGACGATGCACGGACGATGATCCGGGCTGTCAGCCTGTGGCAGACGGGACCGGACGCGGGGTCACGAATCCGCCGCAGGAGTTCGTCCACCGCGCGCAGGCCAAGCTCATATCCGGGAACGTCCACGGTGGTAATGGCTGGGGAGACCAGGGTGCTTGGAAATACGTTGTCAAAGCCGCAGACGGAGAGATCCTCAGGCACGGACAGGCCCGCCTCGCGTAGCGCTTTCAGGGCGCCGATGGCAGCCTGGTCGCTGGATGCCTGTACGGCGTCAAACACAAGGCCTGATTCAAGGGCTGTTTTCACGCAGACATACCCTGACTCGGACAGGTAATCGCCATACATCAGAAGCTTCCGGTCTGCCTGCAGGCCGTTTCTTTCTAGGCATTGAAGATATCCCGTGAAACGGGCATGTTCGTGTTCCAGGGATACGGGGCCGGATACGTAGAGGATTTTACCGCGGCCACTGTCGAGCAGATGCTGCGTGATGAGCCCGCTGTAAGTGGCGTTATCCAGTGAAACAGAGGAAAGAAGCGAGGGGTCCAGCTGGCTTTCCACGGACACGACGGGGGGCATGGTGCTGCCCTCTGGGGCAAGCTCCGCAGCCCATGCGCGGGATTTGTCCATGGGCACGCACGAGTTGAGGATGATGCCGTCCACACAGCTGCTGATCAGAGAATTGATCAGGGAGCGCTCCGTCTGAAAGTCGTATCCGCTGTTGAGGATGAGGATACGATAACCCGCTGCGGAGGAGGCATTCAGGATCCCGTTGAGAACCTTCTGAAAGAACAGCTTCGTGATGCCGGGGAACACGACGCCGATGGTGTTTGTGCGCTGTGTCTTCAGCCCGCGTGCCACGAAGTTCACCTGGTAGTTGGTCTCTTTGATGGCGTCCAGGACTTTGCGGCGCACCTTCTCGCTCACGGCGCGTTTTCCCGTGAGCACGTTTGAAACCGTAGCGACCGAGACCCCGGCGCGCCGTGAGATGTCCTTCATACTGACCATGAAACGCCTCTCCCCTTTCAGGCAGCGTTTTTCCGGTGGTCCCGCGGGGCTCCGGAAGAGAATTTTCTCGCAGGGGCTTGCGCTCCTGCCTTGGGTGGATTATACTACGCACAGTTCAAATTGTCAGATTTTGCTTGGATGCACCAAAATTTAAACGATTAAACGATCGGAGGAGGTCATTCCGCACCGCGCAGGTGCGAGGAAAATAGCGAATCGGAGGTGGGTTTCTTATGAAGAGAACCGTTGCGGCACTCCTGACCCTCGCGATGGTGTTCGGCTTAGTAAGCCTTATGAACGCCGAGGAGAAACACTACAGGATCCTTCTCTCAAACGCCTACTACACCGCTCCTTACTGCGCTGCGTACAATCCCTCCGCACTCAATGAGGCCGAAGCCCTTGGAATGCAACTGACGATCCTGGACGGCGCCGGTAACCAGCAGACCCAGCTTGAGCATGTCAACCTGGCTATCGCGGAAGGCTATGACGGGTTCCTCTACTTCCCAGCGGATGTTGAGGGCGCAGTTCCTGTCATAGAGGCGCTCAACAACAGCGGCATCGCCTGGATTGGTGTCAATGCCTATCCGGGAGACCAGATCGAAGAAGCCGGCATGGCGTACTATGTGGGCCCTGATGCCCTGTCACACGGTCTGACCATGAGCGAAACCATCAAGGAACTGTTCCCGACGGGCTGCAGCCTGGTCGGCATCGAGGGAACCGCAGGCCACATGCAGACGATCATGATCAACAAGGCCCTGGCCGAAAACCTGGGGGGCGAGTACGTATGGCTCGACCGCCAGGACTGCAACTTCCAGGCAGAGCTGGGCATGACCAAGATGACCGACATGCTGACAGCGTACGGGATCGCCAACCAAGGGGGCAAGATAGACTGTATCGTGGTGCATGATGGCGGCATGCTTACGGGCGTCATGTCTGCGCTTGAGGCTGCTGCGATTCAGCCCGGTGACGTCACCATCATCGCGATTGGCTCCAACAAAATTCTCTACGATGCCATGGCGGACGGATGGCTGACAGCCTGCTCCACACAGGATCCGGTGTCGGAAGCCAAGCTGGCTGTGGACACACTGTATGCAGTGCTGGAGGGAACCGCCACCCCTGGATGGACCAGACTGCCCACTCCGGTTGCCTATCCGGAAACAAAGGACGATTTTAACTGGTTTGAATAACCCGGCAATGGACAGCGGGGCCGTTCCTGGCCCCGCTGTTTGAAGATCATGCCGTCTTCAGGGAGAAGTGGCCACATGACAGACTGCATTCTCAGGATGAAGGATATCACGAAGACCTTCCCCGGCGTCACCGCGCTCAAGCAGGCCAGCTTCAGCGTACGCAGAGGCGATATCCACGCGCTGGTGGGCGAAAACGGCGCGGGGAAATCCACGCTGATGAAGATCCTCAGCGGCGTCTATCAGGCGGATTCGGGGGAGATATTCATCCACGGCGAGAAAGTGCAGATAAAAAACACCCTGGATGCCCGCCAGAGAGGCATTGGGCTGGTCTTCCAGGAATTCAGCCTCGTCAACACGCTCTCGGTCGCCGAAAACATATACCTGCACCGGCTGATGAAGCGCAGAGGGGCGATCGCATGGAAGCAGATCTACCACGACGCCCAGGAGAGGATCCACAGCTACGGTTTTCGTTTCAGCGCGAAAGAGAAGGTGGAAAACCTGAGTGCGGCGGAAAAGCAGCTGGTGGAGATCATCAAGGTTCTCTCCTTTGACGCGAGCATCATTGTCTTAGACGAGCCCACCTCATCGCTCACCTCCGATGAGGCGGACAAACTCTTTTCAATCATCCGCAGACTGAAGGAAGAGGGCGTCACGTTTGTTTACATTTCCCACAAGCTGGATGAAGTGCTGGCGCTGTGCGATCAGACGACCGTGATCAGGGATGGGGAAATCATCGAAACGCGTCCGACACAGGCGTTCTCCAAGGAAGAGATGATTGAACGTATGGTGGGAAGAAGCGTTGAGATGGAGTATCCTGCCAAACACAGCGCGCCAGGCGGCACCCTGTTAAAGGTCACCGGGCTTACAAGACAGGGCATCTTTCGGGATATATCTTTTACCCTGCGCCGCGGAGAAATCCTGGGCATCGCGGGGCTGATGGGATCCGGGCGAACAGAACTGGCCGAGGCCATCTTCGGGGCGGAGCGATGTGATGCGGGGAACATAGAGATCAACGGAAAAGCAGCGGAGATCCGCTCGACCTATGACGGAAAGGCCAGGGGCATCGGCCTTCTGACGGAAGACCGCAAGGAGACGGGGCTGGTGCTCTCCTACACGCTGACCCGTAACATCTCTATTACCAACCTTAAAAAAATCAGCAATAAAAGGATGCTTTCAGAAAAAACAGAACAGGATCTGACCGCGGAGTATGCCCGTGATCTGAACGTGAAGGCCCCCTCCATGAAACAGCTTGCGAGAAACCTGTCCGGGGGCAACCAGCAGAAGCTGGTCTTCGCCAAGTGGTTGTTTTCAGGCTCGGACATCCTCATCCTTGACGAGCCAACCCGCGGGATTGATGTCGGTGCCAAGCATGAGATTTACTGCCTGATGAATATGCTGGCGGAAGAGGGAAAGGGGATCATCATGATCTCTTCGGAATTGCCGGAGGTGCTGGGGATGAGTGACCGGGTGATGGTGCTCAGCGCTGGAGAGCTCGTGGGGGAGCTTTCCCGGGAACAGGCAAGCCCCGAAGCGGTCATGAGACTGGCGATCAAGCATTGATGGAAGGGATGCAGCGATGAAAAAAGGCCAGGACAGGCATATGGGGGCTGCGCTGGCCGGTTTTTTCCGGGAATGGGGCCTGATCGCGGTGATCGTCGTCATCACGGTCACCGCAACCCTGGTCCGCCCCGCCTTCCTGAGCGGGGGCAATATCCTGAATATCCTGCGGGCGTATTCGACCATCGGCATCGCCTCGGTGGGAATGGCGTACACAGTGATGGGCGGCGGTATGGATCTCTCCGTGGGGTCTACCATCTCCCTCTCTGCCGTTGTGACCATGCTGATCATCAATGGTGCGACCGTGGACCGGACAGCGCCGGCTTACGCTGCGATCCTCGCGCTGTTTGTAGGGATTGCGATCGGCGCCGCAGTGGGGGCGGTCAACGGCGGCATCATTGCCGCGGTCAACGGCCGCATGGGCGAAAGCTTCATCATCACCTATGCCATGCAGATTGTCATTGCTGCTGCCAGCCAGGCAGTAGTCAAAGGGATGTTCCAGGCCGCGGCCTACCGAAGCGGGCTGTTTAAGAGCTTTGGGCAGGGGATGGCGCCGGTGCTCTTTTTCCTTGCGGTTGCGGCGCTGATGCACTTCATCCTCAAGCGAACGATCTTTGGACGCCATCTTTATTTCCTTGGCGCGAACATGGACGCTGCAAAGATGGCCGGGATCCGGATCCGGCGGGTAAGGCTTGCTGCCCATATCCTCTGCGGCATGTGCGCAGGGCTGGCGGGGGTTTTGGTGGTCAGCCGTGTGAACTCCGCCTCCGTCCTCCAGGGACAGAACTATGAGCTGGACGCCCTGGCCTGCGTGGCCATCGGAGGGGTCTCCCTGGCGGGGGGCGAGGGAAGCATAGGAAAAACGGTGCTGGGTGTCCTGGTGATTGGCTTTATGCTGACGGCGCTCAACGTCCTTGGCGTCCAGTCCAACGCGCAGCTGATCGTGCGCGGCGCCGTCATCGCGTCAGCCGTCATCATGGATACAGCCAATAAGTCGGCCAGGCTGAGGGAGGCTGCCGTATGAACGCGTCCGCTGTCAGACGGCTTGTGAGGGAGCAGCCGGTCTTTCTGATCTTTCTCTCCTTCATCCTCCTGATGCTTGCCTTCAAGCCGAGCTTTTTAAGCCAGGACAATGTCAGGAACGTTTTGGTCGACGCCTCGATCTACGGTGTTTCAGCGCTGGCAATGACTATGGCGATCATTACAGGGGCCTTTGATCTATCCCTTGCTTCAAACTTTGCCTGGGCGCAGATCTTTTTCTGCTATCTGCTGAACCTGTGGGGAGGCTCCGCCCTCGGCATCTTTTTTTCGTTCCTGCTTATGCTGGTGTCCTGTACGCTGCTGGGCTGTGTCAATGGGGCTCTGGTGGTCTTTGGCCGAATCCCGCCGTTTATTGCCACGCTGAGTACCATGACAGCTATCAAAGGTGGCTGCCTTCTGTTTACAGGGGGAAACATGATTTCAACCTCGAACCCCTTTGTAATTTCAATGGGCAGAGGAACGCTGATGGGGCTGTCCTATCTGACATACGTCTTCATCGCCATCGTCATCCTGGCGCACTTTGTCATGCGATATACACGTTTCGGGCGTGGTTTGTATGCGATGGGGGGAAGCTACGCCGTAGCTGAGCTATCAGGGATCCCTGTAAGGCGGAACCGCTTTGCAGTCTTTGCGCTTTTAGGGCTTGCCGCCGGCGTTTCAGGCGCGATGTTTGTCTGTCTCATGCGAGCGGGCTCTGTGCTGTATGGGACAGACCTTTCTTTAACCTGTGTGGCGGCCACGGTGGTGGGAGGCACGCCTCTGTCCGGCGGCAAGGGCAGTGTGCTCAAGACCGTGCTTGGGATCCTCCTGATCTATGTCCTTTACAAGGGTCTCGCCTTTTTGGGGCTTCAGGGGTACTACAACACGATGATCAGGGGCCTCGTCCTGTTGGCGGTGGTCTCTGTCGATGCGTATCTGACAGCGACCCGCCGTCGAAAGCGATGAGGAGGCCGGCGAAGCGCTCCAGACCGCTGCTGCGCTGACCGACGAGCCAGAAAAGCGTGCACGCCTTTGTCGGTGTGCCTGACAGAGGGCCTGAAAAGGCAGGAACGGAAAGGAGGATGGGGGACCGGGAACATGGCAGCGCCCCACAGCGGCAGCGCATGCAGGATGTCAAAGGAAAGGGAGGCAGAAAAATGGCGTATTACAACGAAAAGGAAACCGCAAAACGGATTGATGATCTGAAGGCGATTTTAAGCGCAAAAGGTCTGGACGCAGCGCTCATCTATTATGACGAGCTGAACATTGCCAATGGCTGGTATCTGACAGGATGGGCGCCCCAGTTTGAAAAGGGCGCCGTGCTCGTGCCCATCAAGGGGGAACCCCTGCTGCTGGGAGGACCGGAGAGCGAACCGTTTGCCCAGATGGCGTCAGCGATCCGAAAGACACGGAGCTTTCCCGTATTCATGGTGCCCGAAGAGGAGTATCCCAACGCCACCATCATCAATTTCAGCCAGCTTAACGAGGAGCTCAAGGCGGAGGGCACGGTGCTCCGAAGGATCGGCTTTGTCGGGACTGCGACGATTCCACATCAGGTGTATGTGGACTTTGAGACAGGCTTCAAAGGCATCGAGCTTGTGGACATCACGGACGAGTATGAGAAGATGCGCGCCTACAAAACCCCCTGGGAACTGCAGCAGATCCGCGCCGCGACCGCGCTGTGTGACAAGGCGTACGACGCCATGGTCGAGGCGATCAAGCCTGGCGCTCACGAATACAAAGTGGCCGCGGCAGGGGAATATGTGTGCAGGGTCAACGGCGCGAGCAGCTTTGCGTATACCTGTATCGTAGGCTCGGGTCCCCGGGCCAAAGCCGTCGTCCCCACGGCGACGGACCGGGTGATGGAGGACGGTGAGCTGGTCATGATCGGCATCGCGCCCCGGGTCAATGGCTACGCCGGGACCTTCGGGGATACGCTCCCTGTCAATGGGGTCTTTACGCAGCGGCAGAAAGATCTTCTAAACCACATGCGCGAAACCATGAGGCTGACCAAAGCCGTGCTCCGGCCTGGGATGACCGGCCGTGAAATAGATGTTCCCGGCAGGAAATACTATGAAAAACACGGGCTTGACCGCTACATTGTCTGCCCGTTTGCCCATTCCATCGGCCTGATGGAGGCGGAAGCGCCGTTCTTTGGGCCCAATGGGGATTTCGTGCTGGTTCCCGGCATGGCGGTCATGATAGATGTGAGCTTTTTTAACCACCCCGAACTGCATGGAGGGCGTATCGAGACAGGGTATGTGATCACAGAAACCGGTTGCGAGCCGCTCTCCCCCAAAATGGACGCCTATTTCATGAAGGATCTGTAAGGAGGCCCCTGCCATGGAACTCGGAAAAAGGACCTGGGTGTTTGCCGATGGAGACCTTCCCCCTCGCGGGGACGCGGAACCCTTCGGACATGAAGCCCTGATGATCGTCAACAACACGACGGAAGAGGCGCAGATCAGCCTGGAAATCCTCTTTGAGGATCAGGATCCGGTCTCCGGTATCCGCCTTGCGGTTCCCGCCCGTCGGGTGAAATGCGTCCGCATGGACGAACCGCTGGGAGAGGAAGACTACAGGATTCCCTTCGGGCAGTATGCGGTCATTTTGAGAAGTGACCAGCCTGTCGTGTGCCTCTATGGCCGTCTGGACAGGCGCAAGGACATGGCCTACTACGCCATCGGTGGCTTTGCCCAGTAACCGCAACGGCGTTTCGCTTGTCCTGTAACCCGGCCGGCGGAGAGCCGGCCGGGACACAGCGGGCGCTGGAAGCAGCGCTTGCACACAGATAGCCCGGGAGGGAATATGTCCGGATACAAGCTTGAAATGCGGGGGATCACCAAGTCGTTCCCGGGCGTTGTCGCGCTCAGAGACGTGTCGCTCCGCGTCAGGGAGGGAACGGTCCATGCCCTCGTTGGTGAAAATGGCGCAGGGAAATCCACGCTGATGAAGATCCTCAGCGGCGTATACAAGGCCTCTGCCGGCGAGATGCTGATGGACGGTGCGGCGCTTGAGTTAAGCGGCGTTCGGGATGCGCAGAGCAAGGGGATCAGCATCATTTTCCAGGAATTTAACCTGATCAACACCCTGTCGGTGGCTGAGAATATCTTTCTGGGACGATATACCGGCGAACGTCTTGTCGACTGGAAGCAGATCAGGCAACAGGCCTCAGACCTTCTGAAGCGCCTGGGATTCCCCATGAATGTTAACCGTACGGTGGGAACGCTTTCCACAGCGGAAAAGCAGCTTGTCGAGATCGCTAAAGCGCTGTCCTTTGACGCGAAGATCATCGCGATGGATGAGCCGACCTCCTCCCTGACAAAACGCGAGGTGGAGCTGTTCTTCCCCATCATCAGGAAGCTCAGGGACAGCGGGATCACGGTCATCTACATATCCCACAAACTCGAGGAGATTTTCAGCATCTGCGATGACGTGACCATCCTCCGCGACGGCGCCGTGGTAGGGGTCAGCCCCGTCAGCGAGGTGACGCGGGAACAGGTCATCGAGAAGATGGTTGGCCGCAGCCTGGATATGGAATACCCCGCAAGGTCTGTCGTCCCCGGGGAGGTTGTACTATCTGTCCGGGATCTGAGCCGGGGGAACCGCCTTAAGCAGATCAGCTTTGAGCTCAGGGAGGGTGAAATCCTGGGCATTGCGGGCCTGGTGGGGGCCGGGAGAACGGAGCTCGCCGAAGCCCTGTTTGGCGCGGACCCGCCGGACAGCGGCGATGTCCTGATCCGCGGAAAGAAGGTCTCCATCCGCTCCACGCCAGCCGGGATGAAACAGTCCATCGGCATGCTGACGGAGGAAAGGAAAGAAACGGGCCTCATCCTGGAGATGGACGTGGCGAAGAACATTACGGTCACAAGGCTGCCCGCGGTCACCAAAAAGGGGATCATCCGCAAAAACAGGGAAAGAGACGTCGCCCTGGCGCAGGTGGAGGCCTTGAGCATCAAGACGCCCGGAATCTCTCAAACCCTGGGCAATCTTTCCGGGGGCAACCAGCAAAAGGTTGTTATGGCGAAGTGGCTTTTTTCCGAAGCGGATATCCTGATTCTGGACGAGCCAACCAGGGGCATTGACGTCGGAGCAAAGTACGAGATCTACTGCCTGATGAACCAGCTGAGCGAAGAGGGAAAGTCGATTATTATGATCTCGTCGGAACTGCCGGAAGTGTTGGGCATGAGCGATCGGATCCTCGTCATGCACGAGGGCCGAATGAAAGGCGAGCTGGTCGGCGATGAAAAGACCGCCGAACGCGTCATGGAACTGGCAATTACCTGAAACCGAGGGTGCATTTACATGGATAGAACAGCGAAGAGACCAACAGTCACAGACCTCCTGCTGAATAACGGAATCCTGATGGTGATCCTCCTGCTGATTTTGCTGACAGGGGTGATCGAGCCTAACTTTTTCACATTCAGGAACCTTTTAAACGTCTTCAGACAGAATGCGGTGGTGGGCATCGTGGCCTGCGGGATCACCTTTTGCATCATTGGCGGGGCCTTTGACCTGTCTGTCGGCTCAATCGTTTCCCTGGCAGGAGTGATCACGATCCTTTCCATCAATGCCGGCGTGAATGAATACCTGGCGGTTGCATTCTCGCTGGCGGCCGGGTGTATGGTCGGCCTGATCAACGGAACACTGATTGCCGCCATTGACGGCCGCAGCGGAGAAGCGTTCATCATCACCTATGGGATGCAGGTGGTTGTGGCGTCCGTCGCCCTCTTTCCGTCCAACGGCCTGTTCATTGCGGGGAGGGTCAGCGAGGGCTTTTTCAAGACCATTGGCCGCAACTACTGGCCGATCATCCTGTTTGCATCCATCGCCGTGGCCATGGAGTTCATCCTGAAAAAGACAAAGTACGGGCGCAGGATGTGCTTCATTGGCGGGAATATCCGGGTCGCGAAGATGAGCGGCGTCAGAGTCAAGCCCCTGCGCATCAGCTTCTATGCCATTTCAGGCCTGCTGGCAAGCTTTGCAGGGGTTCTCCAGTGTTCACGGGTGACGTCATCCAACCCGACGGCAGGCATGGGTTTCGAAATGGACGCCATCGCCGCCGTCGTCGTGGGCGGCACAAGCACCAACGGTGGAAAGGGCAGCGTAATGCGTACGTTGATCGGGGCCATCGTGCTGGGTGTCATGAGCAATGCCCTGAACATCCTTGGCATCACCGCCTATTACCAACAGGTTGTCAAAGGCCTGTTGATCATCCTTGCGGTGGCGATGGACCTGTGGAACAAGCAGTTCAGGCTCAGGAGGCTCTCCCATGAAAACGTATAGCAGCAAGCACGAAGGTTTGGTCCGTCTCCTCCTTGGGAACGCTGTTTCACTGATGGTCATCATCTTTGTGGTCTTTATGGTTTTCAGGAAACCCGTCTTTATCACCTGGCAGAACCTGAGCAATATCATCAACGAGTTTTCAGTCTATGGAATCACTGCCTGCGCCATGACGACAGCCATCATCTGCGGAGAGTTTGACCTGTCGGCCAGTTCTGTGTTCGCCTGGTCGACGGTGCTGACCTGTCTGTTGTGTAACACGCTGGGGTTTTTACCCGCGTTGATCCTGACGGTGGCCTGTGGCGCCCTCTTTGGCGCCTTCAACGGCGTGCTGGTGGCACGGGTGCGGATGCCCGCCTTTGTGGCCACCCTGGGCACCATGACCGCTATCAAGGGGCTGGCCTATATCGTGACGGATGCGCAGCCTGTCAACACGACAAACGGGACGCTCAAGGCCCTGGGCCAGGTGGACATCGCAGGCCTTGGTTCGGCATTCATCGTGTTTTTGTGCGTGTTTGGGGCCTTTGCCTGGTTCATGAAGAAGACTCGCAAAGGCCGCGCCATCTACGCGACGGGCGGCAATTATGAGGTGGCGCGGCTGTCGGGGATCCGGGTGATCCAGAGCAAGATGCTCGTGTTCGTATTTCTCGGAGCCTGCGCCGCGCTCTCCGGGTTCATGTACAGCTCCCGCATCATGGCGGGATGGGCGCCTTACGGCTCGGACCTTTCGCTTTACTGCGTGGCCGCGACCGTCATCGGCGGCACAAGCCTCGCCGGTGGAAGCGGAGGCATCCACCGGACCCTTATCGGTGTGCTTCTGATGGCCATCATGTTCAATGCCCTGACCCTGCTGGGGGTAGAGGGATCCATGCAGAAGTTTATCAGGGGGATCGTGCTGATCACCGTGATTATGCTGGATGCTCTGGCCAGCCGTCGCCGGGGCAAATAAAAGGGATTGCACTTTGCGCAAGCAATGCAATATACAAAAAAAGGAGGAAGACCCATGAAACGCATCCTGATTCTGGTACTGGCACTGGCCATGCTGTCGACCTGCGCATTTGCTGAGGGAAAGAAGATCCTCATGTCCAGCGCCTACTTTACGGCTCCCTACGGAGCCCCCATGCAAAGGGCCGTTCAGTCCAAGGCAGAGGAGCTTGGCTACGCGGTTCAGATCGTCGATGGAGAAGAGAACGCCGACAAACAACTCGCGCAGTTTAAGACTGCTGTCGCCGATGGGTATGACGCCCTGATCTACTGGCCGGGCGACCAGGCATCCTCGCCGCCGGTGGTGGAGTACCTCAACAGCACGGGCCTGCCCTGGGTGGTGGTCAACACGGTCGTGGATGATACCGTCCTTGACCAGGTCCCGTGCATGATCGCTTCGGATGAGGTCGAAATCGGGCGCTGGCTTGGAAGGCTGGCCATCGAGTACTTTGAGAAGAGCGGAACCGAAACCAAGAACGTCGCCTATATCGAGGGCTCGCCGGGATCCAGCTACACAGACAACGTAACCATCGGCTTTAATGAGATTCTGGCGGGAACGGACATCGTCATCCTCAACGAACCTCAGTATGCCATGTATGACCCCTCAAAGGCTATGGCCATCATGGAAGACCTGCTCACCAAGTATGGCGACAAGATCGACCTGGTCGTCGCGCAGGACGGGGGCATGTTCCAAGGCGCCTATACGGCGATCGAGGACTACGGGTATCTGGGGAAACTGGGCATTCTGTGCCAGGGGCAGGACCTGATCGTCAAAGAGAAGCTGCTGAGCGGCGATCTCTACGCCTCGGTCGCGCAGGATCCTTTCTCGGAAGGCGCCCTCTCGGTGGAGATGCTCGACAAGCTGATCCAGGGTGAAACGGTGGATCCGTGGGTCTATACCCCGACGGGCCCCATCTATGCACAGGATGTGGACGATTACAGCTGGTTCTGACCGTGAAGCGGCTTGGGAAGGCTCTGGACAGAGCCTTCCCACCGCCCCTGAAACCACTGCACAAAGAGCCGCCCAATCAGAGGGCTTTCGCAAGAGAAGAAAGACCTGCGCACGACAGTCGATAGTCCAAAAGGAAAGACAGGCTACAGAAAAAGGACGGCCCTGCTGAAGAGGAGCAGGGCCGCGGAGGCGGGGGCCTGTCCAGAAAGAGGAAGGCGCTTGAAGCCTGCCTCCTAAGCGTGAGCCGAGAGGCAGATGAGGCTTTCTTCGTTCTGGGAGGAACGCCTGTGCCCCGAGACCAGAGCGGCTGTCGGGCTGTTTTATCCCCTGCACCCCTTTGAGCAAGGGGTGGCGGTCCTGCCTTGACACCGTTCCTGCCGGTTTTTTATAATGGCCTTGGTGCAATGCCACCAACGGAGGGTAACATGTCGTATTGGATCGTCACTGACGTCGCCGGGGACTTGCCGCTTTCTTACGCGAACAACCATGAGAAGTTCATGATCCTTCCCATGCCATACCGGATTGAGGGTCAGGAAGCGGAGTATGCCTTGGGGGACGAGCGCAGCATCGGGGACCTGTACGACAAGCTGCGCGGGGGCCAAGTCGTCTCGACATCTCAGGTTGCAGTGACCACTTTTGCAAGCGCTTTCCGGGAGCTGGCATCAAAGGGAGAAAGCCTGTTGTACATCGGGTTTTCAAGCGGCTTGAGCGGCTCTTTTCAGTCAGCGGAGCTTGCCAGGGCCATGGTGCTCGAGGAATATCCCGATGCGAAGATCGACTTGACGGACTCCCTCTGCGCCTCACTGGGGCAGGGCCTTCTCGTCCACCTGGCCCTTCAGGAGCGTGAAAAGGGCCTGAGCAGGGAAGAGCTGCTGGTCTGGGTGACCAACAACAGACAACGGGTACAGCACTGGTTTACAGTGGACGACCTGAACTTCCTTTTCCGCGGGGGCCGTGTGACCAGGTCTGCGGCGCTGGTGGGAAGCGTGCTGCACATCAAACCCATTCTCCGGGTCAATTACGAGGGGAAGCTGGTCCCCGTCGAAAAGGTGCAGGGGCGCAAGCGGTCGCTAAAGGCACTGGCGGAAAAGGCCATTGAGCTGTCCTATCCCAGGGAGGGACAGAGCTATTTTATCAGCCACGGGGACTGCAAGGCGGAAGCGGAGTATATAGCGGAGCTGATCCGTGAAGGCGCCAGGGATGTTCAGGAGATTCTGATCTCGCCCTGCGGCGCGATCATCGGGTCGCACTCAGGCCCCGGGACGCTGGCTGTGTTCTTCCTTGGCGAAAGCCGTTGACGTGAGTCCGGGAACCTTCCGGGCTGTGCGAAAACCCGCTGCGCTCCCTCCAGCCAAGCGATGCCTTACCTGACGACCCAGGCGCTCGTGTTGCGCCGGACAGACTACAGAGAACACGATCGTATCCTGACGCTGCTTTCGCCCTACCGCGGGAGGGTAGACGCGCTGGCCCGCGGATGCAGACGTGCAAAAAGCCCCCTCTTGGCTGCGGCAGAGCTGTTCGCCATGGGGGAGTATGTTTTTTATAAGGGACGGGGCCATGAGCTGGTCACGTCCTGTGAGCTGCAGGACAGCTTCTACCCCCTGAGAGAGGACTTGGACAGGCTGTCCCACGCCGCATTGGTTCTGGCAGCTGCCGAGGTGTCAGCGCAGCCGGAAGAGCCCGCGCGGGACCTGTTTATCCTGACCGTTCGTTCCCTGACCAGGCTTGCCTATGGGGACCTGCCTTCAGACGCGGTTACCTGCGCCTTTCTCGTGCATCATGCCACGGTCAGTGGCTATGAGCCTCTGCTCTCCCGCTGCGTTCGCTGTGGAAGAGCGTTGCGCGAGGATGAGGCGGCCTTTATGGATATCGATGGCGGCGGGACCTGTTGTGCTGCCTGTCGCAGGGGCATTTCAGAAAGGCTTTTCCTGTCGGCGGCTGCGCTGAGCTGGCTGCGCGCCGTCCGGCACGCAGGGGTGGATCAAAGCGGCGCCTGCGAAGAAGGGGCGCCGCTGGGTCCCATGAAAAAATATGCCGAACACTATCTGGAGAAGCGATTGCCGGGCCCTGCAGGCCTGGCTTAAGAAAGCTCAGTAGCCTCTCAGCCGCAGCGTGCTGCGCGCTGCGGCGAGCTCGTCCTTGTGCCTTCTGCGCAGGGTATAAACATAGCCGTATTCCCGCCGGCCGTTGATCCGGAAGACGCGATAGCGCGTCAGCTTGTATCGTCCCTCAGCCCGTAAAACAGCAAAGTCTTCGAAAAGGAGCATCGCGGTCAGCCTTGTGAAGCACGCATTTCTCTTTTCGTTTCCGTTTTGCTTAAAATCAAAGGAGAGGAGGATGTGTGCCGGCATCACCGATGTCACGGTGATGCCGCTGGGTTCAATGCGAACCTGGTCAAGGTCGCGCCTCGCGATCTGGGAAAATTGACGGTGGAGCCGGGTATAGAGGGCTCCCCTGCGCAGGCCTTCCATCAGCCTGCGTTCTCTGCGCCTCGCCTGCCGGTCGATGGCCAGCAGCGCCAGGGAGACGGGAAGGCAGATGAGACACAGGAGACCAGCCAAAGAACCCAAGGCCCTCTCAGCCCTTTCCTACAATATGTTGTGGAGTATAACAGGGTCATCCACAATTTACAATGCTTTTTATGGAAATTATTTCAAATTGTACAAAAGAATCGGCACGGATAACAGCCAAAGGCTGCCCTTCTCCGGGACCTGTGGAAAAGACCCTCTCTTCTCAAGGTGTGAAAAGGCCCCGACCCGGTTTTCCCGGAGCGGGGCTTAAGGGCAGGGGGGCGCCTGGGGCGTCCCCCCTGTCAATAGGGGTTTTAGGCTCAGTACATGCCGCCGCCCTGGGGCATGGGTGCGGGAGCGGGGGGTTCGGGAATATCCGTCACGAGGCTCTCCGTCGTCAAAGCCATGGCTGCGATGCTGGCCGCGTTCTGGAGGGCTGTCCGGGTGACCTTCGTGGGATCGGCAATGCCACGCTCGATCATGTCCACATAATCGCCCTTGATCACGTCGTAGCCATAGCCCTGCTTTCTGCTGCGCTGCACGGCGTCCACAATGACGCTGCCGTCGATGCCTGCGTTATGGGCCAGCTGGCGCAGAGGCTCTTCCATGGCGCGAAGGACGATCTGCACGCCGGTCTTGGCGTCTCCGCTCTTCTTGGAGAGGACTTCCTTGACTTTGGACATCGCGTTCAGCAGTGAAATACCGCCGCCCGGGATAATCCCTTCCTCGACCGCTGCGCGGGTGGCCGCCAGGGCGTCCTCTATGCGCATCTTGCGCTCTTTCATCTCCACTTCGGTGGCTGCGCCGACCTTGATGACGGCGACGCCGCCTGCGAGCTTGGCAAGGCGCTCCTGCAGCTTCTCCCGGTCGTAGTCGCTGGTCGTCTCTTCGATCTGTGCCTTGATGCTGTTCACGCGCGCGTCGATCTCGGCCTTGTCGCCGCCACCCTCGACAATGGTGGTGTTTTCCTTGTCAACCTTCACCAGCCGTGCCTTGCCCAGCATGTCAAGCTTTGTTTCCTTCAGCTCAAGCCCCAGCTCCTCGCTGATGACCTGCCCGCCGGTGAGTACAGCGATATCCCTGAGCATTTCCTTGCGGCGGTCTCCGAAACCGGGCGCCTTGACGGCGACACAGGTAAAGGTTCCGCGCAGCTTGTTGACGACAAGGGTTGCCAGGGCCTCTCCCTCTACTTCCTCCGCGATGATCAGCAGCTTCTTTCCGGTCTGCACCACCTGCTCAAGCACCGGGAGGAGTTCCTGGATCGCGGACACCTTCTTGTCGGTGATGAGGATCAGCGGCTCTTCAAGCACGGCTTCCATCTTGTCGGAATCTGTCACCATATAAGCGGAAGCGTAACCGCGGTCAAACTGCATGCCCTCCACGGTCTCCAGCTCCGTCAGCATCGTCTTGCTTTCCTCCACGGTGATGACGCCGTCGTTGCCTACAACGTCCATAGCGTCGGCCACGAGCTTGCCGATGGTTTCGTCACCGGAAGAAATGGAGGCCACCTGCTCGATGGCATGCTTGCCGGAAATGGGGCGGGAAGCGGACTTCAGGCCCTCAACGGCTGCTTCTGTCGCGGCTTCGATTCCGTGCCGCAGGATCATCGGGTTCGCGCCGGCGGCCAGGTTCTTCAGGCCCTCCCGGACAATGGCCTGCGCGAGGACGATGGCAGTGGTGGTCCCGTCTCCCGCGACGTCATTGGTCTTGGTGGCGGCTTCCTTGATCAGCTGGGCGCCCATGTTCTCAAAAGGATCTTCGATCTCGATTTCCTTGGCGACTGTAACGCCGTCATGGGTCACCAGGGGCGAACCGTATTTTTTGTCCAACACAACGTTGCGACCCTTGGGGCCTAACGTAATTTTGACGGTATCGGCCAGTGCATTTACGCCTCTTTCCAGATAGCGTCTTGCTTCCTCACCATATTTGATCTGCTTTGCCATATTTTTTCTCTCCTCTTTCCTTAAGGGTGCTTTTTATTCCACGACCGCCAGGATGTCGCTCTGACGCACGATGATGAGCTCTTCTCCATCAATCTTCACTTCGGTGCCGGCATATTTGGAATAGATGACCTTCTGGCCTTCCTTGACATGCATGGTGATTTCTTTGCCGTCTACATTTCCGCCAGGCCCGACTGATATGACCACTGCCATCTGCGGCTTTTCCTTGGCGGCGCCTGTAAGGATAATGCCGCCCTTGGTGGTTTCCTCTGTCTCTACGTTCTTGATGACCACCCGATCACCCAAAGGTTTGACTGCCATCACGATTCCTCCTTCAGAGATTTCTCCGTCTTGTTAGCACTCAATAATGAGGAGTGCTAATCACGGTGCCACTATACCGCATACGGAAAAATGCCGCAAGCTTTGAATTGGCCGAAACTGAGGCAAATATACCAAATTGCTCCATGGAGCGAAGAAATTCTCGAGAATACTGCGCCGGATGCCGGTTTGGTACGGGATCGCCTGAAGTCTCTGAAAGGAGAGGCTGCTATACTGCTTTCATGACAGCGCTGTACCGGCAGATGACGAGGGCCCTCCTTAAGTGGTATGAGGGTAATCAGCGGAGCTTTCCCTTCCGAGGAACGCGCAACCCCTATTTCATATGGGTATCCGAGATGATGCTGCAGCAGACGCGCACGGAGACTGTAGGCGCGTACTACCTGCGCTTTATCCAGCGTTTCCCGACGGTGGGCCACCTGGCCCGGGCAACGCAGGAGGAGGTCCTTTCCCTCTGGGCCGGCCTGGGATACTACAGCCGTGCGCGCAACCTGCATCGGGCGGCGGAGATAGTGGAAACACGCTACGGCGGCCAGCTGCCGACGGATAGGAAGGAACTACGCTCCCTGCCGGGCATTGGCCCCTATACGGCCGCCGCCATTGCGAGCATTGCGTTTGGCGAGCCGGTTGCGGCAATGGACGGAAACCTGACCCGGGTCATCAGCCGCCTGTTCTGTGTGCGGGAAGAGGTGAACCGCCCCTCTGTACGGACGGAGCTGCTTGGGCACGCGCAGCTCTTAATCCCGCGCGACAGGCCGGGAGACATGAACCAGGCGTTGATGGATCTGGGCGCGACGCTGTGCCTGCCCGGCTTGCCCGGTTGTGCGCGCTGCCCTTTGAAGGCTTGGTGCCTGGCAAGACGGGAGGGGGCACCGGAGAGCCTGCCGCTTGTCACAAAAAAGAAAAGCCCCCTTGAAGTCCCGGTCGGCCTGATCCTGCTGACCTGTGGAAACCGTATTCTTCTCAGAAAACGACAAGAAACGCTCCTGAAGGGCATGTATGTGTTTGTGCTGTGTGAGGGGGACGCCTCCCAGGCCGGCGCAGAAAGGCTACTGAAAGAACTGGGAGTCCAGGCCCAGGCGCGCGCCCACCTGGGGAGAACGAGGCACGTGTTTACCCACCGCGTGTGGGAAATGGACCTCCACCACTTTGAGACCGGGCATGAACACCCTGTCAGGGACGGCCTCTGGGCAGACAGGGCGTCTGTACGCTCCTTGCCGCTCCCCGCCGCCATGAGAAAGGCTGCCGAGTTCGCTGACGCCATCCTTGCGACGGGGAGGCAGGGGGCTGCGCCCTGAGGGCAGCTTTTGTCAGGAGATTCGGTCGAAATACCGGAGGAGGGCCTCCCCCGCAATGTCTGTCAGCGGCTCGGGCCCAAATCCCCGCCGCTCAAGCGCTGAGACCAGGGCAGGAAAGTCCGAGGGGTTGTCCAGCCCTTCGGGCTTTACTTCGATGCCGTCAAAGTCGGATCCGAACCCCACCCTGCCGTGGCCGCCTAATTGGTACATGTGGTCGATATGGTCGACCACGGTATCCAGGGTACAGCGTGCACCTGGCTCCGTAAGGAAGACCGGATAGAAGTTGACGCCGACAAAGCCGCCCGCCTCAAAAAGGGCTTTGAGCTGCCGGTTGCTGAGGTTGCGCGAGTGGTCCCTCAGCGCACGGCAGCAGCTGTGCGAGGCGAGGGGGGGCGCGTCCGACTTGTGAAGAACGTCATAGAACCCCGCCTCGTTGAGGTGGGAGACATCCACTGCGATGCCCAGGCGCTGCATTTCCCTGACGGCTCTCAGTCCGAACGGTTTGAGCCCCTGAGTTACGGGGCCAAGCGCGGGATAGCCCAGGGCGTTTTCATGGTTCCAGGTGACAGAAGCCATGCGCACGCCAATCCTGCGGTATTCTGCGATGGTTTCAATCCCTTTTTCAAAGACTTCACAGCCTTCGATCGAGAGGATGGCCGCACACAGGCCTTCCCGGGCGTCGCCGGGCCGGTCCAGCAGGGATAGCCCCTTTTCCCGCAGGCCTTCAAGCTGCGCAAGCATCCCCTTAAACAGCGCGTCGACCGCGTCAGCCCGGGGGTCTGGCCCCACATACATGGCCAGGGTCTGCAGGCTGACGCCTCCAGCAGCCAGCCTGTCAAGCGTCACGTCGACAGGCTGGCCAGGCCTTGTATGAAGGGTATAAAGCGTGTCGCAGTGTGCGTCACATATTTTCATGCCGGATCGTCCGCTCCTCGGATACGCGCGGGGGCTTACTTCAGGGCGAACTGCTTGAGGTCGTTGAGCAGATCGTCGCAACCTTCACAGTAGACCTCCAGCGTGATGGGCTTGCTCAGGTCCAGGGAGAAGATGCCAAGGATGGACTTCGCGTCTACCACGTGCCTTCCGGCGCGAAGGTCCATGTCGTAGGGATAGCGGCTGACGACATTGACGAAGGTCTTAACCTCCTCGGCAAAGCTCAGCTTGATGGGAATGGATTTCATTGCGTTCACCTCCGTGCAAGATACCCTCATAGTACCTGTTTGATCACGCCTTCACAAGGGAGAATGTGCTCAGACAGCGGGGAAGCGGCCAATGGCTGCCTGAAGGCGTCGCAGCGTTTCATCCCTTCCAAGCAGCGCTGCAAGCTCTATGGCGCCGCCGGGCGTGCTGGCACGGCCGCTCAGCGCGACGCGCAGAGGCCACAGAACCGTGGAATTCTTAAGCCCCGAACCGGCAATAGCAGAAAACAGCGCGTCATGCAGCGACTGTTCCGTCCAGTCCACAAGGCCGCCCAGCACTTCGAGCGACAGGCGAAGTGCTTCCGGAGTGCTTTTTAAGCTGCTTTTTTGTTTCTTGTGCTCGTACAGACCAGGGTCCGCGTCCACTGGCTGCTTCAGAAAGGAGAGCATGTCCGGCAGGCGGTTGAATACCTCCGTGCGGCTTTGCGTAAGCTCCGCGAGCCTTCTGTAGTCGATGCCCGTGCCTTTGAGTGCCAGGTCAAACCAGGGGGATGCGGCGTTTAAGTACTCCTCAAAAGGCATCGCCCGGATGTATTCTGTGTTGAACCAGGTTAGTTTTTCCATGTTGAAGATGGCGGGTGACTTATTGAGACCGGATGGATCGAAGACCTTCGTCAGTTCTTCCAGCGTGAAGAATTCTCTGTCTGTGCCGGGGCTCCATCCCAGAAGAGCGATGAAGTTGATGATCGCCTCCTTTAGATAGCCCATGGCCAGAAGATCCTCAAAGGAGGGGTCCCCCGACCGCTTGGACAGCTTGCGCGTGGCATCCTTCATGACGACGGGAAGATGGAGGTAAACGGGAGGATCCCAGCCAAAGGACTGATACAGGAGGTTGTACTTGGGGGCACTCGACAGGTATTCCGTCCCGCGGGTGACATGGGAGATGGCCATCAGGTGGTCGTCGACCACATTGGCAAAGTTATAGGTGGGAAGCCCGTCCGCTTTGATGAGCACACTGTCGTCCAGCGTGCTGCAGTCAACCTCTATATGGCCAAAGAGGAGGTCGTCAAACCCTGCCGTTCCTTCTGTGGGGATATTCTGGCGGATCACATGAGGCTCCCCTGCGTCCATGCGGCGCCGTGCCTCGGACAAGGGCAGATTCAGGCAATGTTTGTCATACTTGAAGGTTTCGCCTCTCTGTGCGGCGGCCTTTCTCCTGTCCTCCAGGGCTTCCTTTGAGCAGAAGCAGGGATAGGCTGCGCCCTCCTCCACCAGGCGCAGGGCATGGGGCAGGTAGATATGCCTGCGCTCCGTCTGGACATAAGGTCCATAGTCGCCGCCGACGTCGGGACCCTCGTCATAGTGAAGTCCCGCCGCTCTGAGGGATTTGAAGATCAGCTCAACAGCACCCGGAACCTCCCTTTCCTGGTCCGTGTCCTCGATGCGCAGGATGAACGCGCCGTTGTATTTGCGCGCGAGAAGGTAGGTGTACAGAGCCGTCCGCAAACCACCCAAGTGGAGATACCCCGTTGGGCTGGGCGCGAAGCGCGTACGTACTGGGGGCATGAGCCTCTCCTCTCTTTGTGCGTTACCGGGGACGGTAGCTGTCTCGCAGGCTTGCCACAAGGTTGAACACCGGGCGTGCAGCCTGGGAATCGATGTCTTTGCAGAAGTATCCAAGGCGCAGGAACTGATACGTGCTCCCGGTCGGAGCGCTGTCAAGCAGCGCTTCTCCAAAGCCCTGTGCCACGGTTAAACTCGAGGGATTGAGCCTTGCGGTGAAGTCCTTTCTGTCCGCGTCCGGAGAGAGCTCCTCCTCGCCTAAGAGGAGGGGCTCGTAAAGCCTGGCTGTGAGGGGGGTGCAGTGCCTGGCTGAAACCCACTGCAGCGTCCCCTTAACCCTGCGCTGGGCGCCTTCGCCTCCTGAACGGCTGCTGTGATCCACAGAGCAGACGAGGTGGTCTATGCTGCCGTCAGCCCTTTTTTCGACGCGTTCGCAGCGGATGATATAGGCGCCCTTAAGCCGGACCTCTCCCCCCGGCTTCAGCCTGAAAAAGCTTTTAGGAGGGGATTCCATAAAGTCTGCTGAAGCGATCCACAGCTCCCGGGTAAACGGGGCTTCCCGCGTTCCCATTTCAGGGAAGTCGGGATGGTTTTCAAGCAGGACACGCTCCTCCCTGTCCTCCTCCCAATTGCAAAGCACGACTTTCAGCGGGTTTAGGACAGCCATTACCCGGGCCGTCCTGGAGCCCAGATCGTTGCGCACACAGTATTCAAGCAGTGCAAAATCCACTACGCTGTCCGCCTTTGAAAGGCCCACGCGCCCGATGAAGTCGCGGATGGAAGCCGGCGTGTAGCCGCGGCGGCGCATGGCACACAGCGTAGGCATGCGAGGATCATCCCATCCGGAAACGACCCCCTCCTCGACCAGACGGCGCAGATGGCGCTTGCTCATGACGGTTTGCGTCAGGTTAAGGCGGGCAAACTCTATCTGTCTGGGGCCATGGGTGGTATGGCCGGAAGCATCCGTGTGCTGTTTCCTGAAGCCGGCCTGTTCGACCACCCAGTCGTACAGGGGCCTGTGGTCCTCGTACTCCAGGGAACACAGGGAGTGGGTGATGTGCTCCAGCGCATCCCCCAGCGGATGGGCGTAGTCATACATCGGATAGATGCACCACTGTTTGCCCGTCCTGTGATGCTCCTGATACAGGATACGGTACATGACGGGATCACGCATGTTGATGTTGGGGGAGGCCATGTCGATCTTCGCCCGGAGCACATAGCGCCCTTCAGGAAACTCGCCCGCGCGCATACGCCGGAACAGATCCAGGCTTTCAGCCTTGGGACGGTTACGCCAGGGGCTGTCCCGACCCGGCTCGGTCAGGGTTCCGCGGTATTCCCGAATCTCTTCCTGGCTCAGCTCGTCCACATAGGCCAGGCCTCGTGTGATGAAATCCTCTGCGATGCGGTAACATTCTTCATAATACTGGCTGGCGAAAGCGGGTTCCCCGTCCCAGCTGAAGCCCAGCCAGCGGATGTCTTCCATGATCCCGTCAACATATTCAGTTTCTTCTCGGGCAGGGTTGGTATCGTCAAAGCGCAGGTTGCAACGGCCCCCAAAGCGCTCCGCAGTCTCAAAATCCACCACCAGCGCCTTGCAGTGACCGATATGCAAATAGCCGTTGGGCTCCGGGGGGAAGCGGGTGCGCACAAAGCTGCAAACGCCGTTTTTCAGATCTTCTTCCACTGCATCCCAGATGAAATGGCTGCGCCGGGATTCTTCCGTGCTCATGTTCGTCCTCCGCCCCTAAACTGTAGACATTATACATAAACAGGGTTGGGCTCACAAGGAGAGAAATCAAAGATCCGGGAGGGGCAGCGAAAGGACTCTTTCTCTGTTTTTCTGAAGCATCAGACGGGATCTTTCTTCAAAACTGGGTGAAGCACCGGAAGCCGCGGGTTTGCTGTAGGAGTGGGGGGCGTGGTATACTTCATCAAGCGATTTTTAAGGAGAGCCTTATGGACCTGGCCTGCATCCGATCGCCGCAAGACCTCAAACGCTGTACGCCGCAAGACGTTCACGCCCTCATCCCGCAGCTGAGGGAGAGGATCATCGCAGCGGTGTCGGAAAACGGGGGACACCTGGCCAGCAACCTGGGCGCTATCGAGCTGACCCTCGCGCTGCACAGGGTGTTTGACAGTCCGCAGGACAAGATCATCTTCGACGTGGGGCACCAGTGCTATGCCCACAAGATCCTGACGGGGCGCGCGGAAAGGATGGCCTCGCTGCGTCGATTTGGAGGCTTGAGCGGCTTTCCCCGGTTGGATGAGAGCGCTTATGACGCCTTTGGCACGGGACACGCCTCCACGGCGATCTCCGCTGCCCTGGGCATGGCCCGTGCCAGGGACTTAAGGGGCGGAAGCGAGCATGTCATCGCCCTGGTGGGGGACGGCGCTCTGACCGGCGGCATGTGTTTTGAGGCGCTCAACGATGCGGGGAGCCGTGGGACGAGGCTCATCGTCATTCTCAATGATAACGGCATGAGCATCTCAAAAAACGTGGGCGCTGTGTCCAACTATCTGACCTATCTGCGCGCGAGCAAAGGATGGCTGCATGCCAAGAAGGCCATTTCTGATTTTCTTCTCAGGCTTCCGGTGGGCGCTCGCCCTCTGCACGCGCTCGTACAGAGGGTAAAAAACCATATCCGCAACGTGTTTGTCAGGGATACGCTGTTCCAGTCCCTTGGCTTTACCTACCTGGGCCCCGTTGATGGCCATGACGAGCCTGGGCTGGAGCTGTTTTTGCGCCGAGCCAGAAATTTCAACGAGCCGGTCCTGCTGCATGTGGTCACGCGCAAGGGCAACGGCTATGCCCTTTCCGAGGACCAGCCTGACCGGACGCACGGGATGGCGCCCTTTAACCCCCATGACGGCTCTCCGCGGGTGAGCAGTGTCGCCCAGCCCTTCGGACCGGCTGCGGCAGCCGTGCTCTGCCAGTTGGCAGACCGGGACAGCCGGGTCGTGGCCATCACCGCCGCGATGAAAGAGGGGACAGGCCTTCGGGAGTTCTCGCGCAGACATCCGGACAGGTTCTTTGACGTGGGCATCGCTGAAGAACACGCTGTCACCATGGCTGCAGGGATGGCCGCGGCAGGACTCAAGCCCTATGTGGCCATCTATGACACCTTTCTCCAGCGCGGCTATGACCAGGTGCTGGTTGATGTCTGTTGCCAGAACCTGCCTGTTACCTTCCTGATCGACCGCTGCCAGCTGGGGGAGGACGGGCCGACGCATCACGGAGTCTTTGGCATCTCGGCTCTCAGGCACATGCCTAATCTCTTGCTCTTTTCTCCACGCAGCGTGAATGAACTCAAGGCCATGCTCCGCTTTGCAAGCGGTCACGCAGGGCCTGTAGCCATCCGCTATCCAAGGGCGGAGTCTCTTTCCCAGGCGAAGTACCCCTTCAGGGGATTCAGGGAGGGGCAATGGGAGCGTCTCGTACCTGGCGGGGATCTTGTGCTCCTGGCCACGGGTGGGATGGTGGCCGAGGCCCTCACGGCGGCCCGGTCCCTCCTTGGGCAGGGGATCCGTGCCTCTGTGGTGAATGCCTCTTCCATCAAACCGCTGGACGGGGGCTTTCTCCTGTCTCTTTCGGCAGGGGGGATCCCTTTTTACACGCTGGAGGAGCACGTGCTCGCGGGGGGCTTTGGTTCCGCTGTAGCCGAGCATTGTGCCCAGGCCGGCCTTGCCGCACCGCTGCATCTTTTCGCGCTCCCTGACGCCTTTGCGGTCCATGGATCCAGGGAGACACTCCTGAAGCACTACGGGCTTGACGGGGAAAGCATCGCGCACAGAATCCTGGCTTTGAGAGAAATGACGGCTTGAAGGCTCGCGCGGACACAGCCCTTGCCGCGCGTGGCTTCGCTCCCAGCCGGGAAAAAGCCCGCGCCCTCATCCTAGCGGGAAGGGTGTACGCAGGGGAAAGGAAGGTCCTGAAACCCTCGGAGATCATCGGTCCCGGGGAAGCGCTCAGCGTCCGTGGCGAAGAGGAACCCTATGCCAGCCGGGGGGCGCACAAGCTTGAAAAGGCGCTCGAGACCTTCGGCGCAGACCTCGTCGGCCTTGTGGCGCTGGACATCGGCGCGGCCGCAGGCGGGTTCACGGATATGCTGCTTCGGCATGGCGCACGGCTGGTCTATGCTGTGGATGTGGGTTATGGCCAGCTTGACTGGAAACTGCGCACAGATCCCCGTGTGCGGGTGATGGAGAGGACCAATGCCAGGTTCCTCACCGCTGACATGTTCCCGGAGAACCCGTCTCTGACCGTAGTGGATGTATCCTTCATCTCCCTGAAACTGGTCCTACCGGCCGCAATCAGGGCTATGGGAGGGAAGGGCCGCGTCATCGCCCTGGTCAAGCCCCAGTTTGAGGCAGGCCGGGCGGACGTGGGAAAGCAGGGGGTGGTCCGTGACCCGGAGGTTCACCTCAGGGTGCTCATGGAAGTCCGGGACTTTTGCACCGGCATCGGCTGGAGAATGGGGCAGCTGACCTGGTCGCCTCTGCGTGGACCCAAGGGCAATATTGAGTTTCTGGCCGACATCCTCCCGCAGGATGGAAGGGCGATTGACGATGGGCAAATCAGGGAAACGGTGTCGTTGGCGCACGCGGGCCTCTGATGCATCCAAACGTATGGAAAAAAGGAGTGATTCAGATGCTGTATCCGAAGATCGGGATCCGACCCACCATTGACGGGCGCTGGGGTGGCGTGAGGGAGGGCCTGGAAGAACAGACCATGGGCATGGCCAGGGCGGCGAAGGCGCTCATAGAGACGCTGCGTTATCCCGACGGTACCCAGGTCAGCTGTGTCATCAGCGATACTACGATCGGCGGCGGCGCAGAAGCAGCAGCCTGCCGGGATCAGTTTACGCTGGAAAACGTCGTGGCGACCCTGACGGTCACCCCCTGCTGGTGCTACGGCACGGAAACCTTTGATATGGACCCCCTGACCGTCAAGGCGGTCTGGGGCTTCAACGGCACGGAGCGGCCGGGAGCCGTATACCTTGCGGCTGTGCTTGCGGCGCATGCCCAAAAGGGCTTGCCGGCCTTTGGGATCTATGGTCGCGACGTTCAGGACGCGGCCGACACGCAGATCCCTGAGGACGTAAAGGAAAAGATCCTCCGCTTCGCTCGGGGAGCGGTGGCTGTGGGCTGGATGCGCAACAAGGCTTATGTCAACATCGGGGCTGTTTCCATGGGCATCATGGGCAGTTACTGTGACACAAACATGTTTCAAAAAACACTGGGCATCCGCAGCGAATGGGTGGACATGACGGAGATCCTCCGACGCATCACCCTGGGCATCTTCGATGAGGAGGAAACTGAAAAGGCCCTCCGCTGGACTGCGCTGCACTGCCGCGAAGGCGTTGATGTCAACGCGGGACAGGACCAGCCCGACATCATCCGTCGATCCAAAGTCGTTCCCCCGGACAAAGACTGGGAGTTCATGGTCAAATTCTATCAGATTGTTCGGGACATCCTGTATGGCAACCCGAAACTCTCTCAGATGGGCTGGCATGAGGAAGCTCTCGGCAAGAATGCGGTGGCTGGCGGCTTCCAGGGGCAGCGGGCCTGGACAGACTGGCTCCCCAACGGCGACTTCACCGAGGCAATCCTGGCCTCGACCTTTGATTGGAATGGCGCAAGGCAGCCGACCCCCTTCGCGACGGAGAACGACACGCTCAACGCGGTGGCGATGATGTTTGGCACCTTCGTCACCAATACGGCGCCCTGTTTTCATGACGTGCGCACCTATTGGAGCCCTGAGGCGGTAGAGCGTGTAACCGGCACAAAGCCAGCTGGAAGGGCGAAGGAGGGCTTTATCCATCTGCTCAATTCGGGGGCGACCGCGCTGGATGCCACGGGCGCTTCTAAAAACAGCCGGGGAGAGGGCTGCATGAAGCCCTTCTGGGAGATGAGTGGCAGCGATATGGATGCCTGCCTTGCCGCGACAGACTGGTGCCGGGCCAACTATGGTTACTTCCGGGGAGGCGGTTTCTCCAGCCACTTCAGGACGCGGGCGGAGATGCCCGTGACCCTGATCCGGGCAAACGTCATCGACGGCATTGGCCTGGTGATGCAGGTGGCGGAAGGCCATACGGTGGTGCTGCCCGATAAGGTCCATGAGGCCCTGGACGACCGTACCGACCGCACATGGCCCACCATGTGGTTTGCCCCGAAACTCACGGGCAGGGGTGGGTTTGTGGATGTTTATTCTGTCATGAAAAACTGGGGGTCCAACCATGGCGTCACCGTATACGGCCATGTGGGCGCGGACCTTCTGACGCTGTGCAGCATGCTGCGCATCCCGGTGTCTTTGCACAATGTGGCCGAGGCGGACATATTCAGGCCCCACGCCTGGAGCGCCTTTGGCACGGACAATCTGGAGGCAGCCGATTTTGCTGCTTGCAGAAACTACGGACCTCTCTACGGCTGAGTGCAGAGGCTGAGCGCAAAGACACAGGGTGACGATCCGGTGTTCTTGGGCTCTTCATCTATCTCCGTGAAAAAGTCCGGCCAACGATTGACATGGAACCTTTGCCACCGTGAATACGCCGGCCTGAGAGCCACTCCATGCGCAAAATGGGCTGGCTTGCCACCAAAGGGCTATCACGGTGGCCTTTCCATGTCAATCGTTGGCAATGTACCGCTTACTGCTTCACGGAGGTAAATGAAGGGCCTGTTCTTGCGCGGAGAGGCTATATAGGGCCTGCTGAAAACCTCAAAACCCGTTGAAAACACTGGAAAAACTGGCCTT
>CAZPIC010000024.1:0-34821 GCA_964586835.1 uncultured Oscillospiraceae bacterium
TGAAGGATTCACTGGCGGGTTACAGGGGTGAAATTATCACTGGCGGATAACATAACTGTTGAAAGAATTATTTTCGAGCTTTTCCCCGACTTAGAAGAGATGTCGCTCGCGTAAAGAAACAGGGGGGGATCACAAACGGCAGAAGCGGACATGACAGCAGCGGTGTGTCTGTGAAGGAATAAACAGGCAGAGGATATCCAGAGGCCGACGCGACGGGATGCGGGGATTTCGGGAGCAGCGCCAGGGCATGTGTGATGGACCGGAGGACATGCCCGTATCCCCAGCCCACTCCGTAGACACCCGATGTGTGGGAGGCGTATACAACTTGGCCTGTGGCATGCGGAGAAGGTGAGGTGCACCTGAAACGCCATGCCAGGGCGGTGGCTTTCGGTTTGGACATGAGGGAGCGGCGCTATCTCGACATGGACACTCGGTGCCCATTCGATGGCCCGATGTTCAACGCATCGTCTCTTCTGGACTGCCATGACGCCACGGGCCTTTGGCACACAGGGTGTCGGGCACTGAAATCCCGGGAAGGCGTATCCCCGCTCGATGCCAATTGAGGCTGCGGAGCGGGTGCCTGTGTGGTATCATGGGCAAAACGCAGCGGGGTGGAGGCGTGACCTCTGCCCGCACAGGAGAGAAAGGGACGGCGCATGACCCACCCTGACGACATCCATCATGTCACTGTAGACGGCCAGAGCATGAGCCTTCAGCATTTCGTCGCCGTTGCCCGCTTTGAAGCAAAGGTGGATATCGCACCCGCTGCCCTTGAGCGCATGCGCTTGTCCAGGGCGACGGTGGACACCCTGCTGAGGGATCGAACGCCGGCTTATGGGATCAATACGGGATTTGGCGACCTGTGCAGCATTGCGATCCCCGAAACCCAGGCCTGTCTTCTTCAGAACAACCTGATCTTAAGCCACTGCACCGGAACGGGCGACCCCCTCCCTGATGAGGCAGTCCGTGGAATGCTGCTTTTGCGTATCAATGCGCTGTGCGCCGGGCTTTCCGGCATCCGGCCCGAGCTGGTTAAAACCATGGCGGAGATGCTCAACGCGGGGGTGACCCCCATCGTTCCCGAGAAGGGATCCCTTGGCGCTTCCGGAGACCTGGCGCCACTTTCACACATGGCCCTCGTGCTCACGGGCCGCGGAGAAGCCCGGGTGCAAGGCGAGCGTTTGGCAGGGGCGTTGGCTATGGGGCGCGCCGGCCTGCCCACTTACTCCCTTCTTGCCAAGGAGGGGCTCGCCCTCATCAACGGCACCCAGGCGATGTGCTCCGTGGGAGCGCTGGCGCTACACGACGCGCTGTGCGCGGCCCAGTCGGCGGATGTTGTTGGGTCTATGAGCATGGAGGCGCTTTGCGGCGTGATGGACGCGTTTGACGAGAGGGTGCACGCAGCGCGTCCTCATCCACACCAGGCGCTGGTGGCAGCCAATTTTCGCGGGCTCAACGAGGGCAGTGCTCTTTTGAAACGATCCCGCGGTTTACGGGTTCAGGATGCCTACGTGCTGCGCTGTATCCCTCAGGTGCATGGCGCTGTCCGAGCCGCGTTGGACCACGTGCGCTGCGTTGTGGAGACCGAGATGAACTCCGTGACCGACAATCCCCTGATCTTTCCCGAGGACGGGGCGGTCCTCTCTGGGGGGAATTTTCACGGGGAACCGCTGGCCCTGGCTTTTGACTACCTGGGCATTGCAGCCTCCGAGATCGCCAGCATCTCGGAGAGACGCCTTGAGCGCATGGTGAATGCCCAGCTGAGCGGCGGCCTGCCGGCCTTTCTGGTCCGTAACGGTGGGGTCAACTCCGGCTTCATGATTGTCCAGTACGCCGCGGCATCCATGGTTTCTGAGAACAAGGTCTACGCGCATCCGGCGAGCGTGGATTCCATCCCCAGTTCCGCCAACCAGGAAGACCATGTCAGCATGGGGATGACGGCAGCCCGCAAGGCGAGGATGATCGTGGACAATACGCTGTCCGTGCTCGCGCTGGAGCTGTTCGCCGCGGCGCAGGCGGTGGAGCTCAGAGCCGAAGCGCCTTCCCCGGTGCACCAGGCTGTGTTTGAAATGGTCCGGCGGGAAGTGCCCTTCTATGCGGAGGACCGTGAGATCCGTCTCGATATCGAAAGGATGAACCGCTTGATCCGGGACGGGTACATTCTGAAACTCGTGCATGAAGCGGTTCCCTCGTTCAAGTAGGGGTCGTTCGCCCGTGCAAACCGTTTGATTTCATGCTGCCAAGGGCCTATCATGGGACGGAGCAAACGTGGGAGAAGTGAAAAGCTGTGAACCGTATCATGGAATGTGTACCTAATTACAGCGAGGGCCGGGACCCTGCGGTCGTGGACAAGATCCTGGAGCCTTTTCGCACGCGGGAGGGAGTCAGGCTGCTTGACTTCAGCCTGGACAAAGACCACAACCGTGCTGTGGCTACAGCCATAGGCGAGCCCGAAGCCCTTGAGGCTGCGATGCTGGAGTCCATCGGCCGGGCGGTGGAACTGATCGACATGACCAGGCATCAGGGCCAGCATCCCAGGATTGGCGCGGTGGATGTGGTGCCCTTGATCCCCATCAGGAACTGTGGCATCCCCGAGGCAGACGCGCTTGCCAGATCGCTTGCCCGAAAGGCAGCGGAGCAGTACGGGCTGCCCGTCTTCCTGTACGAGAAGTCGGCTACGGCGCCAAACCGGGAAAATCTGTCCGAGATCAGGAAGGGCCAGTTTGAAGGCTTGGGGGCAAAGATGAAGGACCCTGCCTGGAAGCCCGACTTCGGTCCCTCAGACTTCCATCCCACAGCGGGCGCCACGGTGATGGGAGCGCGCATGCCGCTCATCGCCTTCAACATCAACCTGGACACGCCGGACCTGGAGGTTGCTGCGAAGATCGCAAAGCAAGTACGCTTCAGCGGGGGCGGCTTCCGCTGCGTCAAGGCGATGGGGGTGAAGCTGGAGGAGCGCGGTGTGGCGCAGGTGTCCATGAATTTGACCGACTACACAAAAACGGCAGTGTACCGCGTTTTTGAAACGGTCCGGATGGAGGCGCGCCGTTATGGCGTAAACATCCTGGGCAGCGAGGTCATTGGCCTGATCCCGCTGAAGGCGCTGATGGACTGTGCCGAATACTATCTGCAGATAGAAAATTTTTCCATGGACCAGGTGCTTGAAACCAGACTTGAGTAAAGTGGAGAGACAATATGGACATGAAGGACCTGTCGGTTGAGCGCCTCTGTGAAAGGACGGCGTCCAAGGAGCCCGTCCCCGGCGGGGGCAGCGTGGTGGCGATGACAGCCTCTTTCGCGGCAGCGCTCGCGGTCATGGTCGCCCGCCTGACCGAGGGCAAGAAGGGGTTTGAAGACGTGGCCCCGGACATGCGTTCCCTTGCGGAGGCAGCGGACGCGCTCAGGATCGAGCTGCTTTCCGACATCCAGCGTGACAGCGACGCTTATCAGGGGTTCATGCAGGCCTTGGCCTTGCCCAAGACAACAGAGGACGAAAAGGCAGCGCGGCGTGAAGCCATGCAGAAGGCGCTTAAGGCAGCTGCGGAAATACCGCTGACGGTGGCGGAAAAGGCGACACGGATCCTGCCTTGGGCCCGTGCCGTGGTAGAGAAGGGCAATCCCAATGCCGCTACCGACGGACTGGTCGCTGCCCTGCTTTCCCGCGCTGCGCTGCGCGGGGCGATCCTGAATGTGCGGACCAACCTTCAGTCCATCAGCGATAAGGACTTTGTCGCAGCGTTTCAGGCGCGGTGTGTGCGCCTGGAAGCGGACGCGCTTGAAGAAGAGAAAGCCATCCTGTTGCTCCGCCCCGACCTTGCCTGAAAGGAGATAAGCCTATGATGGACAAGCTGAGCAACGCCCTGGGCCTACGGCTTGACGGCCCTTTGCCAAAGCATCCGGGCTTTGAGCCGGGTATCCGGCGTGCTCCCCGCCGCGAAGCGGTCCTGAGCGGGGAGGACAAGGTGCTGGCCTTGAAAAATGCACTCCGGTACATTCCTCCAGAGCACCACGCTGTGATGGCGGCGGAATTCCTTGAAGAGCTTGAAACCCATGGCCGGATCTACGGCTACCGCTTCCGCCCTGAAGGGCGCATCCGGGGTCTTCCGCTGTCGGAATATCCTGGCGCATGTCTGGAGGGGCGGGCATTGCGGGTCATGGTCGACAACAATCTTGACTTTGAGGTGGCGCTTTACCCCTATGAGCTGGTCACCTACGGCGAGACGGGTCAGGTCTGTCAAAACTGGATGCAGTACCGTCTGATCTGCAGGTATCTGGAAGCCCTGACGGATCGGCAGACCCTGGTCATGATGTCAGGCCATCCCCTGGGGCTGTTCAGGTCCCACAGTCTGGCCCCCCGGGTGATCACGACAAACGGCCTCATGGTGGGCATCTTCGACACTCCACAGCATTTCAGCCGCGCCGCTGCGCTGGGCGTCACCAACTATGGCCAGATGACCGCGGGCGGCTGGATGTATATCGGCCCTCAGGGGATCGTTCACGGCACGTATAACACCCTCCTTAACGCGGGGCGACTGAAGCTTGGCATCCCCAACGAAGGAGACCTGAGCGGCAGGCTTTTTGTGTCCTCGGGCCTGGGAGGGATGAGCGGAGCCCAGGGAAAGGCAGCAGAGATAGCAGGGGCTGTCGCGATCATCGCGGAGGTAGACCCTTCCCGCATCCACACCCGCCTTCATCAGGGCTGGGTGAGCGCGGTCCGGGAATCCCCCGCAGAGGCGGTGGAACTGGCCCAGGAGAAGCTTGCTTCGAGGACGCCTTTCTCTGTGGCTTTTCACGGCAATGTGGTGGACCTGTTGGAATATCTTCAGGACCATCACGTCCAGGTGGACCTCCTGAGCGACCAGACCTCTTGCCATGCGCCTTATGACGGCGGCTATTGCCCCCAGGGCATCGATTTTGCGGAGCGCACGCGGCTCCTGGCTTCAGACAGGGAGGCCTTTCGAGCCATGGTGGATCGATCGCTTAGGCGCCATTTCGGGCTGGTCCGCGCGCTCCATGAGCGGGGTGCCTACTTCTTTGACTACGGGAACTCTTTCCTGAAAGCGGTTTTTGACGCGGGCGTCAGGGAAGTCTGCCGCAACGGGAAGGACAGCCTGGATGGCTTTGTCTACCCCTCCTATGTGGAGGACATCCTGGGCCCGCAGCTCTTTGACTACGGCTATGGCCCCTTCCGCTGGTGCTGCCTGTCCGGAGATCCTGCCGACCTTGAACAGACCGACCGCGCCGCCATGGCGTGCATAGACCCTGACAGGCGAACCCAGGACCGGGACAACTACGTCTGGGTGCGCGATGCGGGCAGACACAGCCTGGTGGTGGGGACCCAGTGCCGCATCCTGTACCAGGAAGCCGAGGGGCGCCTGAAGATTGCGTTGCGCTTCAACGAGATGGTCAGAAACGGGGAGACAGGCCCTATCATGCTGGGCCGGGACCACCATGACACAGGCGGGACGGATTCGCCCTTTCGCGAGACGTCCAACGTACGGGACGGTTCCAACATCACCGCGGACATGGCGGTCCAGTGTTTTGCGGGCAACTGTGCGCGGGGCATGAGCCTTGTGGCACTCCATAATGGTGGAGGCGTGGGGACAGGCAAGGCGATCAATGGTGGCTTTGGCATGGTGCTGGATGGCAGCGAACGGGTAGACAGTATCCTTCGGATGGCCATGCCCTGGGATGTCATGGTGGGTGTGGCCAGGCGCAGCTGGGCACTGAACGAACACGCCCTGGAAACGGCCCGGCAGTACAACGAGGACAACAGGGGAACCGACCACGTCACCCTGCCCTATGAGGCGGAGGACGCGGTGGTCCGCGCCTCGATGGAGGGCAGCTGTTCATGAGGCGGGCGCTGGTCTTCAACATTGGCGAGCTGGTCACCCCGCGGGGCCAAAGGGCCCTGGGAGGCGCCGCTCAGGCGGAGCTTGTGCGCCTGCGCGGGGCTTATGTCCTGATGGAGGAAGGAAGGGTGGCCGCTGTCGGCGAGGGGGATCCACCCGTGGTGGACGGGGAGCTGGTCGATGCCGAGGGTCGACTGGTCACGCCGGGATTAGTGGATGCGCACACCCACCTGGTCTTTGGCGGCTGGCGACAGCAGGAGCTCAAGCTAAAACTGCAGGGATGTTCCTATCTGGACATCCTTGCAGCGGGCGGCGGTATCCACTCCACCGTGCGGGCAACCCGGGCAGCCACGGAGGACGAGCTGGTCGTCAAGGCGCTGGGCATCCTGGGAGATATGCTGGCCATGGGGGTCACCACCTGCGAGGCGAAGAGCGGCTACGGCCTGAACCCTGAGGAGGAGCTCAAGCAGCTGCGCGTGGTCAGGCGCTTAAAGGGGCTGCAGCCGGTATCTCTTGTGTCCACCTTCATGGGGGCGCACACGGTGCCAGAGGAGTACAAAGAGGATCGGAAAGCCTACATAGACCTGCTGGTTCGGACGATGATCCCACAGGTCGCCCGGGAAGGGCTGGCAGAGTACTGCGACGTATTCATGGAAACAGGGGTGTTTACAGCGGAGGAGACGCGGACGGTGCTGCTGGCGGCAGCGGAAGCCGGTCTTGGGGTTAAGGTGCACGCGGATGAAATGGAGCATACCGGCGGTGCAGAGCTGGCGGGAGCGTTGGGCGCCCAATCGGCGGAGCACCTCATCGCTGCCAGCGACGAGGGCATCCGCGCGCTGTCTGAGGGAGGCGTCATTGCCTGCCTGCTTCCTGCGACCTCCCTGTATCTGGGGCGTCCCTTTGCAAGGGCCCGGGACATGATCGCTTCAGGCGTGCCCGTGGCCCTGGGCAGCGACTTTAATCCCGGGAGCTGCCCCTGCGCTTCCCTGCAGTTCGTCATGAACCTGGCAACCCTGAAGTACCGCATGACGCCGGAAGAGGTGCTAAGCGCAGCGACCCTGAACGCCGCCGCGGCAGTGGGCAGGGCAGGCACCGCAGGAACGCTGGAGCCCGGGAAAGTGGCTGACCTGGTGGTCTGGAACGCACCGGATCTGGAGTATCTCGTCTATCGCCTGGCAGGCAACCTGGCAGACCGGGTGATCAAGGGGGGGCAGACGGTGGTTCGTCGGCAGCGCCTGCCATTTGTAAAAACCTGAGCAACCTCTGCTCAGCGCCCTTTGAGGCTTGCAGACTGCGCCCAACCGGGCCTTTGACACGATGCTTTGTATTTGATACGATCGCGGGGAAACGCAAGGCATTGGCGCGCGGACAAGGAAACGCAGCACCGGCTCAGCCGGAGACGGGACCAGACAGATGGCCGACAAGCCAAAGGAAATACCGCACGAAGCGATGTGGCGCAGCTACACAGAAATCCTCAAGCGTGAGCTGAAGGTGGCGACCGGTTGCACGGAACCCGTCGCCATCGCCTATTGCGCCGCCCTTTCGTCCAGGGCGCTGGGGAAGAAGCCGGACCGCATTGAGGCCTTCCTCTCGGGCAATGTCATTAAAAACGCGAATGCTGTCACCGTGCCCAATACCGACGGTGAGAGGGGGATCAGGGCCGCTCTCCTCGCCGGCGCTCTCTTTGGGGACGCGGACAAAGAGCTGGAAGCCCTGGCGGGCATCACTGCGCAGCAGGCGCTTTCCCTCAAGCAGCTTGGAGCGTTCCCGGTCAGCGTACAGCGGCTTGACACGGCTGAGGCGTTGCATATCCGCGTGAGCTGTTATGCGGGAGACGATCGGGCGACGGCGGAAATCACCCAAACGCATACGAATGTCTTCTCGCTTGACAGAAACGGCGTTCCCCTGCCTGTCAACTCCGTGTCGGAATTTCGGGAAAAGGATGGGGAGGAGACAGAACCCGAGGAACTGAGCATTGCGGGGATCCTCAAATATGCAAAAGAGGTGGATTTGTCGGCGGTCAGGGAGGTGCTTTCCCTCCAGATGGCCTGTAACACAGCCATTTCCGAGGAGGGCTTGCGCCATCGGTGGGGCTCTGCCGTTGGGCAAGCGGTCCTCTCTGCCAGGGGGCGAGACGGGCGCGCCATGCTCGTTGCCCGGGCGGCCGCGGCCTCTGACGCGCGCATGAACGGTAGCCCTATGCCCGTGGTTATCAATTCGGGAAGCGGCAACCAGGGCATCACCGTATCGCTGCCCGTCATCGAGCGGGCCAGGCAGATCCACGCCTCCGAGGAAGAGACGCTGCGCGCACTGGTAGTCAGCAATCTGGTGGCCATCCACCAAAAGACAGCCATCGGCCGCATGAGCGCGTTTTGCGGGGCGGTGACCGCCGCTGCCGGAAGTGCTGCAGGCATCGCTTTTTTGGAAGGCGCATCGGAGGAAGAGATCGGTGAGACCATCGCCAACTCCCTGGCCATTTCCGGAGGAATGATCTGTGATGGTGCAAAATCTTCCTGCGCAGCGAAGATCGCAGCGTCCCTGGACAGCGCCCTCATGGCCTACGACCTGGCAAGGCAGGGACGCAGCTTTCAGCAGGGAGAGGGGATTATCAAAAAAAATGTGGAGCAGACGATCGCGGGCATCGGACGCATTGGGTCCGCCGGTATGCGCAAGACCGACGAGGATGTGCTCGACCTCATCCTCGAGGACCAGACATTGGATTGAAAGGCAACAATGCCTTTGAATAATCAAAAAGGAGAGAGGCTTTGCCTCAGGAAACACAGATGAAAAAGATACTGCTTGTCTTCCTGTCCCTGACGATGGCTGCCAGCCTGGTATTGGGCGCGGTGGCTGACAGCGATGGCGTCATCAAGGTTGCGGTCGCTGCACCCATGACCGGCGACAACGCCGAATACGGCATCGGCTTTCACAACGCAGCTGTGATGGCGGCCAAAGAGGTCAATGAAGCCGGTGGCGTGAAGGTTGGTGACAAGACCTACACGGTCGAGGTCCTCAAGTTTGACGACAAGTCCGATTCCGACGAGGCACAGATCATCGCCGAGAAGATCGTCTCCGATCCTGAGATCTATGGGGTCATCGGCCACTTTGCCTCGGGAATCTGCATGGTGGCAGCCCCCACCTATGATGAATCGCGCTATGTGGACATCAGCCCGACTTCTTCGCATCCTGACTATTCGTCCATTGGAGACTACATCTTCCGCAACAACACCGTCATTACCGTAGAAACACGGACAGGGGCGGAGATTGCCGTGAAAGACCTGGGGGCTGACAAGGTTGGCGTGCTCTCCATTGATACCGAGTGGGGTGTCAGCGCGGGTGGCGCGATGGAAGAGAACATCAAAGCCTTTGGCGCGCAGATGGTGCTCCGCCAGGAGGTCGGCGTCGACCAGGTGGACTTTGCCACCGAGATTGCCAACTTCAAGGCCTCCGAGGCGCAGGTCATTCTGGTGGCTGGCATGTACGGGACGCTGGCACCCTTTGCGGTGGCTGCCAAGAACAGCGGCCTGGACGTGGGGATTGTCGGCTGCTCCAACGCTTACACCAACGCCCTCATCGAGATTGCGGGCGAGGCTGCGGAGGGGATCTATGCACCCGTATCCTTCTTCGCAGGAAACACCGACCCGCGCATCCAGGACTATGTAAAAAAATACACAGAAGCCTATGGCGCCGCTCCCTCTGCTCTGACCACGCAGGCGTACGATTCGACCCTGATCCTGCTGGATGCCATCAGTCGCGCCGGCAGCCTTGACCGTGAAAAGATCAAGGACGCGATGTACGAGACGGATTTCGCCGGCATGTCCGGGCAGACGACCTTCGATGAGATTGGTGACGCGCAAAAGGTGTTCACCAAGATCGTCGTCAAAGACGGCCAATTCGTTCTGGCTGATTTTGACAGCAAGTAACCCCGTTTTCGCTGGCCTCCGCGGCTTGGGCCGCGGAGGCCCTGTTTGAAGCGTACCTGACTGGATTGTGGCCGGGGCGTATGGTTGAAAGGACGCGCGCATGATCACCTTTTTGGGGGCTCTGATCAACGGCATCGCCCTGGGGATGGCCTACGCGCTCATCGCCGTAGGGTATTCCATGGTCTTTGGCATATTGCGGCTGATCAATTTCTCCCACGCCTCCGTCTATGCGTTCAGCGCCTATATGGTGTTTCTGTTCACTTCTCTGCATGTGAATCTCTTTGCGTCCATCCTTCTGTCCATCCTGCTGTCGGGTGTGCTCGCTGTCTTAATTGACAAGACCGCGCTGGAGCCACTCCGGAAGAAGGCCTCTGTCCCCATTGCCTCGCTCATCACCACCATCGGTGTTTCCTTTGTGATACAGAACTTCCTGTCCATGGAAATGATCTTTACGAGCGAGAAGAAAGGCTTCCCTTCCCTCAACCTCTTTGGCAATGTCCAGTTTGGCAACATTACGGTTCAGTCCAGCCAAATCATCATGTTCTTTGTTGCCATCCTTCTGCTGGGTGTACTGACCTGGATCGTCCATAGGACCAGGCTGGGGCTGTCCATGCGTGCCACAGAGCAGAACCACAAAGCCGCCCAGCTGATGGGGGTCAATGTCAACTTCGTCATCTCGTCCGCGTTCTTCCTGGGTGGCGCATCCGCGGCCATCGCCGGATCCCTCATTGGGGGCTATTATCAGGTGATCTCCCCGACGATGGGCTCCATCATCGGGCTGAAAGCCTTTTCCGCGGCCGTGGTGGGTGGTATCGGCATCCTGTACGGCTCGGTGGTCGGCGGTCTGGTGGTCGGGGTGGCGGAGACCATTGCCGCCCAGTATCTGGGCAGCAATGTCCGGGATCCGATGGCCTTTGTCATCCTGATCCTGATCCTGATCGTCAAGCCAAACGGCTTGTTTGGCAAGAAAGGCATCTCAAAGGTATAGGTGATGAAAAACCAAAGAGCCTTCCGGCTGCTGGCTGCCTTTGAGCGCACCATGAACAGAGGCCGGGTGCCGCTGGGAGCCCTCGTGCTGACGCTGGCGATCCTGGTTCCCTACCTGGGGTTCAGCCGCGTGGATATGCGGATCCTGGTCATGATCCTTTTGTACGCCATGCTGGGCATGGGCCTCAATGTGTTGATCGGTTACACGGGACAGGTTTCGCTGGGGCATGCCGGCTTTTATGCGATTGGCGCGTATGCGAACGCCATCCTGACTACGACCCTGGGCTGGAGCTTCTGGCCTGCAGCGATCGCGGGTGCATGCGTCGCGGCAACGGTGGGCTTTCTGCTGGGGATCCCCACGTTGCGCCTGTCCGGTACCTACCTGACGATCGTGACGCTGGGTTTTGGCGAAATCGTCGTCATGGTGCTCAAGCAGTGGGACAGCCTGACCAACGGCAACTACGGTATCCGGGGTATTCCCAAACCCTTGCTCTTTGGCACGCAGCTGTCCCAGGTTAACGGGGGGTTTTACTGGCTGATTCTTTTCTTGTCCACCCTCACCGCGGTGGCCTGTTCCCTGATCCGGGCTTCAAAGACCGGGCGCGCCTTCATTGCCATCAAGGAGGATACGATGGCGGCGACCCTGATGGGCATCAAGACCACCAGGTACAAGATCCTTGCCTTTGTCATCTCTGCGTTCATCACCGGCCTTGCGGGCG
Source organism: uncultured Oscillospiraceae bacterium (assembly GCA_964586835.1). GTDB lineage: Bacteria > Bacillota > Clostridia > Christensenellales > Aristaeellaceae > CAZLYF01. The sequence goes on from CAZPIC010000024.1 coordinate 11,482, forward strand.
CTTTCTACTCGGTGATCAACAATGGCTATATAGAGCCCACGAACTTCACCTTTAATATCTCGGTGCAGATCATCTCGGTCGTCATCGTCGGTGGTCTGGGCACGATCCGGGGCATGTACTTCGGCTCCGCGCTGCTGATCCTCTTTCCGCAGGTGTTCCGCTTTCTGGACCAGTGGCGTTTTGTGATCTACGGCGTGCTCCTGGTGCTGATGATGCAGTTTCGGCCCCAGGGCCTGATGGGGTGGCAGTCCACCCTTCCTTACCGGCTGTCCTCGGGTGTCAGGGCTCAGATCTCCCGGGGAGTGTCCCGAAACAGCAAGGAGGGAGCGCAGGCTGATGCCGATGCTTGATGCGGAAAAAATCACAATGAAGTTCGGCGGGCTGACAGCGGTGTCCGATGTATCCCTTCATGTGCACGAGCACGAGATTGTCAGCATCATCGGCCCCAACGGCGCGGGGAAGACCACGGTCTTTAACATGATTACCGGTATCTACAGGATCACGGGGGGGTCTATGTCCTTTCGGGGGGTGACGCTGGAGGATAAGGATCCGCAGCAGATCGTCGGCCTGGGCATCTCCCGGACCTTTCAAAACCTGCGCCTGTTTGAGAAAAGCCGGGTGATTGAAAACGTGCTAATCGGTACGCACGTGCATACTAGGTATACGTTATTTGACGCGCTGTTCAGGACACGTCGCTTCCGGAGGGAAGAGGACGAAAAAACGCTGCGTGCGATCCGCATCCTCCAGGACCTGGGCATGGGGGATAGCATCAATGACCTGGCCAACAGCCTGCCTTATGGCGAACAGCGCAAGGTGGAGATCGCCCGCGCGATTGCGACGCAGGCCACCCTCCTGCTGCTGGATGAACCAGCGGCCGGTATGAACCCCGCGGAAACCGAGGAGCTGCTTCGCTTCATCCGGTCGCTGCGTGACAGGGGATTCACCGTTCTCCTCATTGAGCATGACATGAACGTGGTGATGAACATATCCGACCGCATCTATGTCATGGACCACGGAAAACTCATCGCTCACGGACTGCCGGAAGAGGTGGGCGCCCATCCCCTGGTGGTGGAGGCCTATCTGGGGGTGAAGCGCGATGATGCTTGAGCTGATGGATGTCCATGTGCATTATGGTTACATCCATGCCCTTAAGGGGGTCAGCTTGTCCGTGGAGCGCGGGGAGATCATTACCCTGATCGGGTCCAATGGCGCCGGAAAATCCACCTTGCTCAACGCCATCAGTGGCTTGGTAAGGGTCAGCTCCGGGAAGATCAGCTTTGAGGGCGGGGACATCACGAACCTTCCCTCCTATCGCATCGTGCGGCGAAAGATCTCCCTGGCCCCCGAGGGGCGGGAGGTGTTCCCTGCGCTGACCGTTGGTGAAAACCTGCGCATGGGCGCGTTTTCCGTTCATGACGCGGACAGGATCCAGGAAGGCTACGAGCGTGTGTATAGCCTCTTTCCGCGGTTGAGGGAGCGGGTCAGGCAGACAGCGGGGACACTATCCGGGGGCGAACAGCAGATGCTGGCGATCGGGAGGGCCCTGATGAGCGGGCCCGACCTGTTGTTGCTGGACGAGCCTTCCATGGGGCTGGCCCCCAACCTTGTGCTGATGATCTTCGACTTGATCTCCCAGATCAACGAGCAGGGGATCACCGTCCTGCTCATCGAGCAAAATGCCAATCTTGCACTTTCCATCGCGAAAAGGGCGTATGTGCTGGAGACGGGTAATATCTTCCTGTCCGGCGCCGCAGCGGAGCTGCGCAACAGCCCGGAGGTTCAGCGAGCCTATCTAGGCGGAAAAAAGACCGCAGACAAGCATGGAGGAAACCTGAATGAAAAAACTGATCAATCACCCCCATGAGGTCGTCACCGACATGCTCTCAGGCCTTGCAGCTGCTCATCCCGAGCTGGTATACAGCGGGGCGGGCCTGGAAGTGATCGCGAGAAGAGAGAAAAAGCACAACAAGGTCGGTCTGGTCTCAGGCGGCGGGTCGGGACACGAGCCCTCGCACGCGGGCTATGTCGGCGTCGGGATGCTGGACGCAGCGGTAGCAGGGAACGTCTTCGCATCGCCGGGTCCGGACCGCATCCTGGAGGGCATCAAAGCTGCCGACAGCGGCGCCGGGGTGCTGATGATCATCAAAAACTATTCCGGCGATATCATGAACTTTCAGATGGCGGGCGAGCTGGCCGACATGGAAGGCATCAGGACCGATTCCATCATTACACGCGACGATGTGGCCGTGCAGGATTCGACCTATACCACCGGGCGCAGGGGCATCGCGGGGACCGTCCTGGTCCACAAGATCGCGGGCGCTGCCGCGGAGGCTGGTAAAAGCCTGGAAGAAGTCAAGGCTGTGGGACAGAAGACCATTGACAACATGCGCAGCATGGGCATGGCCATGAGCTCCTGCATCCTGCCGGGGGTTGGGAAGGCAGGCTTTTCCTTAGGGGAGAACGAGGTGGAGATCGGCATGGGCATTCATGGCGAACCGGGTGTCAGCCGCGAAGCCCTCTCTTCAGCCGCTGAGACAGCGCGCAAGCTCACGGACAGGATTCTCAGAGACCTGAACTTCGCAGGCAGCGAGGTCGCTGTCATGGTTAACGGCCTGGGCGGCACCCCTCTGATGGAGCTGTACATCATGTACCATGAGGTCTCGAAGCTTCTGGCTAAACAGGGCATTACTGTATCCCAAAGCTATGTGGGCAACTATATGACTTCCCTTGAAATGGCAGGCTGCTCCGTCACGCTGCTCAAACTGGACGACGAGCTTAAGAAATACCTGCTCGCGCCTGCCTGGACGCCCGCGTTTAGGACCTAAGTCGAAAGGGGAGGCAGAGATGGGCTTTTCACTGAGCGTAGACGACTATGTGGATTATCTGCTGCGCGCAGCCCGCAAAATCGCTGAGGGGCGGGAATACATCACAGCCCTTGATGCGGCGACTGGGGACGGGGACCACTGGGCCAATATCAATCTGGGTTTTGAGAGCATTGTCGCGGAAGAAGCGCAGCTTCGCGCGATGAGCTTTGACCAGCTGTTCAAGAGGATCGGACTGCTCATGATGTCAAAGGTCGGGGGCAGTTCCGGTCTTTTGTACGGAAGCGCCTTTATGGCTGCGGCGAGGGGCGCGGGCTCAACGCATGCGCTGAGCGATGAGGGGCTGTGCCAGGCGCTTGGGGCCATGCTTGAAGAGATCATGAAGCGTGGCCAGTCTGCGCCGGGGCACAAGACGATGATCGATGCCCTGCATCCAGCCGTCGAAGCCTTAAGACAAGCGATCGCCGGAGGGGCCGACGCTGAAACCACGCTGAACAGCGTCAGGCAGGCGGCGCTTGATGGGGCGGAGGCCACGCTTCATATGGAGGCCATCAAAGGTCGCGCCACCTATCAGGCCAACAAAGGGGTGGGGCATCTGGATCCCGGGGCTGTGACCATGGCCTGGCAGATCGAGGCACTCTGCGATACGCTGAGCGCGAAGCTCGGCTGAACGCCTTGTACCAGCTGCACCCGAGCTCCTGGGTTCCCGGCTGTAATATAAAAGAGATACCGGACGCAAAGTCAGAAAGGAAGACAGACAATGATCAAGAACGACCCTTCCAAGAGTGATCCCCGCACAGACTTGCTGCGCAGCGCCATCGAGCACCGCGCCACCTGGTTTGCCCTGATGGTGGAAGAGGCCCGCAAGAGGGGCCTGGACGATGAGTTCGCGTCCGCCTCGGTCTTCCGCTGCGGACAGTTTCATGGCATGAACAAGTATCCCCGGACGGATGACCTGCCCACGTTTGCCAAGGCCTTTGCCAACGAGGATGTGGTCAACTGCTTTGAGATGGACGTCTTTGAATCTGATGATGAGAAACTGAGTATTGATTTTCACTATTGCCCCCTGGTCAAAGCCTGGCAGAAACTAGGGGTCCCGGAGGACCAGATCCCGCGCCTGTGCGACATGGCCATGGATGGCGACCGCGGCATTATCGACACCTATGAAAAGTTTGAGTTTGAGCTGGGAGACACCATCGCCAAGGGGGATGATTGCTGCCAGATCCGCATCACCCGGAAGAAAGACTGAAATCTCGGGGCTGTGACGGACACAAGCACAGAGCGGGCAGCCATGAGGCTGCCCGCTCTGTGCGCACTGTCTTTAAGGGAGAACGAAAGATCCGGATCGCTACAGGCGAACGGACTCGCCGGTCTCAAGGGATTTCAGGATGCCATTGAGGATGTCGATGACTTCCACCATTTCTTCAGCCATGCACAGCGTGGTTGGCTCTCCCTTTTCCACACAGTCAGCGAAGTAGCTGATCAGGGAACCAAAGGCGTCGGGGCCTTCCATCTTCAGGTGCTCCGGAGCTTTCCCCTCCTTGTATAAAATCAGGGTTTCAGTGGCGTTTTCATCCAGGTTGACGCCCCCGATGTACTGGTACTCCAGTACCCCTTCCGTCCCGTCGATGCGCATGCGCATGGTGAAAGGATAGCCCGGGGTCATCGCCAGGGAGCCGTCCACGACAGCCATCACGCCGGACTTGAAGCGAAGCGAGCCCGCCACGTCCTCGTAACCGCCCCGCTCGTTCTTTACGCCGACGCCATAGACGGACTCAACCGGCCCGAACAGGGAGCGCAGGAAGTCAAAGTCGTGCAGCGTCAGGTTGAAGATGACCCCTCCGCTCTTCTCAGGATCAAGGTACCAGCCGTCTCCCCAGTTAGGCGGTTGTCCGAGTCTGGCGGCGAAAGCCAGCTTCACTTTCCCGAGCACCCCTGAATTCACTGCTTTGCGGATAGCCACATAGGCGGGCATGAACCGAAGGGACTGGCAGATCATGAAAGGCGTACCGTCAGCCCGTGCCTTGCTGACCAGCTCCTGGGCGCTTTCCTTTGTACGGGCGATGGGTTTTTCAAGCAGCAGCGGCTTCTTGGCCTGCAGCACCTTCATGCCCAGCTCCTCGTGCAGATGTGAAGGCGCGCAGATATCAATGATATCTACTTCAGGATCGCTGATCATCTCGTCGATGCTGTCATACACCCTGCCCCCATACTGCTTGACCTTTGCCTCAGCAGAGGCTCTGGTGCGGGAATGGAAGCCCGCGAGGCTCACGTTGTCGCTGCTTAGAATACCTGCTGCATGGGATCCCGATATGAACCCCGCTCCTACAATGCCAATGCGTTTCATGGATCAAACCTCCTGTGTTTCGTTGAGCAATGCCTATTTCCTGCGCATCTTTTCAAGGTTGCTGAGCACCACGGCAATGATGATAATGAAGCCCTGCACCATGGTCTGAAGGGTTGCGGCGATCCCTACGACGTTCATGGCGTTGGAGATGAGGCCCAGAAGGATGCAGCCGATCAGGGCGCCGCTGATGGTGCCCTTGCCCCCGTCAAAGGAAACCCCGCCGACCACGGCGCTTGCCAAAGCCTGCAGCGTGTAAGAAGAGCCCATTGCTGCGGTGGCTGTGTCGGTGCGCGCCATCAGGACGATGGCGCCAATGGCGACGAACAGGCCGCTGACCCCGTAGACGGAGATCTTGTGGAAATCCACGTTGATGCCGCAGAGAAAAGCGTTTTCTTCGTTGCTTCCCACCGAACACAGGCGCCGCCCGTAGCGGGTTTTATTCAGCAGCGCCCAAGAGACGGCGACAACGACCAGCATGATGACGATGGACAGAGGGATCGCTCCAAAGAGCTTCATCTTGCCAAAGGCATCCAGCCTGCGATCCAGGGTAAAAAAGCGACCGCCGGACACATATGTCGCGATTCCCTCGTAGACGTAACCCGCCCCGAGGGTGATGATCAGGGGCGTACACCTGCTTTTACAGACGACCCATCCCGATAAAAGACTGACGCCCACACTCACCGCAACGAGCAGCACAAGTCCCACGGGAAGGGAAAGGCCCCAGTTCTTTACAAACACGACCATCAGGATGCACAGCATGCTGATCAGCTGGCCAATCCCCATGTCCAGGAGCCCCGTGATCAGCAACAGCGACATGCCCATGGTGCACATGCCGATGACAGAGATCTGCTGGAGAATGTTGATGATGTTCTGGGGCAGAAGGAAGCGTGGGTTCAGGGAAGCGGCGCCGATGCTGATCAGAATGATGATGCAGATCAGAAAAAACCGTTGGTCGGTGAAAATCTTCCTGGCAAGGGATTTCTTTGCCGTTGTGGCAGAGCTCATACGTTGACCTCCAGGGCTTTTTTGATGATTTCGCTCTCAGAGATGCGTTCCTTCGGGATTTCACCGGTGATCCTTCCGCCACGCATAACCAAAATACGGTCACACATGGCGATCAGCTCCGGCATGTCCGAGGAAATCATCAGGACGCTTTTACCGGATGCTGCCAGTTCTGTCATGATGCCGTAAATCTCGCTCTTCGCATTGACGTCGATACCCCGTGTAGGTTCGTCAAAGAGGATGAACCGAGAGTCCACCATCAGCCATTTTCCCAGCACAACCTTCTGCTGATTGCCGCCTGAAAGAAATCGGACCTGTGTGCTGGGCTGGCAGCCTCGCACGTGAAGGCGTTTGATGAGCGGCGTAACAAGCTTCAGGCTTTTCTTGCGGGAGAACAAAAGCCCGCGTGTCCTGTTGAAGTGGACCTGAAGCATGTTTTCAAGGACGCTCATATCCTGGGCCAGTCCCTGTCGCTGCCTGTCCTCCGTGATGAAGGCCAGGCCGCTGCGGACTGCCTGCCGGGGGTTGGAGGTGGCGATGGGGCGACCGTCGACCAGAACCTCCCCGGCAACCTTTTTGTCCGCGCCGAAGACTGCCCGGGCCAGCTCTGTACGGCCGGAACCTACCATCCCCGCGATGCCCAGGATCTCGCCGCTTTTGACATCAAAGCTGATTTCAGGCTGGTCCCTGTGAAGCTTCACCCCGCGCACCTGAACCGCTACGCCGCCGATTTGATGCGGCGTTTTTTCATAGAAGGACTCGACTGGGCGTCCGACCATGTCGTTGGTGATTTTTGAAAGGACGATGTCCTTGCCTGTGTTGTCGTACTCGTTTACTTTTACGCCATCGCGTATCACGGTGACACGGTCTGCGATCCGGACAATTTCCTGCAGATGGTGGGAGATATAGATGACGGCAATACCTCTGTTCCTGATTCGAAGGACGATGTCCAGCACCTTGTCGCTATCGCTCGCGTTAAACATCGACGTGGGTTCGTCCATGATCAAAACCCGGATGCTGCTGGACATGGCTTTGAGGATCTTGACGTACTGGCGCTCAGCAGAGGAGAGTTGGCTGATGAGGTGTCCAGGATTCAGGCTGACGCCCAGCTCGTCCATGAGCTCAAGGGCACGTTTCTCAGCCGGCTTTTTGCTATACCATCCATGACGGCTGCGTGCCTCCCGGCCCATAAAGATGTTTTCCGCGACAGACATGGAATGGGCGAGGATGTTTTCCTGATAGATGACCTGGATGCCCAGTTTCAAGGAGAGTCCGGGGTCCATGGTGTCGACCTGGTTTCCATCGAAAAAAAGCGTGCCGGCGGTTGGGGCGATGGCGCCTGTCAGGAGCTTGATCAACGTGGACTTCCCCGCACCATTTTCCCCAACCACACAGTGAACTTCGCCGGGCCTGACGGTAAAGTCAAAGTCTCTGAGCACAAGGTTGCCGGAATATGCCTTGCACAGGCCCCTGGTTTCAATGATGTATCCGCTCATAGCTTGCGATCCCCATTTGCAAAAACATCGAAAAGCGGATTCCGGCACCGCCGGAATCCGCGGGCTTATAAGATCTTTACTTAAAGCCGTCCAGGCCTCCCACGTATTCGACCATCCTGTCGTTGGGGATCCAGGTCCATTCCATGGTCGCTGCGTTTTCTTTGGTTAGCACTTCAGGAATGTACGTGTAGAGTTTCCGCTCTGTCCAGTCGTCATAGGCTGCAGCGGCATAGAGCGCCTTGAAGCCCATGTAAGCCTGGTAGCCCGGGCCGTGCCCTGCCACCATTTCGATTTTTCCTTCGTTCATGAACTGAATTCCGATGTCGCTTCCGCCGGTGGATACGATGCGGACCTTGTCCATGATGCCCGCCTCTTCCAGGGCGTTGACGACACCGACGGCGATCTGTTCGCTGTTGGCGAAGACCACGTCAAACTCGACGCCGCTGGCGATCATGTCCTGGGTCGCGTTAAGCGCGCTGTCAGCCATCCAGTTGGTTTCGGTCATCTTGACAATCTCAACGGCATTGTCATAGTCTTCCAGGGCTGCGTCGATACCACGGAGATACTCTTCGATAATGCCCATGCCCAGGTTGCCTGCGCAGTAGAAGATCTTGGAGCCGGGGTAGTTTTTGCACAGGTACTCGATGGGAATATAGCCGTAATGGTAGTAGCTGCAGCAAACTGTGGTCACATAGGTGGTGGGGTCGATGTCCGCAGCGGGCTCGGAGTTGACGAACACGATCGGGAGACCGTACTCGGCGCAGAGCTCAGCGGCTTTCACATCGCCATCCGGAGTCATGGTGTAGGTGTAGATGCCGTCGACGCCCTGAATATACATGTCCTGAATGATGTTCAGCTGCGTATCGGGGGTCCAGCCCGCGTCTCCGGAGACGGCTTTCACGCCCATGCGCTCGCAGGCATCAGCAAAACAGTCATAGTCGAAGGCGTTCCAGTCATCCTCGGCGGAGGCGTAGATGTAGCCGAAGGTGTATTCCTTGGCCAGTGCCGTTCCTGCCAGGCCAAGTACGAGAGCCAGCGTCAGTGCAAGTGCGACCAGTCTCCTCATAGGTGTTCCACCATCCTTATTATTATTTCAGGCGCGTTGCGCCAGAATGCCGGGGGTTCGCCGGAGGCTGTTACAGCCAGCCGTGCTTCTTTAGATATTCGTAGGAATCCCTGACTGCCTGATTGGCCACTTCAAGGTCGCCCGGCTGGTCCTTCTGCCGCATGCAGAAGTCTTCCGTGTACTCGATCTCAATCATGTATGGGCCTTTGTACCCGCGGGACTTGAGGTAGTCCATCGTCTCAAGCAGCCGCAGATTGCCTTTCCCCACCGCGGGGAAGTTCCATTCCTTGGGTTCGCCCGCCTTGTCCTTCAGATGTACATAGGCGACGTAGTCGGCACAAGTCTTGATCTCCTCGTGCGGATACTGGCCCGAATAAAGCACGACATTGGCTGTATCGTAGTTGACGCGACAGCGCTCGGAGCCGACCTTTTTGCAGATGTTCATCAGCTCTTCGCCGCTTTTGCCGTATTCCCCGTGGATCTCCAGCACCATGACCAGGTCAAGCTCCTCAAGCAGGGGAATGAGGGTTTTGATGTTGTCTACGATGACATCCTCGGCGAAGACCTCGTCGCGACCAATATGAGCCTCGCCTGTGGAGGTGACGATGTACTTGCAGCCAAGCTTATGGGCAAGCCGGATGTTGTCCCGGAAGTCTTCAAGCCGCTCCTCGATCATCAGGTTACAGTGCCCCGCCAGGGACAGAAGCGTCAGTCCGAGACTTTTGCTAAGGCCGGTGATCTCGTCAAGGCGTTCCTGGCTGAAGTCCGGCATGACGTGCTCGGTCCAGCCTTTGACGGCAGCAATTTCGACGTATTTGAAGCCTGCCTCAGCGATGCCCCTGAGGGCCTCTTCCGTGCTGAAGCCATGATAGGTATTGGTGGATACGCCGACAGGGTTTTTCATGTACAGTCTCCCTTCATTAGGACGGCCCACAACCAAGGCATACAAAGGCTCTGGCGCTTTCCGTCATCGTTGATGCGGTCATACTACCGTACCTGCTTGCAGGCTGTCAACAGCGTATTTGCCTGAGGGTGGCGCAGATAGGAAGCGGTGAGCAGTGTGTCTCGCCCAGCAGAGGAAAGGCACAAAGCACGTTGTCAAAATACACCCTTGGCAGGACGTGTGCAAGGAAACAGCGCGGGCGCTGTCGAAGCGGGCCGCGCTGCAGGTATCCTGCTTTGGGTCAGTTCAGAAATTCGTCTACGTTGGAGGCGTCGATGATGAGCCCTTCCGCGAGGATCTGGTTAGGGACTTCCTCCCCGGCCCACAGTTTCATGGCGCAATCAACGGAGGCCTGTGCCTGCGCTTCGGTGTTCTGAGAGACGGAGACCTCCAGGCGCCCCTCCTTGATGGCTTTGAGGGCATCCTCGGTGGCGTCCAGGCCATAGCACTTGATCTTCAGGTTCTTGTCTTCGCAGGCTTTCACTGCACCCATGGCCATCCCGTCGTTCTGACACACGAAAGCATCGATATGAACGCCGGTCTGCAGCCAGTTTTCTGCCAGCACCAGGGCTTCCTCAGTGGTCCAGCTCGCGGTTTCTTCGAAGACGACTTTCACTGCGCCCTGGGTCTCATCGATCGCGCGTTGGTAGCCTTCACTTCTGCCGAGCTGGCCGTCAGAGCCAAGAGGGCCAAGGAGTAGAGCCACATTCCCGGAACCTCCCATGTCTTCGATCGCGCGCTGCATCTCCATGTAGCCAAGGTCCGCGTTGGAGACTCCGCAGAAAACCGAAGCGCGGGACGGGTCGGAGATAGCCTGGTTGAAGATCACCACGGGGACTCCGGCTTGCATAGCCGCCGTAACCGCGGCCAGCACGCCGTCGGTGGAAACCGGCTCGATGATGATGACGTCGGAGGTGTTGACAGCCATCTCGATCTGGCTGACCTGCTTGTTGATGTCCTGACCGGCTTCAACGACGGTCATCTTCGCGCCGACTGCTTCTGAGGCGGCAACCATCGCGTTGGAAGCGGTCACAGTGAAGGCGTTGGTCATGTGACTGATGCAGAAGGTGAACTTCGGCGGCTCCTTTTCCGCCAGGCCGGTACCGCATGCGAGCAGCATGGACAGCGCGAGGAGTAACCCTGCCATTCTTTTCATCCTGATTCCTCCGTTTGCATATTCTCGAAGCGACAAAGCCGCTGCGAATCCGTTACTGCATCTGGGCGCGGCCCCGCACGTCGATGTAGACAGCAGTGACCATGATGACGCCCTTGATGAGGTACTGGAAGTATGAGGCGACGCCCATGATGTCAAGCCCGTTTGAGAGCACGGACAATACCAGTGCGCCGATGAGCATGCCATACCATCGGCCTACGCCGCCGTTCAGGCTGAAACCGCCTATCACTACGGCTGCGATAGCGTCCAGTTCGTAGCCCAGGCCAGTGATCGGCGAGCCTGAAACCGTGCGGCTGGTCAACAAAAGCCCCGCCACACCGGAAAGAAGGCCTGCAAGCATGTATACCGACAGTTTTATGCCCCTGACGTTGATGCCGGATACACGGGCGGCCTCAGCGTTGCCGCCGACCGTGTAGATGTGCCTGCCATAGACCATCTTTTCAAGCACAAAGGCGACCAGAAGAACAATGAACAGATAATACACAACCAGCAGCGGTACCTGCCCCAGGACGTTCGTTCCCGCGATGCGCTCATAGGCGCGGGATACGCCGAATACCGGCTTGCCTCCGCTGATCAGGTAGGCCAGGCCTCGGATAAAGTTCTGCGTGCCCAGTGTCACCACAAAGGCTGGGATGCCAAGGTAGGAAACCAGTGCGCCGTTGAGAAGGCCGGCGATCCCGCCGATGACCATCGCGCAAAGCACTGGGATAAACACCGGGAAGTTTCCCTGCGCCAGCAGGGCTGCGACCACTCCGGACAACCCGACAATGGAGCCAACGGACAGGTCAAAGCCACCGGTCAGGATGACACAGCCCATCCCCACCGCCAGGATGCCGTTGATGGCGGTCTGTTTGAAGATGTTGATGAAGTTGTTAAACTTTGCGAAAGCCGGAGATAGGAAGGAAAGCACGACGATCATGATCAAGAGGATGATGAGCATCACGAATTCCTTCAGGCTGCCGTTGCGGCGCGTGCTGTTTTTTTTCATGCTTTCAGTCCTACCCAAACTGCATCCCAAGGACGCGTTCCTGAGTGAAGTCCTTGCGTTCGATAAAGCCACGCACGCGGCCGTCCGACAGCACCATGATCCGGTCTGACATGCCCAGGACTTCCGGCATTTCTGAGGAGACCATGATAATGGCCTTTCCTCTGGCTGCAAGATCCCCCATCAGCCGATAGATGTCGTGTTTTGCGCCGACGTCAATACCCCGCGTGGGCTCGTCCATGATGATGACCTCCGGGTCACCCACGAGCCATTTGGCGTTGGCAACCTTCTGCTGATTGCCTCCCGAGAGCAGCAGCACCCGCTTTTCCCTGGATTCGGTGCGGATGCGCAGGGCCTCGATAAACCTGTCTGCTGCTGCCTGTTCCTTTTTTTCGCTCAGCAAGCGCCGGTGGGTAAGCTTGCGCAGGTAGACAGAGGAGATGTTGTGTTTGACAGAGGCGGTCAGGTTCAGACCGGTTGTCTTCCGATCTTCCGTGATATAGGCCATGCCCAGCTTCACGGCTTGTGACGGTTTGCGGATTTCCACCCTCTTGCCATCAAAATGCACTTCGCCCGCATCCTTTGGAAGCACACCAAACAGCGCGCTCATGGTCTCGCTGCGTCCGGATCCAACCAGGCCGGCGACGCCCAGGATTTCGCCTCTGCGAACCGAAAAGGACACGTCGCGTACGCGGTCTTTCCAGCGTATTCCCTTAAACTCCATCAGGACGTCGCCGATGGGGACTTCCCGCTTTGGGTAGATGCTATCAAACTCCCGGCCAACCATGAGTGAAATCAGCCGTTCCCTGTCAAGCTGGGAGGTCCGTGCGGTTTCGATGAGCCGGCCGTCACGCAGCACAGAGATCCTGTCGCTGATGGCGAACACCTCTTCAAGCTTATGCGAAATGTAGATGACCGATACTCCGCCTGCACGCAAGCTGCGGATCCTGTCAAAGAGGATGCCCGTCTCTTTCTCCGTCAGGGCGCTGGTCGGCTCATCCATGATGATAAGCTTCGCGCTGCGGTTGATGGCCTTGGCGATTTCAACCATCTGCATTTGTGCAACGGACAGGCTTCGCATGCGCTGGGAAGGGGCGACGTCGAGCTCGACCTGGGAAAGCGCTTCTTGCGCTGCCGCCAACATGCGTTGCCGGTCCACGATGCGGACAAGGCTGAGGAGACGCCTGGTGGGCTCAATGCCTGTGAAGACGTTTTCTGCCACGGTCATGTCAAGCACGGGGCTCAACTCCTGGTGGATCATCTGCACACCCATATCAAGCGCTTGCCGGGGGTTTTGCATCCGAACGGCGCTTCCGTTGAGGAGGATCTCACCCGCGTCCGCGTCCGTGATGCCCATCAGGATCCTCATCAGCGTTGATTTGCCGGCGCCATTTTCACCCACCAGGGCCAGGACTTCCCCCGGACGGACGCAGAAGGTGACACCGTCAAGCACAAGGTTGCCGGAAAATGATTTCGATATGTCGCGCAGCTCCAGCAGATACCTGTCCATTGTTGCTCTCCTGGATAGCCTGAATCCTCATCGCATTGTACACGGTGCGCCCGTGGCTGTCCACAGCCACGCGGGGCCCTTCATTTACTTCCGTGAAGCAGTAAGCGGTACATTGCCAACGATTTACATGGAAAGGCCACCGTGATAGCCCTTTGGAAGCAAGCCAGCCCATTTGCGTATGGGGTGGCTCTCAGGCTGGCATTTTCACAGTGGCAAAGGTTCCATGTCAATCGTTGGACGGACTTTTTCACGGAGATAGATGAAGAGCCCACGCGGCGGTTTCTTTACAGCCCACAAGGCATATGGTATGATCCTGCGGGTCTTTAACTGGAATTTTGGAGGCGGTTCTGTCGGATGGGTAAGTACAGGCTCGTGATTGCCGGCGGGAGAGAGCTCAGGGGTGAGATTGCTGTTTCGGGCGGGAAAAACACGTCTCTGGCAGCGATACCGGCTGCACTTCTTTCCGATGAGCCTTGCCTGATTGAAAACCTTCCCGATATTGAGGACATTCATGTCCTCCACCAGATCCTCCTGCGCCTGGGGGCGAAGGTTGATTTCAGGCCCCAGGAAAAGCGGATGTGGATTGATCCGCGGTCCTTGAACAGCTGCGCGGTACCCTACATGTACTCGCAACAGATGCGCGCCAGCTATTACTTCATGGGCGCGTTGCTGGGGCGCTACGGCTCTGCCGAGGTGGGCTGGCCGGGGGGCTGCGACATCGGAAACAGGCCTATCGACCAGCATATCAAGGGTTTTCTGAGCCTGGGGACGGAAATATCGGAATACGGCGGCATGGTAGCCCTGAAAGGGAAGCTTTGCGGAAGCGTGGTCAACTTTGACATGGTTACCGTAGGCGGCACGATCAACGTGATGCTTGCTGCTGCCAGGGCAAGGGGCGACACGGTGCTTCTAAACGCAGCGCGGGAGCCGCACGTAGTGGACGTGGCGAACTTTCTCAACAGCATGGGGGCCAGGATCAAGGGAGCGGGCACAGACACCATCCGCATCAGGGGGGTAGAAAAGCTTCGCGGACGCACCTACATGGTGATACCGGATCAGATTGAGACGGGCACCCTCATGGTCGCTGCAGCTGCCACCCGCGGAGATGTCGCGATCCGCGGAACAATTCCTACCCATATGGAAGCCTTGACAGCTAAGTTATTAGAGATAGGCGTCAGCGTGAGCAGCCTAGACGATGTCATCCGCATACGTGTCAAGGGCGGGCACCGGTCCATCAAGCTGAGCACGCAAGGATATCCGGGCTTTCCCACAGACTTGCAGCAGCCCATGAGCGCCCTTCTGACTCGCGCATCAGGCCACAGCGAGGTGGTGGAAAACATCTTTGACAACCGCTTCAGGCATCTGGACGAGATGCGGCGGATGGGAGCAAAGGTGGCCATCTACGGAAAGACGGCCTACATTGAAGGCGTCGCGGAGCTCAGAGGTGCACCGGTCAATGCGGGCGATCTGCGGGGCGGAGCGGCGCTGGTCATTGCAGGCCTGATGGCCAAAGGCACAACCGAGGTCTATAATCCTGAGCATATAGACCGCGGCTATGAGACTCTGGACGTAAAGTTCCGGGACCTCGGCGCGGATATCCGTAAAGAAACGACCGATGAATGCATCGAAGGAACTGCCGCGGACCATGCAGAACGCGTTTGAAATCCTGGGGATACCGGCGGGCTCGGATGAGCGTCAGGTTCGCGCGGCCTATCATGCGCACGTCAAAAAATCCCATCCCGATCTCTTCACAGACCCCTCCGAACAGGACAACGCACAGCGTAAGTTGGTGCAACTCAACCTTGCGTACGAGCATGCGATGAGAGAAGCTGCAAGGCGGGATCCTCTCTTTCATACGGTGCCCCCCGAGCAGGCGAAGGCGTTCGCAAAAAAAATGATCGGCCAGAAGCGCTATGAGTCGGCGCTGTGTCAGCTGGGCCGTGCGGCGAAGAGGGACGCTGAGTGGTATTGTCTGCAGGGTGAGATCATGATGGGGCTCAGGCAGTACAAAACAGCGCACCAGAGTTTTCGTGAAGCTGCCAGGCTGGAACCTGAGAACCTGGAGTTTAGGCGCAAAGCCCTGGACGCGGCCCTGACGGTGAAGAAGCATAAGACCATCGTCTACCGCCTGGCGGATTCTCTGGCGGGAATCTTCAGGGGCGTGGGACGCCGCAGATGATGGGACCTTGGGTCACCTGCCATGGCTGCGGCAGGCGGCAATCTCCCTGATGCGCGGGCGCGGGTCTGCCTTCCTCCGCCTCCCGGTCGGGATGGGGTTTCAAGTGCTTCGTTCCAACAGGAAGACAGCCTCCATCGAGGTGAGCCGGGACAGGGGGGTGACCGTCCGTGTTCCGGCAACCCTGAAGGGCGACGATCTGGAGCGCCTGCTTCTCAGCAGGGCCAGGTGGATAGAGGAAAAGGCGGCAGCTGCTGCTTCAGCCCCGCCTCCTGTGGAGCTCTCTCCGGCAGAAGAGGCGGAACTTACAGACATAGCAGCACGCGTCCTGCCGGATAAGGTGCGTACCTACGCGCGCAGGCTGGGCGTGATGCCCGTGAAGGTCAGAATCACGCGAGCCCGAAAGCGCCTGGGGAGCTGCAGTGCTGCGGGGAGCCTGTGCTTTTCCTGCCGTTTGATGCTATATCCCGAAGAGGCCATCGACTATGTGGTCGTCCATGAGCTGGCACACCTTATCCATCACAACCATAGTCCCGCCTTCCACCGCTGCGTTGCCTCGGTACTGCCGGACCACGTGCGAAGAAGAGGCTTGCTGAAGAAAATGCCTGAAGGCTGATTCTGCCACGAACAGGGCCGGTATAGAACTTGTAGGATCCTCCCACCGGTGCTATGCTGGGAACAGCCCTTCCGGATGTGTGACCGCTGTGGGCGCAGTGGAGTTTCACATACCTACCGATCCAAGCTCATCAGCAAGATGAACAGGCCTTGTGCAGACGGCTGTGCCCGGTGCGTTGGCTGGCGAGGATCCCGGAGCTCCGTTTGATCCGGCAGCGCCTGAGGTCCTGCAACTGCCGGATGTCGGGGGAGGGGCCAAGCTGGGGCTCCTCCTGCCACAGGGAAACCGCTCACCGATCCGCGTGGGTTTGATTTTATTGCCTCTATCAGGTTGCGTGCACACGGGATGCGCGAGGAGGACGTGGCAGGCCTTCTTAAGGATCTTGAAGCTGAGAATCCAGACTTTACCAGCCGGTCCCATGCATGCTTCTTGGGAGGAGTTCGGTGCAGGACAGCGCATCCACTCCTGAAAGCCTTTGATGAAGCAGGAGAGACGAGCCTGTCCGGAGGGGGAGAGTCCTTGGGTGTAGCTTCTGTCGACACCGGCAAAAGCCCAGGGTTTTGTGAAGGCCCGGCCTGCAGCTGTGTTTGCGAAAGAAGGTGGACACACCCCAGATCCGCAGGTGGGCGGGCTACCCGGCTGGACCAAGCCGATTTGTAAAGGCCCGTTCGCAGGCTGTTGCCTGCGTCCTTCGTGGATGCCTGCACGGAGGGCTCGTAGCCAAGACATGGATGCGGACTGCCGCACCGCAGTTCCGCCTATCAACTCCTTTCGGGCTTTTTCATGGGGCAGCCCTGAGGGACCTTGATCCAATACAGGCGCGATGGGAACCGAGGCGGTTTCATCCCCACGTCGGTACCCTTCCCAGAAAGGTGGTCTGATACAGATGAACAGCCGCCACCTCAAGCTGCTTTCATCCTTGTTTCCGGACGAACGCAGCACCGAGGCGGAGATTGTACGCCTTCACGCGGCTCTGCGGTTGCCAAAGGGAACAGAGCTTTTTTTAAGCGATATTCACGGGGAAGATGAAGCCTTTGTCCACCTCCTCAGCAATGCGTCCGGCGTGATCTATGAAAAGATCGAAACCGTCTTTGGGGCGTCGATGACAGAGGAGGACAGGCGTTCCTTTGCTTCCCTGATCTATTATCCCAGGGAAAAGATCCCTGAGGCCGAGCGCGCTTCGGAGGACACAGCTGCCTGGTACGCTCTGACACTTGCGCGGCTTGCTACCCTGTGCCGGGCGATGTCGGAAAAATATACCCGGGAGGGGCTGCGTGCAGCCATGACCGGTGCCTTTCATCCGGTACTGGAAGAGCTGCTTTTAGGTGCTGATCTGCCGGCAGAAAGCCCCTACCGGGACAGGGTTATCGCTGCGGCGGCGGAGACGGGCAACGGAGCCAGGCTCGCGGGAGAGCTTTGCGCCCTGATCAAGCGGCTTGCGGTGGCCAGGCTGCACATCGTCGGAGACATCTATGACCGCGGCCCGCGCGCGGACCTGATCCTGGACGCCCTGAAGAAATACCACAGCGCGGATGTCCAGTGGGGGAACCATGACATCCTGTGGATGGGGGCGGCAGCGGGAAGTGCGGCCTGTGTGGCGGCGGCTGTCCGCATGTGCATCGGGTACGGAAGCCTGGATATGCTGGAAAACGGATATGGCATCAGCCTGCTGCCACTGGCCCTCTTTGCGGAGGAGACCTATGGGAAGGCAGAACGCTTTATGCCCCAGGTGCTTCCCGGTGGCCTGCGCATGCCCCACAATCCAGAGCTCTATGCGCGGATGAACAAGGCCATCTCGGTCATCCAGTACAAGCTGGAAGGGGAGCTGGTCAGGAGACGGCCGGAATTTGGCATGGCCGACCGCGATATGCTCGGGCGCGTGGACTGGCGGACGGGGATGATTGACAGCCATGGGCGCCTCCGCACGCTGCTGGACAGCGACTTTCCCACCGTGAATCCCGAGGCGCCCAACGAGCTGACGAACCGCGAGTATGCCCTCATTGGGCAGCTTGTGGATGCTTTTGCCCGCAGCGAAAAGCTTCAGGCGCATGTACGCTTCCTGTATCGCGTAGGGTCCATTTACCTGAAATACAACGGTAACCTCCTTTTTCATGGGTGCATTCCCCTGACAGAAGAAGGTGAGCTTATGTCCTTTAACCTGGGGGGAAGGACGCTGTCGGGACAGGCGCTGCTCAACTACTGCGATCGGATGGCGCGCCAGGGCTATTTCTCAGCGGAAAACTCAGCGGCGCGCAAGCAGGGCAGGGATTTTCTGTGGTTTCTGTGGTGTGGCCGCCACTCGCCCCTGTTTGGGCGAAACCATATGGCTACCTTTGAAAGGGCACTACTTCAGGAGAAGGAAACCTGGGAGGAGCGGCAAAACGCCTATTACAGGTGGAACGAGGAGGAACGCGTGATCGGGATGATCTTTCGCGAGTTTGGCCTGGAGAGGCACTGGAGCCGCATCATCAACGGCCACGTCCCTGTCAGGGTCTCCAAGGGTGAGGACCCGCGCAAGGCGGACGGGAGGCTGATTGTCATTGACGGCGGCTTTTGCAAGGCGTACCAGAAAAAGACCGGTATCGCGGGCTACACGATGTTCTTTTCTTCCCGCGGCATCCGCATTGCTTCTCATGAACCCTTCACATCGCGGGCTGAAGCGATCTGTGGCAACCTGGACATCACTTCTCACAGCCTCATGATCGAGGATCTCCCGGATCGGCTGATGGTATCAGATACGGACGAGGGGGATGAAATCAGGCGGCGTATCAAGGAACTGGAAGAGCTGAGAAAGGCATACAGGAGGGGACGCCTGAAGACAGGCATGCCTTCTCTGAGCCTCAGGCTGAAAACACAGACCAAAGAGTAAAGGAGGAAAGGACTTGCTTGGAGCTATCATGGTACCCCATCCTCCGCTGATCATTCCCGAAGTGGGCCGGGGCGCAGAGGAGCAGATCCGTGAAACCACCGAGGCCTGCCGCACGGCTGCAGCCTGGCTGGTCGAAAAGAAGCCGGAAACCGTGGTGCTGATCTCGCCTCACAGCGCGATGTACCGGGATTATCTCCACCTGTCCCCAGGGACGGGCGCCCAAGGCAGCTTTGGCCGTTTCGGGGCAAGCCACATAAGGCTTGAGGCAAGCTATGACACGGAGCTTGTTCAGAGGATCTCCCAAGACGCAACTGCCGCAGGCATCCCAGCGGGAACCAAAGGCGAGAGGGATGCCGAACTGGACCATGGGACGCTTGTGCCGCTGTATTTTCTAAGCCGTGCGGCAGGTGGCAGCCTGCCTTTCAAGCTGGTCAGGGCGGGGCTTTCCGGGCTTTCCTACGCGGAACACTACCGCTTTGGCAGCGTGATCAAGGCTGCGGCGGAAGCCCTGAAAAGGCGGTTTTGCGTGGTGGCCAGCGGCGACCTTTCCCACTATCTCAGGCAGGACGGTCCATATGGTTTTCGCAAAGAGGGGCCGGAGTACGACGCACGCGTGATGGACATCATGGGCCGCGCGGCCTTTGACGAATTGCTTGCGCTGCCGGAGGACGCCTGCGACCAGGCGGGTGAGTGCGGACAGAGAAGCTTCGTGATGATGGCGGGCTGCTTGGATGGCCTGCGGGTGCTGCCAAAGACGCTTTCTTACCAGGGGATCACGGGGGTGGGCTACGGGGTTGCGCTGTTTGAGCCGGGCGCCCCCGACGACGCAAGACGCTTTCTTGACCTGATGCGCGAAAAGACAGCTAAACAGCGGAAAAACGAGAGCCCCTATGTCCAGCTGGCCAGGCGGGCGTATGAAGGCTATGTTGTTTCCGGCGTGCGGATCCAGCGGCCTGAGGGGCTGCCCGAGGAGATGCTCAGCCGTCGGGCAGCTGTGTTCGTAACGCTAAAAAAGGACGGCAGGCTGCGCGGCTGCATCGGAACGATTAGCCCGGCTACGGGCTGTATCGCGGATGAGATCATCTCAAACGCCATCAGTGCCGCGGCGAGGGACCCCCGCTTTCCTGCGGTGATGCCGGAGGAGTTGCCCCTTCTCAGCTGCACGGTGGACGTGCTGGAGCCCCCTGAGGATATCGACTCGCCGGCGGCGCTCGACGTCGGGAAATACGGGGTGATCGTCACAAGCGGAAGCAAAACGGGGCTTTTGCTTCCCAACCTCGATGGGGTCGATACCGTGGAGGAGCAGCTGGCCATTGCCAGGCGCAAGGCCGGCATCAGGAAAGGGCAGGACGCAAGGCTTCAGCGGTTCAGGGTGCTTAGGCATCGCTGAAACCGCGCATTTTGTGGTGGTTACAGGCCCCACGCCTCGCGCAACTCCTGCACAGCCTCCTTGACCCGCTCATCCTTCAGCCCCGCGTAGCCGATTACCAGCGTGGCTGCCGGCGCCCGGGCCTTCTGGTAAAATTCGCTGACGCCGCGCAGCGGGATCCCCCGCGCCGCAGCTCTTGACAAGAGATCCTCCTCGCTCAGTGAGGGGATGGTCAGCAGGAAGTGAAGCCCAGCTTCGTGTCCCCGCAGACAGGCGTCCGGGAGGTCGGACAGGCCTGCACACAATACCTTCAGGCGCGCCTCATAGACGCTGCGGGCGCGGCGCAGGTGGCGGCTGTAGTACCCTTCCCCTATGAAGCGGGCCAGCGTCTGCTGGTCAAAGCGCGACACCGTGTCGCCGCAGTGGATAAAGGTCTCATGGTAGCGATCCGCCAGGTCTGGCGGAAGGGCCATGTACGCGATACGCATGGACGGAGCAAGGCTTCTGGAAAAAGTGCCGATATAGACGGTTTTCAGGCCATCATCCAGCCCCTGCATGGCTGGCAGCGGGCGGGAGACATATCTGAATTCGCTGTCATAGTCATCCTCAATGATATAGCGTCCCGGCTGGTCTGAAGCCCAGGACAGAAGCCGGGTCCGCCTTCCGATGGGCATGGAGATCCCCAGTGGGAACTGATGGGAGGGGGTGACATAGGCAGCCTCCGCACCTGAATGCTCAAGCGCCGGGACATCCATGCCTTCCCGGTCGACCGGTACAGGCAGGATGCGGACCCCGTGTCGGTCGCCCGCCCTGTAGATGCCCTGATAGCCTGGGTCCTCTGCAGCGACGGTGATACCCCGGGGCAGCAAGGAAAGGAGGACCGAGAGCAGGTAATCCACGCCCGCACCGATGACCAGCCGGTCCGGTGGGCAGCGGACGCCCCGGTACTCGTACAGAAACAGGCTCAGGGTTTCGCGGAGCTCCGCGTCCCCAAGTGCGTCTCCGCGTAAAAGGAGTTCCGGGCGCGTGTACAACGTGTCGCGAAACAGCCGCACCCAGGTTTTGTAGGGAAAAATGGAAGCATCTGTCGATGAGGTGGAAAAGTCGTACCGGGGGGGTTGCAGGGCCCTGGGCTTTTGCACGCGGGCATGGAAGTCCATTTCGGAAGCCTGGGATCTGAAGGGGATTAGCGGCCTGACAAAGTATCCTCTTCTCAGCTGGGCATCGATGTAGCCTTCGTCAAGGAGCATGCCGTAGGCTGCCTCCACCGTGCAGACGCTGATCCCCAGGTGGGTGGCCAGCGCCCTCTTCGACGGCAGGCGTGCCCCAGACGCAAGGCGCCCGGACTGAATTTCCCCTGAGAGATGGCGGTAGAGCTGCTCGTAGAGGGGGAGCGGCCCCTCCTGCTGAAGGGAACAGGTGACGACGGCGAGCTCCATCCGATTGTGGTAGGGTGAAATATTCACGTTCTGGCACTTTCAATCATATCAGACCCCTCGTATCATGGAGGCACTACACTTCCAGAGAAAGAGGGGATAGGGGTGAAGAATCGGGAATCGGGGGCTTACAAGGTTGCCTTCGTGGGCATGATGTCAGCCCTCGTGTTTGTCGCCAATTACTTCAGCATTCCGATGTTATCTTCAAGGATCCATATCGCCAACGCGATCTGCCTGCTGGCCGGCCTGCTCTTTGGCGGCGTCAAGGGCGCACTGGCTGCTGGGATCGGCTCGGCCCTGTACGACGTGGTGGGCCAGTACGGGCTGGGAGAAGCCCTGATCACCTTTACAAACAAGGGTGCCATGGCGCTTGCCTGCGGCCTTATCGCTGGAGAGGCGAAGGATCGCTCAGGGCGGCGAGCAACCGACATCGTTGGCGCTGTGGCAGGTGCGGTCCTGTACATTTCTCTGTACGTACTCAAGAGCTATATCCAGATGCGCTATGTAGCCCCGCTTCCCGCGGCAGTCATCCCGGTGAGGCTGGGGGAAAAACTACTGGCCTCTTCCATCAACGGGGGCTTCGCCGTCATCGCCGCACCTCTTTTGCACTCTGTGCTGCGGCCTTCGCTGACAAAGGCGGGGATGTACCGCTTGATGGGCTAAAGCGGGGGCTCAGCTACAGCTCCGCCTCCAGGCGCACACAGCGTCCGACAACCTGCAGGTCTGCAAGGTTGTGGATGTCGCCCTCAAAGGCTTCATCATATCTTTGCATCAGAACCTGAAAGCGGGGAAGCAGCTTGATCGACCGCAGGACCTTTCCCACGGGTGTCTCAAGCAGCATGATCTTTCCATCCTCCGGCGTGGAAGCCGGAACCACGAGCACCAGATCGCCCCTGTGGATGCGAAACCCGCGCATCTCATTGTCCGGGGCGGTAAAATAATAGACACTTCCGGCGGGAACGCCCTCAATGTTTCCGTCGAGGACGGGCAGGAGCCGGTGGCCCACTTCCTTCATCACGGCATTGTAGACGGGCACACGACGCAGGACGTGCTTGAGCGCGTCCAACCAGATGGAGCCATCGATGGCTGCGGCCTCCGGGACTCCCCGCGGCGCCCCGGCAGAGGCCCGCACAGCGCGCGCTGCTTGTGGCAGAGCCGTCTGGAGGTCGACCGTGGTGGCGATATCATCCAGCGTAAACTCAGCTTCTTCCCGTTTGCCCGCACCCATGACCTTCAGGATACGCCTTGCCTCCGCGTCCGCGATGATGCGCTTGCCTGACTCCACCTCCAGCAGGTACTTTTCCCCGACGCCACAGCGCTTGGCGAGCTGCCGGACGCTTAAGCCCTGCCTTGAGCGCTCAAGGCTGATGAGATCTCCAAGCCTGCCCGTAGGGCACCCCTCCTTCTGTACAGGATCAGTCCGCCTGAACTTAGCATGCCCTGTTTTCCCTGTCAATGCAGCTGTCTGTCCCCTCCAGGGCTTACGCATGAACGGTCAAAGTCCAACATCTCATTGATCTGCCGGCAAA
>CAZPIC010000025.1:0-33463 GCA_964586835.1 uncultured Oscillospiraceae bacterium
TTTTTTAATGAGGCACGACTCCCTTTTCGTGCTCAATGTATGTAAGGTACGCCGCGCTCTTGCCATGGCGAGAGCCTGCTGATATACTCGGTCAAGCTAAGGGAGGTTGGAAACGAATATGACCGAGGGCGACATCCGCCGGCTCCAAAGTGCGCTGCCAGACTTACGTCTCTTAAGAGATATCCCGTTGAGGGATCTAACCACCATTCGTACAGGCGGTCCGGCGCGTCTGTTCATGGAGGCTGCTTCCGAAAAGGAGATCTGTACCGCCCTTTCTGCAGCGCAGGGAGTGGGGATCCCGGCCCTGGTGATGGGCGCCGGATCCAATATTCTCTTTGCGGATGAGGGATACGAAGGGCTGATCATCCACTGTTCACAGAGCTTTAGCGGCATCCGTGTTGTGGACTCACAGATCACCGCGCAGGCGGGCGCGAAGCTTTCTCAGATCTCTGGCATGGCGATGAGGCACGGCCTTTCAGGCTTTGAGTTCGCCTCGGGGATCCCAGGGTCTGTGGGCGGCGCTGCGCTGATGAATGCGGGCGCTTTCGGTGCCGACATGTCCAGGATCGTTTGTCACGTAGCATGCGCGGACAGGACAGGGCAGCGCCGTGAGCTTTCAGGAGAGGGCATTGGCTATGGCTACCGTAACAGCCTCATGATGCGGGAAGGCCTGGCCGTCTTGTCGGTCACGCTGAAGCTCACACACGAAAACCCCGAGCTTATTGAACGAAGGGTCGAGGAATTACAAGCCCGTCGACGCTTGACCCAGCCTCTTCAGATCGCAAGCGCCGGATCCTTCTTCAAGCGGCCTGAAAGCAGGTCCGCAGCCGAACTCATCGATCGGGCAGGGCTCAAGGGCTTTCGGATTGGTGGCGCGGAGGTCAGCACGGTGCACGCTGGATTCTTTGTCAACTGCGGCGGCGCGACGACAGCAGATTTTCTGTCTTTGATGTCCCACGTGCAACGGACAGTCAAGGACAGGGAGGGCATTGAGCTCACGCCAGAGATACGCATCATTGGTCGGATGGGGACATGAGTTTTTCTTCCCAGGTCCGGGCTGAACTTTCTGCGCTTAAGCTGGCGAAACCCTGTTGCCTTGACGCGGAACTGCGGGCCATGACCCGCTGCCGTGCAGGGCTGTCCTTCCGGGAAACGGGAGAGCTGCGGCTGCGCTACCGCTCGGGAAACCCCAGCGTTGTCAAGAGGGCGTATATCCTCCTGAAGTCCCTTCAAGGGATATCCGCGACGGCGTCCCGCTCCCAGAAAGCGGGGGTTGGAGGCCGTCGTCAGTACAGTCTCCGGCTTGATGCAGAGGATACGAAAAGGCTGCTTGCCGCTCTGGAGGCGAGCGTAGAGGACAGGGAGGGGAAACCCAGGCTTCGCGTGCCTGTCACGATCCCCAGGCGGGAGTGCTGCCGACGGGCCTATGCCCGAGGAATGCTGCTCGCCTGCGGGAGTGTTGGCGATCCCAGGAAAGCCTATCAGGCAGAGTTTGTGTTACCAGACAGAAGAAACGCCCTGTTGTTTCAAAGAATCCTCTCGCTGTGCGGTGTGAAAGCTGCGCGCGCGTCAAGGCGCGGCGCAGAGCTTTTAACGATCAGGGGTGCGGAACGGGTGATCAGGCTTTTAACACTGGTTGGCGCAGCGCGCGCCGTGCTGATGATAGAAAACCAGCGGGTAAGCAGCAGCCTGAACAACCGGCTTAACCGCGCGATGAACTGTGACCAGGCAAACCTTGACAGGCAGATTAGCGCTTCGCGCAGGCAGCTAGAGGCCATTTCGACGATCTCGCTTGCCAGAGGCCTTTCATCCCTGACGCCTGCACTTCATGAGCTGGCCAGGCTCAGGCTCGCCCACCGTGAGGTCTCACTGGAGCAGCTGGGCGCGCTGCTTGATCCGCCTCTGGGCAAGTCTGCCATACAGCAGCGGATGAGAAGGCTACTCTCCCTTGCCGATGAGATCACGCGCACGGAAGGCGCGCTTTTATAAACCAGGGAGGTTTCACCATGCGCAAAAGGCAAGTCCTGCTCGCGGGGCAGCTGCCGATGTCGCGCGAGCGCGCGACCCGTTTGGCCAACGTGGCCAACGGCTTTTCTTCAGGGATTCTTCTTGAATTTGGCCAGACAACAATCAATGCGAAATCCCTGCTGGGCTATCTGTCTTTGGGCGCTATGCACAACAGGGAGATGACGCTCAGTACACAGGGAGATGACGAGAACGAGGCCATGGAGGCGATGTGCCTGGCCCTGCAGGGAGAATGAGGGGCGACCGCTGGTTTGACAGGGCACTGTCTTTTCGGTATAGTTTCATCGGTATCCCATCGGAATGAATCCTTCAAACCGGCCCTGTGCGGCGCGCGTCGAAAGGAAGAAGGATATGGCTAAGGCAAGGGGCGCAGATCCGTACCGTAGGCTGCTGCGGGGCATGGCTGTTGTGCTGGCTCTGACCGTTTTGTTCGGGACGGGCTATGTGCTGTTGGACAAATATCAACAGGGAGAGCACGAGCGCGAAGCACGCAGGATCCAAGAGGAAAATGAACAGCTCAACGCGCAATACGAGCGTGCGATCGCTGAACTGAGGGACAGCCTTTCACAGGCCGACCAGTCTTTGGATAAACCGGAGCCTGCGAAGGAAGGCCTGGATGTGCTGGATTTGAGCGATGTCCCCATCGCCCAGGACCGAACTGTGGAAGTGACCCGCGAAGAGATGCTCATGGGCGGTCTTCTGCTTCTCAACCGCTGGCATGAACTTCCGGGTGATTTTTTCCAGGTCGAACCGGAAATAAAGAGCGTGATGACTGAAACCAATCTGAGGGTACCTGTTACCAGTAACAGGGTTCTTCTTTTTCCAGCTGCGATTGCTGCCCTTGATGCCTTTGTCCGGGACGCGAAGGAAGAGGGTCTTGAAAACTACATCATCCGCGAAGGGTTCAGGTCGATGGAATCGCAGACTGAAAAGTGGAATAATGAGGTCTCAAAGCATACCAGTCGATATTCTGGGGACGGCCTCATCGAGAAGGCCAGGCAAAACGTGGCTTACCCCGGGACAAGTGACTTTCAATCCGGCTTCTCCTTCACCGTGGATGTCTATAGCCGCGATGACAGCACCCTCAATGCAGCCGCGTTTCAAACAACTCCCCAGTCCGACTGGCTTAACGAAAATGCGTGGAAGTATGGGCTCATCTTCCGTTTCCCCATCCAGGGCTATCCCCGGGCGGATACGGTGGACAAGGCGTACAAGACCGGCATCGACCTGAAACTGGACGTCTATCGCTATGTCGGCATTCCTCACGCAACTGCCATGAAAGCCTTGGGACTTTGCCTGGAGGAGTACATTGAGCACCTGATCGAGCGCCCGCACATCGGGATATACGAGGACGGAAAGCTCCTGTATGAGGTGTTCCGCTTGGAGAACATTTATTCAGACCTCCAAGTCGGCATCCCCAGGAACGCCAGGGAGGTTGCTCTGTCTACGGACAACATGGGCGGACTGATCTGTGCCCTGAGCTACTGACGCAGTTTTTTTGCCTGCTTTTGAACCTCTTCAATCAGGCTGAGTACCGCCGCGGTCCCGTCCGCGGCGGCGTTTGCGTTCAGGGCGGAGCGGGCCTCGTCCAACTGTGCCCAAAGCTTCCGGATCGCAGCGGCCAGCGTTTGGGGGTTGAGCTCTTCCTGTGGCAACACATGAGCCAGCCCGCGCTGACGGAAGCGCTCCGCGTTTTCGATCTGGTCGCCTCTGCTGGCAGAGTGTGGAAGCGGCACAAGGAGCATAGGGATCCTCAAGGCCTCAAACTCGCTCAGAGCGTTCGAGCCTGCGCGGGAGAGCACCAGATCCGCACAAGCCAGGGCGTCGGGCAGGGAGCCCCTCAAAAACTCTGCCTGGAAGTATCCCGGCCTGCCTGACAGGCTGGCGTCCAGATTTCCCTCCCCGCACAGGTGCAGCACATCCATATCCTGTGTGATCGCGTCAAGGGCACCCCTGAGGGCTGCGTTGACGCTTTTTGCGCCTTGGCTGCCGCCCATCATGAGGAGCACTGGCTTAGACCCGTCAAATCCCGCCAGAGACAGGCCTCTTTTTCGGTTTCCGGAGAAGAGGTCCGGGCGCAGAGGGGTGCCGGTGTGCACTCCCTTTTTACCGAGCATTCGTGCGCAATCGGGAAAGCTTGTCGCGACCCTTCTTGAAAAGCAGGCGCATATCCTGTTGGCAAGCCCGGGAGTCAGGTCGCTTTCGTGGCACAGCACAGGCACGCGCAGCATCCATGACCCTATGACAACAGGGACAGAAACGAAGCCTCCCTTTGAAAAACACACATCCGGCCTGAGCACCCGGATTAAAGCGGCAGACTGCACGATTCCGGCCAGCACCCGAAAGGGGTCCGTGAAATTGCGCCAGTCAAAGTATCTGCGCAGCTTTCCTGAGCTTACCACGTGGTAGGTCACTTGCGGGCAGGACATGAGTTCCCGCTCCATGCCTTTGCCGGTACCGATGAAGTGAACGTCATAACCCCGTGCCAGCAGCTGCGGAAGCAGCGCAAGGTGGGGTGTGACATGGCCTCCGGTGCCTCCACCTGTCAGAACGATACGCCGATGCCCGTGATGGGGAGCGCGCATCAGTCAGGCACCTTTCCACAAAGTGGAGGTTTCGGTTCGTCCAGGCTTGTGGCCAGATCGTCCCTGACAAAGGTGGCTGCCTTCCTATCCCACCAGACGCAAACCTGCGTGCCGATGGCTGCCGGCGCGCCGTCGTCCGGCGCTTCCCTGGCAATCAGCGTTTGTCCTGTTGTGAGCGTGATCACCGCACTTCGCTCCCCGCCAAAAAACCTGTATCCAGTGAGAACGCCGTGCAGGATACAGGATCTGGAAACAGGGTTTAGTCCGTAGCGTAACTGCTGTGGGCGGATACACAGGCATAGCGTCTCGTGAAGCGAGACCCAGTCGTCCGAAGGGCATGGGAGGGTGATCCCGCCTATGTCAAGCAGGATTTCTCCATCCCCCAGAGCCGCCACGCTGCCTCTGAGCAGGTTCACCTCTCCCAGGCAGGTTGCGGTAAAGACGCTCCCAGGCCTGTCATAAAGCTCGTCTGGTGTGCCTTGGCGCAACAGGCGGCCACCCCGCAGCAGGGCGATGCGGTCCGACCGGTCTAGTGCCTCCCGCGCGCTGTGCGTAGAAAACACAAGGGTGCAACCCAGACTCTGAGCGATGCCCTTCAGCTCATCCCACATCGAGGCTGCCTGAGCGGGTTCAAAGCAGCGAAAGGGCTCGTCCAGCAGAAGAAGAGCCGGTGAAAGAACCACCGCGCGTGCGACAGCCAGGCGCAGGCATTCGACCAGGCTCAGCTGGCTGGGAAGGCGCCTGTCCGATGGGCTCAGGGCAACTAGTTTCAGCGCCTGGGCGACTTTCCGGCGGGTGTCCTCCGAAGAGGCACGCCGCATTTTAAGCCCGTACGCCACGTTATGCCAGACATCCATCTGCGGGAAAAGCGCATAGCCATCCAGGACAAAACCGATCCTTCTCATGGACGGGGGATGCTGCGTGATGTCCACGCCCTCATGGAGAATGCTACCGCTTTGCGGGACAGTGAGTCCTGCAACCAGCTTCAGCACAGCAGTCTTCCCTGAACCCGGGGGCCCAAGCAGCGAGAGGGTTTCATCCCTGAAAGCCGTCAGTTCCAGCGCGGTGAGCGCGCTGCCCTCACCATAGGGGGCGTGGATTCCCCTGAGGGTCAATACAGCAGGCTGCACGGGGTCATCCTTTCGTTGGGGTAGCTTGGAGCCTTACAGGAAACAGAGCGCCCGCCCCAAAAGGGCGAGCTATTGTTCATGCACCCGCGGTTCGTTTTCAAGTTCGGCGTTGAGCAGGCTGACGAGCTCATCCGCGTCCGCTCCGTGGGCAGCGCAGGCCTGTTCGAGCGTTTCCCCGCTTGAAAAGGGGCAGGAGAGGCAATGCATGCCAAAGCCCCTGAGGATGTGCGCCAACTGGCGGTTCATGCGGAGAACCTCAGCGATGGTGTGCTGTTTCGTGATGGTCATGACGCTGTTTCCTTTCATAGGATGAAGCCTGGCCTGTGATGTCCCCTCCGGGCGGAGGGTCCGAGAAACCGCGCGTGTCCGCAACGATGTACAGCGGGCGCTGCTTGGCCTCGTCGTAGACGCGCGACAGATAGGCGCCGGAGATGCCCAGCGCCAGCAGGATGTTGCCTGCCAGAAAACACAGCAAGGCTGCGAGCCACCATAGCCCGACCGCCCGTTTGGATAGGAACAGAAGCACAAGGGCTGCCCCCAGTCCGACGCCCATCCAGGCGAGGCCGGTCCAAAATGCGAAGGCGAGGGGTTTGCCAGAAAAACTGACAATGCCGTCCGAGGCCAGCTTGAGCATCTTCCTGAGCGAATAATGCGTCTTGCCTGCGAAGCGTTTCTCCCTGTCATACAGGATTGCTTCCTGTCGGAAGCCCACCCAGGCGAACATTCCTCTTAAATAGCGGTTGCTTTCCGGCATAGCGCGCACGGCGTCGGCGACCCTGCGGTCCACAAGACGAAAATCCCCCGTATCCTCCGGAAAGGCTGTGCCGGCGAAGAAGCGCACGAGCCTGTAATAGAGACTGGCCGTCCACTTCTTGAAGACACTCTCTCCAGCGCGGGAGCGGCGCTTCCCGTAGACTACCTGAATGCCGGCTCGCCATCTGTCAGCCATCGCAGGGATGAGTTCGGGAGGGTCCTGCAGGTCTGCGTCGATGATGATGATCGCTTTGCCCGTCGCATAATCGATCCCGGCGCTTACCGCAATCTGGTGCCCGCTGTTGCGCGCGAAATGGACGACACGGACATGGCTATCCTCATCGCACAGGGCGTTGAGGACGGCTCCTGTCCCGTCCGAGGAAGCGTCGTTGACGAATACAAGCTCGTACCCGCCGTCCAGGCCTTCCATGACAGCGCTCAGCCGCCTGAAAGTCTCACGCAGCACGGCTTCTTCGTTGTAGCAGGGGATGACGACTGAATAGACCGGGTTTGGCATCGAAGACACCCCCTACAGCATCTTGATCAGCATATTTCTCTGTGTGTCCATTTCGATCTTCATGATGCCCTGTTTTTCCAAGGATTTCAGTAGGTCACTGAAACGCTTGAACCCGATATTCCTTTCAGAGAAGTCCGGGTACAGGTTCTGGATATCCGCTTTCAGGATGCTGGGATTGATCCTGTCAAAACCATCTTCCTTGTAGTGCCTGAGCTGCTCGCGGAAGGCGTCTATCCAGGTTTCCTTTGTCAGCTGCGCCGAGGTTGCGCAGCCACCGGAGGTTTCTGCCTCCAAGGAGACCATAACATTGTAATTATCGTTGCGCACCCTGAGGATGCCATATTTATCAGAGAGCTTTGACAGCAGCTTTCCAAACGAGCCGCAGCCGTAGGACTTTTCATTGAAGTCAGGCCGCAGCCGCAGGAGAATACCCTTGAGCTCGCTTGCAAACATCTCGTCCGCGTCTGCCTGCTCGGAGAGGATGCTTTCTATCAGCTTGACCAGTTCCGCATCGTCGCCCAGGTTGTCCTCGCTTTTCTTTGTTTTTTCGTCGGGCTTTCTGCGGACGGCTACGGACTCCAGGAACTGAAACTCATTGCAGGCGTTGATGAAGACGGTGCTGGCGACTTCACTTCGGGAGATGCCCAGCACAAATTTGCCCATGCTCTTAAGTTTTCCCACCAAGGGCGTATAATCGCTATCACCGGAAACGATGCAAAAGCTGTCAATCAGGGCGTTTGTATACGCTACTTCCATCGCATCAAGGACCAGCAGGATATCCGCGTTGTTTTTCTGGGCATAACCATAGCGAAGCGATGGAACGACCGTGAAAGTGTTGGAGAGAAGGATTTCCTTGAGCGCACTGAAACGGTCCGTGTATCCGTACACCTTGCCAAGAAGGAGGTCTCCTCGGATCTTGACCTTTTCCAGGATGTTGTTGAGCGTTTCCACCTTGGCGCCGCAGTTTTCCAGATCGATGAATAGTGCAAAATGGGCCGTGCTGTTCGCCTCCCTTCCCTGATGTGGGTTGATGCCCGAGGGCTGCAGACTGGAGTATGCTGCCTATGACAGTATAGCATACATTCTCACTCCATGCCCGTAAGCTGTGAGGGTTGGCCTCCGTCTTCCTGGGAACCAGGGAGCGGGATGTAACATACGGGGATATAATTTGACGTCCAGATCATTTTGTCATAGAATTGTAACGAATATGAAAACCCGCAGCAGCGAGGAGGCGTCGATATGAAGAACGGCGAAAAGGTGCACGCAGGCCGCCTGACGGCCATGGCCATCGCCCTGTTTCTGTTTGTGGCCTCAGTGGCCTTGGCCACTGGACCCGAAGTGCAGCCGCTCGTTTCGCTCACCTATAGCCCGGACAGCGGAATCCCTGTCACTCTGGAAGCGATGCCCTTTGCTTATGAGGGGGCGGAAGGCGCCTACTGGCTCTACCTGCCGCCGGAGGCAGTCCACTACCTTGCGTCTGCGATCCTTCAGATACAGGACGAAACCGAGCGCTATGCGGGAGGTTTTTCTCCCGCTTCAGGACAGCTTTTGTCGGACCTCGGGTTTGAAAACGCCGGATCTTCACCGCTTCATGCTGTACCGATAGAATACCATGCCTTGGACGAGCGGGGTGAAGCGGTCGCTGTCTTTTGGGTGTTTGTATCCATAGAAGCACAGGAACCGGAGCTTCCCACGGAGGAGCCTTCCTCTGCGACCGTTATGCTCCGATATTTCGATGAGGATGGTGTGGAGTTTGAGCAGGCGACCCTCCTTGAGCTTACACCCGGGGAACACCAGGTACCTCCCAGTCCCCGTCAGCTGCCTGAAGGCTATGAGCTCATTTCGCCTGCCCTGGTAAGCGTGCGCGTGGACGCTCAGGGAGCCAACCCTTCAGAGATCGTCTTCCGTTACCGGCGCACTGTTTCGGTGGAGGAACCCGCCGTAGCGGTGGAGGTGTCGGTAGCCTATAAGGATGAAGCCGGGAAGGTCATCGCTTGGGGGCAGTCAGTTTTATGCGCGCCTTTCGAGCTGACTCGGATCACTGCAACGCCGGAAATCCTGCCTGAGGGCTGGACATTGTCCGGCCCGGATGTGGTGGAAGTCTGGGTGGATAAAGAGGGAGCAAGCCCGCAGGAGGCAGTGTTCCGCGTGCGCCGATCGGAACCGCTGGAGGAGCCACCTGTCGCGTTGGCCCAGGAGGTTCCCATCTACTATCTGGATGAAAGTGATCGGCCTATCGCTCCGGCTGGAAGCATCCGCTGTGAACCCTGGGTGGAGACGCAGGTGGTCGCAAACCCCGTGGGGCTTCCCGAGGGCTATGAGCTGGCAAGCCCGGGCGTACAAATCGTCTATGTAGACCAGGATGGAGCCAGGCCGACAGCTGTGGTCTTTACCTACAAGAAGATGGAGGGACTTCCACAGGAGTCCCTGCAGGAAACACCCAGCGATCCCCCTTTGGACGAACCTGAATCGACGCCCTGGAACGTGACGGATCCGCCTGGGACGCCAGTCCCCGATGGGGTCCCCATCAACCTTTGGTCGGAGGTCGTCTCCAAGTCTGTCAATTTCCGGAAAGAAGCCTCTACAAAGAGCGCGATGCAGGGGACCTTTCCCGAAGGGCACAGGTTTTTCGTGCTGGAACAAAAAACCATCGGAAGCGAAGTGTGGTACCGTGCGATGACGGAGGGCAGGGAGGGCTTCGTCATGGCAGAATTCCTTCGGTTGTTTTCAAAGGAGGAGAGCGACAGTTTTCAGCAAACCCTTCCTACCCCGGCCCCGGAGGCTGTATGGACGCAGGAGCCCGTGATCAGTGGGCCAGTGGAGATTACCATCCATTTTGTGGACGAAGCAGGAGAGCCCGTTGCATCACCCGTTGAATATGTCTGTCAGGACGGGACCAACACCGTGGCTGCAGACCCCGCAGATCTGCCGGAGGGCTATGAGCTCATTGGCGACGCGGTACAGTATGTCCGGGTCGCGGAGAACCGAGCGGATCCCCCCATGCTTACATTTGTATACAGGTATGCTGGTCATGTGGCGACCCCTGCCCCTACAAAAACGCCTGAGCCTGCTCCTCAGGTCGCCATCGTCAATGTGTTCTACCGTGACCAGGATGGCAAGACGCTGCACTCTGAGACAGCCACCTGCGTGGAGGGAGAAAGCAACATCATCCACTCCTTTCCCGGACTTCTTGAGCAGGAGGCGCCTGGAAGGTACGAGCTTGCGGATGCTGCGCAAAAGACCGTCTCTGTGGACCGTGACGGCGTCGCCAGCCCCCCGGAGATCATCTTCCTGTTTAAGGACCTGCACAAAGAGATCACCAAAGAGATCGCGGTCCATTATCGACTTGAAGGAAGCGGCGAAGCGGTTGCCCCGTCCGGAGTGGAGATGTGCCGCGTGGGCGGTAACGACATCTTCGCCAGGCCGTCCGGACTACCGGACGAGACCTATGAGCTTGTATCCGAAAACCCGCAGCGGGTGTCGCTGTCTGAGGACGGGGTGCTCACCCCTGCGGAGCTTGTGTTCCTGTACATACAGGTGCCGCCGAAGCCGACGGACACGCCGACACCTGCCACCCCGGAACCCAGCCCTGTGCCTGATGGTGTGCCCATCGACCTGTGGGCAGAGACCACCAGCAATGTCAATTTCAGGTCAAGCCCGTCCGACGCCAGTACCAGCAACAGGATTGAGAACCTGAAAAAGGGCACGAAACTGTGGGCTTATGACAGACAGACTGTCGACGGGAAGAGCTGGTATGCTGTTCGTGTCAATGGCAGGGATGGATTCATCATGGCGGATTTTGTCAGCCTGTACAGCCAACAGGAAAGCGATGCCTACCAGCGCAGCCTGAAGACCCCCATGCCAACCCAGACGGCAGAACTGCTGGACGAGCCGACGCAACCCCCGGAAGAGACAGCGACGTCGACCCCAGAAGCTACGTCTGTACCGTCTCCTACCGCGACATCCCAGATTTATCAGGGCTATGCGCTGACGCTCAGACAGGTAGCGCTCAGGACGGGTATCAGCGAAAAGGACGAGACAATCCTTGCGACGCTTCCAGCGGACACGCTTTTGCGCATCTGGGGACAAGCCTCAGTGAACGGCGTCATCTGGGACTCCGCTGAAGCCATCGCCTGGGCGCAGACCGGGTTTGTCCCTGACGACGCCCTCCGGCATATCAGCGCTGAGGAGGCACAGCCCTACCTGAATATGCTCAAGCCGCTGGAGACCGCAACACCTGCCCCCACCGCACAGCCCGTCAGCGTTTCAGGCTATGCCATGGTGCTTGGGGCCAATGTGCCGATGCGGAGCTATTTTAACACCAATGCTGAGATCACAGCCATGCTGCCCGCGGACAGCATCGTGGAAGTGCTCGGACAGGAATATAGCCAAGATGAATCCTGGCACATTGCCGGTTACGCTGGTAGATTTGGGTATATCCGCGAAGACCAGCTGAGAATGCTGAATGCCCTGGAGCAGGTGGGATACCTGGAGTCGCTGAAGACGCCAACGCCCTCGCCCCTGCCCACAGAAACGGTGTCGCCCACGACCTCTGACAGCCTCTCCAGCTATGGGTATGTTAATACCGATAACGTCAGGCTGCGCAAGGAACCCGGGTCTGGTGCGCAGCTGAAGATGATGCAGAATAACGCCTTCGCCCTCGTGCTGGGTACGGTGATCCAGGACGGAGAGCTCTGGTACCGCATCAATCAGGGAGGGACGGAAGGCTTCGTCATGGGGAAGTTCTTCAACGTACTTCCTCTGGGACAGCTGCAGACCTTCCTGCAGAGCGAGGCGTATCTTTCCGCCAACACCCTATCTGCGAACACGGTCTCCACCTCGTCGAGCATCACTTCCGTTGAAGACTTTAATAAAACGGTGTGGCAGAACCCCACGCTGATGGCCCAGGCGTCCTATGAACCTTTCAACCCGCTGGGAACGCCGACGCCTTCCGTCGAAGCGATCATGACGCCGGAACTTTCCCCGTCCCCGACGCTGGAAGCTTTGGCTTCTTTTGCTCCTATGCCGACAACCGAACCCCAGACCCAGAGGACGTCCTCCTTCTCCGCTTGGGCGGCGATTGGGATTGTTGCCGTCCTGGGGGGAGGCGGGGGTTATGCCTACTATCTCTACCGCGAAAATCGCAAGCGGGCAGCCCAGCGGGCGGCTCAGCGTAGGCAGCAACAAACGCAGCAGGCGAGCTATACCGCATCTGGCCAGCCTTATGCCCGACCGGCGCAGCCGCGGGGAGGTGCGACCTCACCCTATGACCCGCCTAGACCCAGATCGCCTGTTCCCCAACATGGAACGCTCCCCTATCAGTCACAGAAGGGATCCGCCCCGGCGCAGCAAACAGCAGCTTTCCGCTCGCCCGGGGGAGGAACCGCAGGCCAGTCCACCGGCGCAACACCTTATGTAAAGCCGGTCGGGGGGCTTGACCCGACGCAGCCTGCGGCAGCCTTCCGTCCGCCCGAAGCAAGGCCACCGGGCCAGCCCGGCAGCACGGTGCCCTACGCACGGCCATCGGCGCCTGGTCCGACTCAGCCTGAGACTGCTTTCCGCCCGCTTGGAGGAGGGGCCGCAGGTCAGGCCGGCAGCACGGCGCCCTACAAACAGCCAACCGGAGCCCCTGCTCGCACCACGGACCCCGCAAAAATGCCGACACCCCCTCCAGGGACAGGCAGCTCTCAAGCGACGGAGGCCAGTGAAACAAAGCAGCCTGCGCCTGAGACGCGCAGAAGAAGGTCCGACAGGCATTCAAGCGGCTGAGACTACACGCCTGTTCTTTAAAGAAACATAAAGGAACGCCCGCGCACGCGCGGGCGTTCCTTCTTGCTGGTCGCAGGCTTTAGTCTGCGGCCAGCTTCTTATAGACTTTCAGCCGCTGCGCAGCTTCTTCCTCAGCCGCTGCGAAAAGTCTCTCCGCTTCTTCGGGGAAGGTCTTCGTCAGGGAGGAATACCGGACCTCTCCGCGGATGAAGTCCTGGTAGGAGCCCGTCGGATCCTTGCTGTCGATGATAAGCGGATTCTTGCCTTCTGCTGTAAGCATCGGGTTGTAGCGGTAAAGTGGCCAGTACCCTGCCGCGACAGCCTTGCGGATTTCAGCCTGCGAGAACGACATATTGATGCCGTGGTTGATGCAGGGGGAGTAAGCGATGATGAGCGAGGGGCCGTTGTAGGCCTCTGCCTCATTGACCGCTTTGAGAAGCTGTACGGGGTTGGCGCTCATGCCCACCTGGGCAACGTAGACGTATCCATAGCTCATGGCCATGAGCCCCAGGTCCTTCTTGCTGGTGCGCTTGCCCGCAGCCGCGAACTTGGCTACGGAGCCCGTCGGGGTAGACTTGGAAGCCTGACCGCCTGTGTTGGAGTAGACCTCCGTGTCGAGCACCAGGATGTTCACGTCCTGGTTCTGGGCCAAGACGTGGTCCAGCCCGCCAAAGCCGATGTCATAAGCCCATCCGTCACCGCCGATGATCCAGATGGATTTTTTGACCAGCAGGTCGCGTTGCTCAAGGATCTCTTTGCACAGAGCAACTGTTTCAGGGCCTCGGTCCCCGCAGTTTTCAGCGCAGGTGACAAGCTTTTCAGCTGCCTCCTTGGACGCATCGGCCTTGTGCATGTTTTCAAGCCACTGGTTGCAGGCTTCGACGCAATCCGCCCAGTCTCCCGCACGATCACGAAGCTTTTCGACGGTGTCAGCAAGCTGCGCCCGCCGCTGATTGACGGCCAGGTTGATACCGAAGCCGAACTCTGCGTTGTCTTCAAAGAGACTGTTTGCCCAGGCAGGTCCTTGGCCTGCGTCGTTGGTCGTATAGGGGCAGACTGGTGAAGAGCCGCCGTAGATGGAAGAACAGCCTGTTGCATTGGCGATAATCATCCTGTCGCCAAAGAGCTGGGTGATCAGCTTGAGATAGGGAGTTTCCCCACAGCCTGCACAGGCCCCGGAGAATTCAAAGAGTGGCTTCAGGAACTGGCTGCCTTTGACCGTACCCTTGTTTACAGGGACGGAGACCTCGGGAAGCGTCATGGCAAACTGCCAGTTTTCATCCTGGTGACGCTGAGAATCCAGCGGCTTCATGATTAAAGCCTTTTCCTTGGCAGGGCAGACCTCCGCGCAGTTGCCGCAGCCCGTGCAGTCGAGAGGACTGGGCTGAATACGGTATTCATAGCCGGCAAACTCCTTGCCGATGGCTTTTTTGGCCTCAAACCCCTCCGGCCTTGGCTCCCCCTCCCCGATCAGGAAGGGTCGGATCACGGCGTGTGGGCATACCAGGGAGCACTGGTTGCACTGGATACACTTATCAATCTGCCACTCGGGCACGTTGATAGCGATGCCTCGCTTCTCATAGCGGGAGGTACCCACCGGGACTACGCCCGCGGGATCGAAGGCGGACACAGGGAGCGAATCGCCTTCCTGTGCGAGAATGGGCTTGACCACGGTGTCAAAGTACTCCGTCGCCTCCACCTTGTGAGGCTCCGCGCCGGTTGTTGCTCCAGACCAGGCGCTGGGAACCTTGACTTCCTTCAGACCGCTGATGGCGATATCGATGGCTTCCCAGTTCATCCGGACGACAGCGTCTCCCTTGCGGCCATAGGTGATCTGTGCGTATTCCTTCATATACTTTTCGGCGTCCGCATAAGGGATCACACCTGAAAGCTTAAAAAAGGCGGCCTGCATGATGGTGTTGATGCGGGTGCCCATGCCCACCTTTTCCGCCAGACTGATGGCGTCTATGACGTAGAAACGAGCTTTTTTGGAAGCCAGCTGACGCTTGACCCTGGCGGGAAGCCTCTCTTCCAGTTCCTCATCGGACCAGGGACAGTTCAGCAGGAAGACACCGCCATCCTTGAGGGAGGCGAGCATGTCGTACAGCGTCACGTATGCGGGGTTATGGCAGGCGATGAAGTCTGCCGCGTCAATCTGGTAGGTGCTGCGAATGGGGGACTTGCCAAAACGCAGGTGGGAAATGGTCAGACCGCCGGACTTCTTAGAGTCGTAAGCGAAATAACCTTGGGCATAGAGGTCCGTATGGTCGCCGATGATCTTGATGGAGTTCTTATTGGCGCCAACGGTGCCGTCTGAGCCCAGACCGTAGAATTTGCAGCAGACAGTTCCCTCGGGTGCTGCGTTGAACATCTCCCCCTTGGGCAGGGAGGTCCCGGTCACGTCGTCCTCGATGCCTACGACGAAGTGGTTCATGGGGCTGGCCATGGTCATGTTGTCAAACACTGCTTTGACCATGGTGGGCGTGAATTCCTTGCTGCTGAGTCCATATCGACCTGCGAGAACGCTGATGCCTGTGATGCCCTTCTCCGCCAGCGCTGTCATGACGTCCATGTAGAGAGGATCGCCCAGACTTCCCGGTTCTTTGGTGCGGTCAAGGACGGTCAGCGTCTTTACGGTGGAGGGAAGCGCGCTTAAGAAGTGCTCCGTGCTGAAAGGTCGGTACAGGCGTACCTTGAGGACGCCTGTCTTTCCGCCCTGCTGGTTGAGTGCTTCCACCGTCTCGTGCGCGGCCTCAGCGCCCGAACCCATGAGCATGACAACGTGCTTTGCATCCGGTGCGCCGACATAATCAAACAGGCGGTAGGCGCGGCCTGTCAGGCCCTTCACCTGGGCCATACATTCCTCTACGATGCCTGCTACGGCGTGATAATACTTGTTGGCTGCTTCGCGGTTTTGGAAGAAGACGTCGGGGTTCTGTGCAGTGCCGGCCTGATGGGGCCGTTCCGGGTTCAATGCACGGTTCCTAAAGGCCTTGATCGCCTCCCAGTCCACCAGCCCTGCGATATCCTGATAGTCGATCAGGTCGATTTTCTGGACTTCTGAGCTTGTGCGAAATCCATCAAAGAAGTGAAGGAAGGGTACCGATGACTTGATGGCTGCCAGGTGCGCCACCAGGGCCATGTCCTGAGCCTCCTGGACGCTGCCAGAAGCTAGCAACGCGAAGCCTGTCTGGCGGCAGGCCATCACGTCGGACTGATCCCCGAAGATCGACAGCGCATGGGTAGCGATGGTGCGGGCACTGACGTGGAAGACGCCGGGTAGAAGCTCGCCCGAGATCTTGTACATGTTCGGGATCATCAGGAGCAGGCCCTGAGAAGCGGTATACGTGGTTGTCAAAGCTCCTGCGGCCAGCGATCCGTGCACGGCGCCCGCCGCGCCGGCCTCGGACTGCATCTCCGACACGTGCACGACCTGCCCGAACAGGTTTTTTCTTCCCTCGGCAGCCCATTCGTCCACATACTCCGCCATGGTGGACGAAGGCGTGATAGGGTAGATGGCAGCCACATCGCTGAAAGCGTAGGCAATGTGACTGACCGCACCGTTGCCGTCGATGGTCATCTTGTTTGGCATGGATTACCTCCTACATGGTGATGACGTAACCGAAAAGGGCGGAACACTCCGCCTTTGCTGCTTTACGGACGTTCTTTTGGGAATTATACAGAGGACGCCCTTCCTGTGTCAAGCGATCGGCGGGCCCTGCCAGGGCTTACGCATGAACATATCGGACGGAAAGGATGACAAACTCGTTTTTGAAGATTCGACAGTTATTATTAAAAGAGTTTTTTAAAGTATACGTCAAACGATAAAGAAAGGAAGTAGAAACAGAGGAGGGATCCGGAGGGATCGAGTACAGTTACAATCATGGTATGCGGGGTTAAAAAGTGAGTCGGAGAAGCGTCAAAGGGGATAGATCAGCCATCAGCCGGAAGGCATCCTGTACATTGTGGTGGCAGGCACTTCGGCCTTCTTAGCTGCTTCAGTGAAATGGTGGATTTTGTCCGAGCCTGTTTTCATTGCTTGATGAGTCTGAGAGGAAATGCACTGCAGTGATCAAGGCACCCA
The DNA here is from genome assembly GCA_964586835.1 of uncultured Oscillospiraceae bacterium. GTDB lineage: Bacteria > Bacillota > Clostridia > Christensenellales > Aristaeellaceae > CAZLYF01. The sequence goes on from CAZPIC010000025.1 coordinate 16,864, forward strand.
GGAATCATCGGGGCATCGAAGGTATGCGCGGGTATCTGCACGTTATACGCAAAGAGGCTTTTCGGCACGTCCGCAAAGAGGAATCCCAACGTCCCTGTCCATGTTGAGAAGGGAAGTGCCAACAAGCCCTGTACAGACACCTCTCCTTTAGATATGCAAGCGACCCTGAGATTAGTTCAAAACCATGAGCCTTAAATACCTGGAAAGCATGATTCGAGGATGCCAGGGTTTGTCAACAGCTCATTGAGAGGAGGGATCCTGACCGTAGCTGTACAAGCCTCGCATGCCTTAGACTCCCGCTTGACAGCCTTGCCTCTCATGGTATATATATGCAGAGCCCTATATAATTAATCGGAGGCGATAACAGTGGCGGAAATCAAAAAAGTAGTACTGGCATACTCTGGAGGGCTTGATACCTCGGTGATTATCCCGTGGCTGAAGGAAAACTATGCAGGATGTGAAGTCATTGCGGTCTGCGGAGACGTGGGGCTGGGCGTCGAGCTGGAAGGGCTTGAGGAAAAGGCGCTGGCGACAGGCGCGTCGAAGCTGTATGTGGAAGACCTCCGTGACGACTACGTGAACAACTACCTCATCCCGACCATGCAAGCAGGGGCTGACTACGAGGGATACCTCTTGGGCACGGCCACAGCCCGCCCGTGCATTGCCAAGCGGCTTGTGGAAATCGCGCTGAAGGAAGGCGCGGACGCTATCTGCCATGGTTGTACGGGAAAGGGCAACGACCAGGTGCGCTTTGAGCTGACCATTCAGCGCTTCGCACCCGGTATGCGGGTGATCGCCCCTTGGCGGGAGTGGCACCTTAAATCCCGGGAAGATGAGATCGAGTATGCCAAACAGCGTGGCATACCGCTGCGCATCAGCAGCGAGACGAACTATTCAAAGGATAAGAATATCTGGCATTTGAGCCATGAGGGTCTCGACCTGGAGGATCCCGCCAACGAAGCTCCATACGAGCGGGAAGGCTTTCTGGAGATCTGCGTTTCGCCCCTGAAAGCACCGGATCAGTCCACGATGGTCAGCATCGGCTTTGAAAAAGGGATTCCCGTGTCCCTTGACGGTGAAGCGCTGACACCAAGAAAAATCCTCGAACAACTCAACGCAATGGGAGGCGCCAATGGCATCGGGATCCAGGATATCGTAGAAAACAGGCTGGTAGGCATGAAATCGCGCGGTGTTTATGAGACGCCTGGCGGAACCCTCCTGTATGCGGCGCATAGCCTGCTGGAATCACTCTGCCTTGACCGGAGGACCTCCCATAAAAAACGTGAACTTGCCCACACCTTCGCGGAGCTTGTGTATGACGGCCAGTGGTTTACCCCTTTGCGTGAGGCGCTTTCAGCCTTTGTATCAAAGACCCAGGAACGCGTCACAGGCGTCGTCAGGCTGAAGCTGTACAAGGGCAACATGATTCCGGCAGGGCTTACAAGCGAGTATTCGCTGTATTCCGAAACGGCGGCTACCTTTGGCGAAAGCGACTTTAACCAGCGCGATGCGGAAGGCTTCATCAACCTGTTTGGCCTGCCGCTACGCACGCTGGCGCAGCTTGAATGGCGCCTTGAAGAGCAGCAGTCAGGAAAGAACCTGGAAAAGGAGAGTTGAGGGGGCGCTCGCGTCAGCGTGGGAGAGGCCTTGCGGGTCTCCGCCCCGCCCGCTAAGTGAAGGGAAAAAGAAACCGCCTGTAAGAGAGAAGCAGTTCACCGTGTTTTGAATGCGGGGATGCGCTGCCTTACAGGCGGTTTCTAAGGCTCAGGGACCCTTTCATACGGACGAAGGCGGGATTTTGCCAAGCAGAGACCAGGGGCATCCCAAACGCCGTGTACAGACCATCAGGCCGGCGGAAGACTCGCTTCGGCAGATCCTCCATTCACATCAGTTGTTTGTATTGTTTTAATTTAAACTTTGAAATTAGAACTTTTGTATTATATAAAGCAGAAATTCTGATGCAGTATACAAATATGTTCTAACAATTCTGTAAAAAAGCACCCTTGCCAGATTGAAAAAAATGGTATATCATCTCCCCTGCTTCGGCAAATTTTTCACAGGAGGATCTATTATGATTAAACGGGTACTGGCTCTGGCGCTGTCCACCATGATGCTGCTTGGACTCATTGGCGCGGCATCTGCGGCGGAACCTGCGTACAAGGCGGGGGCTTACACAGCGACAACCCCCGGATTGCAGGGGCCTTTGACGGTTGAGGTGACGGTGAGCGAAAGCGATATCCTTTCCGTCACGGTCACCGACGATGTGGAGACCCCCGGTCTGCGCGACTGGCCGCTGCGCGACATCCCCCACGCCATTGTTGAGAATCAGTCTCTGGCGGTGGACGTCGTTGCGGGCGCAACCTACACCAGCCGGGCCATTTTGCGTGCCGCTGAAGCCTGCCTGAAAGAAGCGGGCGGTGATATGGACAAGTTGAACGCCAAGCTGCCCGTGGCAAAAGAAGACGACCTCGAACTGACAGCGGACGTCGTGGTGGTTGGCGGCGGCGGTGGCGGGCTTGCTACCGCGCTGACGGCGATCAGGGAAGGGGCCACGGTCATTTTGATTGAAAAGACCGGTACCCTGGGCGGCAACTCCATCATGGCGGGCGGCTTTTACAACACCGCCTATCCGCAGTGGCAGGTAACGCTTACAATGTCCGATGCGACCAAGCAGAATATTATGAGCACCTGTTCTCTCGAGCCTGTCAGCGATGCCCATCGGGAACTGATGGAAGCCGTGATGGAAGACCTGAAGGCCTATGAGGATGCTGGCGCTGAAGGTCTGTTTGACAGCCCCAACTGGCACGCTCTTCAGACCTGGGAAAGCGGCGATCGGGTGGGCGAAATCGAGATCGTGCGCCATATGTGTGGAAAGGCACTGGAAGGGCTGCAATGGTATGAATCCATGGGCCTGAACGTGATCCGCGTGGCGCAGGGGGCGGGTGCCCTGTACGAGCGATCCATGTACAATGATATGCCCAATGGCACCGCTTATATCAAAGCCCTGACAGATGGCCTGGAGGGACAGGCAGGGTATACGCAGCTGATGAACACCAGAGGCGTGGAGCTGATAACCGAAGGCGACAGGGTGGTCGGCGTCAAGGCTGAGGGAAAGACGGGCAACAACGTAACGCTCTTTGCGACCAATGGCGTTGTGCTTGCGACCGGTGGCTTTGCAGGCAACGTTGAGCTGAGACAGAAATACTGTGAGGGAGAGAAGTGGACAGATTTGGGTCCCGACCTGAAGACCACCAATGTCTCCGGCGTAACGGGCGATGGCATTTTCATGGCATCCGCGGTGGGTGCTCAGCTGGTGAACATGGAGCAGATCCAGCTGCTGCAAACCTGCAACCCGATTACTGGAACGCTGAATGACAACTGCGGCCCCATGAGCGTTGCGGGTAATCTCTTCATCAACAAGGAAGGAAACCGCTTCGTGCGGGAGGATGGCAGAAGGGACGATATATCGCAGGCTATCCTTGCCCAAACCGATGGCATGATGTACTCGATTCAGAGCACGGATGTCATTGGCAATCCGGATGAGGCCAAAACCCTTGACGGGAAAACCCTGACCTACATGCTTGAAAATAAACTGTCCGGTTACATTAAGGCTGAGACGCTGGACGAACTGGCGGAGCTCCTGGACATGCCTGCAGAAAACCTGAAGGCGACGATCGACAGCTACAACCATCATGTCGAAACGCAGGAACCCGATGAGTTTGGGCGTACGCTCCTGAAGGTCAAGCAGGTGAATGGCCCCTGGTACTCGTATCCCCGCAAACCCGCAGCCCATCATACTATGGGCGGAGTTCGGGTAGACATGCAGACCCACGCCCTCCGAGAGGACGGCAGCATCGTTGAAGGACTGTACTGTGTGGGCGAGCTGACCGGGGTCATCCATGGCGCCAACAGGGTTGGCGGAAACGCTCTGGTCGACTTTACCGTCTTTGGCCGCATCGCGGGCGAAAACGCAGCGGCAGGCAAGTAAGTAGTCTGACTACTGTTAAGCAAGCAAACAAGACCACCGGCATAGCCGGTGGTTTTGTTTTGAGCGACCGGGCGAAAGGTTTTAACACAGCCCCCCGACAGCCTGATGAAAAAGCTGCAAGAGGGGCTGCCAGATCGGCGCATACTGGGCCTTTCCCGCCGATCTCTGAAGCACAATGTGATGCAAGAGGGATGTGGTGTGGTGCACACACCGTGGCGGAAGGACGCCACCAGGCGGGAACCTGCCCCCGCTGTGGAGCGGCATCGATCCGACGCAAGCTGAACAACTGAAGGAGCGCCGAGGGTAGCGATTCGTGGGGGAGAAGGATGGGATCCTCTGCATGAAAAGCCATCGAAGCGCTGCGGGTGGGCTGGAGGGCGGTGAAGGAATCTGGAAGGAGAGCGGGCACGACAGGTCCATCGGAAAAGAGTCACATAGGACGTTCGCCGGGGCTGAAAGGCCTTGGCTATCCTTTAAGCAAGATCGCCGGGAAAAAAGGCCATCCGCGGGCATGTGAAGCCTCAAGACGCGCTCAGGACACACTTTACAACCTATACTGCTGGAAGCAAGACAGGCCTATGGTGTACATCTGAAAGAATCTGAAGCAATACACAGAGAGCGGGCTTGTCTGCGGGAACCTTGCAGCAGGGATGGTTCAGACCTATCTGCAAGACACAAGGCACTGTACGAAACCTTTAGCTTTATACGCTGCGGAGCGGGCTGTGTTAGGCAAGCGTTTGGGTCAGCGTCAGGATATTCTGGCCGTTTTCATAGGCATAGTGTGCGCTGTCCACGCTTTTTTTAACCAGATAGATGCCCAGACCGCCAGCCTGCCGGTCTCCGGCAGAGAGCGCGATGTCTGGGTCCGCTTTTTCCAGAGGGTTATAGGGAGCGCCCCGGTCGATGAAGCGTAGCGTCAGGGTGGACGGCGCGCCACTAACGCCGATCTGTACGGTCAAGTCGCCTTCTTCTGGGGAATACGCATAGCGCGCGATGTTGATGAAGACTTCCTCCGCGACAAGGTTCAGCCGAGCCAGCGCCCTGGGTGGACAGTCATGCGTTTTGATTTCCCGGGTGAGGAAGTCCAGCACAGCATACAGCTGATCAGCCCGCGCGGGCACGGTCAGGCTTTTCATCCCACCTTCCCCGCTGTGCCCAAACCTGAGGGCCAGCATGGTGATGTCGTCAAACTGCGGTGCCTGGCCGATAAACCTGTCAATATCTTCCTGCACCGCGCCCAGGATCTTCCTGAGGTCTTCACCAGGCTGCGCGTCCAGCACGTTCACGAGCCTTGCTTCGCCATAGGAAGCGTTTTCGGCGTCCGTGGCTTCGGTCACGCCGTCTGTGTACAGGTAGAGGATATCGCCAGGGTGCAGGGAGAGTTCAGCCTTCTGGTATTGGGTGGTTTCAAGGCCTGCCAGCACAAAACCTGCACGGGATCGGAGGAAACGGAAGCCCTTGCCTTCCCGCCGCAGGAAGGGGGGTGTATGTCCGGCGTTGACATAGTCAAGACGCCCTGTGGAAATCTCAAGCACCCCCATCCAGGCTGTCACAAACATGCTTTCTTCATTGTTTTCATACAGGCGCGCATTGGCCTCGTTGAACACCTGGGACAGATCTATCCCCGTCTGGGCTAGCGTCTTGATGAGGGTCTTCACAGTCATCATGAACAGCGCGGCGGGAATGCCCTTGCCCGATACGTCGGCGATAAGGAAGGCCAGATGGTCTGCGTCGATGAGGAAAAAATCGTAGAAGTCCCCTCCCACCTCTTTGGCGGGGAGCATCGTGGCAAAGAGGTCAAACTCCTCCTGGTCCGGAAACGGCGGAAAGGTGCAGGGGAGCATGCCGGTCTGTATTTTGGTGGCAACACTCAACTCGGCGCCGATACGTTCCCGCTCAGCGGTGACGCGGGTCAGGTTGTGGATATAGGCGCGCAATGAGCTTGTCATACGCTCAAAGCTCTGGCTCAGCAGCTCCACTTCGTCCCCGGTGTGGATGTCCGAGCGGTAGTCGAGGTTTCCCTCCCCGATGTGCCCCACGTCCTCAGTGAGCTTGAGGATGGGCTCGGTGCTGCGCCTGCAGACGCTGCGCACAATGGCAATAAACACCACAGCCAGCGCGGCGAAAGCCAGGATCATGGCCAGGTTCAGGCCTTTGATCGAACGTGCCATGCTGTCGTGGGTGTCCTTTATAATGCCCTGTATCATCTCGTTTGAACGGGTCGCTGGCGCCAGAATCTCCTCGATGGGCATGACAACGGTCAGATTCCAGCCAGTGGTCGCGACCGGGGCATAAATGATATAGACGGGCTCGTCATGGATCACGCTTCGAACGTAACCAGCAGCGCTTTCACGCATCGCCCGGATGACCTCCTGGGACTGGGTCCCCAACAAGGTCTCCTGCGCAAAGCCGCTCTCACTCAGATTTTTAGCCGATATCGCTTTTCCGTCGCTGGAAAACAGCATCGCGTAGCCGCCCGAGCCGAACTGCGTGCTAAGAATCTCGCGATTGATGCCTTCGATCAGAAGGTCGACGCCCAGCACGCCAATGAACGTCCCCTTCGCATAAAAGGGCTTGGAGATGGTCACAGTCAGACCGCGGCCAAAGCTGTCCGCATAGGTTTCGGAGATGACCAGTGTCCCGCTGTCCCGCGCGCTTATATACCATGGAAGACCGCGGCACTCAAAGGCGTAGAAGCCCGTTTTGTTTTCCGCGTTGGCATCGTAATCGACGTTGGCGCCCGAAGCTGAGGCGACGTAGATGCTTGAAATCTCCGGCGTGTTGAGGAGTATGGCAGCAAACACCTCTTCCGTGTTCCCCAGCAGGGCATTCTCAGCGATCTGCTCGCTTGTACTGGCAAGTTCTAAGGTTGCAGGCAGGTAGTGCAGCGTGGTGCCGCTGCTTTCGCCCCGGGCAGCCAGCTCGTCGGGTGTGGGCACAGGCCGTGAGGCGAAGCGCTCGGGATGCTCATACAGCGCAGCCGTGTACAGGGCCATCTCATCCACAGCGCGCAGGAAAGAGCTCATCCGCTCGTCGATGGCAACTGCTTTTTCCACCACAAAACTCTGCGCGGCATCCAATGCCTGGTCGATCAGCAACCGCTCGCTGTTTTGTGCGGCTGCCTGACCCAGGCGTTGTGCGTTACTCTGGGCGGAATCGCGAAGGGTCCACATCCCGATCAGGGCGAGCGATGCAAAGAGCAGCATGGCTGCCAGAAAGAGGATCAGGAATGTTTTCAGCAGGCGTGTTCGCATCGATTGTCTCATGCCCGTTCCTCCAGGGTTATGGCACCCACGCCTCGCACAGCATCTGAGGCTGTGTGCAGGAGGGGCCGGATCCCTTGTCAATACCTACTCGAGACGTTTGCCTCAAAGCTGTCCACACGGATTCTGACAGACGGGAAGACCCCGTCATGGCGGGAGCTGGAGCGCTGGAAAACCTCGTGCAACGCGCTGTTGTAAAGCTCGACGCTCCGTCTCCCTCCTCTGCCTCGGAGGGCGTCCATCCGGCAGCGTTCACCGCGGGCTATCCTGTAGCCATGCGCCCAGGAGAGGTGGCTAACCGTCAGGAACGTCGCCTCTACCAGGGCACAGGCGCAGCAGCCTGGTAAGATGGTGATAACCCGGCTGAAATACAGCCTGCCCTCACCCAGGGCATGCTGCAGTTCGTGACCCGTTCAAGAGGGTCGATGCTCCCTTCCGGCAGATATCGGGCGCCCTTCAGGCTACACCGGAAGCTCGCCATCCTGATAGGCTAACCGGAGGATGGGGACGTCAGGCCTGTTGAGCGTTGTCCGACAGGGGATGGTGCGCAGCCCCACGCTACTCGCTTTCCTCCGGCTGCATGCCCTTGAGCAGTTTCGCCATCATCCAGCCTGTCCTGCCATCGACCCATACTTGTTTCCAGTATTCACCCCCACTGGTCACGACGACAGCCGTGCCGTTGAGGTACAGGCCCAGGGAGTCGGAACCCGTGCTGGCCCGGCTGCGCAGGTGCGCGCCCTGCCCGCCGGGGTTGTCGACCACTGTCAGGGCGCCATCCGGCTGGGGGACGGCAGCGATCCCATCGATGTCCGCGTAAGCCGGTTGTGGTGTGACGCCCCAAGCCATCATGAAGCCCGTCTTTTCGTCTTCCGTCAGGACATGTACAAAATCCTCCGTGACACCCAGCACCCGTACGGTTCTCCCGTTGGCGTACGTGGCTTTGGTTTCTGAGCGGAAGGACTGGGCAGATCTCAGATTCAAGCCCGAGGTGTCTGGGTTGCTGACGATGACTGTTGGAATGGAGGACGGGACGGTACCCGATGGCACGTCCAGCGCGAGCATTGCCTCCTCGAAGTAGCCGGTCAGGTCGCCCACACGCACCTGTACCCAACCCTTCAGGGGCTGTGTGAGCACATGCGCCACGACCCCGTTATAGTACTTGCCCAGTACTTTGGCGCTTTTCCTTGGTTGCGCGCGAAGGGGAGCGCGGGCAGAGGGGTCCGGACTGTTGACGGTGGCCAGGCTGAATCCGTCTTCGGGGACCCGGGGTCGGAGCCCTTCCGAAAGCGTCCAGCCTTCCAGTGATTCATCCGCTTCATTGAATACGAGGACCTCGGCCCACTCGTCGTGCAGAGACAGCAACCCCACCGTCTCACCGCGGGAAAGCGTCCTGACGATGCGGGTGGCGTCGTCCACACTTTCGCGAACGGGCCTGTTCGCGCCTGTGTTCAGCCACAGAGGCGGGCTGTCCAGGGTCTCATCCAGTTCCGCGCAGGAAGCAAGGGGCAGCAGCAGAGAAAGCAAAAACAGGTACAGGATAAGAGCGCGAATGGTTTTGTTCATCGTGTTCCTCCGAAGGGCCAGTCCAACCCGGCCTGTCTGGATTATACCTGATGTGATGGCTGAATGGACAGCCTCCCTGTCTGCAGTGTAGAATGGCTGTAGCTACAAATAGGCTGGCCAATCGGTGAGGGGGTCGCTTAGGAGGACGGCATTCGGCGCAAAAGCATGTTGGACAATCACCTGCTGATCCGAAAGCTGAGCAGCGGGAGGATGGCACAGGTCAAGCTTATGTGACGGAGCAGAGGGCAAGCCACGGACTTCTGCCCGCGAACTGCCGGGCTTTTTGAGGGAAGAGGGATCGATTACACACTCAACATGCGGAAAGGACGTTGAACGATGACCATCGCAGAAACCAGGGAGGGGAGTCGCCTGCGCCTGACACTTGCGGGGCGGCTCGACAGCATGACCTCCCGGGAGCTGGAGGCAGTGCTGCGCACAGGCATTGAGGATGTTGCGCAGTTGGAACTGGATATGCAGAGTCTGGAATACATTTCAAGCGCCGGGTTGCGGGTGATCCTGGCGGCGCAAAAAGTCATGAACAGACAGGGAAGCCTTGTGATCCTCCGACCCAATCCCAGTGTCATGGAAGTGTTCGAGATCACCGGGTTCACGGAGATGCTGACCATTAAGCATGAGGACGAAGAAAAGGGGCTTTCCAGCGGAGAGTGATCCAGGCTGTCTGGTGTTCCGGATGAACGCAGTGTCCGGGCAAGCAGGCGGATTTCACAAGTGAGGGTCGAAGGAGCCAGGCCATGGATAGCAAGCTGTTTCGCCAGACAAGCATGGACAGGATTTCTTCTCCAGAAGAGCTCAACAGCTACCTGCGCGTGGCGCGTCCCAGCGTGTGGCTGGCTTTGGCTGCGGTCATTTTGCTGCTGCTTGCTTTCATTGCATTTAGCATTTTTGGCACGCTGCCCGCCTCTATCGCTGCCAGGGGAATCGCCAAGGATGGGGAAGTCCTTTGTTATGTAACGGATGCAACACGCGTCTCCCCGGGCATGCCCGCCAGCATCAGCGGCATTCCTGCAACGGTGGTCTCTGTGTCCACTGTTCCGTTGTCAAGGGAAGAGGTGGATGAGGTACACCCTGAGGATTTCCTTGTGCATCAGCTGAACCCTCAGGCGTGGAACTACCCGGTGTACCTGCAGGCTCAGGATGTGCCTGATGGCGTTTGGGATGTGGTCATTACGACGGAGACGATCCATCCCATCGAATTCCTCCTGAAAGGGAGTGGAGAGGGTGATTAGAAAAGCAGCTAAAAGACCTTTGAGTGACGGATGGGCAAGGGTTCCCGTGGTCATGCAGCTGGAAGCGCTGGAGTGTGGTGCTGCCTGTCTGGCGATGGTGCTGGCCTTCTATGGGAAGTGGCTGCCGCTGGAAAAGGTGCGCTCGGATTGCGGCGTGTCTCGGGACGGGTCCAACGCGCGCAACATGCTGCGTGCGGCCCGCAGTTACGGGCTGACAGCCCAGGGGTACCGCTACGAACCCGAACAGCTGAGACGAGAGGGCGGTTTTCCCTGCATTATTCACTGGAACTTTAACCACTTTGTCGTCCTGTGCGGCTTCCGGGGCGACCGCGCCGTGATCAATGATCCCGCGCGGGGTACGGTGGTTCTCTCGAAGGAGGAATTTGACCGCAGCTTCACGGGAGTCTGTCTGATGCTGGCCCCTGTGGAAGGGTTTAAGCCAGAAGGAAGGCCCAGGAGCGTGCTGGCCTTTGCCAGAACCCGCCTGCGTGGAGCAGGGGCAGCACTGCTGTTTGTCATTCTAACCACCCTGATCACAGCGCTGATCAGCATCATCAGTCCGGCTTTTTCGCGCATCTTCATGGACCGGCTGTTGACCGGACGAAATCCCGAGTGGCTTGAGCCTTTCAGCCTCGCGCTGGCCGGACTGGCCTTGGCGCAGATCCTGATCAGTTTTTTGCAAGAGGTCCATTCGTTGCGCATTGAAGGCAAGTTTGCGGTGGTGGCGAACGCTGCATTCATGTGGCATGTGCTGCGCCTGCCCCTTGCCTTTTTTTCCCAGCGTATGGCGGGAGACATCGCTTCTCGTCAGAATACCAATGCCACAGTGGCAAACGCGCTAATCCGGCAGCTGGCTCCGCTGGTCTTGGACTTTGGCATGTTGCTGTTCTATCTGCTGGTCATGCTGCGCTACAGCCCCCTGCTTACCGCCGTGGGCGTAGGGGCCATGGCGCTGAAGATGCTGGTAGCAGGGGTGGTCTCAAAAAAGCGTGTCAACATCACCCGGGTGCAAATGCGCGACGCGGGCAGGCTGGCCGGCGCCACTGTAGCGGGGATTCAGCTGATAGAGACCATCAAGTCTTGTGGCGCGGAGAAGGGGTTTTTTGAAAGATGGGCGGGATTCCAAGCCTCTGTCAATACCCAGAGTGTGCGCTATATCCGGATCAATCATTATCTGGGAAGCATTCCAGGGCTGATCTCCCAGCTTTCGGACGCGACGGTGCTGATCCTTGGTGTTTTTCTTGCCTTACAGGGCCGGTTCACTGTGGGAATGATCCTGGCGTTTCAGGGCTTTATGTCCTCCTTTACCACGCCGGCCGGCAATCTGATTTTCGCCGGGCAAAGCATCCAGGAGATGCGCAGTGACATGGAGCGCATTGAGGATGTCCTGTCCTATCCCCCCGACGTGCCGGACCGCGGCGGTCCGCTTCCGGAAGAATCATGCGATAAGCTGCGCGGACGAGTAGAGATGCGGGGGGTGACCTTTGGCTACGCGCCCCTGGGTGAGCCCCTGATCAGGGACTTCAATCTGACGATTGAGCCCGGCGGAAGCGTGGCCCTTGTAGGGCCCTCAGGCTGTGGAAAATCCACCCTGGCCAAGCTTTTGTCAGGCCTCTATAAGCCCTTTCATGGAGAGGTGCTTTTTGATGGCCAACCCATTGATCAGATACCGCGGGAGATCTTTACCGCCTCTCTGGCGGTAGTGGACCAGGACATCATCCTTTTTGAGGACAGCATTGCAGACAACATCCGGATGTGGGACAGTTCCATTGAGGACTTCGAGGTGATACTGGCCGCCCGGGACGCACAGATCCATGACGATATTCTCAGGCGCGAGGACGGATACCAGGGCCGCATCCTTTCCGGAGGACGGGACCTGTCTGGCGGGCAGCGCCAGCGCCTGGAAATTGCCCGCGTTCTGGCGCAGGATCCCTCTATTATTATCCTGGATGAGGCCACGAGCGCCCTTGACGCCCGGACCGAGTACGAGGTAATGCACGGCATCAGGCAACGGGGCGTTACTTCGGTGGTGGTGGCCCACCGCCTCTCCACCATCCGTGACTGCGATGAGATCGTGGTGCTGGACCGGGGGACTGTGGTGGAGCGCGGCACCCACGGAGAGCTCTATGCCCGTGACGGGCTGTACAGGCGACTGGTAACCAATGAGTAAGGGGAAGGCGCATGGGATGGTTTGATGAGCAGGTCCGGCAGCGCGCGCGGCACAACGACGACTGCTTTGCCCAGGCCTTCGACGAGCTGGCGGGAGCCGTGCTGGGGAGGCCCCCTTTCCCACAAGACGAGAGATGGAGAACGCAGGGGGCTATCCTCCAAATCCTCTCCTGGTACCGCTTGCCCAGGCCCGAGCTCGATGAGCCGGCAGAGAGCCTGTCAGAGCAGCTGGAGCGGCTGACCGCCCCCCTGGGACTGATGCACCGTCGGGTGCGCCTGCAGGGCTCTTGGTACCGGGAGGCCATTGGCCCGATGCTGGGCCTGACGCCGGAGGGAAAGACGGTCGCCCTTCTGCCCTGTGCATGGGGGGGTTACAGCTTTATCGATCCTGACACTGGCAATCGCGTGAGGCTGAACGCCCGCACAGCGCGGCTGCTTTCAGAGGAGGCGCTGTGCTTTTATCGTCCGTTTCCCCTGAGGCGCCTTAACGCGCGGGATTTGCTGGTGTTCATCGCGCAGTCCCTGTCCATGACGGACTTCGCGCTGATCTTTGTTGCGACCTTGCTGACGACCGGATTGGGACTGCTGCTGCCGCGCCTCAACCTTCTGTTGTTTGGCCCCGTGATCAAGAGTGGGCTGGGCGGACTGCTGCTGCCCGCTGCATCGGCGATGACAGGCGTACTGCTGTCCATGGCGCTGATCACGGCCGCACGGATGATGCTGCTCTCCCAGATGCAAACCAGGCTGGACCTGATGGTACAGTCTGCCGCCATGATGCGCGTGCTGTCACTGCCCGCCGGTTTTTTTAGAGGATACAACGCGGGAGAGCTGACCAGTAGGGTCAGGTCCGTGAGCAGCCTGTGCAGCCTGCTGACAGACCTTGTATTCTCCGGCGGGCTCTCAAGCCTGATGTCCCTGGCCTATGTAGGACAGTTCTTCAGTTTTGCGCCCGCACTTGCCGCGCCGGCCATGGGCATCGTCCTTTCCACCCTGGCGGTCTCGCTGCTTTCCACTCTGGCGCAGCTGCGCTATACGCGGGAGCGCATGGAAGCCTCCGCCAAGGAGTGCGGAATAGCGCTGTGCCTGATCAGCGGCGTACAGAAGATCAAGTTGGCGGGCGCCGAGAAGCGCGCCTTCGCCAAATGGGCCACCTGGTATGCCCGAAGCGCACGGCTGGCGTATGAGCCGCCCTTCCTCATCCGATTTGGGCGGGCCATCCCACAGGCCATTGCCCTTCTTGGCACGGTGCTTATCTACTTCACTGCTGTAAAAAGCGGGGTGGGAATGGCGGGATACATGGCCTTCAGCATGTCTTTCGGTATGGTCACTGGCGCTTTTGCCTCCTTGGCGGGAATGGTGTCCCAGGCAGCTGAGCTGCGCCCCATGTTGCAGATGGTGGATCCACTGCTGAAGGCTGTGCCCGAAACGGAGCAGCATAAAAAGAGGATCCACCGCCTGACAGGCGGGGTGGAATTGAACCACGTTTCCTTCCGTTACAGCGAGCGGATGCATTTGGTGCTGCGTGACCTGAGCCTGAAAATCCGCCCAGGGGAGTATGTTGCCATTGTGGGGCGCACAGGCAGCGGGAAGTCCACCATCATCCGGCTGCTGCTGGGCTTTGAACAGCCCCAGCGCGGCGCGATCTATTATGACGGACAGGATCTGAGTTCTCTGGATCTGCGCGCGCTGCGACGACACCTGGGGGTGGTGACCCAAGATGGCAAGCTGTTTCAGGGGGATGTCTTTTCCAACATCTCCATTTCTTCCCCGGGGCTGACTCTCGAAGAGGCTTGGGAAGCTGCGGAAACAGCAGGGATTGCCCAGGACATCCGCGAGATGCCCATGGGAATGCATACGATCCTGTCCGAAGGCGAAGGGGGCATATCCGGTGGACAGCGCCAGCGGCTGATGATTGCCCGGGCCATCGCCTCCAAGCCGCGTATCCTGATGCTGGACGAGGCTACCAGTGCCCTTGATAACATCGCTCAACGGCAGGTATCCGACTCCCTGGCAAGGCTCAAGTGCACGCGCATTGTCGTTGCCCACCGGCTGTCGACCATCCGCCAGTGCAGCCGCATCCTGGTATTGGACGACGGATGCATCGCGGAGGATGGGACATATGACGCATTGATGGCTCAAGGTGGGATCTTCTCGGATCTGGTGTCTCGCCAGCAGCTGGAGCCTGTTGGAAATTGAGCAGCCCAGATCTCTAAAAATTCGGGGTCTGCCGCGTATCAAGGGATGAAGAAAGGAAGGCTGAACATGACAGCGTGTGAAAAGGAACTGAGAAGGCTTTTTGACTATCAGCGCTTTGAGGGCGAGGACCACTTGAGCAGCCTGATAGAAAAAACGCTGACTCGGTGGGAGAGCGGGGGCGTGCCTCTTGCAGACGAGAGCTTGGAACTCCACGCTGCCGGCGTCCCTGATCCTTTCACGGAAGAGGGGGATCGCCATGTGTGAGCAGCTCACCATGGACCTCGTCTTTAGGCAGTATCAAGACAAGGTCAGCCGCTACGTCCGCTTCAGAATCGCCAACTACCACGATGCCCAGGATGCAGTCAGCGACGTGTTTGTCAGGGTGAGTGCAGCTCTGGACCGTTACGACAGTACGAGAGGCAGCCTCTCTTCCTGGGTTTACGCCATCACCCGTAACACCGTACGTGACTACTTCCGGGCTTTGAAGCCTGGCGTCTGCCTGGACGACCAGGCAGATCTATCTGACGGGGGCGGCGCGGTGGAAGATGCAGTGCTCAGCCGTGAACTCCTGGCAGAATTGGCAAACGCCCTGCAGCAGCTGAGCCAGCGGGAAAGGGACGTCCTCATCCTGCGCTTCTGGCAGGGTCTGAGCCCCGGGGAGATCGCGGAAAAGATGAAGATTTCCTACAGCAACGCGGGCTTCATTCAGTCAAACGCACTCAAAAAACTGCGCACCCTGCTCCAGTGCGACAAGGGGGGAGCAGGCATGAAGAAAGGCTTGTTGTCCCTGGCGTTAATGGTGGCTTTATCAGTGCCTCCCCCAGGGCTGACCCAGGGCGCGCTCCTGCCTAGTCCGGTGCGGAAGGGTTTCCGGGAGGAAGCGCATCAGCCTGGCGGGATCGGCGCATGGCTGCTGGAAAGGGTCGTTTCCGCGGAGGATAAGCTGCCAGATCCTGTAAAACTGAACCCAGTATAAGAAGGGAACCATGACTGCGATCACTGACTGACCCACCCGTAACAGTACTGCGTGCCGTTCCCCGACATGGGCAGCTACCAGAGGGTGAGATTGCGCCTTAAGCCTGACACAAACCCGTTAATGTCTGGAGGCCAGTGTCACACAGCTGCCTGAAAAGTGAAGGAGGACAACACAATGACGCTCAGGGATGACGAACTCAGCAAGGTTGCCGGGGGAGTGGGCAAACCCTCCATGGCCTATTACACAGTGGCCAAAGGCGACAACCTTCATTCCATCGCGGGGCGCTATCGAAACCAGGGCTATGCCGGCGTGACCTGGGACAAAATTCTCGAATGGAACCGCGATCTCATTAAAACTGCGGATACTCTCCTGCCGGGATGGAGGCTCCGGATCTTCCTAATCCCTTAACAGCTCATTAAGGGAATGTGTGCCATGCCCCGACTCTGAATGTGGCTTGGTGGCGAAAGCTTGCCGCCAAATCGGAGCACACCCTATGAGATCCAATGCAGCACTGCTGCTGGAAATATAAAGGAGGACGATACCATGACAATCAAGGACGACGATCTCGGCAACGTTGCCGGAGGAGCAGGCGGAAATGACATGGTTTGGTACACAGTGGCCAAAGGCGACAACCTTCATTCCATTGCTCGGCACTATTCGCGACAGGGCTATTCCGGTGTGACCTGGAGCAAGATTTATGACTGGAACCGTGACCGTATCAAGAATCCCGATCATATCGAGGTGGGCTGGAGGCTTCGTATCTACCTGATCAGATAACGGACGAACGCAGATCTCTGCGCATGGGCCCGCACGGCAGTCAGCCTGCGGGCCCTGATGGATGGAAGCATTGAAGGCCCTCAGCGTGAGGGACTGGGCTTCTCCTCAGAAGAAAACCTCAGGGCGCTGCAAAAGAGTGGAGGGCACAGCATCATGGGGGAGAAGCTTACGCAGCACAGAGTGCTGTTTTTTGCTACATATGCTCTGTGTGGATTCAAACGAATGCGATTGTAATGCACCATAGGCTGATCTTCATGCTGAGGATGGCTCTTGGAAGGAGCTAAGAAAAGAAGCCTGAGATGATGCGAAGTCTGGCCCGATATGAGTAGTCCGCAGGCCATTTGACACAGGTTTCATCATCCTCTGCTAGGGTCTGCTGAAAAAGGCATATTTCGGATTTCAGGCAGCTGATCTTACCGGA
>CAZPIC010000026.1:0-32974 GCA_964586835.1 uncultured Oscillospiraceae bacterium
GATTTCTTCGTATCTCGACCTTTCCGGTCATGCCTGTGAATAATCCAGGCTAAGGCTTCTCTGCTGTTTCTTTAAAGATGCTTTGCGGCTTTTTCTACTTTGTGACTGGCGGCGTATGGGTTGATTCTGGCTTTCGCCGGACCTGTCACCCTATTCTTTGGGCGCGCTATATCTTGAAGCAGGAGGACAGGGCTGGTGAAGCCTCCCCTGTGCATGAGCGGTGTCTATGGATCGCGCCACCTTAAGACAGACCGCCTTCCATAAAGCCAACAGGATCTTATCTCTTTTTCTGCGTCAGGGCGGTAGGAAAACCGTAACGCCGGACAAGAGGATGTTCTGGATTCCAACTGCGCCTGATCGTTTTTTCTGTAGGGACGCACCCTGGTGAAGCAGATCTTGTTTCGCGGTGACTATTTCACAACGTCGTAGCGGACAAGCTCGTTGCCATGCAGGCTACCGGGTACATGCCGTCCAGGGACGCTTCCGGGGCGCTGCGAAGAAGGGCATGCGGGTGCTTCACAGCGGCTCAAGAGGCATCCATCCATCCGTCATCGTCAGGGCCTTTGCGTCTTCGCCCGCCAGTGTGGAACCACAAGAAGAGACTGGACCGGACTCGAAGAAACCGGGTTGCCACGCTACCCTCTCGCTGCTTTAGGGATCTTAATCGCGGTGTGGAGGAGCGTGTCAGGCTTGGTGATGCTGATCCCTTGGAATCTTAGGCGCTTGCATCCTGTCTTTGGCGTGTGGTCCATCGTTGCCGCGCTCATGCCAAGCTGCTCTTCCCGGACGCTTTCTGTCTGGACGTCCTGATGAAGCATCGGTTCTCCGTAAGCCTGCAAGGACGTCACCCACTATGACCGGCTCGCATCCAGGGATTATCCACAGGGTATGCCCATAGCATCCCAACTTAAAATCAGCTTCTCCCTGGCAGCCACGCTGCATTTGCTTGCCCGATCTTGCCTTCGGCCGCTGCAGGAGACATCCACCAGTGCAGGGGAGTTCGGACAGCACAGGGCAGAGGACCTGCCGCATCCCTCCATCCGCGCACCCATCGATCCTGCTTCCTTTCTCATCCTGCCGGAAACCACGCTTGGCGCTCAAAGGAATCTAAATGACAGCGCTCGCTTCGTGCTCTATAGGCATAAGGTGCCCCGCAGCATATACAAGGACACCCGTACTTGCTATACTCCCCTGCAGGTGGCATCGAAATCAAGCTGGCAACGGATTTGTTCAAGTCGAAGGAGGGTTAAGAGATGTCGTTTTCCGGACGCAAAGGGAGAAGGTGGAATGGAACTGGAGTGGCTTTGTCTCTTCTGTGCCTGCTCTTTTTGCTGTATCCGTTTGCCAGGATGGCGTGGGCTGCGTTTTCCGCAGGATACGACAGCTTTACCCTGCAAGCCCTAAGGGACTTCTTCACCCAGGAGGACTGTGTCCGCTGCCTGCACAACAGCCTTCTGGCTTCCACATCGGTCACAGCCCTTTCGCTGATACTGGGCATTCCGTTTGCCTGCTTTTTGACCCTGTTTAACCTCAGAGGACACAGGATGCTGTGGGTGCTTGCGCTGCTCTGCGCGGTGTCCGCCCCCTTCATCGATGCGTTTTCTCTCAACGCGGTCGTTGAGAACCCAGGCCCCCTCAGCGGGTTCCTGGGGACCCTGGGCATCGGGAGCGGATCCCTGAGCGGCCTGAAGGGTATCGTGCTTGCCCAGACACTCAAGCTGTTTCCGCTGGCTGCACTTTGTGTCTATATGGCGCTTCGCCGTGCGGACTGCAGGCTTACCGCAGCGTCTGCCAGCCTGGGCGGTACGGGGATCAGGAGGATCTTGGATCCTGGGGCGGGGAGGATCGTGTCGGCAGTGCTCCCCGTGGCGCTGCTCGTATTCATGGAAGCCTTTGCTGACTTTGGAACGCCGGCAGTGACGGGAGGCGAATACCGAACGCTGTCTGTGTTTCTCTATGAGAGTTTCCACAGCCGTGCGGGAGGCAACCTTCCACTGGCTGCGGTACCCGGTGTGCTGTCTGTTGCGGTAGGCGCCGCCCTGTTTGTGCCTGTGTGGCTTGTCGCAGGTCGCCGCGGGCTCAGGGGCGGTTTGTCTAAACCCGCTTGCAGGAAAAAACCAAAGGGGTTCTTCGGCCTCCTGATGCATCTGTACTGCTATGTGGCGATCGCAGTGGCGGTGCTGCCTAAGTTGATTACAGTCGCAACCTCCTTTTTCAGCGACGGAAACGGAGCCTTTAGCGGAAGGTTTTCCCTAGCCAACTATGCATCAGCGATGGGGGCGATGATGGACCGGTCGATCGCCAATACTATCCTGGTTGCTCTTGCGACCTTTGCCGTCACAGCAGCGATTGCAGTGCTGGCTGCCTACAGCGCCTTCAGCTGGAACTGGACCCCCGCACCGCGTGCAGGCGTGCGGGTGACATTGCCTTATGCCGTGCCCGGCGCAGCTGTTGCGCTGTCACTGATGGCGGCGTATAGTGCAGCCCCCGTGTCACTGGCCGGTACAGTGTTGATGATGGTCATCGCGCTGTCCGTCCGCGTGCTACCCTATGCCGGCCACTTTGGGAGGACAGCAGTGCTGTGGATGCCTGCCGGCGCGCGCGAGGCCTCTACCTGCCTTGGGGCTTCACGGCTGAAGACGTTCGCCTATGTAATGCTGCCTCACATCTCCGATCTCGTCATGGCTGGAGCGTTGTTTCAGCTGGTATTCGCTGTCACCGAGGTCTCAGGCAGTGTCCTGCTGTTCAACACGCGAACGATGACCCTTGCATTGGGCGCATATACTGCCATTAGCCAGGGCTCTTTTGGAACGGCCAGCGCCTTTTCCGCCGCCACTACAGCGGCTACGATTTCCTCTCTGGCGCTAGCGCTCACAGCCGCACACGGGCTTGGGCGGATAGGCGCCCGAGGGTGTGGGCGATTCCGAGACGAGCAGGGCGGGTGAAGCTGGGCCAAGCTTTGAAAGGGAACTCCGCAGGTACCCATCCCCTTTGCCAAAGAGACAAGCTTGACAGGCGGGGCGGAAAGCGGGAAACTGACAGAAAAGGATACAAATAGGAGGGGACTATGAAGAAGAGCCAGGAACAGCTGTTGAGAAGGAAGGTCGGGGACTTAAGCTCTCTTGTCGGCGTAAAGGACTATGTGTTGAACGATGGCCCGGGAAAGGGTATACGCGCCTTTGACTTGAAGAATGGCAGGAATCTTGAGCTGACCGTCCTTGCCGACAGGGGGCTTGACATCTCTTCCCTGTCGTACAAGGGTAGGAACATGGCCTTTGCCTCTAAAAGCGGCATCAGGTCCCCCTATCTGTATACGGAGGACGAGGCCAGGGGATTCCTCAAACAATTCTTTGCCGGCTTTCTGACGACCTGCGGGCTGACATATGCGGGAGGCCACGGGCGTGACGGCGACAGGGAGCTTGGGTTGCACGGACCGTACAGCAACACGCCCGCAAGCCAGGTATCCGCTTGGACCGGGTACGCCGATGACGAACTTGTTCTGCATGTTGCAGGCCAGGTGCGCGAAAGCTGTGTATTTGAGGAGAACCTCCTTCTGAAACGGATGATTACGCTGGAAACAGAACGGGACCGCCTTGTGATCCGCGATCGGATCGAGAATCAGGGCTTCCGAGACGAACCTTTCATGCTGGTGTACCATATCAATTTCGGTTATCCTATGCTGGACGCAGGGGCACGCGTTTTTAGTTCGGCGGGACAGGTGATCGCCAGGGATGAGACTGCCAGGAAAGGGTTTTCGGATTACGACAGGATGGAAGAGCCCGTGGACGGCAGGGAGGAAGAATGCTTCTTCCATGTCGACCACAGCGGACGTGAAGCGTTCGCCATGCTGCACAACGAAGACCTGGGCGCAGCGTGCATCATCGGCTTTGATCCGGAGGCCTTTCCGCTGCTGTGCCAGTGGAAATGCATGCGGTCGGGGGACTATGCACTGGGCCTCGAACCGACGACTTCAGGCGTTCATAATCGCGCGATTGCCAGAGAAAACGGGACGCTACGTTATCTGAAGCCGGGAGAGAGCCAAAACCTGGATATCACTGTGGAGTTTACAGACGATCAGGCGGTCATCGGGCACTACGTGCAGCGGTCGAAAAAGCACAGGTAAACCCGTGTTTAAAAAAGCACAGGAAAGCCGGCGACAAGCCGGCTTTCCTGAGTCCCCGCGGGCGTGCTCTGAAGCCTTCCTGCTATGCTTCACGCTTGGCCAACGGCCTTTCGATGCGTGCGAAGACCATCCAGCCCAACAGAAGAATCGCTGGCAGACAAAGGGTACCATGATCTGTCCACCATGTTGCCGCTAAGCGCATAGAGAAAGGCTCCCCTCACGAGCGTGAATTTGCAAAAACATCAGCACAGCCAAAGATTCCACTGGTGCGTTCCCTGGGAAGGAAACTGCTGAAGCAGGAACAGGGCATCGCCTTGAGGCTCCTTGAACCGTGCTCACCAGAATGGAAAAATCTAACAAGCGTCGCGTGTGGTTCCTGGTGTAGCTAAACGCACCAGGAAGGAAAGTGGATCTGGAGGCAAAGGAAGAAGCTGCTTCACGCAAGGACAGGCGATAGACTTCTTTGTCGACAAGGACATCCTCCTGGATTCTGGAAAGGACGTAACCACCAGTGCGTCACGCGGCACTCCAGCCCTGTAGTCCTGAGGGCTGCGTGGGACTGTCTCCATGGGGGCAGGCTTTCATAGGGGATCAGAAGCGCAGGGACCCTGTCCACAGCTGTGCTGCCCAAACGTGGTTCCGCCCAAAGCGGAGACAGGGGTGACGGGCTCCAGACTGCCGGCAAGGATGAGAGTCGCGATGATGAACAGCGAGAGGCCAGGCTTTGAGACGATTTCATTCGTTGTGCTTTCGGTGTACGATGATGCGGATAGGATAAGCTTGATCTGTAGAAAAAGGAAAGAGGGAACGTCTCGGAGATTTTCCCTTCGAACTGCGCTACGTATAATTATACACAAGGACGCAAAAAAACATGCCCAGGACCCCAGCCCTTGTGGATGGATATCAGAAGGATCACAACCTGTTGCCGGGTCGACTTATCAACAGACAGGAGCTTATGCATGCCGCGTGAAGCTTCAATACCTTGAACTGCAGGCTGAAGTGTGGTAAGATATGCCAGCGTCAGGCGCAGGGACAGGGTTTATCCACAAGGATTTGTCCACAGGCTGCCGGCAAAATATGTTCATCCCGGGTCTTTGTAGGCCCGATGCAATATGCGTATGGATGCATACCGCGAACCAATTGGAGGACTTTTGCTTTGGATGTGAAGGCCGTGTGGGACCGGGCATGCTCGCTGATGCGCGGTGAAATGAGTGATCTGACCTATTCGACCTGGATCGCCACTGCATTGAGGCCGGTAGCATTCACGGGGGAGCAGTTTGTTGTGGAAGCGGTGACCGATTTCTATCATCAGTTTGTTGTGCCCAGGTATTCCGTGCTTATTTCTACCGCCGTTCGGCAAATTATCGGCCGTGATGTCAGGCTCTCCATCATGACGCCCAGTCAAGCCCAAGAATATCGCGACGGTGTAAAACCGGCGTCCTCGGTCGCCCCTCAGCTGAACCCCAAGTATTCGTTTGAGAACTTCGTCGTCGGCGGCGGCAACAGATTTGCGCACGCCGCTTCCCTGGCGGTCGCAGAGTCGCCGGCAGACGCGTACAATCCACTTTTCATCTATGGGGAGGTTGGGCTGGGAAAGACGCATCTGATGCATGCCATCGGACACTACACGCTCAGGCAAAAACCCAGCACGCGCCTTGAATACGTGACGAGCGAGACCTTTACCATTGAACTGGTGGCAGCCATCCAGACCAACAGAAATGCTCTGTTTAGAGAGAAGTACCGCAGTGTGGACGTTCTTTTGATCGACGACATCCAGTTTATCGCCGGCCGAGACAGCACGCAGGAGGAGTTTTTCCACACTTTCAATGCCCTGCATAATGCGGGGAAGCAAATCATCATCTCCAGCGACAGACCGCCTAAGGAGATCGCGAAGCTGGAGGAGAGGCTCCGAAGCCGCTTTGAGTGGGGGCTGATCGCGGATATCCAAAAGCCGGATCTGGACACGCGCTGTGCCATTCTTCGCAGAAAGGCCGACGATGAGCTGGTCTCGGTGGGGGACGACGTACTCGAGATGATTGCGCAGAAAGTGGACAGCAATATCCGCGAACTTGAAGGGAGTCTGACGAGGCTGGTCGCGTATTCTTCACTGACAAGCAAGCCCATCAGCATGCAGTTGGCTGAAGAGGCCCTCAAAGAGGTGCTCTCCAAGCAGACGATGCGAAACATCACTCCGGAGGACGTAGTCCATGCGGTTTCCTCCTATTATGCCGTTCCTGTTGCAGAGCTTTGCGGATCGCGGCGCACCCGGGAGGTGACCGTCCCGCGGCAAATTGCCATGTACCTGTCAAGGAAGCTTACAGACGCGTCGTTTCCCAAGATAGGCGAGATTCTCGGAGGCAGGGACCACACCACGATCATGCACGGATATGACAGGATTGACATGATCCGGCGCTCTGCCCCTCAGGTCAGTGCTGCGCTGGACGATATCACGCGCCAGCTAAAGAAAGAAGTGTAAAAAAAGCCCCGTACGGGGCTTCTATGATGGCAGGGAAAGCCGCCTAATCCGCAGCGTAGGGCATCAGGGCGATAGCCCGTGCCCGTTTGATCGCTTCAGCGAGCTGCCTTTGGTGTTTCGCGCAGGTTCCCATCATCCGGCGGGGAGAGATCTTCCCCCGCTCGTTGATATGCCGACGCAGACGGTTGACGTCCTTGTAGTCGATATATTCCACTTTGCCTGCGCAAAATTCACACACCTTGCGTCGGGGCCTGCGGCCGCCCCGTGGCCTTGGGCGTCTGTCACCGCGATCCTCGGACATGTCAAATCCCTCCTTTATATGTCGCCCTGTCAGAAGGGCAGTTCGTCATCGTCCACCTGGACAAAACCGTTGTTCTGGGGTGCGGGGGGAGCCTGGACGGGAACTTCTGCACCCTCACCCCTGGGGGTCAGGAATTCTACCTCATCTGCCTGAACCTCCAGGCTTGACCGCGTCTGGCCGTCGTTTCCTGTGTAGGTTTGTAGTGTAAGCGTCCCGACGACGGCGACCTTGCGCCCTTTGGAAAGATACCGGCTGCAGTTTTCAGCCAACTGCCTCCAGGTCGTGACGCGGAAAAAATCAGCTTCAGGCTGTCCTGCTTCCGCTGCGCTAGACCTGCGCCTATTGACGGCTACCGAAAAGCTGCAGACAGGAATGCCGCTACTGGTGCTGCGCAGTTCGGGGTCGCGGGTCAGGTTTCCGATAATAAACAGCTTGTTCATGGCGACCGCCTTCCTAAGCCTGCGGACTAACCGGGCTGTCCGAAGCAGCTCTTTCGGTGTCGGGAGCGGTGGGGACTGCCTGGACAGGCGGTGCGGGAGCCCTCAGTATGCGCGGTTTGACATTGCTGCGCTTGGTTTCCAGCCGGGTGATCAGAGACCGGAGCACCTCGTCTGTATTGCCGAGATTTCGTGCGATTTCCTTTGGGACTTCCGGACCGGCGGTGAAGGTTACCTGCAGATAGTAACCTTCCGTCTTGTAGTTGATGGGGTACGCCAGGCGCCGTTTGCCCCACTCTTCGACCTTGTCAATCACGCCTCCGTTGCTTTCTATCAGGGCGTTGAAGCGTGCCACCCATTCCTTGCGGGCTTCTTCCTCGACCTCCGGGGCGATGATATAGATCAGCTCGTACTTCATTGGCCTTTCACCTCCTCATGGACCTGTGGCGCCGCGTCGCGCGCGGCGCAAGGACGTGCCGAACTCAGAGTATACAGAGAGGGCGCGCCCAAATCAAGCATATTTTCGAGATTTCGAGCAGCGCGTTCACTTACCTCCTGAAAACACCCTGTCAACGAGGGACATGGGCCCTCTGCCGTCGTGAAAGCGTCATCCTGAAAGCCGCTTCAGGCGTACAATGGGCTGACTTGTCGACAAACAGGCTAATATAGCAGCCTTGTCACGATCAGTCGTTGACAACAGGTGGCCTTCTATTCTATGAAATCAGGAGAAGAGCCCTTTGGGTCATGGGGGAGGATATCCGCTCCAACCGGAAGGTCCCAGCAGGGGATGTACTTCACGGCCGGCGCCAAAGGCGGTACAATGAAGGGGAGAGCGGGGCGATCCTATGGGTACGGGACTGAAGCAAAGAGGTGAGTTTGTGTCGACTGGCGAAATGAAAGAATCTTTCCTGAGCGGTGAAACCATCTATCAGGGCAAGATCATACGCGTTGAGAAGTGGCGTGTCCTCCTGCCCGATGGCAGACAGGCTGACAGGGAAATCGTGATTCATCACGGAGCGGCAGCGGTCGTACCGGTTGATAGCAGGGGACGGGTGACCCTCGTGCGGCAGCACAGAGTTGCCGTGGGGATGCATACCTGGGAGATTCCTGCCGGGAAACTGGATACCCCTGAAGAGGATCCTTTGTGCTGCGCCAAGCGCGAGCTTGAAGAAGAGACAGGCTTGAGGGCAGCGTCCTGGAGACTTCTGATACATACAGTAACCACACCTGGTTTTTGTACGGAGAAGATTGCGCTGTATCTGGCCACGGGCTTGACGGAACACCAGGCGCATGCCGATCCTGACGAATTCCTGCACATCACGACGATGCCACTGGAGGCGGCAGCCGAGCTGGCTGCGGCCGGGGAGTTTAAAGACGCTAAGACTTGCCTGGGCCTCTTGCTCGCGCAGCGCGTGTACGCGTTGGACAAGCATCTTCCCCTGGTGGAAGGCCGAGTCAGCCAGGTGAAACCCAGCGCCTATCCCCTGATGAGACAGGCTGACGGACAGCCTTGAGGAATGCTGTATGAAAGGTAGACACAGGTGGGTCTATATTCTGTGGATCGTATTTCTTCTTCTCGTTCTTGTCTGTGGCGTGGCACTCCTACTGAACGGCGCCGTTTGGAATGCCCTGAGAATCGATGCGCTGGATGCAGGAGAAGCCGCTGCTCTTCGCCTGCTTGTGGCCTAAGAGCAGATGCGCTTTCTTCTGGGCAGGATCCACTTGCCTGAGCAGGTCAGTGGGTCACAGGAGCGCCGCAATCTCAGAGTCCTGGCGCCGTTTTCTGTGGGTGTGCCATCGCTGTACACGCAGAGGCTCCTCCTGAGGGCACCTCGGCTCAGTGATGCTGCCGATGTATTCTTCTATTCGCAGGATCCTGAGGTTGCCCGCTATGTCCTATGGGATCCACACTTAAACATCGGGGAGAGCAGGGATTTTCTGCGGTCTCTGATCAGGAAAAACCGCGAAGGAGGGCCAAAGACCTTCATCATAGAGGAGAAATACGGCGGTCGGGCTGTGGGGACCATTGGCTTTGTGTGGCTCGATCAGGAAAACCAAAGCTGTGAAATCGGCTATTCCCTTGCACGCCCATGCTGGAATAAAGGGTACATGACGGAAGCCCTGCAAAGGCTGATTCGCTATGCTTTCGAGACGCTTGGCCTCAACAGGATTGAGGGACAGCACGATGTCCGTAACCCTGCCTCCGGTGCTGTGATGAGGCATGCAGGTATGCGCTGCGAGGGTCTTCTCCGACAGCGATTGTTCTGCAAGGGGGACTTTTCGGATGTCAGGCTCTACGCGCTTGTTCGGGAGGACTGGGAAGCGCTGGGGCAAAAGACTTCAGAGAAGGAAGATAGGAGCTCCGGAAAGCTGCCGGACGAGCAAGACAACACGATCAAGGGTCCCGATTGAGGGATCCGATGCGCAGCAAGCCCCGAAGTACCGCCTGAGAGGTGGCCGGCGCTCTTGTCTGGAGATAGAGAGTATGATAGCATGAATCCCGATGCCTGAGATGGAATCTTTTGAGTAAATACAGGGGGAACGGACATGACGGAATATCAGACCCGGGACATTCGCAATATTGCTCTCCTTGGCCATGGCAGCGAGGGGAAGACAACGCTGACGGAATCCCTGCTCTTTGCGTCGGGTGCCATCGACAGACAGGGGAAGGTTGAGGATGGAAGTACCGTGACTGACTTTGATCCTGAGGAATCAAAACGGGGGATTTCTATCAGCGCGGCTGTGGCTCCGGTCGAATGGAAGGGTGTCAAGGTCAATGTCATCGATGTCCCCGGCTATTTTGACTTCATTGGCGAGATGATGGGCCCGCTGCGCGTGGCACAGACAGTTGGCATCGTGATCAACGCAGTCAACGGTTTGACCGTTGGCGCTGAGAAGGCCTGGGATTACGCCAGGCAAATGCAGGCGGGGTGTATGTTCATCGTCAATCAGATGGACCGAGAAAATGCGAGCTTTGAGAAAGTCCTCGCCCAGCTGAGGTCCACATATGGCTCCGGCGTCGTCCCCCTGATTCTTCCGATCGGATCGGGGACAAAGTTCAGGGGTGTCGTCAATGCGCTTGAGAACAAGGCTTTTGAAGGATCAGGAAAGGCGTGTGAGGAGATTCCGGTGCCCGAAGAGCTCTCCGGGATGATCGCGGAAGCCGTCAGCGAAATCACCGAGGCAGCTGCCGAGGCGGACGATCACTTGCTTGAAAAGTACTTTGAGGCAGGCGAACTGACCCATGAAGAAGTGCTGGTTGGCTTCCGTGCCGGCATGAAGAGCAGGAAGATTGTCCCCGTGGTCGTGTGTTCAGCTGCGACCGGAACGGGGGCGCCTGCCCTTCTGGACATGATCAAGGACTATCTCAATTCGCCGGAAGGAACCTCCTCTGAAGGTGTCGATCCGAAATCCGGCGAGCCGGTCACCCGTCACTGCAAGGCGGAAGCTCCTTTCTCTGCCTTTGTGTTCAAGACCGTTACGGACCCCTTTGTCGGCAAGCTTTCCCTGTTTAGGGTGTTTTCCGGCACGTTGTCGCCAGCTTCAGCGTTGTATAACCCCAACAGCGATAAGGCGGAGAAGCCGGGGGGTTTGTTCATGCTGAGGGGTAAGAAGCAGACGCCGGTACAAAAACTCTTCGCTGGAGACATAGGCGCTCTTTCTAAACTGCAGTTCACCACCACCGGGGATACCCTCTGCGATCCATCCGCTCCAGTGCGCTATCCGGACCTTGTGTTCCCTGTCCCCTGCTTCACGAAGGCTGTCTTTGCAGCCAAGCAGGGGGAGGAGGACAAGGTTTTCTCGGGACTTAACCGCCTGCTGGAGGAGGATCCCTCGATCAGGATTGAGAAAAACCAGGAAACAACGGAGACTCTGCTGTCCGGGCAGGGAGACCTGCACCTGGATGTGATTCGGGCAAAACTGGCGTCGAAATTCGGTGCAAACGCTGTTTTGCAGGATCCCAAGATTCCCTACAGGGAAACGATCAGAAAAACGGTGACAGCCCAGGGCAGGCATAAAAAACAAACGGGAGGGCATGGCCAGTTCGGTGACGTTTGGATTGAGTTTTCTCCCATCGGGGACACAAACGTAGAGTTTGAGTTTGTTGACGCAGTCGTTGGAGGTGTCGTCCCAAGGAACTTTATCCCCTCCGTTGAAAAGGGCTTGAGGGAGAATATCGTCAAGGGCGTGCTGGCAGGCTATCCCATGGTAGGGCTTCGGGCGAAACTCTATGATGGCAGCTACCACTCGGTGGACTCGTCAGAGA
This sequence comes from uncultured Oscillospiraceae bacterium, assembly GCA_964586835.1. Lineage (GTDB taxonomy): Bacteria > Bacillota > Clostridia > Christensenellales > Aristaeellaceae > CAZLYF01. Next base: position 11,605 of record CAZPIC010000026.1, read on the forward strand.
TGGCGTTTAAGACGGCAGCCCGCATCGCCTATAGGAAGGGCTGCACGGAAGCGAGCCCTGTCCTTTTAGAACCCATCGTGCGCATTGAAGTGCTGGTACCGGACGAGTATATGGGTGACATCATGGGCGATATCAATAAAAGGCGGGGCAGGATTATGGGCATGAGTCAGGTGCATGGCCAGCAGCAGGTCGTGGCCGAGCTACCCATGTCTGAGACGTTTAAATACGCGACAGACCTGCGCTCCATGACGCAGGCGAGAGGCAGCTTTTCCATGAGCTTTGAGCGATACGAGGAGGCCCCTCCGGAGGTCTCAAAGAAGATCATCGAAAGTGCCCAGAAAGAAGAAGAAGCAGAAGACTGAATGGAAAACTGCACTGCGCAGACACCCGCCCGATCGGGCGGGTGTCTGCGTTCATGGTTTATGGCACCACTACGAGGCTGCGGAGGGCCTCAAGCCTCTTGTCGCCAATCCCATTGATGGTCTTCAGGTCCTCAACAAAGTAAAAGGGTGTCCCGTCCCGAGCTTCCATGATCCGCTCCGCGATCTTCAGGCTGATGCCTGGCAGGCGCATCAACTCCTCTTTGCTGGCTGTGTTAACATGGACACCTTCTTCGGACACGAACGGGACGGGGGTATGGTGCGCCCTCGGTTCTGCAGCGACCGTGAAGGTGCTCGTAGAAGGCAGAGTATCCCGAAAAGCCGCTGCCAGGCACAGCAGGGCTGTCAGAACGCATATGGATACACAGACTGTGCCGACAGTGCGCACGCAGAACCCTCTATGTCTTTTTCCGTACCTTCTGCCCACGGGGCGTGTCCTCCACGACATATCCAGCTTGAATCAGCCTGGCCCTTAAGCTGTCACTGAGGATCCAGTCCTTGTTTTTCCTGGCCTCTTCCCGCTGAGAAGCTAAAGAGAGGATCTCTTCAGGCAGCTCCGCCGGGCTTTGTGAAAGGAGGCCCAGCACGGAGGCAAGTGACAGCAGCGTGTCAAGCGCCGCAGAAACGGCAGGAGGGGCTGACTGTTCATCCAGCGTGACGAAACAGTCGCGGACGAGATCAAAGAGGACGCCGACCGCTTCTGCTGTGTTGAGGTCGTCATCCATGGCGTCTGTAAAGCGCGTCCTGACGATGCTGACCCGGTCCATAAAAGCGATTTCCTGCGGGGAGAGAATCCCTGGTCCGTTGTGCAAGAGAAGGGCTTCAAGCCTGTCCCTGGCGCCATAAAGCCTAGAGAGAGACGCACTCGCCTGCGTGACAGCCTCCCTGCTGAAATTCAGCGGGCTTCTGTAGTGCGCCGACAGCATGAACAGACGGATTGCCTCGGGGTCATATGTTTTCAGGATGTCGCGCACAGTGAAGAAATTGCCGGCTGACTTTGACATTTTTTCTTCGTCGATGTGAATAAACCCGTTGTGCATCCAGTACCTAACAAAGGGTTTCCCGGTTGCACCCTCGCTCTGCGCAACTTCATTTTCGTGATGGGGAAACAGCAGGTCTTTCCCTCCGCCGTGGATGTCAAAGGTTTCGCCCAGATAGGTCATGCTCATGGCGCTGCACTCGACATGCCATCCGGGGCGCCCCTTTCCCCAGGGGCTGTCCCAGAAAGGCTCTCCGGGCTTCCAGGCTTTCCAAAGAACAAAGTCTGCGGGGGATTGCTTTTCCTCGCCCGATTCCACCCTTGCGCCGGCGGCGAGCTCGTCCATATTCTGACCGGAAAGCTTGCCGTATCCAGGAAATGCTGCCGTGTCAAAATAGACATTCCCGCCGGATTCATACGCCAGGCTGCGAGCAAACAGCCGCTCGATCAGCTGGATGATCTGGGGGATGTGCTCTGTCGCACGGGGATGTACCGTGGCCGGCCTGATGCCCAGCGCCGAGGCATCCCTGAAATACTCATCGATGAAACGATCGCCCAGCTCTTTCACCGTGATGCCTTCGGCGTTGGCACGGTCGATCATCTTGTCATCAATGTCTGTGAAGTTCTGAACGAAGGTGACCTCCATCCCCCTGAATTCAAGGTAGCGCCTTAACAGGTCAAAGAAGATGAGCATGCGCGCATTTCCGACATGAAAATAGTCGTATACAGTCGTCCCGCAGGCGTAGAGGCCGACCTTTCCTTCCCGGAGCGGAACAAAGGTCTCTTTCTTTCTTGTTTTACTGTTAAAAAGCAGCATGGATGCCCCCCATTCACGCAGTGATAACAAAAACACCGCCTCCATTCAGAGACGGCATAACCGCGGTTCCACTCCGATTAAAACGCCAGTGCGCTTTCACTCAACTCCGCTATAACGCAGCGCAGCGGGAACCTTTTGATCAGTTCCTGGCTCCCGGGTGCACAGCTCACACGCGTGAGACCGCTTCCAGCCTGGGGCGGTCCTCTCTTGTTCACGTTGATGGAGAGCCTCTTCCGTTCACAGCCGGAGCTATCATAGAGGACGGAAAGCCCAGGTGTCAAGGTGGCCATGGGTTTTTACACAGGAGAATTTCCTGGGAGTTGAGCTCCTTCCCGTCTGACCTACGGCGGGTGTATTCCCCCTGTGTATTGAGTTCCCAGGATTTCTGATTGTCTGAAAATTCAAGCTCTATCGTTCGCACGATCCTGTCGCGGAGAGCGGCGTCTTTCACCGGAGCGGCCAGTTCGATGCGCCTGTCCAGGTTACGGGGCATCAGGTCGGCAGAGGAGAGGAAAACCTCCCTGTCGCCCGCGTTTTCAAAGATAAATACACGTGTATGCTCCAGAAATCTCCCGACAATGCTTCGAATGACGAGACGACCGTCCACGTCTGGCCGTGCACAGCAGATGCCTCTGACAAGGAGGTGAATGTGGACTCCCGCCTCTGCAGCAAGATACAGCGACGCGATGGTCTTGCGATCAGAAAGGGAATTGACTTTGATCGCGATGCGGGCGGGGAGGCCGGACAAAGCGTGTTGACGTTCGCGGTCGATGAGGGACAACAGGCGTGACCGCATGGAAAAGGGCGCCACGATCAGGCACTTCAGAGGGGACGTAAGGCTGTAGCCCGTGATCATGTTGAAAAAAGAACCGGCATCCTCGCCCATGTCTCTGTCGCAGGTCATGATGCCCATATCCGTATAGGTTTTCGCGGTCGAGTCGTTGTAGTTGCCCGTACCGACATGGACATAACGACTCAGCCCTTCCGCTTCCCGGCGCACAACGAGGGTGATCTTGCTGTGCGTCTTCCATGCTGGTACGCCATAAAGCACATGGCATCCAGCTTTTTCGAGCACTCTGCTCCAGGCGAGGTTGCTTTCCTCATCAAAGCGGGCGCGGACCTCGATGAGCACGGTCACCTGCTTGCCGTTCCTGGCTGCCTGGGCGAGAAGCGGAATGAATGGGCTTTCGCTGCTGATACGGTACAGGGTCTGCTTGATGGCGAGCACCTGTGGATCACTTGCAGCTTCGCGAATGAGGCGAAGGACAGGTTCAAAGCTGTCATAGGGGTGGTAGAAAAACAGATCCCTCTTTGCGATGGTTCGAAAGATGGACTCGTTCGCTGCAAGCAGAGGGGGGATACGTGGCTTGAAAGAAGCGTAGCGCAGTGCGTCGAAACCTTCCAGCGCATACACTTCCCTGGCCAGAAAGCCCAAGTCCAGCGGCCCCTCGCATCGCACAAGCAGCGGTTTCCCGAGCTTCAGCAGGCCCCTCAGGCGCCTGAGTAAAGGCAGGCTGTGCGCTTTTAGCGCCTCCAGGCGCGTCACCCTTCCCGAGGACCTTTTTCGGAGGCTCCGGCCTGTGGCGTCTGCGATCATGTCACGATGCTCCACTGAAACGGGGACATCCGTATGGCGGGTGATGCGCAGTGGGAAGACGCTGAGCGACGAGAAGGGGGAAAAAAGGCGGTCTGCAAAGAAGGAGATGGCGTCCTCCAAAAGGACGCCTCTTGCCTTGCCTGCATCCATGGGAAGAAAGATCACGCGGCCCAGCCCCGAAGGAACAGGGAGGATGCCCAATACGGGAGGCGTGGACGCGGGGGCGCGCAGGCAAAAGACGAGGGTGATGGACCGCGCAGCGAGGAGCGGAAAGGGGCGCGAAGGATGGAGGATGCGGGGGGTTAGTACAGGCAACATGTACTTCTCAAAGAAGGAAGCGAGCCACAGATGCTGGGCCCCAGTCAGCTGCTCTGGCTGCAGAAGCGCGATGCCGTGCTCCGCAAGCAAGGGGAGCAGCTCGGTCCGATAGGCGTTATAGAGCTCATGGGTCTGTGCCTGGGCAAGCCTGTGGATCTTTTTCAGCAGATGGAAGGCAGCCCTTGAAGAGCGATGCTGCCGTGGCTTGCCCGTCCTTGCCTTCCTGCCCAGCTTTCCAACGCGTACCATGAAGAACGCATCCAGGTTCGTAGCCGCGATGGACAGGAATCTGGCCCTCTCCAGCGGCGGATTGCGGGGATTTCTTCCTTCCGCGATGACACGGGCGTTGAACTTGAGCCAGCTGATGTCACGGTTTTCAAATACCCATCGCTTGCGCATGCCATCAGCCTATCCTTCCGGTCAGCGACAGGATCGTGACCACAGGCGTATTGAACAGCCTGCCTGGTTGCCAGGGATACGCCCCGGAGGAGCCGAGCCCGGGACTGACATACAGCGGGATGCCTGACAGCATCGACAGGCCTGCAATGCCTTCGTCTCCAGGAAACCAGCCTTCTTGCCGCGAGGGGGTAGAGGGCACAAAGAGGGGCCCGAGGCCGGGGAACCGCCACTGACCATTGTTGTAGTGCCCGGAGAGCATCAATGCGACCTGGCCGGGAAAGCGGCTGGAGCTAGCTGCAAATCCTGATCTGCCCGTGAATCCAAGCGCATCCTGTGCCGAAGGGGGGAAATGGCTTAGCAGGACAAGCAAATCGTCCGCCTGCATTTCCTGACGCGCCGCGAACGTGCGTTCCAGGCTTTCGAGCTGATACTGCATCATACGCAGCAAGGCGCCTGTTTCCGGAGAGTAGATCTCTTCCGACGCCAGCAGCTCTTCCTGCCTTGCAAGCGCGGAGAAGTGTGCTGCCTCCAGATCGATGCTCAGGAGAAGCTCTGGACAAAACCACAGATTCACATCCCTGTACTCTACTCTTTGCGGGGAATCAAGGTAGATGGCACCGTGTTCCTCTGCCAGGCTGATATAGGGTGCTTTCACGGAGCTGTCACCGTGGGGAGTGGACACAAGGGGGGAGGGATCATTGTCCCCGGCGATGAAAAAGACCGGGATCCCTTCGGGCAGGATCTCGATGAGATCGATCAGGGGGCCGGCGTCCCCGCTGCGGCCGACCATGTCACCTGTCATGCAGACCACCTGAAAGTTTTCCTTTTCGAGCAGGGTGCGTAGGATTTCTTGCTCTGCACCAAAATGCACCGCATGAAGGTCGCTTAGGTGGAGGATGGAGAAACCCTCCAGTACCCGGGCTAGGCCGGGGACGGATACCTCTACGCGATGAACAATGGCGCGGCGGTTGTTGATCTGGTTGAGAAGGAGCACAAGGAAAAGAAGAACCAGCAGCAGGGCGGGCAGGATCAAGCAACCGGGACGCTTTTTTCGACCCGTAGAGAACAGCTGTCTGCGGCTTCGCCTCATGTCTCTTCTTCCTTTCAGAGCATGGAGATAGTATAGCCAGCTCTGCCGCGCGCGGCAATCCGAACCATTGCCATCCGGCGCTCCGCGATGATATACTCAGGTATGGACATAATGAGGGGAGCTTTCCGGACATGAGAGCCCTCTTGGCAGGACCTCCGCGCAAGGGGGGAAATTAATTGCGGTACAGGCCACCGGATGAAGCTGCGCGTCAAGCCTTCCATAGGGGTACGAGCCGATACGCCTACGAAATGCTTGGCGCTCACCCGGTTGACGAAGGGGGTGAGCGCTTATGGCACTTTGCTGTCTGGGCGCCCCATGCTCGTTCTGTAGGCCTCACAGGTGAGTTCTGTGCCTGGGATATCCGTGGCAAGCCCATGGAGAAACAGCATGATGGAACATGGGAATTGCGATTGCCTGACAGCGTCTTCAGCCCGGAGGGAGATCCAGGTACGCACCCCTGCCTCCTGGCTGGTGAGAGACTGCTGTCGTATAAGTTTGCTGTTGAGGATGTGGACGGATCGCACTTCCTGAAATCGGACCCCTATGCCTTCCGGGGCGAGCTCAGGCCAGGCAGCGCGAGCCTGATTGAAGATCTGGACGGGTATGAATGGGGCGATGGGGGGTGGATGAGCGACAGGCGGCAAAAAACACCGTACAGCAGCCCAATCAACATCTATGAAATGCATCTGGGCTCATGGCGGCGGGGAGAAGGCGGCAGGTTTTTGAGCTACCTGGAGATCGCCCAGCAACTGATCCCCTACATCCATGAGATGGGATACACGCATGTCGAACTGTTGCCCGTGATGGAGCACCCGCTCGACATGTCCTGGGGTTATCAGGTAACCGGTTTTTATGCCCCTACCTCAAGGCACGGAACCCCGAAGGAGTTTATGCATTTCGTGGATCTGATGCATCAGGCGGGAATTGGAGTCATCCTGGATTGGGTCCCCGCCCATTTTCCCCGGGATGCGCAGGGACTCAGGCTGTTTGACGGGACTCCCTGCTATGAGCATGCTGACGCCCGGCGTTCGGAAATGAAGCAGTGGGGAACGCTGATGTTTGACTTTGCCAGGGGCGAAGTCTCGAGTTTCCTTCTGTCGAATGCTTGTTTTTGGCTGTCGTATTACCATGTGGACGGTCTGCGTTGCGACGCTGTCAGCAGCATGCTCTATCTGGATTTTGGCAGGGAGGACGCCTGGGTTCCCAATCGCTATGGCGGCAGGGAGAACCTGGAGGCTATCGCCTTTCTAAGGCGCCTGAACGAGACGGTCTATCATGATTTTCCTGGGGTCATGACCATTGCCGAGGAATCCAGCGCCTATCCCATGGTGACGCGCCCCACCTATCTGGGGGGTCTCGGTTTTGGTTTTAAGTGGAACATGGGCTGGATGAACGACATGCTTTCCTATGTCAAGCTCGACCCCGTCTATCGAAAATGGCATCATGACAAGCTCACCTTTTCCCTATTCTATGCCTTCAGTGAAAACTACATCCTGCCCTTTTCTCATGATGAGGTTGTCCATGGGAAGCGAAGCATGCTGGATAAACAGCCTGGAGATCTCTGGAGAAAGTTTGCCGGACTGAGGGCCCTGTACGGTTATACCATGGCACATCCTGGGAAAAAACTGCTGTTCATGGGGGGTGAATTTGCCCACTTCATTGAGTGGAAATACGATGAAGAGTTGGACTGGTTCCTCCTCTTGTATGACAGGCACCCGCAGCTTCGGCAATGCGTGAAGGACCTGAATGCCTTTTACCTGTCCCACCCGGCCCTCTACGAGATCGAGGATAGCTGGGAAGGCTTCCAATGGCTGGTTCCTAACGATGCGGACAACAGCGTGCTTGCCTTTGTGCGCAACAGCACAGGAGAGGATTCGGTCGTCTGCGTCTCCAACTTCACACCCAGCTTCCATCCCAGATACCGTATCGGGATTCCGCATGCAGGCAGTCTTGCGGAATGTTTCAACACAGACCTTTCCGTGTATGGAGGATCCAACCAATACAATGCATTTACGCTGCACACGGAGTCTGTGATCTGGAACGATTTGCCTTTTTCTGTGGAACTGTGCGTCCCTCCGCTCGCAACGGTCTACTTTTCGTACAGGAGAGCCAAGGGGCCCTTGCGGATGGTGCCGGAGCGACGCCGGCTTGAATACCGAAGGCCGAAGAGCGCGCCGGGATGGGGGAGGGGCAAGGTTTTTCGGAGAAAACCCACAGAGGATTGATTTTCTGGAGGACATCGGCATGCTTCAAAAGAAAAACTGTGTCGCCATGCTTCTTGCCGGCGGACAGGGCAGCAGGCTAGGCATATTGACAAAGAATACAGCGAAACCAGCGGTTCCCTTTGGGGGAAAATACAGGATCATTGACTTTCCTTTGTCCAACTGCTCCAACAGCGGTATTGATGTGGTCGGTGTGCTGACGCAGTACCTCCCGCTCGAGCTCAATGCCTATATAGGCTCCGGAGCGCCATGGGACCTGGACCTCAACAATGGGGGAGTCTTTGTGCTGCCGCCCTTTGTCTCAGGCACGGTTGGCGAGTGGTACAGAGGGACCGCGAACGCCATTTTTCAAAACATGGCCTTCATTGAGCAGTACAGCCCGGAACTTGTGCTGGTCCTGTCGGGCGACCATATCTATAAGATGGATTATTCAGAGATGATCAGCGAGCATGCGGAGCATCAGGCAGATGTGACCATCGCGGTTCGCCAGGTCCCCTGGGAGGAAACGAACAGGTTTGGGATCATGAATACGGACAAGACCGGTAGGATCACAGAGTTTAAGGAGAAGCCTGCGCAGGCCAGATCCAACCTCGCAAGCATGGGCGTCTATGTGTTCAGCTGGGACAAGCTCAGGTATTATCTGGAAAAGGACGATAAAACGCTCGGTTCCTCCAACGACTTTGGCAAGGATGTCATCCCGGACATGCTTGTCTGTGGGGAGCGCATGTTTGCTTTTCAGTTTGGCGGTTACTGGAAGGATGTGGGGACCGTCGAGAGCCTGTGGGACGCAAACATGGACCTACTGAGCGAGGCCCTGCCCATCGATCTGCACGACAAGAAGTGGCGGATTTATGCCCGGAATGTTGGGATGCCGCCTCATTATATTTCGAAAACAGGCAGGGTGGACACCAGCCTGGTCACTGAAGGCTGCCAGATCTGCGGGGCTGTCTCCCATTCAGTGCTGTCCGCGGGCGTAGCGGTGGAAGAAGGGGCACGCGTGGTCGACAGTGTCGTCATGCCCTTTGCTCGAATCGGAAAGGGCGCCCAGGTGCATAGAGCGATCGTAGTGGAAAACGCGGTCATCCCCCCCGGCGCCCAGGTTGGCAGCGTGGATGGGGACATCACCTTATATGAAGCGGATGCTGTCACGGCAGCTGTCGTCCTGCCAAAGGATGGCGTGTCTGATGTGAAGGGGGGCCAGCACTGTGAAAAATGACATCGTCGGCCTGATCTATACGGGTGAAAACATCGATGCGCTGCGTGATCTGATCAAGGTGCGCAGTGTGGCGGCGCTGCCGATGCTCGGGCGCTACCGGCTCATCGACTTCATGCTGTCAAACATGATTCACAGCGACATGCACAACGTTGGGATCATCATGCAAAAAAACTATCACAGCTTGATCGATCATCTGGGTTCGGGGAGGGAGTGGGACCTCCACGGGAAAAGATCAGGGATGACCATCCTGCCGCCCTATATGTCCCGGGAGAACGTGGGGATCTATGAAGGGCTGTTGGACGCGCTTCACAGCAACCTGTCCTTTCTTCGCAGAAGCCGCGAAAGGTATGTGATCGTCACAGACAGCTATATCCTTTATAGCATCTCTTTTGAAAAGATGCTGGCTGCGCATCTGCGGATGTCGGCAGACATCACCCTTCTGTATACGAAGGAGCGTTCGGCAAGACGCAACAGCTGGGGTCGCTACCTGGACGTGGAGGAGGACGGAACGGTCAGGCATCTTGAACACAACCCCATCATTCCGCACTATGAGAATACCTACATGAGCGCCTTCCTGATTCGCAGGGAGATGCTTGTAGACATCGTAGACCGTGCCGTCGCCTCCGGGCAGCACCATTTCACCAGGGAACTCATCGTCCAGATGCTGCGCGAAAAACTGTACAGGATCTGTGGATACGAGTGCCCTGGAGACACATGGTGCATAGACTCGGTGCAGGCTTATTATGACGCGAACATGGACTTTTTGGATGCTGATAATCGTTCGCAGATTTTTAGACCGGAGCGCCCGGTATGGACAAAGCTCCGTGACGAAATGCCGGCGCAGTATATCGGGGACGCGGGGACGGTCAACTCCCTGGTTGCAGACGGTTGCGTCATCGAGGGGAATGTCGAAAACAGCATCCTTTTCAGAGGCGTTGTCGTGCGCAAGGGCGCCAGCGTTCGCAACAGCATCGTGATGCAGGATACCGTGATTCACCGCAACGCGGAGGTTGCCTGCTGCATTTTGGACAAGGATACCACCGTCAGGGAGGGAACACGCATCGCGGGGAGCATCAGCTACCCCTTTGTGGTCTCCAAGGGCCTGGCTGTATGAAGGAGGGCGAAAACCTCGCCTGAACGCTGTGGAAGGAGTGAAGCATTTCATGAAAATACTGTTTGCTGCCAGTGAATGCGTGCCGTTTTGCAAGACCGGAGGCTTGGCTGATGTGGTCGGCTCACTGGCGCCCGTGCTCGCGAAAAAGGGTTATGATGTTCGTGTCATCATGCCCAAGTACTCCATGATCCCCGAAAACTACGAAGCTCAGATGCGCCATGAGCTGGATTTTGAGGTGCAGCTTGGCTGGAGGAGGCAATACTGCGGGATCGAGTCGATCGTGATGGATGGCGTGACGTATTACTTTGTGGACAACCGATATTATTTCGGCCGCAACTATATTTATGGACTCGGAGGCGACGAGTATGAGCGGTTCGCTTTCTACTGTCGCGCAACGCTCAACGCGCTGACGCTTATCCCGTTCGTTCCGGATGTGATTCATGCGCATGACTGGCAGGCCGGGATGATTCCAGCCCTGCTCCGGATCCAGTACGCGCAGGTGCCGGAGTACTCTGCCATCAGGACGGTGCTTACCATCCATAACCTGCAATATCAGGGCATCTTCGGCATCAAGGATGTTCAGGATGTGCTTGGGCTGCCCAGCAACGTGTTCACGGAGGACAAGATCGAGTGCTTCGGTTCGGCAAACTATCTTAAAGCCGGCATGGTATACGCTGACGAAATCACAACGGTCAGCCCGAGCTATGCTGAGGAGATACAGACAGCTTACTATGGCGAGAGGCTGGACGGTCTCCTTCGGGCAAAGCGTGGACACCTGACGGGCATTCTCAATGGGATCGATACGGAACACTATGATCCGCAGACCGACCCTGTGATCGCCCAGACGTACTCAGCCGAGGACATGGGCGGAAAGGCAGCCTGTAAGCGAGCGCTTCAGGAGGAATTGGGGCTACAGGAGCGTTCAGCAGTACCGCTCATCGGGATGGTGGGCAGGCTGAACAACCAGAAGGGGCTGGATCTGGTGGACTACGTCATCGCTGACATCATGAGCGAGGATGTGCAGCTGGTCTGCCTTGGCATGGGGGACACGCGCTATATCAACCTGTTCAGCTGGGCGGAACAGAACTACCGGGGGCGTGTGGCTGCGCGCTTTGTCATGGACAATGAGCTTGCACATCGCGTCTATGCAGGTGCGGACATTTTCCTGATGCCTTCGCAGTTTGAACCCTGCGGGCTGAGCCAGATGATCAGCATGAGATATGGGACGGTCCCCGTTGTACGTGAGACGGGCGGTCTGAGAGACACGGTCCTTTCCTATAATGAGTACAGTGGAATGGGAAATGGGTTTACGTTCTTTAACTACAACGCCCACGACATGCTCCATACCATACGCCGGGCGCTGCATTTCTACTGGAATAAAAAGGATGTCTGGACGACGCTCATGCATCGAGGGATGACGGGAGACTACTCCTGGGATCATTCCGCGGAGATGTATACTTCCGTGTACGAGAATATGCTCAGGGTCCTGCCTGACAAGAAAGAACCTTCACAGCCTCTCTCTGTCGACCGGGAAAACCAGGTGGCAGCTGACGGTGGGATCCGGAGGACTATGGTCCGGCCAGAGTTGGAGGAAGATCGAGCCGAGGGGGAGAAAGCTGCCGGGGCCGCTCAGACCACGGAACAAGTGGTTGCTGCAAAGGTTCCAGCGGAACAGGCCGTGAAAACTCCAAAAACGTCTGTCAAAAAGTCAGGGTCGAAAGCTCCGAAAGCTCCGAAAGCTCCAAAAGCGCTTGTCAAAAAGCCAGGCGGGAAGGCTTCCGGGGCGAGGACTCCTGGAGCGTCCACGGCGAATGCGGCAGCAGAGCTGACCTTGAAGGGTGAATTGAAGGGGCAGGAGAAGCCAGCTGACTAGCCTGAAACCTGCCCCTTCCCCCGGACAACGTCTGGGGGAAGGGGGAAGAAGGGGCCTGGGGGGCTACTCTTCCCACGCGCTGCACAGCGCTTCGATCTCTTCTGCCAGACGGATCTTGAGGGCATTTGAGTATCCGCTGCTACGATCGGCCAGCCGTTCAAGCCGCCCAAGCGCCTCTTTGACCCGGTAGTCCGTGTAGGTTTCGCCAGCCGGCTTTTTGGGGACCAGGACTGCAGGCTGCAAGCCCTCAGCGGTCAGTGTTCCGGTGTCCAGCGACCAGCGCTCGCCGGCAGAAGGCACAGCCACCTGATACCCTTTGCTTTTCAGAAGCTGGGCAAAGGACCCAGCCGCCTCCTCGTCTCCATGGGTGATGAAAACACGGTTGGGTACAGGCTGAAAGGAAGAGATCCAGTGTAGGAGCCCGTTTCTGTCAGCGTGGCCGCTGATGGCTTTCAGGGTTCTGATCTCAGCGTTCACAGAGATATCTTCCCCAAACAGCCTGACCTTTTTAGCACCGTCCGAAATGAGGCGGCCTAAGGTGCCTACACTCTGATAGCCAACGAAGAGAACGGTGGAATCCTTACGCCAGAGATTATGCTTGAGGTGGTGTCGGACCCTGCCGGCTTCGCACATACCACTGGCAGAGATGATGACGCTTGGGCGCTTTTCGGTATTAATCTGTTTGGATTCGTCTGCGGTTACGCACAGAACAAGGCCCGCAAAGGAGACGGGATTGACACCTGCCTTCAGCAGGGCGAGCATCTCTTCGTCAAAACAGGAGTTGTCGCACTGGAGGAAGACCTCGGTGGCCCTGATGGCCATGGGACTGTCCATGAATACGGGGAAATCTTCATGCCCCCTCACGAGCCCTCTTTCCTTGATTTCTCTTAGAAAATAAAGAATTTCCTGGGAACGCCCCACAGCGAAGGATGGAATGACGATGTTTCCGCCGCGGTCTAAGGTTGTCTGGATGGCATCGGCAAGATCGGCGATGTAGTCTGGCTTTGGCCCGTGGGATCGGTCGCCGTAAGTAGACTCCATGACGACAAAGCCCGCATGGGTCGGGGGCTGCGGATCTTTGATGATGGGCTGTCCGGTATTGCCGATATCGCCGGAAAAAACGATGGTTTTTTCCACGCCCTCCTCTGTGACGGTAATGCTGGCACTGGCAGAGCCGAGCAAGTGACCTGCATCCGTCATCTTGACCATGAGGCCGGGAGCCAGGGTGCGCGCCTTCCCGTAGGGGAGGGGTTTGAACTGCTTTAAAACTCCCTCGACATCCGCGATGCCATACAGGGGTACATAAGGCTTTTCTCCGGAGCGTGCAGCCTTTCTGTTCTTCCAATCAGCTTCGGTCTCCTGGATATGCGCGGAGTCCCTGAGCATGATATCGCATAGATCCACGGTGGCAGGGGTCGCCAGGACAGGCCCCCGAAACCCGCCGGCGTAGAGCGCGGGCAGCATGCCCGAATGGTCGATATGGGCATGGGTAAGCACCACACAGTCCACGCCCTTCGTTTCTTCAGGGAGCCTCTGCTGCTCATAAGTGCTCCCGCCCTGCTTCATTCCGCAGTCCACCAGGACGGTTTTGCCAGCCGCCCGCAGAAGGTACATGCTGCCGGTTACCTCTCTGGCTGCTCCTAAAAACTCAATATCCATGCTGATGCTCTCCCATCGTGCCCGAAGGGCGGTGTCCGCTCAGGTCCGTGTTCTGAACCCTGCGGAAGCGAAAGGGCCGGGGTCTTTTTCCGGGTTTTCCTCTTCCAGAGAGGAGTACAGGCTGTACATATGGCAATACGCGCCTCCGAGCGCCATCAGTTCCGTATGGGTTCCCTGTTCGATCACCCCCTGGTCAGAAAGCACCCAGATCACATCCGCATTGCGGATGGTCGTCAGGCGATGGGCGATCGTCAGGGTGGTCCGGCCCCTGGCAAGTGCCTCCAAAGACTGCTGAACGATTCGTTCGCTTTCGTTGTCAAGAGCGCTTGTTGCCTCGTCAAGAAGGAGAATGGGCGGGTTTTTCAGGAAGACGCGGGCAATGGAGACGCGTTGTTTTTGCCCGCCTGAAAGCCGGACCCCCCGTTCTCCGACATAGGTATCGTAACCCTCCGGAAGCAGGGCGATGAAGTCGTGGGCGCCCGCACGCTTTGCGGCTGCTACCACCTCGTCATGGGACGCGCTTGGATTTCCGTAGGCGATGTTGTCATACACGCTGCCTGAAAAGAGGTAGACGTCCTGTTGCACCATCCCGATGTTGTCGCGCAGGGATTTGAGTGTCAGGCTCTTGACGTCCTGTCCGTCGATGAGGATCCTGCCTTGCGTTACATCATAGAAGCGTGGAATCAGGTTGCACAGCGTTGTCTTTCCCGAACCACTGGAACCCACGAGGGCTACATTACAGCCTGCGGGAATGGAAAGGGAGATATTCATCAGTATGGCATGGCTGTGATTGTCATGATAGTGAAAGCTGACGCGGTCAAACGTGATATCGCCACGGGCTATTTTCAAGTCCTTAGCACCGGGGGCATCCCTGATTTCCACAGGCTCGTCCATCACTTCAAAAAAGCGCTCAATGCCGGAAACACCGCGCTGAAACTGCTCGGAGAATTGGACCAGCTGACGCACTGAAGCCAGAAGCATGCTGTTGTAAAGGAGATAGGAGGCAAAACCTCCAGGGCTGATCGTTCCAGCCGCCAGGAACAGGGCGCCGGCTACAACAACCGTGATGTGCATCAGGCCGTCCAGCATGCGCGTTGTGCTGAAAAACCCTGCCATAGCCCGGTATTGAACGCCCTTCAGACGCAGAAACTCAAGGTTTCCACGGCCGAACTTCTCACGCTCCATGTCTTCATTAGCAAAAGACTGGACCACGCGCATCCCCAGCAGACTGTCCTCCGTCTGCGCGTTGATTTCGCCAACCTGAACCCTGCAGTCCCGAAAGGTTCTGCGCATCTTCCCGTTAAAGTAGGCTGTTGCTACAAGCATCAGGGGGAGCATGGCGAACACGATCAGCGTGAGCGGAAGGCTCATCCCCGAAAGGATGAAGAAAGCGGATACGATTTTGAGGGTTGAAATCAGAAGCTCTTCGGGACCGTGGTGGGCGAATTCCGTTACGTCAAACAGGTCGCTGGTCATACGCGCCATGATCTGTCCTATCTTTGCACTGTTGTAATAGGAAAACGACAGCTGCTGAAGGTGGGAAAAAAGATCCGTGCGCATGTCGGTTTCGATCTTGGCACCCATGATGTGCCCGCGCGATTGCATGAAGTAGTGTGCGGCTGCATCCAGGACTCGGATGGCCAGATAGACGCAGCCCAGGCGAAGGGCCCAGCCCGTTGTGATGGGTACTGTCCCGCCAACCGCTCTGTCCGTGATCTCCTTGACGATCAGTGGAAACACAAGCTCGCAGACAGAGGTAAGGGCAGCGCAAAGCAGGTCCAGACAAAGCACGGGAAGATGCCTTCTATAGTAGGGGAGAAATCTCCGCAAGAGCCTTAGATCCCCACTGCGGTGCCGCATGGCTGACTCCTCACTGCTGCCGCGTGCGCACGGGCTTCACTCCCCGAACAGGACAAGCTTGTCCGCTCCGTCATCCAGTGCGCGGGATAACGGCCTGATGACGACATATGCCGCGTCGTCCGTGACGAGGTGCTGATAGCTGTATTCGCTGTCCAACGCCTCCATGACGGGAAAACCCAGCAGCGAGCCTGCAGGCTTCAGCGTACCCGGCTGCCCCCTCCGGATCAGGGGTGCAGCGGAAAGAGGGCGGACACCCAAAACGCTTATCCCCTCGCCCTCAGCGTGGAGCACCCTTGCGTAGTACCCGTGCCAGCTCTCGTCCAGGACAGAAGCGCTTGACAGAAGCGCTGGAAGCGGGACCAGCCCGCCCATCGCCAGGGATATGGTACGGGGGTCCGAGCTCTCGACCCGGGCTCCGGGAAGCAACGGCATGTCCTCCTTGGCGACGACCCATTGCTCTGCCTGCCTTGCCTGTCCGTCCTCCCGTAAAAGCGCGAGGACATAGAAAAACACGAGCAGCAATACAGACAGCGCAAGCAGGAACAGCTTTCTAAGCATGTGGCCTCTGCAATTGGCTTTTTTCTGCTCCCTTTCTTCTATACCGTTCTTTGCCCCAGTTGCTGCCAAGGACTGCCAGCAAAAAGCAAAGGGGAAGCGTTATGGACGGGGGGGTTAGCCGGAGAATGAGCCAAGCTGCCGTGTACCCTGCGGGAGGAGGGAAAAAGGCCAGGTAACGGTCGATGCCCCTTTTTGCAGCACGCATCGGCAGCACAAAGCACAGCAAAGGTGCCAGGGTATAGCAAAGCAAAAGGGCTGCTGCCGCGCCCGCCTCAGACAGGGGGAGCCATAGGAGAAACGGTATGGCAGCGATCAAGGTGCTGCCTGCTGCCAGCCTCAAAAAAGCCCGCCTCAGGCTTATTTCAGTGTTTTGCATATGGTGGCGCCAAGCAGCCTATCCAGATCGAGGGTCTGGCCGTTCATTTCCAGGCTGAAAGCCTTATAGAACTGCCGCGCGACAAGCACCTGTTCCTGTGCGTTGTAGCTGGAGCAGGACAGGATGCCTTGGAGAATGGTGCGGACGTGGGGGGCCAGGTGCTTGGCGGTATTGCTCTTGAACGAAAAACCGAAGATGCTGGGGATGTGGCTTGAGTCGCTGACGAGAAAGAGCTTCACATAGTCGCGGGCCAACTCCTCTAAGTACGCGCTGAGGAAGCCTTCCCTGTCTTCAGACAGCTCCAGGCAGCGCGCAAGCCGCTGGTGATCCAGAAGCTCCCTGGCCATCTTGCTGATCTCCTGCTCGCTATGCTTTTCCGGATGCTCGAAGATATGATAAAGGTAGCACTTGATGACTGAGAAATCGATCACTTTGGAATTTCTCTCATGCAGCCTGCCCAGCATGAGCAGGCCTCTTTGAACCTCGAGGTTGTTCGGTTCAGCCTCCTCGGCTCGTTTCAGATAGGTGTAACGGTTTCTCGGGTCTTCATCCGTCAGCGCGCGGTGCACAAGCTCATCTACGCTGAGCCCTTCCGGGATGACGGGGTCCTGCCTTTTTCTAAACAACGCCATGGGTCCCTCCACAGCCAGCCCTGAGATTCCATTTTGGCGTCGCCCGTTCCGGCCTCGGCCAGGGACATCGTCGCCATTTCCGTATGAGGGAGGCCTCGGCAAAAGGATAGCATGTTTCATCTGGATTTTCCATACGCGGCATTTGACAAGGGCCGGGGCGCGGGATAGACTGACGCTGTCCGGAACAGAGCGTTCCGGAAGGGGTGCTGTAGCGTTACGGCTGAGATCGGGCTTGTCCCGGGACCCTTGAACCTGATCCGGGTAATGCCGGCGTAGGAAAAAGGAGACCGCTTGAAGCCGTCCGCTTTGCCGGACGGCGTTTTTGTGAGAGGAGGCGGAAGTAAATGAACCGTTCGGTTGCGAGGATGGTCGAAAGCGCGGTCATGGTTGCGGTTGCCACAGCCTTGAGCCTGATCACCTTTCGAGGACCATGGGCGCTGGGAGGGAGTGTCACGCTGTGCTCCATGCTGCCCCTGGTGCTCATCGCAAGCCGCCATGGGACAGCGTGGGGATTAATCACAGCGCTGGCCCATTCGCTGGTGCAGCTCGTGCTGGGACTTCATAATGTGCAGTATGCCCCCAACGCGGCAGCGGCGCTGGGCATTATCTTTCTGGATTATGTGCTGCCCTATACGCTGATTGGGTTCTCTGCGGTGCTGAAGGGGATCCTCGCCTCGCCCCGGAAAGGGATCCTGGCGGGCATGGCACTGACCTTCACTGCCCGATTTCTGTGCCACTTCCTGTCCGGATGGATCATCTGGGAGGCGCTGTTTCCCAACGACCTCCACTGGGCTCCAGAGCTCTGGTCCCTTGCGTATAACAGCTCCTACATGCTGCCTGAAACGCTCATCACCATGCTGGCAGCCTGGTTGTCCTTCAAGCCTCTTAAGAGGTGGTGGAGGGGTGAAGATCTTTCGCGGGCAGCCTGAAAGCAGGTGGGCAGCCCGACCGCCTCTGGGTAGCTATCCGACCGGTGCCCCCTGTGCTATACTCCTTTCCGTACCGTTCGTGGGGAGGAGGGGGAGCGATATTGGAACAGCACAGTGGCCACCGGGAGCGGCTTCGCCAGAGGTTTTCCAGTTCGGGGCTGGACGCCTTTGCTCCTCATGAAATGCTCGAGCTGCTGCTCACCTTCGCCATTCCCAGAAAGGATACCAAGCCGCTGGCCCGCGCCCTCTTTGCACATTTTGGTTCTCTTCCCGCCATCCTGCAGGCGTCTGTGGAGGACCTTCAGGAGGTGCGGGGTGTCGGAAGTGGGGCTGCAACCCTGGTCTCTCTCATCCTTCCTCTTTCCAAAGCCTATCAGAGCTGTAGGGCGGAAAGCCCTGCTGTACTGGCTGACGCCTCCACACTGGCGGAGTACTGTCGGGCGCTGTTTTATGGGGACAGGTATGAGCGGTTTTTTGTGATTGCCCTGGACGCAAGGATGCGCGTTCTTTCAAGGACCCTGATCGCGTCCGGCGATGAGGGCGAAACCGCTGTCTATCCGAGGCTGGTGGTATCAGCGTTGCTGCGCTGTGGCGCTGCCCGCGCCGTGATAGCCCACAACCATCCTGGAGGGGAGGCGACGCCTTCCACAGCCGACCATCAGGTGACCCAGGCGCTGGAGAGAACGCTTGGAGACCTGAGCATCCTGCTGGCTGACCACATTGTTGTGAGTGGGGAGACGAGCTTCAGCTTTCGTGAGCATGGTCTTTTGCGCGGGGGAACGGAGTGAGACCGAAAAGGGGAGGAAAGCGACCGCGCAAGGGAGGGACCGCCATGTTGATGCTGAAAGCGATGGCAGCAGTTTTTGCCTTGGGTGCGTTGGCTTTTCTCAGCCTCTTCACTCTATTGCTGTGGAAGGAGCACTCCACCCCTCCCCCTGCAAAAGCTGATGTGTTGATCGTGCTTGGCGCTCAGGTGAAGGCGGACGGACGTCCGAGTGAACAGCTGAGGCTGCGCCTTGAAACAGCGTTGGACGCCTACCGGGAGGTTCCGGCGCCCGTCATTGTCTGTGGAGCTCAGGGCGCAGACGAGCCCGCTTCCGAAGCCCGAGTGATGCGTGACTGGCTGGTGCTGCGCGGAGCCAGTCCGGAACATGTCCTGATGGACGAGGACTCCTACGACACCGCCCAGAGCCTGAGCAATGCCAAGACGCTGATACCGGACGGAGCTGGGAGCGTGCTGATCATCACCAGTGATTATCATCTGCCTCGCGCCCTGGCTATCGCGAGGGATATCGGGCTTGAGGCCAGCGGTATGAAAAGTCCAACGACCAGGGAGTTTTGGCTGAAAAACCATATCAGGGAAGCGCTTGCCTGGGGAAAATACCTGCTGATGAAGGGAATCCCATTTTAGACGGGAGGGTGGCTTCCGCCGGAGGGAGGCCTTTGTATGCAGACGGGGCACGGGCCAGAAGGCCCGCGCCCCGGGGTTCGTACCTGGGCAGGCGGCCTTAGTACAGGTCATCCTCTATGCCATCGGGCATTGCCGCAGGCGACTTTTTCTCCGGGAGATCGGTGACCAGACTTTCTGTTGTCAGGACCAAGGCTGCGACGCTGGATGCGTTTTCCAGGGCTGAACGGGTCACCTTGGTCGGGTCGATGACACCAAATTCCAACATGTCCCCGTACTCATCCTTGAGCACATCGTAACCATAATTTTGCTTCTTGCTGCGACGGATATTTTCTACGACGACGCCACCATCCATTCCCGCGTTTTCCACCAGCTGGCGCATCGGTTCTTCGATGGCCCGATGCACAATTTGCACCCCGGTTTTTGCGTCACCGCTGAACCGGGGCAGCAGGGCGAGAATGCGGGACGCCACGCTGAGAAGGGCCGTCCCGCCCCCGGGGACAATCCCTTCTTCTACAGCTGCACGTGTCGCAGCCAGGGCGTCCTCTATTTTCGCCTTGCGCTCTTTCATTTCCGCTTCGGTTGCGGCGCCCACTTTGATGACTGCGACACCGCCAGCCAGCTTGGCCAGGCGCTCCTTAAGCTTTTCCTTATCGTAATCGCTTTTTGTATCTTCGATCTGTGCGCGGATGCTGGAGATGCGCGCCTCAATTTCCTCTCTGTCGCCAGCTCCTTCCACGAGGGTGGTATTCTCCTTATCCACTTTGACCAGCCTTGCCTGACCGAGCTGATCCAGGGTCGTTTCCTTCAGTTCCAGTCCCAATTCCTCGCTGATCACCTGAGCTCCGGTGAGGATGGCGATGTCACGGAGCATTTCCTTGCGCCGATCCCCAAAGCCTGGGGCTTTGACGGCGACGCTGATCAAGCTGCCGCGTAGCTTGTTGACGATGAGGGTCGCAAGCGCCTCGCCCTCGACATCTTCTGCGATGAGCAGAAGCTGCCTGCCGGATTGAATGATGTTCTCAAGCAGGGGAAGGAAGTCCTGGATGCCCGATATCTTCCTGTCGGTGATCAGGATGTAGGGGTTTTCAAGTATCGCTTCCATTTTGTCAAGATCAGTTGCCATGTAGGCGGAGGCATAGCCTCGATCAAACTGCATTCCTTCAACCGTTTCAAGCTCCGTCTTCAAGGTTTTACCTTCTTCCACCGTGATGACGCCATCGTTTCCGACGATATCCATCGCGTCGGAGATCAGCTTGCCCACCGTCTCATCGTTTGCGGAGATAGAAGCTACCTGAGCGATCGCCTGTTTGCCGGTGATGGGCTTGGATAGTTCCCTTAGCCCCTCCACTGCTGCTTGCGTGGCAGCCTCGATGCCGCGCCGAAGCATCATGGGGTTGGCGCCTGCTGCCAGGTTTTTAAGGCCCTCGCGGATGAGGGCTTGTGCGAGCAGGGTTGCGGTGGTGGTTCCGTCGCCCGCCACATCGCTGGTTCTGGTGGCGACTTCCTTGATCAGCTGGGCGCCCATATTTTCAAACGGGTCGCTCAGATCCACGTCTCTGGCGACGGTCACGCCGTCATGGGTTACCAGGGGCGAACCAAACTTCTTGTCAAGAACGACGTTGCGGCCTTTGGGGCCCAGGGTAATCCTGACGGTATCAGCCAGGGCATTGACCCCAGCCTCTACAGCCCTACGGGCTTCTTCACCATATTTGATCTGCTTTGCCATTTTTTTCCTCCTGTTCCTCGGTATCTGCGGGGACGTCGCTTTGCCGGACAGGTTTCAACTCATCTCCGTCCAGCTCGATCTCAGTCCCCCATATCAGCTGACGATCTTCTTATGCCCTTCCCTGACGTCCGGCACGGAGCGCTCTGGCCGTCCTCGTTGCTATTGATCCGACAAATAAACTTTGCAATTTTTAGATGGCATAACAGGTCGTCGC